>JAGWRO010000081.1 GCA_028876495.1 Bacteroidota bacterium
ATACTTGCATTTCGCAATCGTTAGAGGGGAAAATAAAAGTGCTGCAAAATGGACATGCAAAGTCATTTACGTATCTGAAAGCGCTTCGCCAGGTCACCGATAATTTTGGCATACCTTCTGATGCCTGTAATTCTTATAAGGCCTTGTTTGAAAAAATGAAGGAACTTGAAGATGATCTCAACATACATTTTCATCTGGAGGATGATATACTTTTCCCAAACGCATTGCTGCTTACAAAATGTGATTGATTTATTAACCTGAGTTCGGGATAAGAGTACAGTATAAAGCAGCTATGAAAAAGGAGAAAAGTGGAATGATTATTGCTTTATAAATAGTTGACAATCAATTTAATAAGTCAATTATGAGCACTCCACTTTTCAAGGACAAAGTTGCAGAAATTTTTGTAAAAGTTGATGATTTTTGTAATCATTTTGAAAATGAATTCAAAAAACACAGTTTGCCACCTGCTATTGGTACTAAAACAAGAAATAGAAAAACTACTTTATCCGACTCTGAAGTCACCACCATTTTAATTGCTTTTCATGGTGGCCAGTTTAGAAATTTCAAACATTTTTACTGCAGCTATGTTTGCCATCATTTGAGAGATTGCTTTCCTGATCTTGTTTCTTATAATCGTTTTATAGAACTGAGCCATCGGTGTGCAGTACCTTTTATGTTGTTTTTACATTACTGTTGCAGAGGCGAATGTACCGGTATCAGTTTTATTGATTCTACTGTTTTAAGAGTATGCCATAACAAAAGAATTAAGCGAAATAAAGTTTTTAAAGGGATGGCAAAAGTGGGCAAATCAACGGTTGGCTGGTTCTTTGGATTTAAACTGCATTTAATCATTAACGACAAAGGTGAAATTCTCTCTTTCTATCTCTCTCAGGGCAATACAAGCGACAACAGTGCTAAAATAATTACGCGTATGACTAAAGAAATATTTGGAAAAGTATTTGGCGACAAGGGTTATATCAACAAAGCATTAGCCGATTTATTATTTGATGATGGCATACAATTAATAACGGCTGTAAGAAGAAATATGAAACAAAAAGCATTGAGTAATGAAGAAAAATTATTGCTACGCAAACGATCTGTGATTGAAACCGTTAATGATGAATTGAAAAATATTTGCCAGGTAGAACATACCAGGCATCGCAGTATAGCCGGATTTATTTTAAACATCATGAGTGCTATTGCTGCTTACTCTTTCTTTCCTAAAAAACCTTCTATTAAAAAAGATATTGAAGAAACTAATCCTACCCTTATCGCTCAATTAAATCAACCAAAATTAATCGCAGCTTAACCCGAACTCAGGTTAATAGGAGAAATACCTAACAAGTATAAAACAACCAGTTCGCTAAACGAATATTTGTTCAATTTCATTTTTTATATTTTTCATGCTCTTGCTGGCGTCCCCGCCAACAACAATAATTTAAATTATCTAAAATCGGTTAAAAAGTAAAATTCTTTTTTATTGTAGGAGAATAAGTGCAGCAAAGCAATAAATAAAGCCGATTCTTATTTTACAATTAAATCAGGAACCACTAATTGGTTGCCGGTATAAACGGTAAGTTTTATGGTATTGGTAGTATTGGGAACTTCATAAGGAACATCTAAAATACATTTAGCTCCTGTAATTGCGCTATTGATGCGTATTTCACTTCCCGGAGTAATATCTACCGGGGGAATGCCGTTGGGATCCCAATTATTCACATCAGACCAAGCGCCATTACCTATAAAAGTATATATTACTGGTAAATTCAGATTTCTATGCGGTGTAGTAGTTTGAGTGGAAGCATTTTTGGTTGCATTTTTTAAATCGGCCTTAGTTTTTGTTGACTGGCAAAAAGCCGATTGGCTTACAATAAATAAAGCCGACACTAAAAAAATGCTTTTCATATTGCAAACGGTTTAGTGAGATGAAATTAAAAATAATTTTTTAATAAAAAAATTAACCTTCTCCTTTTCCATGACAATGTTTGTATTTTTTGCCGCTACCACATGGGCAAGGATCATTGCGCCCTACTTTTGGCCCTACTTTTACCGGTTCCTGCTTTACATTCTCTGATGGATCAATGTAATCGTTTTCCTGCGAAAGGTATTCAGGACCGGCAACGGCGCCTGCAAATTCTGCTTTACGTTGACGCATTTTGCTCATGTCTGTTCTTCTTCTCCTTTCCTCAGTAATCCTGGTTTCCTGGTTTTGTTCAGCTGGAATATGGCAATGTGCAAGGAAGCTTACGATATCTTTATTTACCTGGTCGTCCATTTGTTTGAAGGCGCCAAAAGCTTCGATCTTATAAATTACCAAGGGATCTTTTTGTTCGTATCCTGCGGTTTGAACACTTTGTCTTAAGTCGTCCATAGCACGCAGGTGTTCTTTCCAGGAATCATCAATCAAGGCGAGTGTGATATTGCGTTCAAGCGCATTCGTAAGTTCTGCGCCGTTAGTTTCGATCGTTTTATCCAGATTGGCAATTGCCTGCATTGCTTTTTTGCCATCGGTAAAAGGAACAGCAACATTCATAATGTGAGCGCCTTGTTCTTTACGAATGTTTTTAAGAACAGGAAGCGTTTGTTCATTCATTGCCTTGTTTTTGGCATTGTAATGATCTTTGGCTTCGTAATATAATTTGTTGGACAAAGTTTCAAGATCTTCTTTTTCCAATTCTTCCTGCGTAATGGTGGTGTCAATACCAAAATTCATGATCACGGCAAGTTTGAACTCTTCATGATCATTTATTTCTTTGAATGAATTAATGATTCCTTCAGCCACTGAATAAAATGCATTATCAAGATCGAGTGCAAGCCTTTCTCCAAACAAAGCATGATTTCTTTTTCCGTAAATAACCGTACGTTGTTTGTTCATCACGTCATCATACTCCAACAATCTTTTCCTGATACCAAAGTTGTTTTCTTCTACCTTTTTTTGCGCACGCTCAATACTGTTAGAGATCATCTTGTGCTGGATTACTTCGCCTTCTTTATAACCCATTCTATCCATCAAAGAAGCGATTTTTTCACTTCCGAACATACGCATCAGGTCATCTTCCAGTGAAACGAAAAATTTAGAAGATCCGGGATCACCCTGCCTTCCGGCACGACCACGTAACTGCCTGTCAACACGACGACTTTCGTGTCTTTCTGTACCAAGGATGGCTAAACCTCCGGCTTCTTTTACGCCTGGCCCAAGTTTAATATCTGTACCACGACCGGCCATGTTGGTGGCGATTGTAACGGCTCCTGCCAAACCGGCTTCAGCAACTACCTGTGCTTCTTTAGCGTGTTGTTTTGCGTTCAAAACATTATGAACCACTCCTTTCTGCTTCATCATTCTGCTGAGCAATTCACTTACTTCAACAGAGGTGGTACCGACAAGAATCGGCCTTCCGGCGGCTGTCATTTTTTCGACTTCATCTATTACTGCTTTAAACTTTTCACGCTTGGTTTTGAATACCAGGTCCTGATCATCTTCTCTGACAACCGGAACATTCGTAGGTATTGAAACGACATCCAACTTATAAATATCCCAGAATTCTGAAGCTTCTGTTTCAGCCGTACCCGTCATACCGGCCAGCTTGTGATACATCCTGAAATAATTCTGCAAAGTAATAGTAGCATAGGTTTGGGTAGCGCTTTCGATCTTTACATTTTCTTTTGCTTCAATCGCCTGGTGCAGCCCGTCTGAATACCGGCGGCCTTCCATGATACGTCCTGTTTGCTCATCCACAATTTTAACCTGGCCTTCAATTACTACATATTCCACGTCGTTTTCAAAAAGGGTATAGGCTTTTAATAGTTGGGTAATGGTATGAATTCTTTCGGCTTTTACAGAATAATCGTTCAGTAAAACTTCTTTCTGTTCCAGTTTTTGTTCCGGTGTTGCCTCGCTTTTTTCAATGTCAGCAAGCTTTACTCCGATATCCGGAAGAATAAAGAATTCCGGGTCTTCGCCGGATTTGGTGATTAAAGCAATTCCCTTATCGGTTAATTGCACCTGGTTGTTTTTTTCGTCAATTACGAAATACAACTCCTGGTCTACCACATGCATATTTTTTTCCTGGTCTGAGAGGTAATAATTTTCAGATTTTTGAAGTTTTACCTTCATGCCGGGTTCGCTCAGGTATTTTATTAAAGCATTATTTTTGGGAAGCCCACGATGAGCACGGAATAAGGCAAGGCCGCCATCTTTCGGGTCGTCATTTCCTTCGGCTATTTTTTTTTTGGCTTCAACTAAAAAAGTACTGGTTACTTTTTTCTGTGCTTCCACTATTTGTTCAACACGAGGTTTTAGCTGATCGTATTCCTGCTGATCGCCACGCGGAATCGGCCCGGAAATAATTAATGGAGTTCGCGCGTCATCGATTAATACACTATCTACTTCATCCACCATAGCAAAGTGATGCTTGCCTTGCACCATTTCTTCGGGAGTATGGACCATATTATCACGCAGGTAATCAAAGCCAAATTCATTGTTGGTTCCATACACTACATCGCTTGCATAAGCTTTTCTTCTTTCTTCGCTGTTAGGTTGATGTTTGTCGATACAATCAACCGTAAGACCAAGCCATTCCAATATAGTTCCGTTCCACTCACTATCACGACGGGCGAGGTAATCGTTCACTGTTACAATGTGGACGCCTAATCCCGCTAAGGCATTCAGGTAGGCAGGTAAAACAGAAACAAGCGTTTTACCCTCACCAGTTGCCATTTCAGCAATTTTTCCCTGGTGTAAAACGATAGCACCAATCAATTGCACATCATAAGGTACCATATTCCAAACAATCTCACTTCCACCTGCTGTCCAGGTATTTTTATAAATCGCTTTTTCACCTTCAATGCGGATGTATTTTTTGCTAACTGCAAAAGTTTTGTCAAGTTCTGTCGCAGTGGATTCGATTTCAGGGTTGTCTTTAAACCGTCTTGTTGTTTCCTTAACCACGGCAAAAGCTTCCGGTAAAATTTCAAGAAGCACTTCCTCCAGCTTTTTGTCACGGTCTTTTCGCATGTCATCTATGTGCCGGTAAATGGCATCTCGTCCGGCAATGTCTGCTGAATCTAACTTTTCAGCCCCTTCTTTTTGCAATTCTATCTCGTCGTCAATTTCTTGGAGGTATTCTTTAATCCGGCCACGGAAATCAAATGTTTTACCACGTAATTGATCATTGGATAAGGATTGGTATTCTTCAAAAAACGCATTTATTTTTACAACAAGAGGCCTGATTGCCTTTACGTCTTTTTCACTTTTATTGCCACCAAATAATAATGAGAGTAGCCCGGCCATATATCTATAAATTAGTTATTTAAAAATCAATGAATTTTATGTGTCAATTTTAGTGCAGGAAATGTTTCGAAGCCAAAATGACAGCTTGCAAAGTTACTAAATTGTGCCTTTTATTTTTGTGAAACCCGATATTTATCATTATTCTAACTTGATGAATATTCCTTCTTCAGTTTCTTTAATTTTATAAATTTTTAAAAAGTACCCTTCACCGTTGGTATCTCTTCCACTGTTAATAGAAAAGCGGTATCCATGAACCGGGCAAACAATATTTTCTTTTTTATCAAGAAATGCTTCTGAAAGATCGCCACCGGCATGAGGACATTTGGCAGAACAGGCTTTTAAGCTATCCCCGGTTCTGGCAAGGCAAATTGTTTTTTCTTCAATATGAATGGTAGCAATATTATTATCTGCAAAAGAAATTTCGTCAATATTCCCGGCAACTTTTATCCAGTTTTCTTTTTGGTCCATTAATAAAAAAATTCTGCTTTGTAAGGATATTTGCTTTGATATAATTCTCTAACCTGGTTTAAAACTACCTGGCGCAATTCCCTGATGTTGGTTTTTTGGGTGGCTGAAATAAAAACGCAATGGCCGTTCGTTTGTATCTGCCATCTTTCTTTTAATTCAGCCAGCAGTTGCTCTTTCACTTCCTCAGGAAGCCATTGATCAAAAGTGTTTTTTTCGTATTGGTCCATTTTGTTAAATAAAATAATGATTGGCTTATCAAAGCTTTTTAATTCCTGCAAAGTTTTATTTACTACTGCAATCTGTTCTTCATATTTAGGATGAGAAATGTCAACTACGTGCAATAAAATGTCTGCTTCGCGTACTTCATCTAATGTACTTTTAAAACTTTCAATAAGATGATGGGGAAGTTTACGTATAAAGCCAACCGTATCGCTTAAAAGAAAAGGCGTGTGGCCCAAAACTACTTTTCGCGTGGTAGTATCAAGCGTGGCAAATAATTTATTTTCGGCAAATACATCGCTCTTGCTAAGCAGGTTCATGATGGTTGATTTACCCACGTTCGTATAACCTACCAAAGCCACTCTTATAAATTCTCCGCGATCTTTTCTTTGGGTAAAAGCTTGTTTGTCTATTTCTGCCAGGCGTTTGCGCAATAGACTGATTTTATCTTTTACGATACGCCGGTCAGTTTCTATTTCTGTTTCACCAGGTCCACGGCTGCCGATACCGGCTCCCTGCCTTTCAAGGTGTTTCCACATTCCTTTTAACCGCGGCAAAATATATTGGTATTGCGCCAGCTCTACCTGTACTTTAGCCTGTGCCGTTTGTGCACGTGAAGCAAAAATATCGAGGATTAGATCACTTCTATCAATAGTAGTAACCTTTAATTCTTTTTCAATATTTGAAATTTGCGAACCGGTAAGTTCATCATCAAATATCACCAGGTCAACCTGTTTTCTTAAAATGAAATCTTTAATTTCCTGCAACTTTCCTTTTCCTACAAAAGTGCGGCTATCAGGATGATCGAGTTTTTGGGTAAAGGTTTTAACGGTAACGGCACCTGCTGTTTCTGCTAAAAATTGTAATTCATCAAGGTATTCCTTAACCAGATGTTCTTCCTGCCCTTTTTGAATTACTGCTACCAGAACGACATTTATCGTGTTGTTGTAATTTATTTTTTTTTCGATCAATAGAAATTATTTAGATGACAAAATTAATTCATCAATATTTTAAAAGATGAATTTAAAATAACGATAAATAGATTGTACCACAAAAAAATGAAATCCGTATTATTTATTGGTTTGCTATAAGAGAAATAGTAAAAATTAATTTTGAAGTATTACAACCCGCTTAAGGTAAGTCCTATTTGGTATAACTTAATATTTGGTCCGGCACCGTCTTTTAAAATCTTGTTTAGCTGGTAAGAACCAAAGATTGAAATAATCCCGTAGCCAAACCTGGCAGTGGCCATGAAACGAGAGGAATTGATAAATCGTTTGCTGTTTTCTTTTTCAAGATAAGTATTAAGGGTGGTGCCCGTAGCATTTAGGAGGGTTTTTCCTTTGGTATGCACATTAACCAGTGTTCCCACCTTTAAACCCACAGCCGCTTTAAAACTTTTGTTGGGATTATTGGGTTTGGAAGTATAACGAAATTCCAAAGGAATTTCAAGAAAGGTGGTTGCCAGTTTATATTTTTTAAAATGATCAGCAGAATCAAGTGCATTAAAAGGCAATAAACCGGGCGCTGCTTTTAGATCCACTCCCATTTTCTTGAAGTTTATGTTGCTGGTGCTTATGCCTGCCCCAATTCCCAAACTAATTTTCGGAGAATTTTTGAAAGGTTTATTGAGCATTATATAGGCATTAAAACCTTTTGAAAACCCCTTTTGGTGGCTACTGATACTGTCTGGCATACCAGTCCAATGGTCGGACGAAAACTGCAACATAAAATGATCACCTGACCTGTTGGTAAAATTTACTTTATTGTTATTTGTAGTGGTTGGCGTGCTTTCCTGCGAAAAGGCCATTGAAAAAAACAAACAACTGATAACTACAAAAACAATCTTTTTCATACGCATTATTAAGTTGGCAAATGTATTTGTTACATGGTTAAAGAAAGGTTAAATACGAATGTACATTCAAATACAATAGTAGTAAATTTGCAGCCAATTATGGCAGAATCAAATATAAACATCAATGTTCAGCTTGATGCTGAAAAAGTTCCTCAAAACATAAACTGGAGCGCATCCGGCAGCACAGCCGAAGAACCGCAGAATGCCAAGGCCATGTTTTTGGCTTTTTGGGACGGCGCAGATAAAACCGCTTTAAGAATTGATCTTTGGACAAAAGATATGATGACGGATGAAATGGCTGATTTTTTTTACCAGGTGTTTTTTACCATGGGCGATACTTTTCAACGTGCAACCAGGCGCAAAGATCTTTCAGATGAAATAAAAAAATTTGCAAACGATTTTCATAAAAAATTTGTGGAAAAAGAAAGAGCTGAGCAGTAAACAAAGTTTTTTTGCAGATTCCTGTTTTCTTGATTTTTTAAATTGATAAAGTATTCTTATTATCATTATTTAATTTACAATTATGTCTTTAGAACAAAAAGTAATGGCAGAGCTAAAAACAGCTATGTTGGCCAAAGATGAAAAAGGATTACGTGGACTTCGCGCCATCAAATCTGCAATTATCAATGCAAAAACTGCGGAAGGCGCAGGTGGCCAAATAAAAGAAGAAGATGAAATCAAACTTCTGCAAAAACTCGTAAAACAAAGAAAAGATTCCCTGGAAATTTATGAAAAGCAAAACCGTGAAGACCTTGCTGTTAAAGAAAGGGAAGAAATTGAAGTGATAGAAAAGTTTTTGCCTAAACAAATGGACGAAGGGGAATTGAAAGCGGTTATCTCAAAAATAATTGAAGAAACAGGTGCCTCTTCACCAGCCGATATGGGTAAAGTAATGGGCGCAGCCAATAAACAACTTGCCGGAAAAGCAGACGGGAAAACAATTGCCGCAATTGTAAAAGAAATGCTGGCACAGTAAAGAGCAAGCATACCAACAGCTACTTTAAATCTACTGGATAATGATTATAGATGTTGCTTTTTTTATAGTAATGATCATTGCTGTTTTCAAAGGATTTTCAAAAGGTTTTGTGGTAGGTGTTTTTTCTTTGATTGCTTTTATAATAGGGCTTGCAGCTGCTTTAAAGCTTTCTGCCCTTGTTGCGCAGCATCTTGAAACGGCCTCTGGCATTACCGGAAGGTGGATGCCGCTTGTAGCATTTTCTTTGGTATTTATCGTAGTCGTTTTGTTGGTAAATTTGGGCGCCAGGATCATTAAAAAAACCGTGAGCCTTGCCATGCTTGGATGGCTTGACAGTTTAGCGGGAATTGTACTTTACCTAATCATCTACACTATAATATTCAGCGTTATTTTATTTTTTGCAGAAAAAACTGCGCTCTTAAAACCAGAAACCATAAAGATTTCTAAGGTTTACGGTTTTGTAGCTCCATGGGGGCCGGCGGTAATTGATCATCTTGGAAAAATAATTCCAGTTTTTAAAGATTTATTCACGCAGCTTCAATCCTTTTTTCAAAATTTAGGTGATAAATTAGCATCCTGAAAATTAGTATAAATATTATTTAGCTGATTTTTTCAGCAGAAACATTTATTTTAGCAATAATTAACAGCATCAAAAATTGCTAGCTAAAAATTCATGGAATATCAATTAAAACAAGACGGGAAGTTTAAATTTATCGAAGAAGGAGAGGGAGAACCGTTGCTATTATTGCATGGCCTGTTTGGTGCATTAAGTAATTTTTCTCACCTGGTTGAATATTTCAGAAAAACGCATAAAGTAATCGTTCCTTTGCTGCCGCTTTTCGATCTCGATCTGTTGCATACCACGGTTGGCGGCCTTCAAAAATTTGTAAAAAGATTTGTAGAGTACAGGGATTATGATAACATTCATTTACTGGGTAATTCGTTGGGAGGCCATGTGGCGCTTGTTTACGTGTTAAAAAATCCTGAAAGAGTAAAATCGCTGATACTTACCGGAAGCTCGGGTTTATTCGAAAACGGGATGGGAGATAGTTATCCTAAACGCGGAGACAAGGAATACATTCGTAAAAAAACCCAGCTAACTTTTTATGATCCGGCAATGGCAACAGATGAGTTGGTTGACGAATGTTTTGAAATTACCAATAACAGGCTTAAAGTTATTAAGATCATTTCACTGGCAAAATCTGCCATTCGTAATAACCTTGGCGATGAATTAAATCAAATACAACAACCTACCTGTCTTATCTGGGGAAATAATGATACCATCACTCCACCTTTTGTGGCAATGGAGTTTAATAAACTGATACCAAACAGTGAATTGCATTTCATAGACAAATGTGGCCATGCTCCCATGATGGAAGTTCCTGATGAATTTAACCGGATTCTTGGTGCTTTTCTTTCAAAATTAAAAATACCTGCTGCAACGATTCTTTGATTTATCTTGTCTTTATCAGAGACTATATTGCAGTAATACTTAAATTTAAAAAAATGACAACTCTGCAACTGGCTGATAATATATATCCGTTATTGAAGCTAAAGGACACTATAGAAACTGTGCTTCAATTAATGAATGATCATAAAACTTACCACCTTCCAGTAGTTGCTGACGGTAAATTTCTTGGATTGATATCTGAGGAAGACCTGGTTGACGAAGAAAATAAAAATACTACGTTAGATGTTTATCAAACCAATTTTATTACCGCAGCCGTTAATGCGGGTTTTTATTTTTTAAAAGCTGCTTCTGTTTATAACTTATACCATACCAATGTGATTCCGGTAATCAATGAAAATAATGAATTACTGGGCACTATTTCATCAAAAGCACTAATAACCGAGATGGGAAATTTTTGTGGTTCTTCTGAATTTGGTGCAATGATTGTACTGGAAATAGAACGTAGTCGTTTTGCTATTTCCGAGATCAACAGCATCATTGAAAGTGACGGCGCTACCATCCTTCATCTTAATGTAACTCCTCATGCCGTGCCTGATTTGCTGGAAGTAACTTTGCAACTTAATAAAAAAGAAATTGCAACCATTGTTGCAACTTTTGAAAGATATGAGTATTCTGTAGTTTATTATTCAGGCGAAGAATTATTCGAAAACGAGCTCAACATCAATTACAATAATTTAATGAATTACCTGGATATTTAATTCCTTATTACCTGGCGTTTGCTGCCAGTAATCCAACAAATGATCTTCTTTTTCATTTTCCCTCTTTTATACTGATAGGTAAACATTCTCAGGCTAATTAATTTAAAAGCAATTATTTTTACATAACTATGGAATACCTAAACACGATTTATAAATTCAATCCAAATCATCATGCGAATAGCGATCTATAGTCGTGGATTAGAGTCAGAGCAACTGGAAGGATTGAAAGTTTTGCTAGCTGAATTTTCACATTATAATATTGAACCTGTTATTTACCAGGATTTTTTTAACCTGTTTTACACTTCAATAAATATTAAGGACAAATATTCCACTTTCAACCGTTCAGATGATCTTGATGAAATAGATTTTATTATTAGCCTGGGGGGTGATGGCACTTTACTCGATGCGGTTACTTTTGTGGGTGATAAAGGAATCCCTATCCTGGGAATTAATTATGGAAGACTTGGTTTTCTTGCAAGTATTGGTAAAGATGAGATCTCTTTAGCCCTGGAAGCCTTGGTAAAGCGCACTTTTGTATTGGATAAAAGATCGCTTGTGCACCTTGACGCTAACATGCCTTTATTTAATGGATTAAGTTACGCACTTAATGAATTTACCATCCATAAAAAGGATACTTCGCCAATGATTAAAATTCATACTTATCTTAATGGTGAATTTTTAAATACCTATTGGGCTGATGGGCTTATTGTAGCTACTCCTACAGGTTCTACAGGCTATTCGTTAAGCTGCAACGGGCCGGTGGTTTTTCCTGATTCTGCAAGTTTTGTTATAACCCCGGTTTCTCCACATAATTTAAATATTCGCCCTTTGGTAATACCTGATGATTCAATTATTTCTTTTGAAATTGAAGGAAGAACAGATGGTTTTTTATGTACCCTTGACAGTCGCCGGGAAATAGCCTCCAAAGATGTTTTACTTGCAATACGAAAGGAGGTTTTTAGTATTAGCCTTGTAAGATTAAATGAAAATAATTTTCTCCAAACCCTCCGAAATAAATTATCATGGGGGCTTGATAAACGGAATTGATTAATTTTAACGTTATAAGTTAATAAGTGCCGCTAATTTCTTACTTTTAAATCACTTATTTTGTCCGGAAATATGAAAAAGCTACTCCTTTTTGTTTTAATAGCTCTTGCTTTTAGCATGCCTGGCCGTGCCCAGATGAATGATTATGTTCAGGAAGGCGAGTTTGGAATCACAGCAGGAGTTGCTCATTATTTTGGTGATTTAAACCCTCGTGCACGAATTAACCGCCCAAAGATCGACATTGGAGGTTTTGTTAGAAAACAGTTTGGAAATTATACTTCAGTGCGATTATCTGCGCATTTTGCAAAATTAGGTTACAGTGATATTTATAGTAATAACGAATACCAGCAGAGAAGAAATTTGAGTTTTAATACGAATATTTTTGAAATTGCGCTGCAGGGAGATTTTAATTTTTTCAAATTTATTCCTACAGATCCGGATCATGCTTTTACACCGTATGCCACCTTGGGGGTGGGATTTTTTACTTATGACCCTTATGCGTATTACCACAATCAAAAAGTTTACCTGCGCCCCCTGCATACAGAAGGAGAAACTTTTTACAAAGGCCGCAAAGAATACGGGAGTATGGCTTTGTGCTTCCCTCTTGGGTTTGGAGTAAAGTATGCAATCAATGATAATGTAAATCTATCTTTTGAAATTACGCATCGCTTTACCACCACCGATTATATTGACGATGTAAGCACTACCTATGTAGGAGCTGATAAATTCCCATCAACTGCAAGTGGAAAATCAATTGCCGGCATTATGCAGGATCGTTCTTTTGAAGTGGGCCCTCCTATCGGCATTGAAGGACGGCAACGTGGCTTTAGCAAACAAAAAGATCAATATACCATTGCAGAATTTGGAATTTCATTTAATATTACTTCTTATCATTGCCCTACGGTGAATCCGTAAAATATTTTGCTGAATTCTGTTTCACAATTTTCTTACTTTTGTTTGGTCAGGCCACTGAATGCCTGACTTCCTTTTTTTAACAACAAGATGAGTTTGAAAGATAAATTGATAGCCGAAAAACTTCCGCGGCACATCGCCATTATCATGGATGGTAATGGACGCTGGGCAAAAGAAAAAGGTAAGGACCGATTGTTTGGCCATTATAACGGGGTTGAAAGTGTGAGGAATATTGTTGAAGGTTGTGCCGAATTAGGAATAGGTTATCTTACTCTTTATGCTTTTAGTACAGAGAACTGGGACAGGCCCAAAGATGAAGTAACAGGGTTAATGGAATTGCTGGTAAAAACAATTCGGGGCGAGGTGGCTACGCTTAATAAAAATAATATCAGGTTGCATGTAATTGGCAACATTGATATGCTTCCTGCCAACGCTCATGATGAATTGAATGAAGCTTGCGAGGAAACCAAAACCAATACAGGACTTAATCTGATAATGGCCCTTAGCTACAGCAGCCGGTGGGAAATTTTAAATGCAGTAAAAAATATTGCAACAGAGATCCGTACTGGAAATATTCAACCCAATGAAATAACCGATGAAGTTTTTCAACAGCATTTATGTACTGCTGATTTTCCTGACCCTGAATTAATGATACGCACGAGTGGTGAATACCGGATCAGTAATTTTTTATTATACCAGCTTGCTTATTCTGAATTATATTTCACAGATACACTTTGGCCCGATTTCAGGAAAGAAAATTTATACGAAGCGCTTTTAGATTATCAAATGCGTGAAAGAAGATTTGGTAAAACAAGCGAACAGGTATAAAATGAATTCCCTCTTAAAAAACTCCATCAATTTTGCACTTAACCTTTCTCTTCATCCCTTTGTATTTTGGTTGATTTAACAAAAACTTTTAATAATTGAAATTATCTTGCCGCCCTATTAAAATCGATTTAATGCATACGATCTACAAGATACTTTTCTTGATAGCAATCTCTTTTACTGCCAGAACTATTGTTTCCGCCCAGATTGTGAAAGATTCTGTATCTCGGGATAATGTAAATACTGATACGATTCCTTCTCTTCCTGCCAATAAAGACACAGTACCCAGCTCTGTAAATGTTGAACTTGAGAATATTTTTAATGCAAAAAATCCGAAACAATACACACTTTCTCACATTACCGTTACCGGAACTACGTTTGATCCGAACCTGATCATTTCTATTTCAGGGCTTGCCATTGGCGACAAAATAATACTTCCCGGAGGCGATGCATTTGCAAATGCTATTACCAATTTATGGAAACAAAACCTGGTTTCCAATGTTGAAATTTACCTGACTGATTTAAAAGGGAACGATCTTTCTGTAGAAATCCATGTAACGGACAGGCCGGTGCTTTCTAACTTTAAATTTAAAGGCATTACTAAAACAGAATCAGACGATGTTACTAAGAAACTTGATCTTAAAAAAGGAAGAGTGACAAGGGTTACAGAAGGTTTTAAAGTGTCTGCTATATCAACTATTAAGAAATTTTTTGTTGATAAAGGATATAGAAACGTTGATGTGGTGATCAATGAAGTTAAGGACACAAAAGCAACCAATGCAGTTAATCTTCTTTTTATTATCAACAAAAACGGTAAGGTAAGAATCAACAATATTTATTTTGCCGGCAACCACAAAGTACCTGATCTGAAGCTGAAAAAACAGATGAAAGGGACTAAGGAAAAAAGCAGGTTAACCTTATTTCCAACTGAAGCCGACAATGTTTATGACTCCACCAAAACAAACTACCTCACCTTTAATAAATATGTTAAGGAAAACGGATTCCTTTTCCCTTCTAAAACCAAAGAACTTCTTGACCCTTACGTGCGTTTAAAATTTTTAAGTTCTTCTAAGTTTAATGAAAAGAAATACCTGGAGGATAAAAATAAAATACTTGATTATTACAATTCACTTGGTTTTCGTGATGCCACAATTGTTGCTGATACTACCTATAATGATAACGGCGATCTTGATGTAGCGATCAAACTTTCTGAAGGGCCCCGGTATTATTTTGGAAATATTACCTGGAAGGGAAATACAAAATATCCTGATTCTATATTAAGCGCCATATTAGGAATTAAGAAGGGGGATGTGTACAACGCTGAAACACTAAACAAAAAATTAGGTGTTACCCCTTCACCCGAAGGTGGTGATATTGCCAGTTTGTACGAAGATGACGGGTATTTATTTTTTCGTATTACACCTGTAGAGACAGCAGTGTATAATGATACCATTGATCATGAAATCCGAATTGTGGAGGGGCCACAGGCAACTATCGGTAAAGTAGGTATCAGTGGAAATGATAAAACCAAAGAATATGTGATCCGTCGGGAATTACGCACCATTCCAGGTGAGAAGTTCAGCAGGCAAAAAATTATCAGAACGCAGCGGGAACTTTCTCAGCTGGGATATTTTGATGCCGAAAAAATTTCTCCGGGAATAGTACCTCATCCTGAAAACGGAACAGTTGATATTACCTGGAATGTGGTTGAAAAATCTTCAGATCAACTGGAACTTTCTGCAGGGTTTGGTGGTGGAATTGGACTGACAGGTACTTTGGGTGTAACCTTTAATAATTTCTCTATTTACAATATTTTAAAAAAGAAAGCCTGGGATCCATTACCGGTTGGTGACGGACAAAAACTAAGTCTGAGGGCCCAAAGTAATGGTAAGCAGTTTAGATCCTACAACTTTTCATTTACTGAACCATGGCTTGGCGGTAAAAAAAGAGATCCATTTACAATAGGGTATTATGATACCAAATATGCCAATGCCTATGATCCGCGTACCGGCTACTATAATCGTTCTTATGCTGACTCTTCCTACATAAAAAATACAGGCATAAGTATATCTTTAGGTAAACAATTAAAATGGCCTGATGATTACTTTTCATTGGTTTACCAGTTGAATTATCAACGCTATAAGCTAAAAAATTATAATATTTTCCCTGGATTGTTAAATGGGGTTTCCAATAATATAAGTTTTAAAATTACCCTGGCAAGGAGTTCAGCAGGTCCTAATCCTATCTTCCCAACAAGCGGATCTAACTTTATTTTAAGTACAGAATTGACGCCTCCTTATTCACTATTTAGAAATGGACAACCATTAAGCGTAGCAGATCAGTACAAATGGGTTGAATACCATAAAGAGCGTTTTACGGCACAATGGTATGTGCCGATCGGGCAGGGCCGTGGAGAAAACAAAGACAAGCAGTTTATATTGTATGCTGCTGCCAAATACGGTTTTCTTGGGAGGTATGATACACATGCACCCACGTCTCCGTTCGGGCGTTTTCAACTGGGCGATGCAGGATTGAGTAACAATTACGGCTTGTTAGGATACGATATTATTGCCCACAGGGGATATCCTGTATATGATAATTCTGACCCAAAAATTAACCCGGATCTTAGCCAGGCAACCAACTTTTTTACTATCTTCAATAAATATACATTGGAAATGAGGTATCCGTTCAGCACAAGTGCAAGCAGTACCATTTATGGGCTGGCATTTTTTGAAGCGGCAAATGGCTGGTATAGTTTTAAAGATTATAATCCTTTCCAATTACGCAGATCTGTAGGAGTGGGAATGCGTTTCTTCCTTCCGATGTTTGGGTTACTTGGGTTTGATTATGGAATTGGGTTGGACAGGATTAATTCAACTACCGGCATAAAAGGGGCTGCTAAATTTACCTTTATGCTTGGTCAGGAGCCTGAATAACTAAACAAAAATGATGAGCCAGAATAAGATTTGCCATTATTTATTGTTTTACTGTTGCTAATTAAACTGATTGTTCGTAAAAAATAATTTAGAATGAAAAAGTTGCTTTTTATTTTCTTACTAACTGTTGCATTTGCCGGCAGCGGTTTTTCACAGCGCTATGCAGTTATTGATTCCAAGTACATTCTCAGTAAGTTGCCTGAATATACAGAAGCTCAGCAAAAATTAGATCAATTCAGTAAAATGTGGCAGCAGGAAATTGATCAAAAATCGTCCGAACTGGACAAGATGTATAAGGATTATGATGCAGAAAAAGTAATGCTGAGCGATGATCTCAAGAAAAAACGGGAGGATGAGATCTATAATAAAGAAAAAGCATTACGTGATCTTCAACGGCAAAGATTTGGCTACCAGGGAGATCTTTTTAAAAAGCGGGAAGAATTGATAAAACCGATACAGGACAAGGTTTATAATGCCATACAAAAATTGGCAGCAGCAAAATTATATGATTTTATTTTGGATAAAAGTGATGGAATTACCGTTATATTTGCCGACCCAAAATTGGATAAGAGTGATGATGTATTGAAAGAGTTGGGTGTTAAATAATTGTCAAACACAAAATAACGTGCATCCTAAACTAAATTTTTAAACACTTTATAAAAACAAACCACAAAAACAAAAATGAAAAAATTTCTAACCATCCTTTTTATTTCTGTAGGAATATTCGGATTTTCAACAACGACAAAAGCTCAAAAGATTGGATACATAAGCGCCGATGAAGTTATTCAACTAATGCCTGAAGCTGCTACAGTGCAAAAAGAACTTGACCAATACCAGCAATCTCTTTATCAAAATGCGCAAGATAAACAGGCTGCTTTAAATGATGCCATAGCAAAATTTGTAAAGGACTCCTCTACCTTGAGCCCCAGCATGAAGGAAGTTAGAAGAAATGATCTTCAAAAGCAAAGCCAGGACCTGGCAGGCGAAAACCAAAGGATACAGGATGAATTTGCCCAAAAAAGACAAGAGCTTTCTGCACCTATTCAAAAGAAATTACAGGATGCAATAGAAGCAGTAGCTAAAGAAAACGGGTATACTTACATCATGCCAAAAGAAGCGTTAATCGTGATGCCTCCGGCTAATGATATTGGCCCTTTAGTAATTAAAAAGCTAGGTTTAAAACAACCTTCTGCTGCTACTACACCAGCAAAGCCATAAATAATTAAGATTTTTATTTTATAAAGCCACTCCATAAACCGGGTGGCTTCTTTATTTTTGACAAATGATGACAGCTCCGATTGGTGTTTTTGATTCGGGATATGGCGGACTTACGGTTTTAAAAGAAATAAAAAACCGGCTCCCGGACTATGATTTTATTTATCTGGGTGATAATGCCAGAACGCCTTATGGATCCCGCTCTTTCGATACTGTTTATGAATACACACTTCAATCCCTAAAGTGGCTTTTCTCGAAAGGCTGTCCGCTGATTATCGTTGCCTGTAATACAGCTTCTGCAAAAGCCTTAAGAACCATTCAGCAGAAATATCTTCCTTATTATGATTCTAAAAAAAGAGTGCTGGGTGTTATAAGGCCCACGGCTGAGATAATAGGAAACTATTCGAAATCGAAGAAGATCGGTATTTTGGGAACAAAAGGAACCGTAAAATCAGATTCTTATATTATTGAAATAAAGAAATTTTTCCCTGAAATAGAAATTATCCAGCACGCTTGTCCTATGTGGGTGCCGCTGGTAGAAAACAATGAATATAATTCTGATGGTGCTGATTATTTTATCAAAAAGGATTTGGATATTTTATTAAATGACGAACCACAGATTGATACAGTTTTATTAGCATGTACTCATTATCCGCTGCTGATAAATAAGATAAAAGAATTTTTGCCTGAAAATATCCAGGTTATTTCGCAGGGAAAAATTGTTGCAGATAGCCTTTCAGAATATTTAGAACGTCATTTGGATATAAAAGAAAAATGTAGCAAAAACGGCCAACTGCAGTTTTATACTACTGATTCTACAGAGGACTTCGATCAGCATTCAAAAACTTTTTTTGGTGTTGAAATAAATTCAAAGCATGTGGACTTGCAGGAATAATTAAAACTTACTTTTATAAAGAATTTTTTAAAAGAGCCTTCCCTGCTCTCCGGGCCTTCTAAAATTTGTTGTGTTCAATTTCCATCTGTCTTCGTTCATGTGATATAATTTTCCGTACTTCTTATATTGTTGATTTATAAGATCAGCAATATTTCCTTCGCCTCTCATACGTACGCCCCAGCGGGTATCATTCACTTTTCCATTATGGCTTGCTTCTATTAAATGCCATATTTTATCTGCACGGTCCGGGAAATTTTTATACAGCCAGTCGTGAAATAAAAATTTAATAGAACCATTCAACCGTATAAAAGTATAAGCAGTGAATTTTGCGCCAGCTTCGCTTGCTTCTTTCATGATTCGTTGCATTTCATGTTCATTCAATCCCGGAATCATGGGTCCCATCATCACACCCATACGAACGCCTGCGTTGCTCAATTCTTCAATTACTTTCAACCGTTGCGCGGCGGTGGCGGTTCTTGGTTCCATTACTCTTCGCAACTCTTCATTGAAAGAGGTTATAGAAACCATTGCCGATACAAGATTTTTCTTTGCCATTTCCTGTAAAATGTCCTTGTCTTTTATAATCCATGAGTTTTTGGTAAGAATTCCGACAGGTTGGTTAAATTCGTTACACACTTCAAGCATTCCTCTTGTCAATCTATATTTTTGTTCTGCCGGTTGATAACAATCTGTATTGCCACTTAGCATGATAGGATGGGATTCCCATTTTGCATTCATGAAAGTTTTTCGAAGCATCTGCGGCGCATTTATTTTTACAATAATCTTACTTTCAAAATCAAGCCCGGCACTGTAACCCCAATATTCATGCACATTGCGTGCGTAGCAATAAATGCAACCATGCTCGCAACCGGCATAAGGATTCATGCTATACGCCATTCCAAGATCAGGGCTTTCTACTTTGTTTACAATACTTTTTACCTGCTGCTCTATATATTGCGTGGCTACGTTTACATTATCCCATTCATCAATTGCTTCAATTTCTTCTTTTACTTCCTGGTCTTTCAAAAAACGGTTTGTTGTATTAAATTGCGCACCACGGCCTTCTACATATTCCTTCTCTTCTTCTTGCTTTTGTCGTGACACTTTGAAATGATCTTGTTTTAATTGTTTCTTCATCTTGAATTTTTTGTTTTTAACAGGAATGATTTTATGGTTCGTAAGTGTCAGCTTGGTAATTAACTAAATAACTCACCTTGTTTTGTGATAACCGGTAAATTCATAAATTTAAATTGCATCACTATTTTGTATTTCCCCGGTATTATATCGCCATCCTCGCGAAAGGCAAGTGGTCTTCTCAGTAGCACCATATTTTCTGCCATAAAATGTCCTGTAAAGTGGCGGTGACTGTATTCATTCCAGCTTTGCTCGTATTGCCATGGCAGCAATTTCCGGGCAATCGTAAGATGTGGATCATTAAAAAAATGCGGTTTGTTGTCTTTGTTTAAGGTCATTAGCTGTTGCGCTGGCTTCAATTCCTTTACGAGATTTTGCACCTGTTGTTTGGATTCAATGTTTACAAATATGGTATGACTCGGAAAGCTTCCATAATTTTTCAAGCTTATGCTAAAAGGACGATAGCCTGCTGCAATAGTATTTAAACGATTTACCAGCCGGTTTTCCATCATTTTGAATTGTAAAAAGTTGACCAATGTAATATGTGGGTAAGAATGTTTTGCCGAAAGAATTTTATACTTTTTAGAAAATTCTTCTTTTACCAGGAGAATCTTTTCATACAGGTTTTCATTCGGTTTTAGTACAAGCAGGTATTCATTAAATGCATACTTATACAGATCTTTTTCAATAAGAGGATTATTCATAGATAAATTTTTCTATTAAAATATTTAGCATAAATTTACTAAAAAAATTAGTAAATAAACAAATATTTTTATGCCATCTGATAATTCATATTATTCCGCATATAGCGGCACCAAACGATTTACTCAACATGATATTCATACTGCCAATGCAACCGGTTTTAGTGCGGCCACAGATGATTATATGGAACGCGGCATTGATCTGAATGAAGAACTGATAAGAAATAAACCTGCAACTTTTTTTATGCGGGTAAATAGTGATGCTATGAGAGAATCAGGAATTTACAAGGAAGATGTAGTGGTGGTTGACCGCTCTTTAAAGGCGGCTACGGGCAAAGTAATTATTGCAATACTTAATGGCGAAATGCTGATCCGACGATTTGAAAAAAACAACAATAAGATCAGGCTGCTGGCAGATTCTAATAAATTAGCTCCTATAAATATCGATGCAACCTGCGAGGAATTTGCCGTTTGGGGCGTAGTTACTTATGTGATTCATAAGCCATAAATAAATGAGATGAAAGCGATCGTTGACTGCAATAGTTTTTATTGTTCGTGCGAAAGGGTTTTTCGCCCGGATCTTTTTAAAAAGCCAGTGGTTGTTTTGAGTAATAACGATGGTTGTATTATTTCCAGAACCGATGAAGCAAAAATACTTGGAGTAGAAATGGCCGGCCCTTTTTTTATGGCAAGGGATTTAATTGAAAAACACCAGGTAGCCACTTTTTCGTCTAATTATAATTTATACGGAGATATGAGCCAGCGGGTGATGGACACTTTAAAAACAGTTGCCGGTGAAAAAAATGTAGAAGTTTATTCGGTGGACGAAGCATTTCTGGATGTGAGCATGGTTGATAAAAATTTTCTTACTGAACATGCTTTGCAGTTAAGAAAAACGGTGGAGCAGTGGACTGGTATTTCAGTTTCGGTAGGCATTGGCCCAACAAAAACGCTTGCAAAAATTGCCAATCATCTTGCTAAAAAAAATAAAGTTGCAACCAATTGCATTTACACGCTTGATAATGATAATACCATAAAAAAGGTATTGAAAACAACACCCGTTGCAGAGCTATGGGGAGTCGGAAGAGCCTATGCGCAAAAACTTGAAAATTGGGGAATAACCAGTGCCTGGGAATTGCGTAATAGGTCGGAAGAATGGGCGCATAAACACATGGGAGGAGTGGTGGGAATACGACTTATTAAAGAACTAAAAGGAATACCATGTATCGGAATGGAAAAAGAACTGGTAACAAAAAAAATGATAGCTACCACGCGGATGTTTGGAAAAAACGTTACAAAACTCTCTGATATAAAAGAAGCCGTTTCTACTTACACTTCCAGGGCTGCGGAAAAACTTCGAAGACAAAATTGTGCTGCCACAGTGCTACAGGTATTTATGGTAGCAAAAGAAGAAAGTAATTCTGTAAATTTTAGCCATGGCGCTACAATAAGTGCACATATTATTTTGCCTGTTGCCACTTCCATTACGGATGAATTAATTATGCCGGCTTTAAAACTGGTTATTAAACTTTTTGAACCAGGACGTATTTATAAAAAAGCTGGCGTCATTCTTAGCGGTCTTGCGCCCGATAGTTGTATCCAGAGTAATTTATTTCAACCGGCAAGTTCGGCTAACAAACGGTTACTGATGGATGCTTTGGATAATATCAACTCCAGCATGAGAGATGATGTGGTCAAATTCGCTTCGTCAGGAATTAATACTGACTGGAAGATGAGACGTGAATTTCGTTCGCCAAGATATACTTGCCGTTGGAAAGAGTTGCCTAAAGTGAAGTAGCAGCAAAATAGAAATCGGGTGAATTTGTTGATTTACTGGTAAAAGGGCGCAGAAATTTTATTGACTATATTTTGAAAATGGTAATATTTTATCGTTGCTTGTTACTTTAATATTGATTTATTACTTATTTGTAAATACCTATTTTGAACTTGTATAAAATATAAATTTTATGTTGGACATCATATTTCTTTTTTGAGAAATGCACTATAGGTAAGCCTTTTTAGGCCTTGATTTTGATTTTTAAGATGCTAAAATGCGATATAAGTTGGTTTGTGATACGTTTTAAAGGCACTTACTTTTACACTGCATTTAAAAATGAAGTATTCCTTAACCCTTAAAAATTATAATTATGAAAACTAAAATGAATGCAACAAAAATGGTCGCAATTGCCTTATTGGCGATTTGTACAATCGGGACTTCAACCACAGCTTTGGCAGAGAAAACCCCCAATGAGCCTATAGAATTGAAATATATGGGCAAAACTGAAAACCAACCGGTTTTTCAGCTAAACTTAAACAGCACAAAAGATTCAGAATACTATATCAGTATAAAAGATGAAAGCGGTAAAGTGCTGTATTCTGAAAAAGTAAAAGGGGAAAACGTAACCCGCAACTATCGTTTCGATGTTAACGAGTTTGATTTGTCCTCTCCCGATTTTGGAATAACCGTAGAGGTAACTACTGCCAAAACCCATAAAACACAAGTGTTTCATGTGAAATCAACTACGCATGTGGTAGAAAATTTTGAAGTGGCAAAATTATAAAAGCCCTTCATTCCGAACCCAATGAAAAGAAAAATGCTTGCCGGCCATCGCTGGCAAGTATTTTTGTTTTAAGAAACATAACAATTAAGAAACATGCGAAAAGCATAATTGCATAAAATAATGAATATTAAAAAGTATTTTTATCCTTAAAAAAATAAAGTTCCCCTGTAGAAACAGGGGAACTCTTTAACGTATTGCTTGATATGAGACTCTTAAATTAATTTTGCGCTGGCAAACAGCTTGAAAACGAAATAGTGAATTTTTGTCACCGCTTAAAACAAGTAATCTTTTTTATTAACTCGTTTGTAAAACAAATTTACAACGCTAAAACGCCGGAACATAATTAACTTAAACTAAATTATATTATCGCTGAGTAAACTAAATTTTTTATAATCCCTTGCTGATAAGAGTTTCAGCATAAATTATTAATGATGCCCAATCTATTTTCCGATACATTGTTTCAATTAGTACATTCTCTAGAGAAAGCAGAAAAGAGGCATTTCAAGCTTTATATTAAAAGAAGTTCTGCTAAAGAAGACCTTAAAATTATCCGCTTGTTTGATGCTTTAGATAAACTTGCCGACTATGATGAGAAGGTACTTTTAAAAACATTAAAAGATATTTCAAAACCACAATTAGCCAATTTAAAAACCCATTTATACAAGCAATTACTGGCAAGTCTCCGCTTGCTTAAAACCAATGAAAATATTGATCTTAAGCTGAGTGAACATTTGGATAATGCGCGGCTTCTCTATAATAAAGGTTTAAAAATTCAAAGTTTGCATATACTTGAGAAAGCCAAAGAAGTAGCGAGAGCCCATCAAAAAATGAATTTCCTGGTGCAGGCAATTTCGCTTGAGAAAAAAATTGAAACGCTTCACATTACCCGGAGTACGCTGGAAAAAACGGAATTGTTGGCTGAAGAAGCGCTTGAAATTAGCGCGCATATTGATAGAGTAACCAAACTTTCCAATCTCGCATTACTGCTCTACAGGTGGTATGTAAAAAACGGCCATGCACGTAATGTAGAAGATGAAAAAGACATCCGGAGTTTTTTCAAAAGTTCTTTGCCTAAAGATGGCGATGCGATAAATGGTTTTTATGAAAAACTCTACTTATACCAGAGCTATTGCTGGTATGCATTTATTCGGCAGGATTTTTTAATGTATTACCGGTACAGCCAAAAATGGATCGATTTATTTTACGAAGATGAGGTAATGATGTCTGTTGAAACAGGTCACTATATCAAGGGAATGCATAATCTGTTAAATGCTCATTTTGATCTCAGAAATTTTAAAGCCTTTCAAAAAACACTCGACCAGTTTGAAGCATTTGCAAAAACGCCTGTTGCCCAGCAGCATGACAATTTCAGGACACACACTTCAATTTATATCAACAGTGCCAAAATCAACCAATTTCTGATGAAGGGTGATTTTAAAGAAGGAATTGCAATTGTTCCGGAGGTGGAAGCCAAACTCCATGAATATTCGCTTTTTGTAGACACACACCGAATTGTAGTGTTCAATTACAAATTTGCTTCCCTTTATTTTGGTGCGGGTGAATATCATAAAGCGATTGATTATTTGCACATGATCATTAACGATAACCAGCAAGGCCTTCGAAACGATCTGCAATGTTATGCAAGGCTTATGCATCTGCTTTGCCATTACGAGATCGGCAATGAAGAAATTTTGGAATCGCTTATTAAATCCGTTTATCGTTTTTTTGCCCGTATGAAAAATTTAACCATTGTTGAAGAAGCGATTTTCACCTTTTTGCGCCATTCTTTTAATGTAAAAGCCAAATTTTTAAAACCGGAACTGGAGCAGTTTTTAAAAAAGATCAAGCATTTGGAAAAAAACAGGTTTGAAACCAGGTCGTTTGCTTACCTGGATGTAATTTCATGGGTGGAAAGCAAAGTTTATGAAAAGCCGATGAGCGAAATTATTCACGCAAAGTATATGAAAAGTCGTCACAGAAGATAAATGATTTCGAATCGGATGTTTTTTTTGTAAAACATAAAATTGAGATAATTGTAAAAATTTGTAGTGAGCGGACTCAAAAAATTGAAATCTTTTCTTACTTTTGCAACCCTTTCACAAAACAGCAGGGATGGTGCCCGGCTGATGATAACGGAAACAATTTTTAATAAAAGGAAAAACATTCAATAATGCCAGGAAAAAAACGTACTTACCAGCCGCATAAGCGCCGCCGTAAAAGTGTTCATGGTTTCAGAGAACGTATGTCTACGGTAAATGGCCGTAAAGTTTTGGCAAGCCGCAGAAAAAAAGGGCGCCATAAACTTACCGTTTCTGATGAACACGGAAGTAAAAAATAAAAAGTTAGCTTTCTATATTTGTAAAATAGCCTCTATAAACGAGGCTATTTTTTATTTTATCTTTATTTTATTTTTCATTTTTCAATAATTGCTTTATCAATCCAAAATTTACTTTAAAAAGGAAGGAAAGATTAAAAAGCATGAAAGCCATTCAGCAGCTTTTTAAAGAAGGAAAATCCTTTTCTGATTTTCCTTTAAGGATCATTTATATGGAAAACGGTCGCCAGGATGGTAACCTCCAGGCAGGCTTCAGCGTGAGTAAGCGTCATTTTAAACGTGCAGTGGATCGTAACAGGGTAAAAAGATTAATTCGCGAATCGTACAGGCTGCAAAAGATTAATTTGGCGAAAGAACTGGAAAAAAAAGAAAAAAAGATCGCTGTTTTTTTTATTTACACATCCGGCGATTTACCGGTATTTGAGCAGTTATATGAAAAGATGGGAAATGTGCTTGAAAGGATTGAGAAAAGCGTCATTTAGTTTTTCTGAAAAAACCGGGAATGAATACTCTTTGCCCTTCGGGAAATAAAAATTCCAATTGATTGTTGTTTTACTAAGGTGAGATAGAATGTTTTTATAAAATAGCAATTTGTAATATTTGTGGTTTTACTCCTGACTTCCGCACTTTTTTATTTAGGAAAAAACAATTACTGATTACCAGTAAGTTAAACTGGTAAATAGAGGTGTTTTGGGTGTCCCGTTGTGTTTTATCTTTGGTTAATGTTTGTACGCAAAAAGAAAA
>JAGWRO010000082.1 GCA_028876495.1 Bacteroidota bacterium
TCTTGAGCAGATCATCTACAAAACAATAAATTGATATAATTTTATCTTCATTGAGCATCGGTAAAATAATTTTAAGTGGGTAACTCAAAATTATTCTTTATTCCGATGCTCTTTTTAACTGGCAACTTGAGTTAATTAACTAATAGCCTTCCCTACCCAGGCATTCGGCTTATGTATTTTTCCATCTGTTTTACCTGGTCAACAATCTGCGGAGTAGTAGGTTTCAGCTTTTTTACTTTTCTGAAATATTCTTTTGCTGCGCGAAATTCTCTTTTATTGATCATAATAGAACAAAGCTGCAAATAAGCTGCCGACTCATTTTCTTTATCAGGAAGACCAGCGCGAATAGCCTGTCGGATATAATTTTCTGATTCTCTCATATTTCCTTTTTGCATCGCAAGCATGCCTAATTGCAATTTATTAGCACCTTCGGCTTCTTTCATGGGCATTCCAAGACTTAAGCTTTTTTTCATGTGTGCTTCTGCTGTATCAAAATCCTGGTTAGCCATGGCGAGGTTCCCTTTCAAAGTAAAATAAACTGACCGTACGGGTTTGATCAATAATCCCGGAAACCAGATAGAATCAATCACTTTTTGCGCGCCTTCCATGTCACCTTCTTCCATATAACCCTGTATCAGCCTCATCGGGCCAAAAAGAAAATGGCCAACTATTAAAATCAGCGAGATCAGGTAAAGTACAAAAGATGGCCAAAATCCGGCTTCAATATTTACCACAATTGCCAGAATTAAAAAAAGCACCCCCAAATGAAGGCGGTATTTAATAATAACATTTAGAAATTTCATAATTATATTTTTGATACAAACAATTGTACCGTTGTAGTCCCGACAAGAATCGAACTTGTATCTAAAGTTTAGGAAACTTCTATTCTATCCATTGAACTACGGGACCAATTTTATAAATCTTTTTAACGGTTTAAACCGCTTTTAAAGGTCGGCAAAATTAATGGAATTTTTTTTAAGGAAACAGATGTCTTCTTTATTTAAAGATTGAACCCCGATGTCATTTTAGGTTTAAGAAATTTCCTTCCCGCTGCAGACTTAAAATACTTTTCTCTTTTTATTGCTTCCTCCCTTATGGCAAATTCTTCAAAATAAACAATTTCAAAAGGGATGTAAGGTTTTGTTGAGGCGGTCATACCGGAATTATGCTGTTTCAATCCCATTTTTAAATCTTCACAGTGGCCTTTATAAAAATAATTGAATGAGACTGATTTTATTACATATGCATAGAACATTAGCCTTGATTTTGTTATTTATAGCTCAAATACTATTTGAAAATTTGCATCTAAAATTTAGGGAGCTTCTATTCTATCCCCGTCCGAACGGCGTTCAGCCGGGCGGGCATTGAACTACGGGACCAATTTTATAAATCTTTTTAACGGATTAAATCGCTTTTAAAGGTCGGTAAAATTAATGGAATTTTTTTTAAGCAAAATAGGTTTGAATATGAAACATATTTCTAAATCTTATGAGAATGCACATAAGACGGTTTACAAGGCTTACCAATGCTTACAGCAAGAAAATTGAAAATCATTGCTATGCCATTGCACTGCATTTTGTTTATTACAACTTCGTAAAGATTCATAAAACATTGCGTGTGCCACCTGCAATTGAAGCGAGATTAATAAAAAGATTAATGAGTATTGAAGATATTGTTAGGTTGACTGATTAATCTCCATTTAAAAGGTCTATTATGCTTGCAGTATCTTTTTCCAAATTAAACAGTCTATTATTTTCTAAACGTGGGGAATAAGTCCATTTAAAGTATAGGCTGTCATTATATGTTACGTCAGTTATTTCGTCTTTATATCGAAGCTTTATTTTAAACAAATATTGCGTTTTAGGTTTTAATGGCAGTGGATTTAGTGACAAATCAATTGAAACGTCTGGTACTATTGGATTAGACATTTCTAAATCCTGTACATTATTCTTACTAAAATGATTTAATGAATCTCTCGCAAAAGTTACTATGTTAAAATGGGATTGATTCGCTAATCTGTGTCCCAAATTTTTAAAAGTTAATATTGGCTCGCCTTGAGGTGAATTAGAGGCTGTATCGAAAGAAAATTTTGTTGTGGCGAATGCAATTACAGGTCTGTCAATATTATCTTCTCTTTTTAGATTTGCCGAATATTGACAAGTAGATAATAAAATGGCAAAAATGGCGGTAATCGCTATTACAATATTTGTAATGTCAGATAGTGTTATCTTCCAATCAAAAGATTTTCCCTTTATGGTTTCATCTTCCATTATTTATAATAATACTCGGTATTTATTTTGCAGTTGCAGTTATAATCAAGCATACTATTCCTGTAATGATGAGTATAATCAACAAGATAATATATATTATAATAATTGGAGCAATTTTTTTATTAAAAAGTTTCATTATTTAAATTTTACTATAGATTGTAAAAGACAGTGTTTTGTGTGTTGGAGAGTATGCTTCTTCGGTCAAGCATTATTTAAGACAGGTAGGAAAATAAACTTTTTTCAAACTGAGACACTACCGAAATTTGCGGAGCTTATTCCAAATTTCCGCAATTCAGCGATTTTAGTGGTCGGTGTGACACCGACCACGGCAGAGCGCACCGTTTGGTGTCACCCCCAACCGGTGAAAATTTGGGATGTACACAATTTGAACCAACGAATTAAAAAAAATTATGGCCTTATTATTCGAACCTTTGCAAATCAGGGATATTACATTGAAAAACAGGATAGCGGTTTCGCCGATGTGTCAATATTCGAGCGTGGATGGTTTTGCGAACAACTGGCATTTGGTACATCTTGGATCCCGCGCAGTTGGCGGGGCAGGATTGGTGTTTACAGAAGCTACTGCCGTTTCTCCCGAAGGAAGAATTACACCCGATGATCTTGGCATCTGGAAAAATGAACATGTTATTTTTTTAAAAGAGATCGTGGATTTTTTAAAAGAAAATGGCGCCGTTACAGGCATTCAGCTGGCTCATGCGGGCAGAAAAGCGAGTCATTCAAGCCCGTGGAAAGGAAGAGTGCCTTTAAAACAAGAAGAAGGAGCCTGGCAAACGGTAGCACCAAGTCCCATTCCGTTTAAAGAAACCGACCCGGAGCCCAAAGAGATCTCGGTAGAAGAGATTAAAAAGCTGGTAAAAGATTTTGGTAATGCCACTCAAAGGGCTATACAGGCAGGCTTTGAAGTATTTGAAATCCATGCCGCTCATGGTTATTTGATCAATGAATTCTTATCACCGTTAAGCAACCAGCGCGAAGATGAATATGGGGGTTCGTTTGAAAACCGAATCCGCTTTTTGTTAGAGATTGTAACAGAAGTACGGGGAATAATTAATGAGGGAACTCCCCTTTTTGTGCGCATTTCTGCTTCAGATTGGGTAAAAGGTGGCTGGGATGAAAATGATTCTGTAAAACTGGCAAAAATTTTAAAGGAGCACGAAGTTGATGTAATTGATTGTTCCAGTGGCGGTAATTCGCCAGAGCAAAAAATTTCCGTCGGCCCGTTATACCAGGTTCCATTTTCTGAAAAAATAAAAAAAGAAACTGCGATATTAACGATGGCTGTAGGAATGATTACGACCGCAGAGGCAGCAGAAGAAATCTTAAAAGAGCAAAAAGCAGATCTTATTTGCCTGGCGCGCCAATTTTTACGCGAACCATATTTTCCTTTGCATGCGGCAAAAGAATTGGGAGTTGATCTGCAGTGGCCTTCTCAATACGAAAGGGCAAAATAAAAAACCTTCCCGGCTTTTCGGGAAGGCTTAAAGAATTGAAAGAGACCTGTTATTATCTTCCGGCTTTTTTATCTTTATTTCGCCCTATAATATAGCCGCCGGCTGCGCCTACTGCAGCTCCGATAGCGGCACCGGTTCCCTTATGCTTTGCAATAATTGCTCCGCCTACTGCACCGGCAGCACCACCAATTACTGCTCCCTGCGCAGCTTTACTCCATCCTTTTTTCTTAGTGGTTTGAGTGGTGGTTGTAGAATTACTTGAAGTAGTAGTTCCTGCTCCGGAAGACGACTGTGTTTTTTCGGAAACATTTTGGTTAGTAGTTGATTCTTTGGGATGGTAACGATATCTACTTCCTGCTTCCTCAGTATTTTCCCGAATTTTGATTGAATCCGTGTTTGAATTGTTATTATAAGCGCTGGAGTCAGATAACAATTGAATGTTTCTTGTATTTGCACCGTTTTTGCTTTTGCACGCCGCAAAAACAACCAGGAACAATAATGGTAGGCTTATTTTTTTTAAGATTTTCATAGTTTATTTTTTTATTACTAATAACTACGTAGAGAAAATGATGCCAGTGTTTATGACGGTTTTTTAAAAGACTGCATTATTTTGTTAAAGAAATGTTGCAAAAAAGGATTGATTAAAATATATTTCGAGGCATTAAACAAAGTTTAAACATAAAAATCCATTTGCGCAATGTTGTTTTTTTTACCTTCAACCCATAATTTATTTATATGAAAAAGATTTTTTCACTCCTTACCTTGCTTTTTTTGTTATCATTTGCCATCGCGCAAAAATATCCCAGCAGCTATACTGACGGAAAATATGTTACTGTAAATGGCGCCAGATTATGGGTTGTTTTAGTTGGTCATGGTGATCCTTTAATCATCATTCCCGGCGGCCCGGGCGGCAGCCACATTGGATATCGTTCGTTTGACTCTTTGGCAAAAGATAATGAGATCGTTTATTTTGACGCTTTCGGGCGAGGCAAAAGCGATACTGCAAAAGATGTAAAAGAATATACGCTTGCAAGAGATATTGATGATATTGAAGGATTGAGAAAAGCGCTTGGTTTTGAAAAATGGAATGTTCTCGGACATTCATATGGTGGTGTTGTGGCACAGGGATATGCTTTAAAATATCCTGCGCATGTGGGTCATCTTATCCTGGCCAATACTTTTCACAGTTATATTATGTGGCAGGCAAATGATGACAACAGCAATCATGAAATAAAAATGAATTACCCTGAAGTGTGGGATTCTTTAATGATCATTCGGGAAAAGGGCGCTGTATCAAGCGACCCGGCTCACCAGGAATTGTATTCTAAAGTTCCTTATGGATTTTTGTATGCTTATAATCCCAATAATTTTATATCACGAGGGGGAAAACCCTATCCCAATTCTTTCAACTCCAAACTATATTACCAAATGGTGGGGAAAGATGGGGATTTTATTGTGGGAAATGATATTGGCAACTTTGATTACCGCAAACAATTAAAAAATTTAAAAATGCCTGTATTAATTTATGGCGGAAGATATGATCGTGTAGCTATACCAAGGATGATGGAAAAATTTAAAGAATATTGCCCACAGGCGAAGTTTGTGATGTTTGAAAAATCGGGTCATAACCCGCAGGTAGAAGAGCCTGAAAAATTATTTCCTTTGATTGAAAGTTTTTTGCATTGATATTTCGAAATCAGGTTCTGACATTTTATAGTAATCCGACAAATATTGAGGATTTTTATTTTCAATATGGTTGAAAATAAAGGATGATGCTGAAATTCCCAGCTCGGTTTAAGGCATAATGAAGGAGGATGAAAAGATGGTCTGGACACTATGAACAAGTGTTCCACAGAAGGTGGCAAAATAAAAAAAAACTTTTTTTGTTGCTTTACTGTCACGCAAGCGCGAGTAAAACCTGCCAGGCATCTTCAACCTTCCCTTCATCCAATAATTCGCGGGCATAGAGATGTAATTCTCTTTCCATCTCAACGGGATCTGTAGAAAAATATTGAAAGATGTTTTTCAATCTATTATCTTCAAATGCCGGGTTGATTACTGGTGTTTCATGCACATTGGCCAACTGGCCCAAATGATTTCCGGTAAGGATTTTACTGTTTTTAATGCTTTCCGGTAATTGATCAAAACCAATTCCCAATTCAACATTAGGTTTCTCCACTTCAAACAAATTTTCTGCACTGATTTTTGCATACCAGTTTCCTCCAAGGCGCGCAACGTGATGTAACTTCAGTTGATCTATTCCTCCGTTTTCATCCAAAATATTTTCATCAATATGCATCATCATTACCTCGCAAATTATTAATTGTCCTGCGCCTCCTTCCGTTCCCAGTGACTTTACTTCAAGCACTTTACATTCCATCTGTACCGGGCTTTCTTTTACCCGCGGCGGTTTTATAGTTAATGAAGGTTCTTTGGTAAATCCTGTTTTTATAAATTCATCCGTTTCTTTTGGAAACTCACAACTACTAAGGCTAACTTGTTGCACCATTTTATAATCGACAATGTTGATGGCCACTTCAGGCACTTCAAGTACATTTTCAAGTGTATGTTTGGTGGTGTTGTTTCTGACTTTTCTCAACACGGAAAAAATAACTACCGGAGGATTGCCGCTGAATAAATTGAAATAACTAAAGGGGCTCAGGTTTACGTTTCCTTCTTTATCAACTGTAGAAGCAAAGCAGATGGGACGCGGCGCAATAGCATGTTTCAGTAAATTTTGGAATTCTTTGCTACCTGCTTCTTTTAAATTAATTGTTTTAAACATAGAGCTATTTAATCACTGCAATTTGGAAAAGAAGATCACACGTTCTTTTTCAAATCTAAAATTGAAAAATCACTTTCATCTTTTACAATGGTGTTTTTTAATATGCCAAGGCCTTCCACCTCCAATTCAATTTCATCGCCTTCCTTCAGCCATTGTTCCTCATAGTTTGGATCATTTAATTTACCGGTTCCATTTAATTCAAGGAAACAGCCTGTTCCCACAGTGCCGCTGCCGATGATATCGCCCGGATAAAGCTGAACACCATAACTGGCGCGTTCAATAATTTCAGCAAAAGTCCATTCCATATCGGCTAAATTTCCTTCACTCACCTGCGCGCCATTTATCCTGCATTTCATTGTTAAATTGTAAGCATTGCCGATGTGATTTTCTTTTGCCGGCACTTTAAATTCTTCCAGTTCATCAGGTGTAACCAGCCATGGGCCTATTGCGGTGGCAAAATCTTTTCCTTTGGCTGGCCCAAGATTCAATTTCATTTCTTCCATTTGTAAAGCCCGTGCACTAAAATCATTCATGATCATAAAACCCCCAATATATTCATCGGCTTCGTCGACTTTGATATTTTTTCCGGGCTTGCAGATTACGATCGCCACTTCCAATTCAAAATCAAGTTTTTTCAAATGGTCAGGCATGCAAACAATTTCACCGGGACCAACAATACTGTTATGGTTTGAAAAATAAAAAACAGGAAACTGGTCAAATTCCGGAATCATTGGTGCATTCCTGTTTCTCCTTGCTGTGGCAACGTGGTCACGAAAAGCATAGGCATCACGCAAGCTGGTGGGAGCGGGAACGGGAGCCAATAATTCTGCCTCCTCAAGCGAAATGGCTTTATAGCGGTTGGTTCCTTCCTCCAAAGTTCGGTTAATAGAATAAACAATCGGAAATACATCTTCCCAATAGTTGAGAAACATAGTAATGGAAACCGGCAGGTTGGGATTTAAGTTATCGGTATCGAATAAATTGCCATTTACTAATATGGCCAATTGTGCGTCTTCATCCCTTAAATATGAAACTAATTTCATCAAAAATATTTTTATTAAAGTTGCAAGATAATTATTTAGCAATGATGAACAGGTTACTGCCTGAACAGGGGTAAAATTCATGCCTTTCCGGGAAAGAACGCTGCAAAAATTCCCCATCTGAATAGACGAATTTTTTAATAGAAAATTTTTAATTTTGATTATCAGGGATATAAGGATTTGGAATAATTTGTGCTAAATTATTGGAAGAGAATGAAAATTAACGCGTATGAAATTCGAAAAGATTCATAATAAGGGACAAGCTCAAATCTTCAAAAACAGATACATTGAATATTTAACCAAAACCCATCCTCTTATAATTTGGGGAATGTATTTACCGGTGATTATTCTTTTGCCTTATTATTCTTCTCATACCATAGGTTTTAGTAATTCAAAAACCACTTTACTTTTTTTAGCGGGTATTTTTTTCTGGACTTTCTTTGAATATATAATTCACCGTTTTGTTTTTCATTGGGTGAGTGATAATCCACGCATCCAGCGAGTTAGTTATATTTTACATGGTAACCATCATGAATTTCCCCGAGACAGGCAACGGTTATTTATGCCTCCTGTTCCCAGCCTTATTCTTGCTTCCCTTGTTTTTCTTTTGATGTACGCAGCAATGGGTAATAATGTTTTTTCATTCTTCCCAGGGTTTATGCTGGGTTACCTGATGTATGGCAGTATGCATTATGCCATTCATGCATGGAACCCTCCTTATAAATGGATGAAGCCGATTTGGCGCAATCATCATTTGCATCATTACAAAAGTGATGAAAAAGGTTTTGGCGTAAGTTCTCATATATGGGACAAAGTTTTCGGAACAGGGTTCGATTTACATAAAGAAACAGAGAATAGAGAAGAGGTTCAGAAGCTTATGTTTACCAGAAGAAATTCAGAAAACGCAAAACAAATTTCTTAGAAAAAAGTTTGTTTACTGATATTATTACCATTTTTCTTCACCGGAATCTTTGTTATTCCCAGAACTAAATTTTTTCCTGCTTTCAATTTTTTGAAATTGTCTTTCAATAATTAGATCAGCTAAAATACTTGCTGCGTTCTCATTTTGCTTTTCGTTTAAGTAAAGCCTGATCTTTTTTTCGCTAACATCAATACGATATAATAATTGTATCAAAGAATGAAAATCTTCATTGATGAGTTCATTGATAAGTACAAGTAATTTTTCGCGTATTTCATTAATAGAATTGAGTTGTAAATTATTGGTAATCTCAACAATTTTATCAGGAAGGGAAATGAATTTGTCTTTTTCCATTATGAAGGATTAATAAGATGAAACCAACTAATATTTTTCTAAAATTCCCAAACCGAATAAAGCAAAATCATATTTTACCGGATCGTTTTTATCAAATTTTCTCAGTTGCTCCGTAAGTTCAATAGCCGCAATCCAATCTACCTGTTTTCTTTGTAATAAATTTAAACGCTTTGAAACCCTTGCTACATGTACATCTACGGGACAAATAAGTTCAGCAGGCGTAATTTTTTTCCAGATTCCAAAGTCCACGCCTTTATTATCATCGCGCACCATCCATCTTAAAAACATGTTCAGGCGTTTGCAGCTCGAATTTTTTTTAGGAGAAGCTACATGTTTTTTGGTTCTTTCAGGAACATCTTCCAAAGAAAAAAAATATTTATTAAAATGGTTCAATGAATTTTCAATCACATTTGAACTATAGGAAGATTTCAAAATTTTATTGTTGAAGAACGCGGATTCAAGTGATTTATTTTTCGAATAATGATGTTTAAAAAAAGAAACAAAATATAAAAGATCGGTATCATTAAATGTGCGATGGCAAAAGCCTTCCAGTCTTTTCAGATCATTATCAGAATGATTCACGCAAAAATCGTAAGGCGAGTTATCCATAAGCTGAAAAAGCTGTGTGCCTTTGTTGATGATGGTTTTGCGGATTCCCCATGCAAACATGGCTGCAAAAAATCCGGCGATTTCTATATCCTGTTTTTTGGTAAAAAGATGCGGCAGACAAACCGGATCGTCTTTTATAAAAGAAGGGTTATTGAATTGAATTACTTTTTTGTCAAGGAATTTTTTGAGATCTCTTATTTTCTTTTCTTCCACTCTTTTGGATTTCTGGAGTGATGAAATACAGCAATAATCTGGATGTTTGAATTTGATATTGTATATAGGATGTTGTAAGGAAAGGTTTTCATCCTGGAACTTCTTACGTTTTTATAAACAAATGAAGACGCTTTTGGATTCTGTTTTAGTGATTCAATTTTTACACGCAAATTTTCCCTGAATTTTTTTTCTAATCCTGATTTTTCCTCTTTATACCATAAGTAGGCTTTAAAGGTTTCGTCTCGGGCTTCAGCGGAAAATGAAACAGTATATTTTAGCACTAATCCCTCATTTGGTTTAGAACTTCCTCCCATGGAACTAATGTATCCGGATTCTTTTCAATCTTTGCGATTCTTTTATCAATTTCTTCTTCAAATCCTTGCCTGGTCATTTCTTTTCCTAAAAGTTCTTCATCGATACTTTCCCACAATGCCTCAACTAATTCCAGTTTTTCTTGAACCGGTAAATTAAAAAGTTCTTCTTTATTGTATGGCATAAATTTTATTTGGATGTTTTAGATACCTCTATTAAAAATACAAATTAAATTTCAAAAATGATAGTTTAATCTTACCCGATCGCATTATCCAAATCCTCAATCAGGTCATCTGCATCTTCTATTCCCACGCTTAATCTCATCAAGGAATCTACCAGGCCATTTTTGATTCTTTCTTCACGTGGAATGCTGGCATGTGTCATTGAAGAAGGATGACCAATAAGACTTTCAACGCCACCGAGACTTTCAGCCAATGCAAAAAGTTTGGTGGAAGAAAGAACGTTTTTTGCAGCTTCAGCACTGTCATCTTTTAAGGTAAAACTCATCATTCCACCATAACTGCGCATTTGTTTTTTTGCAATTTCATGATTTGGATGATCTTCAAAACCAGCCCAATATACTTTGTCAACTTTTGGATTATTTCTCAGCCAATGTGCGATTTTTTCTCCGTTGGAGCAATGGCGCTGCATACGCACGTGCAAAGTTTTTAACCCGCGCAACATTAAAAAACAATCCTGCGGGCCCGGAATAGCGCCGCAACTGTTTTGGATAAACGCTAATTTATTTTTTAGCTCTTCATCTTTTACGATCAACGCACCGAGAACAGAATCGCTGTGCCCGCCAATATATTTTGTGGCTGAATGCAAAACAATATTGGCACCAAGATCCAAAGGGTTTTGTAAATAAGGCGAAGCGAAGGTATTATCCACACAAAGCAAAAGGTGGTTCTTTATTGCGATTTCGGCTACCGCAGCAATATCGGTAATATTCATCATCGGGTTTGTCGGCGTTTCTGTCCAGATGAGCTTTGTATTTTGATTGATGTATTTTGAAACTTCATTTGCATTTTGCATGTTTATGAAATGAAATTTGATTCCGTATTTTTCAAAGATCTTTGTAAACAGCCGGAAAGTTCCACCATACATATCATTGGCAGCAATTACTTCATCTCCCGGATTCAATAATTTTATCACTGCATCAGAAGCTGCTGATCCACTTGCAAAACACAAACCGTATTTCCCATTTTCAACTGTAGCCAATGCAGTCTCTAATGCTGTCCTGGTAGGGTTCCTGGTTCTTGCATATTCATAGCCTTTATGAACGCCCGGGCTTTCCTGTACAAAAGTGGAAGTTTGATAAATAGGCGTCATTATAGCGCCGGTAGCAGGATCGGGTTCTGCACCTGCATGAATAAATAGAGTTTCCTGTTTCAAAATAATGTCGTTTTAAAATTATGAGGCAAAAGATCAGTAAACCAACAAATAACTGCAAATCTTATTTTCAAAGAATTGAATGAGGCTGCAAATATAAACGGATTTATTCAGCCTGAAGTTCCTGCATTTTTGTAAAAGCAAATTCCTTTAGTTCCGGAAAAAACCGGGCATAATAATCAGCCAGTTGCTGATAGTGATCATTAAAGATGGTAAATGCAACTTCTGATTCATTTAAATAAGAGGCACGGCGTACAAGGCCTCCAAAGCTTTTGCGGATACCTTCTTTAAAACCATAGTTATACAACCAGTTTTGTGATTGCATAAAAGGAAACATTTTTTGAAAGGATAAGGGAAAATAAGTGGCATTTTTATTAAGCTGGCCGTAAGTTGCTTCTGTAAAATTTTTGAGCCCGTTATTTTTTAAAAACTGATTTTCGTCAACTGCAAGAAAATGATCGTAAACAATATCTACAAATGGGCCCGCATATAACCGGTACTGAGGCCTGAACAACTCTTTGGCTTCTGCAGTAACAGGATGAAAATCGGTAAATTCATCGATTGCACGGTGAAGTTGAATTCCCTTTTGTATCGAAACAGGATAATCAAACTTTTTTTTCCCTTTTACAAAATCACTGATCATATTTCCTGTTAAGAAATTTTCATCTCCGAATGATAGAAGTGCGTGTGCGAGAAAATTCATTGGTGAAATACTATAATCTTAAATGAAAAGGTAACCATAAAAAACTTAACAATAATCCGTCTCAATTGGCATATAATTTTCGGCTAATATTATTATTAATCAAAAATTCATATTGTTATGCAAGGCGAAGAAAGAATAACCAACCCTTTAATGGGAAGTAATAATCTGGGAAGAGAAATTCAAGAAGATTTGCCAGGTGTTTATGCCGGATCTGATACCCAGCTTCAAATAACTGCTCTCGGCGGCAAAAAGCATAAACACAAAAATGGAGTTAATGCCAATACTGAGACCAAACAAAGAAAATTCCGGAAATCCTGAAAAATCCGGTAGATAATGCTACTTCTTTTAAGAATAGTGTTAGTAGAATATAATCCCCAAATACTAAATATAAGTCTACAACTCCAAAAAAGGAAAAAAAGTTAAGTGAGGTAATAAATGGATAAAAAATTAATTAAACATTCTTTTATGTAAATTCGGGCTATGTTTTCAATTCATAAAAAAAAGGAATCAGGTTTTGATAAGATCATTTTAAGAAATGATGTTACCAATAATTACGCTGCTGTGCTTCCCGCATGCGGTGCTATACTTCATGAATTTGTTGTTAAAGAAAATAAGGAGAAGATTAATGTAATTGACGGGTATGAATCTTTTGATGAGTTTAAAAATCATCTGGAAGAAAAGGGTTTTAAAGGATGTAAACTTTCCCCTTTTGTTTGTCGCATGAATCACGGGAAATACAGATTTGGTGAAAATGAATATACTGTTGAAAAGTATTTCATGGGAAAGCATGCCATTCATGGTTTGTTGTATGATAAAGCTTTTTCCATCGTATCTGAAATGGCCAATGCTATGGAAGCTTCTGTAACAATGAAATATGAGTATCGCTCTGAAGATCCGGGATATCCTTTTAATTATGATTGTATCGTAACCTGGCAACTGCAGCCTGAAAATAAACTGACGGTTATTACCGAATGTATCAATAAAGATGAAGGCTTAATTCCGATGCAGGACGGATGGCATCCTTACTTTAAGTTGGGCGATACGATCAATGATCTTGATCTTGAATTCCAGGGAAAACAGATGGTGGAATTTAATACTGAATTAATTCCCACAAAAAATTTAGTGGATTATACACGCTTTTCAGGTATTGAAAAATTGGGGGATCGTTTTTTGGATAATTGTTTCACCCTGGATACGCAGGAATGCCAGCCGCTTTGTGTTTTAAGAAACAGCGAAAAAAAGATAGAAATTCAATTTTTCCTTGACGAATCTTATCCATATTTACAGATATATACGCCACCACATCGAAAAAGTATTGCGATTGAAAATCTAAGCGGAGCACCCGACGGCTTCAATAATGCAATGGGTGTTATAACACTTGAACCAGGCCAATCTGCTTTATTTAAAACCTCCTATAAAATTCTTCTTTTAGATAAATTTAAATTGTAATGACAGGATCAGCAGCGGAAGTGAAAGCAGTTTTTAAAAAAAAATTTAAAGAAGAACCTCATCTTTATTATTCTCCCGGAAGGATCAATCTTATAGGCGAACATGTGGATTACAATGATGGTTTTGTAATGCCCGGTGCAATTGATAAAGGAATTTTTTTCGCCATCGCTTTAAATAATTCTGAAGAAATAAATTGTTATTCCATTGAATTTGATGAAAGTATTTCATTGCCTCTTTCTGAGGTAAAAAAGATGGAAGGCTGGAAAAATTATGTGCTGGGAATTGTAAATGAATTTCAAAAATTGAAATTACCGGTCAAAGGATTTAATTGTGCGTTTGGGGGAAATATTCCCATTGGCGGCGGTATCTCTTCTTCGGCTGCGTTGGAAGGAGGAATATCTTTTAGCCTGAATGAACTTTGCAATTTTAAAATGAGTCGTAAAGAACTGGCTTTACTTGGACAGCGCGCAGAACACAATTTTCCCGGAGTAATGTGTGGAATCATGGATCAATACGCCAACATGATGGGCAAAGAAAACTCAGTGCTTTTATTGGATTGTAAGAACGTTACTCATGAAGATATTCCACTGCATATTGAAGGGTATGAAATCATTCTTATCAACACAAAAGTTCATCATTCTTTGGCGGTTTCCGAATATAACCTGCGAAGAAAAGAATGTGAAAAAGGATTGGAGATATTGAAAAAAGGATTGAACATTCAATCTTTCAGAGATATTAAAGATCCTGTAGAATTATTTCCGTTTAAAAATGAAATGGGCGATGAAGTGTTCAACCGTTGTTTGTTTGTGGTTGAAGAAATTTTACGTACCCAAAAAGCAGCTGTTTTTTTAAAAGAAAATGATATTACCGGTTTTGGAAAACTGATGTTTCAAACACATGAAGGGTTAAAAGACCTTTATGAAGTAAGTTGTAAAGAGCTTGATTTTTTAGTAAATGCGGCTAAAGAAAATAAAGATGTAATTGGTGCAAGGCTGATGGGGGGCGGTTTTGGAGGTTGTACTATTAATGTGGTAAAACATGAAGGAGTAGAATCTTTTTTAGTGAAAATTTTATCGGCTTATAAAAAAGAATTCAATGTTCACGCGGAAAATTATAATGTAAAAGTAGTTGAAGGAACGCATGCGATCTGAAGAAATAAATCTATTATGAGTTTCAAAAATAAAACGGCGTTTATAACAGGTGCTTCCCGTGGAATCGGAAAAGCAATAGCCATGCGGCTTGCAAAGGAAGGTGCCAATATTATTGTTGCCGCAAAATCAGTCGAAGAAAATCCCAAATTGGGCGGAACTATTTTTACAGCAGCAAAAGAAATAGAAGAGGCTGGTGGCAAAGCGCTGGCTGTGCAATGTGATATTCGTTTTGAAGACCAAATATCAAAGGCTGTGCAATCTGCCGTAGAAACTTTTGGCGGAATTGATATCCTCATCAACAATGCATCGGCAATTTCTCTCACTAAGGTTGAACAAACAGAGATGAAATCCTATAACCTGATGCACGACATTAATGTCAGGGGAACTTTTTTTGTAAGCAAAGCCTGCATTCCATATTTGAAAAACGGAGTAAACGCGCATATTCTTAATTTATCACCTCCGCTTAACTTAGATAACAAATGGTTTAGTAATCATCTTGCTTACACCATGAGCAAATACAACATGACGATGATTGCTTTGGGTTTATCAGGAGAATTAAAAAAATATAATATTGCTGCAAATTCGTTGTGGCCTAAAACAACCATTGCCACTGCCGCTGTGAGAAATTTATTGGGCGGCGAAACATTGATACAGATGAGCCGCACTCCTGAAATTATTGCGGATGCTGCTTTTTACATCCTTAAAAGATCTTCTTCAGATTGTACCGGAAATACTTTTATTGATGAAGAAGTTTTAGCAGAAGAAGGAATAACTGATCTTGAAAAATATGCGGTAAAACCCGGTAGTCGTCTTTACAACGATTTGTTTTTGTAAAACCAGTAAACCAACAAATTCAATCAATTTTTATTTTGCATCAGCTTTTTCCAAAAACTGGCGCAGCACGAATTGAAGAATGCCGCCATGCCGGTAATATTCAATTTCAATCGAAGAATCGAGCCTTGCAATTGCTTTAAATTTTATTTCTGAAACATTTTCTTTTTTTGCCACTACTTCCACTTCTTTTAATGGTTTTATGTCGTGAGCAATTCCGGTAATCGTAAAAGTTTCATTACCTGAAAGACCTAAACTTGCTGCATTTTCCCCTGCCTTATATTGCAGCGGCAAAACGCCCATTCCAACTAAATTACTTCTGTGAATTCGCTCGTAACTTTCTGCAATTACCGCTTTTATTCCCAATAAAAATGTTCCTTTCGCTGCCCAATCTCTTGATGAACCGCTGCCATATTCCTTGCCTGCCAAAACAACTAATGGAGTTTTAGTTTCTTTGTATTTCATGGCCGCATCAAACACGGGCATTTCTTCACCGGTTGGCAAAAAATTGGTAAATCCTCCTTCTTTTTCAACTAAAAAATTCCTGATGCGGACGTTGGCAAAAGTGCCGCGTACCATTACTTCATCATTTCCTCTTCTTGATCCGTAGGAATTAAAATCCTTTTTTTCAACAGCGAGATTTATCAAATAATTTCCTGCGGGTGACCGCTCATTGAAAGATCCTGCAGGAGAGATATGATCAGTGGTTACGCTGTCGCCCAGCATTAATAAAACCCTTGCTCCGCTTATATCTTGAAGTTCTTCTGCTTTATCAGAAATATTATAAAAGAAGGGCGCTTCTTTTATATAGGTGGAAGTTTTATCCCAGAGGTATAATTTTTCTTCGGGCACGATTAGTTTTTTCCAACTCTCATTTCCTTCAAAAATTTCTCCGTAGTTTTTTGCAAAATCTTTTGGAGAAAGTACGTTACTCATTACCTCATTGATCTCATCATCTGAAGGCCAGATGTCTTTTAAATAAACAGGTTGCAGGTTGGAATCGTAACTGATGGGATCGGTTGTAAGATCAATATCCACGCGGCCTGCGATTGCATACGCAACCACCAACATGGGCGACATTAAAAAATTCATTCTTACCTGCGGGTGAATACGCGCTTCAAAATTCCGGTTGCCTGAAAGAACTGAAGCAACCACGAGGTCATGTTCTTCAACCGCTTTTGCAGTGTACGGGGGCAACGGTCCGGAATTGCCAATACAGGAAGTGCAGCCATAACCAACAAGATGAAAATCCAATGCTTCCAGGTCGTTTAAAAGGTCAGCTTTTTCAAGATAATCAGTTACTACTTTTGATCCCGGAGCCAGTGATGTTTTTACCCACGGCTTTTTATCCAAACCATGTTCGCGTGCTTTTCTCGCTACCAAACCAGCTCCAATCATTACAAACGGATTGGAAGTATTGGTGCATGAAGTAATGGCGGCTATTGCAACTGAACCGTCTGTAAGCTCAAATTTTTCCTGCCCGAGTGTTATCCAGACTTTTTTCATTCCTTTAATTTCCTTCTCTTCAATCTCTGTTTCAGCAGGCATTTTGGAAGGAGAAGGATCAACAGGTTGGCCGCCGCCTTCGGCAAACCAACGGGATAATTGTTCTATTGGTTTTATATATTGACGGCCATAATTCTTTTCCATTAATTCATAAAACCTGCTCTTTAAATCTTTCATCAGGATTTTGTCCTGTGGTCGTTTTGGGCCTGCAACTGTTGGTTGAATAGAAGACATATCCAGTTCTACTACTTTTGTATAAGTGATATTTTCATCACCGGTTCTCCAAAGCAGATTCGTTTTACAATAATCCTCCACCAGTTTCACTTGCTCTTCTGATCGATTGCTTTTGCGCATATATTCCAGCGTTTTATCGTCAATCGGGAAATAAGTGATCGTGCAGCCAAATTCCGGCGACATATTTCCGATTGTTGCCCGGTCAGGCACCGAAAGCGAATCTAAACCAGCACCGAAAACTTCAACGAATTTTCCGACTACACCAGTTTTCCTTAAGAGTTCAGCAATATTTAAAACAAGATCGGTAGCCGTAGAACCAACAGGAAGTTTTCCTGTTAATTTTAATCCGATTACTTCAGGCATAATAAAATAAACCGGCTGGCCAAGGATTGCCGCTTCGGCTTCAATGCCACCAACGCCCCACGCAACTACCCCGATTCCGTTTACCATTGGCGTATGGCTATCGGTTCCCACTAAAGTATCAGGGAAAATTTCACCATTTCTTTCGATCACTCCTTTTGACAAAAATTCAAGATTTACCTGGTGGCAAATGCCCATTCCCGGGGGAACCACACTAAAATTATTAAAGGATTTTTGGGCCCATTTTAAAAAAGAATAACGTTCGTGATTGCGTTTGTATTCTTCATCCATATTTCTTTTGTAAGAATATGCTGTTCCGAAATAATCTACTTGTACAGAATGGTCGATTACCAGATCTACCGGAATTAAGGGATTAATTTCATCCGGGTTTTTCCCTTTGCGTGCTATTTCTGCACGGAGAGAAGCGATGTCAACTACGGCAGGAACGCCGGTAAAATCCTGCATTAAAACACGGGCAGGTTTAAAAGGAATGTCTTTATCAGAGCCGGCTGGTTTCCAGTTTAAAAGTGTTTCAATGTTTTCTTTGGTAATGGCAAAGTCATCAAAATTCCTCAACACATTTTCCAATAAAATTCGAATTGAGAATGGCAGGTTATTGATATTATGACCTTGGTTTTGTAACTCAGCCAGGCTGTAATAGGTGAAATTTCCGTTTTTAGTGTTGAGGAGTTTTTTAATATTGTATGGATCTTTCGCCATAATTAAAATGGTTTAGTTCAATAATAATATAATCTTTTCCCATTAGTTTTCAAGCTGCCAGTAAATGGACTTTTATTGAAGATTTTCAATCTTCAGAAATATTCTGTTGAAAAATCTTCCGTTTTATTTAAGTCTAAAAATTATTTTTTTTCCTTTTCACTGACGGGAATTATAAACAACGGAACTTTACTGTGTCGCAAAACTTTTTCTGCTACACTGCCCATTAATATTTTATCCAAACCTTTTCGGCTGTGGCTTCCCAGTACAATTACATCGGCTTCTAAATCATTTGACGCTTCAATTATGGCATCGCCGGAGTCTCCATCTTTTACCAATGTTTTTATCGAAGTATCGCCCAGGTGTTTTTTTGTTTTTTCAAGATATTCATGGGCTGCTTTTTCTAATTCTACCACTGTATTGGTTTGTACCATCCCCATGGTGCTGAAACTATCAAAGCCCATGATCGGCGAATAATCGAGTGAAGAGTAATAGGTGTAATCCGCCACTACATGCACCAGGGTAATTTCCGCATTCATTGATTTTGCCAATGAATATCCTGTTTCAGCGATTTTTTGTGCTGTAGGATTATAATCGATTGCAATTAATACTTTTTTCATTTTTCTTATTTTTATTTTAAAAATAAATTTATTGAAGTAACGCTTTTGCTTTTGCTACAACATTTTCTACTGAAAAGCCATATTCTTTCATCACTTCTTCTCCCGGAGCTGATTCTCCGAATTTTGTAATGCCAATAACATCGCCATCATCAGTAACAAATTTGTGCCAGCCAATTGGCGAACCGGCTTCTACCGCCAAACGTGCGCGTACTTTTTTAGGTAATACTTTTTCTTTGTATTCATTGTTTTGTGCTTCAAAAAGTTCCCAACTTGGGAAACTTACCACGCGTGCATTGATTGATTCTTCCTTCAGTTTTTCCTGTGCTTCCAAAACAAGGTGCACTTCGCTTCCGCTTGCCATTAAGATCAATTGAGGCTCACCTTCACAATCGGATAAAATGTAAGCGCCTTTATCAAGATTATCGGCTTTGGCATAATTATCCTGGTCGATAATAGGAAGGTTTTGTCTTGTAAGAATAATGGCAACGGGGCCTCCTTTATGTTCAATGGTGGTGCGCCATGCCTGCACTGTTTCATTAGGATCTGCAGGGCGAATAACAGTAAGGCCGGGAACAGAACGCAAACCTATCAATTGTTCAACAGGCTGGTGCGTAGTTCCGTCTTCACCAACGGCAATACTATCATGGGTGAAAATAAATACAGGCTTTATTTTCATTATAGCAGCTAACCTTACCGGCGGCCGCATGTAATCAGAAAAAATAAGAAAAGTAGCACCATAAGGAATAAATCCTTTGGTAAGGGCCATTCCGTTCAAAATAGACCCCATTGCATGTTCGCGTATTCCAAAATGGAAATTACGGCCGCCATGGTTTTCATCTGTGAAAGATTCAAAAGCATCCAGTACCGTATCAGTTGATGGAGAAAGATCGGCAGAACCACCAATCAATAAAGGCAATTTATCAGCGATAGCATTCAATGCTTTTCCTGAAGCTTTCCTGGTGGCAAGTCCTTTAGCATCGGGTTTAAAAACGGGTAAATTATCTTTCCATCCTTCCGGTAACTTTCCATCGCTCAGCAATTCATATTCTGCGGCTTCTGAAGGATATTTTTCTTTGTATTTTACAAAGAGATCTTTCCAGTCTTCTTCTTTTTTTACACCTGCATTTCCTTTGGTTCTGTAAAAATCCAGCACTTCATCAGAAACTTCGAAACTTTTATCAGGATCAAATCCTAAATTTTCTTTTACTAAGCGAACTTCATCTTTTCCTAATGGGGAACCGTGAGCGGCAGCCGTATCTACTTTATTGGGGCTTCCAAATCCAATATGAGTTCGCACCTTTATTAAAGAAGGACGATGAGAATCATTTTGTGCATTGATGATTGCAGCATGAATGGCTTCGGTATCGTTTCCGTCAGCAACAGATTGAACATGCCAGCCATACGCCTGGAAACGTTCAGTTACATCTTCAGTAAAAGCAAGAGACGTATCTCCTTCAATGGTAATTTTATTATCATCGTATAAATAGATAAGATTGCCGAGTTTAAGGTGTCCTGCCAGCGAAGCGGCTTCGGCGCTTACACCTTCCATAAGATCTCCATCACTGCAGATGGCATAAATTTTATAATCGAATAAATCAAAACCTGGCTTGTTATAACGTGATGCCAAATATTGTTGTGCAATAGCCATTCCTACACCGTTGGCAAAACCTTGTCCGAGCGGGCCGGTGGTTACTTCTATTCCCGGCAATAAACCATATTCAGGATGGCCAGCAGTTTTGCTATGCAGTTGACGAAAATTTTTCAAATCATCAAGGCTTACCTCATATCCTGTCAGGTACAAATAGCTATACTGCAACATACATGCATGGCCTGCGGATAAAACAAAACGGTCACGATTGGGCCAAAGCGGATCATTCGGATTATAATTCATCACTTTTGTCCACAGTACATCGCCTACCGGCGCAAGTCCCATTGGGGTACCGGGGTGGCCTGAATTGGCCTTTTGCACCGCATCTGCAGATAGTACGCGCACTGTATTAATTCCTCTTTGTTCAATTGATTCCATTGTTTTTTGTTTAAGATTTTTTTATTGTTTTTGTCGCAAAGTATATGCCGTTAAAGAAACAGGGTTTTTCAACAAAAGTAACAAGAAAGAAAGTTCTGAAGAAAATTACCTGTGTTTAAAGGCGTTGTAATTTTCAATTTTCCTTTATTTATTAAAAAACCAGTATTCAGAAAGAAGTTTTTGCAGAGAAGAGATATAGTAAAGCAATAATTAAAGCGAATTCTTATTTCCCTTTTTTTAGTATCTTTTGGAGGCAAATCTAAAGGTGCAGCCACACCGCTAACTCAGGAGGAAAACACGGCTTGGGAAAAATTTATTTTTGTTTCTTTCCAAATAATTTTTTGTAATAAAATAATCCAATATTTAAAAAAATATAAGAAAATATTGACATGATTAGGCTCATGAAAATTCCAATTCCTATACCTATTAGCAATCCTGCAATTCCAAAGTATTCTTTTTGATTAAATAATACTGGTACAATTTTAAATAACGATAATAACCCTATAAATACACTAATAACCTGAGTTCGGGATAAGAAAACAGTAAAAATAATGATAGAAAACAAGAAAAGTGGAATACTTTTTGCTTTATAAATAGTTGACAATCAATTTAATAAGTCAATTATGAGTACTCCACTTTTCAAGGACAAAGTTGCAGAAATTTTTGTAAAAGTTGATGATTTTTGTAATCATTTTGAAGATGAA
>JAGWRO010000083.1 GCA_028876495.1 Bacteroidota bacterium
ACCTTCTCAATGATTAAAGGATTGTTTCTTAGAAAAATACATGCAGTAACCTTTAAAGGCTTTCTGCTGAAATTAATAATATTTATTGTAGCTTTTACTTTTGAAAAGCTTGCTTAAGTAAATAGCAACTTGGGTTAATTAATTATTTAATTTATTTTTCTCAAAGGAGGTTGCTTTTTTGCAACCTTTTTTATTTATATCAAAGTAGAAAACAGTTTTATTTCTTTCTTTACTGTTGCCTACTCTTCGCTATTTAAAAAATCCTGGTTTTTTTCTTCTATCAGATTTAAAATTTTATCTCTCCCAATTTTTTTAACTGAACTGGAAACAAAATGCTGCGGTAAAAATTGCTGGGTTTGTTTGAGGCGTTCTAAAAAGGATTTTACATTTTTACTTACCGCTGCTTGTTTTTCTTTATCCGCTTTTGTAAAAATTAATGTATAGCGAATCTGCCATAATTCAAGATTTTTTATAAAATCCAGATCCAGTTTTTGCGGAGAATGCCTTGCATCTATCAGTACAAATACGTTTACCAGGTTTTCTCTTTTTCTTAGATAATTCTCGATCATCTGTTCCCATCTTCTTCTGCTGCTTTGCGAAATTTTGGCAAACCCATAGCCCGGAAGATCCACCAGGTACCATTTGGTTTCATTAAAATCGCCGGCCTTTGAAACACTTGCTATTTCAAAATGGTTGATCATTTGGGTTTTGCCCGGAGAGTTGGATGTTTTAGCGAGCTTATCATTATTGGTCAGCATATTAATAAGCGAAGATTTTCCAACATTACTCCTCCCGATGAAGGCATATTCCGGTTTATCCGGCAAAGGACATTTTTCGTAAGAAGGGCTGCTGATAATATATTGCGCTTTTTTGATGTGCATTGTGCTTGCAAGATACATTGTAATGCCAAAAGCCAAAAGCTAAAGGATAAAAGCCGAAAGCCAAATGAAATTTCAAAAATAAAAGTGAAAGAATAGTTAACTGTGAAACTTGTACGTCCAAAAAACTATCTTTGAAGTGATGAATATTTATCCGCACGATACGGTGGTTCCTTTTAAAGATTCAAAAGAAAGCAAGAAAAAGCAGGTAGAAAACATGTTTGATAAAATTGCTTTTCGTTATGATTTCTTAAATCGTTTTTTAAGTGCCGGAATTGATGTTGGATGGCGTAAAAAAGCCATCAGGCAACTCGTTTCATCAAACCCGAAAAATATTTTGGATGTAGCAACCGGCACCGGCGATTTTGCATTAACCTGTTATGAAATATTAAAACCTGAAAAAATTACAGGCATTGATATCAGTGAAGGGATGCTGGATATCGGGAGAAAAAAAATTGAAAAAGCAGGATTAGAGCAAAAGATAGAGCTGTTAAATGGTGATAGTGAAGCAATTTTATTTGATGACAATACGTTTGATGCTGTTACAGTTGCTTTTGGAGTAAGAAATTTTGAAAACCTTGAAAAAGGGTTAGATGAAATAAAAAGAGTTTTAAAACCAGGAGGAAAGCTGATCATTTTGGAATTCACCAAACCATCACTTCCGGTCATAAAACAACTCTATAATTTCTACATGAATACCGTCACTCCAAAAATTGGAAAGATTATTGCAAAAAACAATGAAGCTTATCAATATTTAAACGATTCTGTTCTTCAGTTTCCGGAGAAAGAATCATTCATTCACATTTTAAACCAATCAGACTATAGAAATGCTTTTTACAAAACATTGACTTTAGGAATATGCTCTATTTATTGCGCAGAAAAATAGTTTTGATTGTATTGTCGCTCCTCTTCTGTTCGGCTTCGGCCATCGCACAGGAAAATGTGATAAACCAGGAAAGCCATGATGATAAACCTTATCATTTTGGCATCAACATTGGCTACAACGAATCTCATTTTAATTTTACCCATCATCCGCGGTTTCTTCAATACGATTCCATCCTGGATGTGGAAAGTATCAATAACCCGGGAATCAACCTGGCGTGGCTCGTGAATGTGCGCATGAGCAACCATTTCGATATTCGCGTACATCCTCTCGATCTCACATTTTCTGAAAAAGCTTTTTTGTATACCCAAAAGTATGAAACCGACTCTTCTGTAACGAAAAAGGTACAATCGATTACTTTAAGTTTTCCGGTAAACGTGGCCTTTAGCAGCGACCGGATTGGTAATTTTAAAGTGTATACCCTTGCCGGTGCTAAATTTGATTATGACCTTGCCAGTAATGCCGGAGCCTCAAGGGCAGAAGATTTAATAAAACTGAACCGCTCGGATTTAAGCGTGGAACTTGGCCTTGGATTTCATATTTATTTTCCCTATTTTGTTTTATCTCCTGAAATTAAATTAAGTAGCGGGCTTACCAACATTCATGCGCGTGATCCTAATTTAAAATATTCAAATGTGATTGATAAAATCAATTCAAGGATGGTCACTTTTTCTCTTACTGTAGAATAAAAATCTTACTTATTTCTTCGGTTACTGTATTACTAACTTATTACAGCAAAAGCAATAAACTGGCATAAAATGGAAATGAGAATGCCGGAATATATATCAAATGGTTTGTGATCACTTACAATCAATCTGGATGTAGAAACAACACCTGTGATAATAAAAACCAACATGGCCATGAGAAAAACCGCATACGTAAAACCTGAAAAAATAATTATAAGCATTAAGCCACATAAAGATCCAACGCCGAGAGCATGCATACTTACTTTATAATAGATATTGGCGAGCAAAGCGGCTGAAGAAGCCAGGAAGGCGCCGAATATAAAACCAGTAAGTATAGCAGGAACTTCAGGCTGATTTCTCAAAACCAGGAACACCCAGAAATAAAAAATATTGGTAGTGATATAAGGAATTATCCTTTCGCGCTGGTTTTTTAAAAAAATACTTTTGCTAAAACCCAATGCTTTCAATAAAACAACTGTGAGAGCAGGATAAAAGATCGTATTGTAACCTACACGAATTACAATCATCGTTTTTTCATGCGGAGCTATACCTGTAAAATATCCTGGTTGAACAAAAGCTAAAAACCAGGCACCAATTGCGGGAATAAAAAGAGGGTGAAAAATAACAGAAAAAAATTGAGCCCAAAATCTTGCGATCCATGGAAAGTGAAGAGGTGTTTCAAAAGTACGCGGCCGCTGAAGTTCATTTTCCGGGGCAGAAAAATTTTGTATCATATTAAAGTTCTTTTCTTAAGCGCGCAACAGGAATGTTCAATTGTTCACGATATTTCGCAACAGTCCGGCGTGCAATGTTATATCCTTTTTCCTGTAGTTGCTCAGTAAGTTTTTCATCGCTTAAGGGTTTCTGTTTATTTTCCTCTTCAATCAGATCGCTTAATATTTTTTTCACTTCGCGTGTACTTACTTCTTCACCACTATCTGTAACAAGACTTTCGCTAAAGAAAAATTTTAAGCGATAAGTTCCAAATTCAGTTTGTACAAACTTACTGTTGGCTACACGGCTAACAGTTGAAATATCAAGCATCGTTCTTTCTGCAATATCTTTAAGGATCATTGGTCTCAGGTCAATATCTTCACCGGTCAGGAAAAATTGTTTTTGATAATCAACGATCGTTTGCATGGTACTTAATAAAGTATGTTGCCTTTGTTTAATTGCATCGATAAACCATTTGGCAGAATCTATTTTTTGTTTGATAAAAAGTACGGCTTCTTTTTGCCTTTTATCTTTTTTGGTGCCCCGGTCATAATCCTTCAACATATCCCTATAACCTTCACTTATGCGAAGGTCAGGAGCATTTTTGGAATTAAGGGTTACTTCAAGTTTTCCGTTATTATTCAAAACAAAAAAATCCGGGATTACATAGCTTTGCAATTTGTTGCTTTCCCCTACTTCGCCACCCGGTTTTGGATTTAATTTGATGATCTGATTAATTACTTCTTTTATTTCATCATCATTCAGGTTGAGGCTTTTTTGAATTTTTTCGTAATGTTTTTTGGTAAATTCATCGAAATAGTTTTCAATAATTTCAATCGATATCCCTACCGGCAATCCATCTTTTTCCTTTCTTTTTAATTGCAATAAAAGGCACTCCTGCAAATCTCTTGCACCAACTCCGGGCGGGTCAAATTGTTGGATGAGATCGATAAGTGTTTCAATTTCTTTTTCTGTAGTGATTATATTTTGTCGAAAAGCCAGGTCATCACAAATGGAAGTAACTTCCCGCCGCAGGTATCCGTCATCATCAATACTTCCAATAATCTGCTCTGCAACTCTTCTTTGCTCAGCCGTTAGATCTAGCATAAGCAATTGATTTTTCAAGGTATCGTAAAATGAAGTTTCTACTTTATGGGGTATTACTTTTTTATCATCAGGATCTCCGTAATTGTCGTCACGGTATTTGTAATCTCCCGGCTCATCATCCCCGTCATTCACGTATTCACTTATGTCAATATTTTCGTAATCACTTTCGCTTCCATCACTTTCAAATTCATCTACTGTTTCAAATTCATCTGCCCCTTCAGCAGGCTCTGTATAACCGTCTTCAACTGAATCAAGTGCTGGATTTTCCTCAAGTTCTTCTTTTATTCTTTCTTCAAGATGTGCAGTAGGAACCTGCAATAACTTCATCAACTGAATTTGCTGCGGGGATAATTTTTGTAATAGCTTTTGTTGTAAACGCTGGCTTAACGACATATCCTTCTTTTCTTTTTAATAGTTGTAAATTTACAAGCAAATGTAACGATATGTTTTTTTGGAACAAATTTTGTGGCCTCATTATACTTTTTTTTATTTTGACAGATTTTTCGTATGCTCAATACGCAAAAGAACCGGTTATTACTGCAAAAAAAAATTCGTTAAAAAATAATTTTCTCTCTTTTCGTACCGTCATTTCACCTGATTCAAAAAATGTTTTCCTGACTTTTTATAAACCAAATTCGGGTTATTTGTTGCATCAAAGTCAAACTGTCCATCCGATTGAAAATTTTAATGCAACCTATTCTTCAATCATTCCTGGTGATTTTGCAACCTGCGATTATGGATTTTTTTGCCGGCAGGAATTGAAAATTGAAAAAACCACCAATATTCCAATTCGTTTCAGGCTTGGTTCTCTGGCGCAATGCAATTACTATGAAGGCAAACATTAAAGAATTTAAGTTTTCATTCCATAAAAAAGGAAATCTCTTTTCATACCTTCGCAGCCATGTCGGATTTTGATAAATATGAAGCAGTCATCGGACTTGAAGTGCACACCCAATTACTTACGAAAAGTAAATTGTTTTGTGGCGACAGTACGAAATTTGGTAATCCCCCAAATACCAATGTGAGCGCTATTTCTCTTGCACATCCGGGTACTTTACCGAAGATGAATGAAAAAGCAGTTGAACTGGCTATCAAACTTGGTCTTGCCTTTAATTGCGATATTGTGCGGGATAATTTTTTTGCCCGAAAAAATTATTTCTATCCTGATCTTCCAAAAGGTTACCAAATTTCACAGCATACAACGCCAATTTGCAAAAATGGGCGAATTCCAATTTCTGTAAACGGAGAGGAAAGAAATATTTTATTGAACAGGATCCACCTGGAAGAAGACGCGGGAAAAAGCGTTCACGATGTAGATGAAAATTACACATGCATTGATCTGAATCGTGCCGGCGTTCCTTTACTTGAAATTGTTTCTGAGCCTGATCTTTATTCTTCAGAAGAAGCTTTTGCTTACGTAACTGAAATAAGAAAAATGGTTCGTCATCTGGATATTTGCGATGGTAATATGGAAGAAGGAAGTATGCGTTGCGATGCAAATATTTCTGTACGCCTTAAAGGTGAAAAAAAGCTTGGAACCAAAGTAGAAGTAAAAAATCTAAACTCAATCAGGAATGTAAAAAAAGCGATCGACTATGAAATAGACAGGCTTATAAAAATTCTGGAAATCGGTGAGGAAGTAAGGCAGCAAACCAGGAGTTTTGACGCAGATAGCGGAACTACTTTTTCATTAAGATCAAAAGAAGAAGCCAATGATTACCGTTATTTTCCGGAGCCTGACCTCCCCCCGTTTTTAATTACTGAGGAGCAAATTGATTCGATAAAATCATCAATGCCAGAATTGCCACTGGCACTTGAAAAGAGATTGGTAAACCAGTATTTTCTATCCGATGAAGCAGCTAAAGTAATTGCCGGTGATAGAAAAACAGCTTTTTATTTTGATAATGTTATTCAATATACCAATCGTTTTAAAGCAGCTTCTAACTGGATAATTGGACCAATAAGGTCTTTTTTAAATGAAAATAATATTGAAATAGAAAAATTTTCGATCGGTCCAGCTACAATGGCTAAACTGGTAGATATTACCGAAGAAGGAAAAGTAAGTTTCGGTATCGCCGCGGGTAAAATATTTCCGGTATTGATAAATTCTCCGGAAAAGGATCCTTTACTCCTGGCAAAAGAATTAAATCTTCTGCAGGTTAATAATGATGATACCTTACATCAATGGATAGATGAAGTTCTGTCTTCTATGCCTGATAAAGTATCGGAATATAAAAAAGGCAAGAAAAACCTGACTGGTTTATTTGCCGGAGAAGTAAAAAAGAAAAGCAAAGGAAAAGCTGATATGCAGGCTGTAATTCAAATACTCAATCAAAAACTCAATCAATAAATTCAATATAATTACGATGAAAAAAACAATGATTTTTTTAAGTGTACTTTTTTTATTTTCGTGCACTTCTACACATAAAAACGGGCTTTTTACAGTAAAAGGCGATTTGCAAAATGCGCCGGATCAAAAAGTATACCTGGAGCAATTGCATTTCAATGATACACCACCTCAAACATTGGATTCAGCAGAAATGAAAAATGGAAAATTCACTGTAAAAGCAAATGCTTCTGAAGAAGGCTTGTATCGGCTTCGGTTTGAAAAAAATGCAGGTTACCTGTTTGTGAATGATAAAGAAGATATTGATTTTTCAGCAGATGCGCGAGATTCTGTTTTAAATACCACTAAATTCAATACTCCGGCTAATGCATCGCTCACTGCTTTTATTATGCGACTCGATTCTATTCATTCCAATCTCTTGGATGAAAACCAGAAAATAAAAGATTATCAACAGCAAAATAACGATTCAATGGCTGCAATAGCTGAGAATACTTTTAACGCCAGCAATGAGGCTTATACTAATTTTTTAACCCGTTATATTGATACAACTGCAAGCCCTGTAAATGCTTTGTTTGCGGTTGGTTATACTTCAGATGTACCAATGGATACTGTTAAAAATTTATTGACTGATCTTATCAAAAAGTTTCCTAAAAACTCTTCTGTTACCGGGATGATGAAACAATTTAATGATTATGTTGCTGCGCAGAGTAACCAATCTCAAAATACTGATATTGCCCCGGGAAAAATGGCGCCTGACCTTACATTGCCCGATGTTAACGGAAAGCCTTTTTCATTAAGTTCACTTCGTGGAAAATATGTGTTGGTAGATTTTTGGGCAAGTTGGTGCGGTCCTTGCCGGCAGGAAAATCCAAATGTAGTGGCAAACTACAAGGAATTTAAAGATAAAAATTTTACGGTACTTGGTGTATCTCTCGATCAGCAAAAGAGTGCGTGGTTGAAAGCCATTAAAGATGATGGCCTTGTTTGGAAACAAATCAGCGATCTTAAATTCTGGAACAGTGCTGCAGCGGTAAAGTATAATGTACAGGCAATTCCCTTCAACGTATTAGTTGACCCACAGGGAAAAATAATCGCTACCGAGTTAAGAGGCAGCCAGCTACACGATAAACTGGCTGAAGTTCTAAAATAGCGGAAATTAAATAAGTCTCATTGCTTTACTAAAGGAAGTAATCAACCACGGAAGTACCATCCAGAAATATTCCCTGATCCAGATAAAAAAAATGACTTGCACAATTGCGGATATTGTAAACATGATCCACCATTTGACTACTGGTTGTGTATCTTCCATCTCGCTTTTTTTTGGCAAATATAATTGTAAAATACATTGGCTAAAAATTTTTTGACATTTTACCCTTTAAAACAGGAATCTTTATTTTTTGTTGATTTACTTGCAATTCAATAGGATTCGTTTATCATCAAAAAAATTACTTTTCTGAGTTCCAGTTAACTTTTAATCCCCTTGGTTTGGACCCTTTTAAATTTTTAGGCAAATTTTTAATAGATAATCAATTAGTTATAAAGGTGAGCTGAAAATATTTTACCAAATTAAATTATTTTCAACGTGTTTCATCTTACCTTCGCAATCCTTAAAAAAATGCCGGGATAGCGGCAGTTCAATTCAACCGGTTTTTATTGTAGAAAACAATAGAAATCACTAAAAAACAAAAATGAGCAAATTACATTTCACCACCAAACATGCAAACGAGGCTACCGTGCAGCGTAACTGGTACGTTGTTGACGGTACTAATCAAACCGTAGGCCGCATGTGCGCAAAAATTGCGTCTGTTCTTCGTGGAAAGAACAAAGCCTACTACACGCCACACGTAGATTGCGGCGATTACGTGATCGTTACCAATTGCGACAAGGTAAGATTTACCGGCAATAAATTGGAACAAAAAACTTACATCAATTACAGTGGTTATCCAGGGGGCAAAAAAGAAGAAGCCGCTGGCGATCTTTTAAAACGCCGCCCGGATGTGATCATCGAAAGAGCTGTAAAAGGGATGTTACCTAAAAACAAATTAGGCCGCAAAATGTACAAGAAATTATTTGTGTACGCAGGTTCAGAACATCCGCATGGTGCACAAAATCCGCAACAATTAAAATTTTAAATTCCACACGCTTTTTTAAAGGAGCGATAAAATATAAAAAATGGAAAAACAAAAAAATGCAGTTGGCCGTAGAAAAGAAGCCGTAACACGGGTATTTCTTTCCAAAGGCGATGGCAATATCACTGTCAACGGAAAAGATTATAAAACTTATTTTCCGCTGGTTTATTTGCAAAACCAGGTGGAAGCACCTCTAAAAACAATCAACTCAGCCGATAAGTTTGATGTAACAGTTAATGCAACCGGTGGTGGCGTTAAGGGTCAGGCAGAAGCAGTAAAGTTGGGAATTGCCCGCGCACTTTTGCAGGTAAATCCTGATTACCGTCCCGCTCTGAAAGAAGCGGGTTTGCTTACCCGTGACCCGCGTTCAGTAGAACGTAAGAAACCTGGTAAGAAAAAAGCAAGAAAGAGCTTCCAGTTCTCTAAACGTTAATTTGAGCCTCTTAACTGATACAATTTTTATAAAACAACCTTAATAAAAAATAAATGGAAAATAATACTTCTTTACAACAGCAGCTTTTAGAAGCAGGTGTTCACTTCGGGCATTTAAAAAAGAAGTGGAACCCCAAAATGTTACCTTACATTTTTGCTGAGAAAAAAGGTATCCATATTATCGACCTCAACAAAACCGTTGAAGGTCTTGAAGAAGCGGCTGCTGCCATGAAATCTATCGCTAAAAGTGGTAAAAAGATCATGTTTGTAGCTACTAAAAAGCAGGCAAAAGAAATCGTTACAGAAGCAGCAAGAAGAGTAAATATGCCTTTTGTGACTGAGCGCTGGCTTGGTGGAATGCTTACTAACTTTAATACTGTACGTAAAAGCGTAAAGAAAATGCAGGCGATCGAAAAAATGCTGAACGATGGAACGTTGGACAGTATTACCAAAAAAGAGCGCCTTACACTTACCCGTGATAGGGATAAAATGGAAAAAGTATTAGGTGGTATCGCAGCTATCAGTCGTGTGCCTGCAGCATTATTTTTAGTGGATATTGGCCATGAGCATATTGCGCTTTCAGAAGCAAAAAGACTCAACATTACTACTTTTGGAATGGTAGATACCAATTGTGATCCTAATAAAGTTGAGTTTTCAATTCCTTCCAATGATGATGCAACAAAGTCTATCGCTATTATCACCAATTATATCGTAGCGGCTATTGCAGAAGGATTGGCCGAAAGACAAGCCGAAAAAGAAGAAGAAACTGAAGAAGTTGAAGAGTCAAATACAAGGGACATTAAATTTGACGATGGCGCTGAGGATGGAAAAGAACGTCGCAGAGGAAGTGGTGGACCAGCAGGTGGAAAAGGACGTGGAGCAGCAGGACCTCAAAAACGCCGCGTAGCAGGACCTGGTCAGGGTGGAGGAAGCAGGGGACCTGGTGGTGGCCGCAGATAACCTAATTATTACAATTGAAAATGAATAATTGGGAATAGGGTTTGTGTGAACAATAAATTCTATTTCATTTTTATCATTTAACATTCAACAAAAAACAATGAGTACAACAACAATAACAGCATCAGAAATTAATAAACTAAGGCAGCAAACAGGAGCAGGAATGATGGATTGCCGCAAAGCTTTGGTAGAATCAAATGGGGATTTTGAAACAGCGATCGACTACTTAAGAAAAAAAGGACAAAAAGTAGCCGCGCTTCGTGGTGACCGTGAAGCAAAAGAAGGTGTGGTAATAGCACAAACAACAGACGATCATAAAACCGGGTACATTATTAATGTGAGTTGCGAAACGGACTTTGTAAGTAAAAATGCCGAATATATTGCTTTTGCCCAGTCAATTATGGATGCAGTGGTTGCTAATAATGTAAGCTCTGTAGAAGAATTGAATTCAGTAAAAATTGGCGATGAAACAATCGCTGATAAATTAAATGAGCAAGTTGCCAAGATAGGAGAAAAAATAAGTGTTTCAAGATTTGAAAAGATAGAAGCGCCTTATGTAGCTTCTTATATTCATGGAAACTACCGTATGGGTGTTTTAGTGGGTTTGAACAAAGAAAATGCAGAAGCCGGGAAAGACGTGGCAATGCAAATTGCCGCGATGAATCCGATCGCAATCGATCAGACTTCAGTACCTGCGGAAACCGTTGAGCGCGAAAGAAACATTGCTATCGAACAAATAAAAGCTGAGGGCAAACCGGCTGAAATGGCTGAAAAAATTGCAGCCGGAAAGGTGAACAAATTTTTTAAAGAAAGCACTTTACTTGCACAGGCATTTGTAAAAGATGGTAACAAATCAGTAGCAGATTATTTAAAATCTATAGATCCGGATTTAAAAGTTATTGGATTTAAAAGAGTCGCTTTAGGATAAACTTTTCAAAATATAATTTTGAAAGAGCTGCCAATTGGTGGCTCTTTTTTTCATCCATTCGGGGGTGTCAAAATAGAAAAATCCTTTTTTTGTAGGCTTACTGTAAAACCCTGCCGAATATTCCATAAAAGAAATAGAGTATCGGTCAAATAAAAATTTATCCATTATCTTGCAGCGATTTAAAAAAAACAACCGCAATCAACTTATGCTTCCTAAGTTTAAACGAATCCTTCTCAAACTTTCAGGTGAATCTTTAATGGGTGATAAAAATTTTGGTCTTGATTCTCAGGTGCTTTCGCAATATGCTCAGGATATTAAGCTGATAATAGAGTTGGGTGTGCAAGTAGCTATTGTAATAGGCGGCGGTAATATATATCGCGGAATGAATGAGGCCGAAACCGGTATAGAACGTGCGCAGGGCGATTATATGGGAATGCTCGCAACTGTCATCAACGGTATGGCATTGCAAAGCGCTCTCGAAAGAGCCGGCGTTTACACAAGATTGCAAAGTGCTATAAAGATGGAACAAGTTGCAGAACCTTATATCCGAAGAAGAGCCATAAGGCATTTGGAAAAAGGAAGAGTAGTAATTTTTGGTGCGGGTACCGGAAATCCATACTTCACCACAGATACAGCAGGCTCTTTACGGGCAATAGAAATTGGAGCAGATGCAATTCTTAAAGGTACACGTGTAGATGGAATATATTCTGCTGATCCTGAAAAGGACAAACTTGCAACCAAATATGAAACGATTACCTTTGCCAATTGTATCGCCAGAAACCTTAGGGTAATGGATATGACAGCGTTTACTTTATGTATGGAAAACCAGCTTCCTATCATTGTTTTTGACATGGATACGCCCGGTACACTATTGCGGGTAATAACAGGCGAAAAAGTAGGTACTTTGGTAACTGGATAATTTGTATTAATTTACGCTCCGCTTAATGAATGATTATCCATTTTCTGCAAAAATGCAGAAATTTATCCTTTGAAAAAACACAATAACCCCCGGCTGTAAAATATTTGTGTAACATTTTTTAAGTAACTGCACTATGTGGATTTGGTGGATTATATCCCTGGTTGTTTTAATCGCCTGCTTTATATTTGCTTACAAAGTAATAGTGAGTAGCTATGATCTTATGCCTGCTGATAAGAAAAATTTTCTAAGTTTAAAACGAACCTCTTCTTCAGAAAATCAGAATTCACGTCCCGAAGCCATCTGGGATTTAAAAAATAAATTGCAAAAGGTAGAAGAGAATTCTTCTTTCTACGAAATACAATTTACAAAAATGCAGGAACGGCTAAAAGCCCTCGAAGCGAAGTATCAAATTCAACAGCAATCTATTGTTTCTCAAAAAGACGATGAAGAAGATTGGAAAGAAATGTATTATGAAGAAAATGAAGTAAAAGAAAAATTAGAAAACGAACTGGATATCACACTCCAGAAACTGGAAGAAGCAGAAAAACAATTAAGTGAGCTAAAGGAGAATAATACTAAATGGAGTGGCTTGCAAAGTGATTATGATGCGCGTTTGAATGATCTTCAATCCATGCAAAATAATATTGGCCTTTTGCAAAGGCAGCTTGAAGCGGCAGCACTACGCGAAAAAGAATTGGAATTATCGCTGGTGGCTGAGATCAATGCCAAAAAACAATATTCAAATTTAGAAAGTGAAAATGTTCGCCTGAGAAGTGAAAATGATGACCTAAGAAACCAGATAGTTGAAATTCATAAAAATGAAAAAGAACTGGAAGTGGGTATTTCGCGGTTACATGAATTGGAAAACCAACTTGCTGTTTATGAAGAAGAAAAAGCCAGAATGATTGCTAATCTTGAACTTATGGTAAATCAAAATAAAATGATTTCCTCAACTAAAAATTCTGTGTAGCTTATTACAAATTTCTTTACATTTACTATGTGAAATTCATCTGTAGTTTATGAAAGTTGCTTAATGTCTGAAGGCCTCTTCAATTATTAACTTTAAAACTTACTATTATGGATTTTCAATTAATGAGTAAACAAAGAAAATTTCTTTTAATCTCCTCTGCGGTTGGTTTTATTTCAATGTTTTTACCGTGGGTTTCTATTTCAATGTTTGGTTATACACAAAGCGTTAACGGCATGCATAAGGAAGGGGTGGTAGTATTTATTTGTTTTGTTGTCACAGGTATCATCGCTTTTATTGATGATCAAAAAAAGAACCTTGACAAAACAATGTGGACGATCACTTTATTAGCGGGTGCTATTGCATTGCTCTTTATCATTTGGTATTATTCAGAAATTACGGGTTCGATTCTTGGCTCTGCCTTGGTTGGTTTTGGTTTGTACATTGCCGCCATTGCTGCCATTGGAATTCTCGTTTCTGCCTATTTCTTAAGATCGCCAACTGATAATATTAAAGACGGATTTGATAGCCTGAAAGAAGGTTTAAAGAGCAAGTTTGCTAATTCACCAAATCCTCCTTCTGCAAATTCTACCGATTCAACCAAAGCGGTGGAAACACCTGGCAGTAATAATGATGACACTAAAAATATAAATCCTGTTGGGTAGATCAGTACTTCTGTTTAATAAACTTCGTTTAAATAGGTTTGATTTATTAATTCAATACAAAAGCGCTAAATTAATGGCGCTTTTTTGTATGTTTAATCAAATAGTTTTACAAAATTTGCTCAATAAAATTTAAATGAAAAGTAATGTCTGAAAATAATTCAATCGCGGCACTGCGGAAAATTTACCAGTTGAAATCTTTGCATGAAAAAGATGTAAACGAGGATCCCGTAAAACAGTTTGAAAGTTGGTGGCAGGAAGCGATAAATTCGCAGGCTGAAGAACCCAACGCGATGACATTGGCTACTTGTAGCGCTTCAGGTAAACCCTCTGCACGCATAGTTTTATTAAAAGGGATTAGCGAAAACGGGTTCGTTTTTTTTACCAATTACAAAAGCCGTAAAGCACATGAAATAAAAGAAAATTCTTTTGTGGCACTTGTGTTTTTTTGGAAAGAATTGGAAAGGCAAATACGAATTGAGGGAAAAGTAAAAAAAATTAGCGGTAAAGAAAGTGATGAATATTTTTCAGTTCGGCCGCGTGAAAGCCAACTGGGAGCATGGAGTTCGCCACAAAGCACTGTAATTGAAAGTGCTGATTTCCTGCAGGAAAACATGAAAAAATACAACGGCCTGTTTCATTCAAAAGAAGTTCCTCGTCCCGATTTTTGGGGCGGTTATATGGTAGAACCGAATCTTATTGAATTCTGGCAGGGAAAACCGGGAAGGCTTCACGACAGGTTGCAATATTCTCTTGAGAAAAATGGAGCGTGGAAACTTCAAAGATTAGCACCGTAAAAAAATCCGGGTTTTCAAACTTCAGTAAATAAACAAAAAATTGGTTTTTTTATTTTTGCAGCAGTATATAATCTATCAACTTTTTGCAGAAAAGACTAAGCTTCTTTTTTATCTTTTACATTTTCAGTAGCCCTTTTTACATTTTTTGTTACCGGCCTTGATTTACCAAAAGAGCCCATAAAAATTTTTCCTTTTTTTGTTTTTTTATCTCCGCGTCCCATTATAATAGGTTTTTAAATTGAATGATAATTAATAAAAAAGCAAGATACAATATTGCATCTTGCTTTTAGAAATTTTTACGAAAATCAGATTTTCGATGACAGTTCTTTACCTGCTTTAAATTTAGCTACTTTTTTAGCTTTAATTTTAATAACAGCGCCAGTTTGAGGATTGCGGCCATTGCGAGCAGCCCTTTTACTAACAGAAAAAGTTCCAAAACCAACAAGAGTAACTTTTCCACCACCTTTTAAGGTTTTAGTTACTGCAGTAGTAAAAGAATCTAAAGCAGCGTTAGCTTGTGTTTTTGTAACTCCTGCGTCATCAGCCATCTTGGCGATTAGTTCAGCTTTGTTCATAATAATTTATTTGATTTTTTAAACAGCAACAAATATAGAAGGTTTTTCAATGCAATGATTTTTTTGCGAAATTTTTTTTTTGAACAATTCTTTTGAAATCCACTATTGGTGTGGATTTCAGCGTAGAGAAGCGTGATTTTACCAGGAAGGCTCTTCTTTGAGACTTTTACCAAAATCAATGCAGTATTGCATTTGAAGGTTTTCTTATTAAAAAACCTTGATTTAAAAGGCTTTTGCGGTTAAGTAGTTTTACGAAAAATAAGTACGGAAAAAAAATATGAACACTTATTCCACATTTTTAAGAAGTGTTCTAAAAGAGACAACACTGTCTTTCCATTTTTCTATTGCCCGATGCCTTAAAGAAACTCCAAAAATTTGCTGGTACCTGTTGTAATCACTTTTTGATTTTGCGAGGAACTGAATAACAAAAGTTCTTCCATCGTCTTCTTCGAGGTTCATTAATTCATAAAAACGATGATCATAAAAACAACCTGTCGCGAGGATGTCAGGGATCTGAATGGTTTTTTGCCATTCCATCCAGTCATCTAAACATTCATGATCAACTTTAAAAGTGATGTTGTAGACAAACATGCTTTAATATTTTATTTCCAAATAAACGGGACAATGGTCACTATGTTTTACTTCAGGAAAAATTTTTACTTCACGGATGTGATCTTTTAAATTTTCTGTTACATTGATATAATCAATACGCCAGCCTTTATTTTCAAGGCGTGTTGTAGGCCTTATCACGCTCCACCAGCTATAATTATGCGCTTCTTTATTGAGATGACGAAATCCGTCGATAAACCCATTGTTCAAAAATTTGTCAAACCATGCTCTTTCTTCAGGTAAAAAACCTGATGTTTTTTTGTTGGCTTTGGGATTGTGAATATCAATTTCTTTATGCGCAATATTATAATCGCCGCAAACGATTATTTTTTTCTTTGTCTCTTTTAATTTATCCAGGTAATCTAAAAATTCATCAAGCCAAACATATTTATAAGACTGGCGATGCTCGCCACTTGTGCCGGAAGGGAAGTAAGCACTGATCAAAGTGATATCGCCAAAATCAGCACGTAATACTCTTCCTTCAAAATCACTTTGTTCATTTCCATGCCCGAATTCTACGTTATCCGGTTCCAATTTGCTAAGGATAGCAACGCCGCTGTAACCTTTTTTTTGAGCAGAAAAAATATAGGTACTATATCCGGCAGATTCAATTGGAACACGGTCAATATCTTCTTCATTGGCTTTTATTTCCTGCAAGCAAATGATATCCGCCGGATCGGTTTTAAGCCAATCAATAAAACCCTTTCTGATAGCGGCTCTTATCCCATTTACATTGTAGGTAATAATGCGGATATTGTCGTTCATAGCAAATTAATTTTTCTAAAAATTTCTTTCTTTACTCCAATTGCGGCCGTAGCCATCTTTGGGCGTCTTCAAGCGGCATGTTTTTACGGTTTGCATAATCTTCCAACTGGTCCTCTGCTATTTTTCCTACGCCAAAATATTTACTTTCAGGATTAGCAAAATACCAGCCACATACGGAAGGTGCAGGATCCATCGCCAATGATTCTGTCAAAGTTATTCCTGCATTTTCTGAAGCATTTAATAAGGTAAATAGTTTATATTTTTCAGTATGATCCGGACAGGCAGGGTATCCCGGAGCAGGCCTTATTCCTGCATACTTTTCTTCGATCAATTCTTTGGAACTTAAATGTTCATCGGTTGAATAAGCCCAAAATTCTTTTCTTGTTCTTTCATGAAGTAATTCGGCAAAACCTTCTGCCAGCCTGTCTCCTAAAGCCTGCAACATAATTTTGTTATAGTCATCAAACTCTTTATTGAACTTTTCGATATGTGGCTCCAATCCGTGGATAGAAACGGCAAAGGCGCCAATGAAATCTCCTTTACCCGGTTTTATAAAATCAGCCAAAGAAATATTCGGTTGGCCCGGTGCCTTTTTAATTTGCTGTCGCAAAAATTCAAGATCAAAAATTTCTCCATCGGTATTTTTCACTTCAATGGTATCATCAGCAATTTTATTGGTCTCCCAGAAACCGATTACACCTTTTGCTGTAAGCCATTTTTCATTGATGACCTTTTTTAATAAGGCCCGAGCGTCTTTATACAATTTAGTGGCTGATGCACCAATTTTTTCATCAGATAAAAGATCGGGAAATTTGCCATGCATTTCCCAGGCAATAAAAAAGGGCTGCCAGTCTATGTATTTATTAATTTCATTAAGATCATAATCTGCAAAAACTTTTATCCCTGTAAATTTTGGTTTAACTGGCGAAAAGTTTGGCCAATCAATTTGATACTTATTTTTCTGCGCTTCTGCAAAAGGCAATAAAACCTTTGCTGATTTTTTATTTCCGAAATCCTTTTTTAATTTCTGGTATTCATTTTCAATGGTTGACAAAAATTCCTTTTTGGTTTCTTTATTCAACAAATTTCCAGCAACCGTTACACTTCTTGATGCATCCAACACATGCACAACACCGTTATCATATTCCGGCGCAATTCTTACTGCTGTATGGAGGCGTGAAGTAGTTGCGCCGCCTATAAGAAGCGGAATTGAAAAATTTTGTCTTTTCATTTCCTTTGCTACGTGCACCATTTCATCTAACGAAGGTGTGATGAGGCCACTTAGTCCGATCATCGCCACGTCTTTTTCTTTTGCCACTTGCAAAATTTTTTCCGCAGGAACCATTACGCCTAAATCAATTATTTCATAACCATTGCAGCCAAGCACAACACCCACAATATTTTTCCCGATATCGTGTACGTCGCCTTTTACGGTAGCCATTAACACTTTTGCCGGGCCTGCTCCTTCAACATTTAAAATCCCGGCAGCGATGTTTTCCTGGTTTAATTTTTCTTTTTCTGCTTCGATAAAAGGGAATAAATAATTCACACTTTTTTTCATCACCCTTGCACTTTTTACTACCTGTGGCAAAAACATTTTGCCGCTTCCAAAAAGATCGCCTACGATGTTCATCCCGTCCATCAGCGGTCCTTCAATTACATCAAGTGGTTTTGGGTATTTTTGTCTTGCTTCTTCTGTATCTTCTTCAATGTAATCTGTAATGCCGTTTATTAAAGCATGGCTTAAACGGTTTTGAACTTCCTCATTTCTCCATGCCTGGTCTTTTACAACTTCCTTGCCTTTTGCTTTTACGGTTTCTGCAAAAGCCAATAATTTATCGGTGGCATCTTCCTTCCTGTTAAGAATAACATCTTCACAAAGTTCTTTCAGCACCGGATCTATTTGTTCGTAAACCTGCAACTGTCCGGCATTTACTATTCCCATATCCATTCCGGCCCTTATTGCATGATATAAAAACACGGCGTGCATCGCTTCTCTTACCGTATCATTTCCACGAAAAGAAAATGAAATATTGCTTACACCGCCACTCACTTTCGTAAGAGGCATTAATTTTTTTATTTCCCTGGTTGCTTCAATAAAATCAACACCATAATTATTGTGTTCTTCTATCCCTGTTGCAATTGCAAAGATGTTGGGATCAAAAATGATATCCTCCGGATGATATCCAACCTGTTCGGTTAAGATTTTATAAGCACGCTGGCAGATTTCCACTTTTCGTTTTCTTGTATCTGCCTGCCCTTTTTCATCAAAAGCCATCACAATTACTGCAGCGCCAAAACTTTTACAAATGAAAGCCTGTTCGGTAAATTTTTCTTCCCCTTCTTTCATGGAAATTGAATTAACGATACATCTTCCCTGCACACATTTTAAACCGGCTACTATAATATTAAATTTAGAAGAATCAATCATTACAGGAATTTTGGCAATGTCGGGTTCTGCCTGTAATAAATTTAAAAATGTGGTCATTGCCTTTTCACCATCAAGCAGCGCGTCATCCATGTTCACATCCAGGATTTGCGCACCACCTTCTACCTGTTGGCGCGCAACTGAAAGTGCTTCTTCATAATCTCCATTACGAATTAAGCGGGCAAATTTTTTCGAACCGGTAACGTTGGTTCGCTCACCAACATTAATAAAATTGCTTTCAGGCCGGACCACCAAGGGTTCTAATCCTGATAATCTTAAATAGGGTTGAATCGTTTTGTTTTCGGACATTTTTAATCTTTTTTTCCAGGAGATCTGAATCCAATCGGATTCCTGGGTTTGTTTTCCTGAATCAACAATTTTTTTAAATAATCAAAAACTGTTTTTATTTCTTCGTCATTTTTTAATAGATGTTGTTCTATTTTTTCGATCTTCATCCAGAGATCTTTATTATCCAAAATCAATTGTTTCATTTTAGTAAACAACCGAATGATTTGGATATTTACCTGTATGGCTGTTTCGGAGTTTAAAACACTTGAGAGCATTGCAACACCTTGTTCTGTAAAAGCGTACGGTAATTTTCGTGTTCCACCCCAGCTTGATGTCGCAAATTGCGACTTCAAGTTGCTCCATTCATTTTGCTTAAGCTGAAACATAAAATCTTCCGGAAACCGCATTATATTACGTTTTACAGCTTCATTCAAACGCCTCACTTGAACTCCATACATTTCCGCTAAATCTTTATCCAGCATTACTTTCTGTCCGCGTATCACATAAATTTTTTCAAGAATAATTTCTTCAGGAATCTTCACATCACGCAGTTTTGATTTTGACATTTTTATTTGTTTAAGCTAAAAATTTTTCTTCTAACGGTAGTTTGCGTGGCTGAAACTTTCGCACGTGTTCTGCAATATGTTTTATGTGATCAGGCGTGGTGCCGCAACATCCTCCAACGATATTTACGAAACCTTGTTGTGCCCATTCTTCGATTATATGTGCCGTGTCTTCCGGCTGCTCGTCATATTCGCCAAATGCATTTGGTAAACCTGCGTTAGGATATGCAGAAGTATAGCAGCCCGCTATCTCGCTCAATTCCTCAATATGCGGACGCATTTCTTTTGCACCCAGCGCACAGTTTAATCCTACACTTATTGGATTTGCGTGTGAAATAGAAATGTAAAATGCTTCCAGCGTTTGCCCGCTTAAGGTTCGTCCGCTTGCATCGGTAATGGTTCCACTGATCATGATAGGAAGTTCCGGTTTTTTAGTATCCCTAAAATATTTTTTGATTGCATAGATTGCCGCTTTAGCATTCAACGTATCAAAGATGGTTTCAATTAACAGAAGATCAACTCCTCCATCCACCAAACCCTTTATTTGTTCATAATATGCGTTGGCCACTTCATCAAAAGTTACGGTTCGGAAGCCGGGATTATTTACATCAGGAGAAAGGCTCAATGTTTTATTTAACGGGCCAATAGCACCCGCGACAAATTTGCAATTATTTGTTTGTTTACTGGTTGCATTAAAATCATCAATCGCGTTTCTTGCACATTGAGCAGCGGCTACATTTAATTCATAAGCTAAAGGTTGCATGTCATAATCTGCCTGTGCGATGGAGGTGCTGCTGAAAGTGTTGGTTTCAATAATATCAGCACCAGCTTCCAAATAGGCTTTGTGAATCGCTTGTATGATTTTCGGTTGAGTAAGGCTTAGCAAATCATTATTGCCTTTCACATCCTTATGCCAATCTTTAAATCTTTCGCCGCGATAATCTTTTTCTTCCAGCTTATACTGCTGGATCATGGTTCCCATTGCGCCATCAATAATTAAGATGCGTTCGTTGAGGCATTCCTTGATTGATTTTTTCATTTTTAATAAAATTATAAAGAATAAATATAATTATGGATCACCATTTATATATAAATCACATCTCCGGCCGCAGGCCAGTAAAACAATTAAAATGAAATAAAACGAAAATTTGAAAATCTGGAGAAGTGCCAGGATAAAGTTTCGTTTATTAGTTCAGTTTTAAAAGTTACCAAGCCAACTCCGGGCATTGGCAGGCCGAACAATAAACAAATCCGCCTGCAGTTTTGCAAAATTAGATCAACCGCGTAACATAACAAAATGTGGGATAACTTTCAGGAACATTTTTTAAGTAACTTTTGTGATGCTTAGAAAAATTCCAGTTGTAGCAGGTAAACAAGAATACCGGAAGCAAAACCAATTAAGGCAAGCCAGCTTATTTTTTTCAGGTACCACATGAACTCAACACGTTCAATACCCATTGCGGCTACACCTGCTGCGGAACCAATAATAATGGCACTTCCACCCGTTCCTGTGGTTAGGGCCAGAAATTCCCAAAAAGGATGGTCCATTGGGAAAGCGGATAAACTGAACATACCTTGTGATGCGGCAACCAACGGCACATTATCTACCACTGCAGAAAGTACCCCTAATGCAGTACCAATTAAATAGTTGTTCTTAAGGGAATTGGTAAGAAATGAGGCGAGGAAGGTAAGTAATCCAAAGGCTTGTAATGCCGTTACAGCAAGCAGGATTCCTAAAAAGAACAGGATACTTTGTGTGTCTATTCTTTGCAATGCATGAGCAACACTATATTGCTTCACCACCTCAGGGGCTTTCTTTTTATGAAGAAATGCAATCACCACCCATATTAAACCCAATGACAACAGCATACCCATAAAGGCAGGGAGATCAGTAAGTGATTTAAAAAATGGTACGAAAATTAAAAGCCCGACCCCCAGGTAAAGAATAATTTTTCCTTCTCTTTTTTCTTTGATTGTAGATTCTTTTGCCGGTGGGATAGTAAATGATTTTCCCCTAAAACGAAATGCTACAATAAATGCCGGGATAACACAAACTGCAAGGCTTGGCAGTATCAGTATTTTCATAATATTAAAAGCAGAAATCTGGCCACCTATCCACAACATAGTCGTGGTTACATCTCCTAAAGGCGACCATGCTCCTCCGGCATTTGCTGCAATGATGATCATTCCGGCAAACCAAAGCCTCTCTTCCTTTTTTTGGAGTATTCTTGAGCATAAAGAGATCATCACTATGGTGGTAGTTAAATTGTCTAATAGTGAAGAAAGAAAGAAGGTGAGCACTGTTACAATTATTAATAATTTTTGTGTGCTCCTGGTGGTGATTTTTCGGGTAATAATATTAAAACCACCATGCGAATCTATCAACTCAACAATGGTCATTGCACCCATCAAAAAAAACAGGATGGAAGATATTTCACCAAGATGTGCTACCAGGGCTTCATTTACTGCGTGGGTGTCTTCGCTTTGAACTATATATACCGTCCAGCATAATACCCCTGTTATTAAAGCTGAAGCTGCTTTATTTAACCTCAAAGGATGCTCAAAAGCAATGGCCAGGTATCCTAATACAAAAAAGAATATAACAATTGTGGCGGCCATGGTTTTTAAATGATTATAATATAAGTTATCAATTTAATTAATTTACAGAAAGGGCTTAAGAAATAAAATTTGAAAGGTAAAAGGAAGTTTTTTGTATTCCTAAAGCAAGTTCATATTTCGTGGGCAGTTTCAGTTTCTTCAGGCAGTTCAGGATTATTTTCTGCCAGTTTTTTGGCAAATTTGCCAATGGTCAGTCCCTGAACTACAATTGAAAATAAGACAACAATATAGGTGATAGAAACAAACATTTCGCCATACATATATTTAGGCACCGATAAAGCCAAAGCAACTGAAATGCCGCCTCGTAAAGCGCTCCAGGTAAGAATAGGGATGGTATTTTTGGCAAAAGATTTTTTATACTTTAAAAGAGTAATGGGTAGCCATACAGAAATAAGTCGCGCAAAAAGTACAATTATTACTGTAATGCAACCAAGAAAAAATAAAGTAATATTGAAAGGGATAATGAGCATCTCAAAACCAATCAGGAGAAATAAAATGGCATTCATCATTTCATCAATCATTTCCCAGAATTTTCCAATATAATCGGTGCTTACATTACTGGAAACCACATGCATACTTCTATTGCCGGTAAACAAACCCGCCACAACCATGGCCAGTGGCCCGCTAATATGCATGATCTCTGCAAGCCCGTAACCACCCATAACTATTGCGAGCGTTATCATCACTTCTACTACATAATTATCAATTGACTTTAATGCCAGGTAACCAATGTAACCCAATAACCAACCGAACAGTAAACCACCACCGGCTTCGCGGATAAAGAGCCATATAATATTCCAAATAGAAATATTTGCATAACCTATTTGCGCTATTTCATAAAAAGATATAAATAAAACCACACCCACGCCATCATTAAACAAACTTTCGCCACTTATTTTTGTTTCGAGTGAAGCCGGAATTTTTGCCTTTTTTAAAATACCTACCACAGCGATTGGGTCAGTTGGCGAAATTAAAGTGCCGAACAACAGGCAGTAAAGATAATCAACAGAAAGGCCGAAAAGGGTAGTGACCAAATACAACAAAGAGCCTACTACAAATGTAGAAATGATAACGCCAATAGTTGAAAAGGTAATGATTGAAATTCGTTCAGATTTCAACTTTTTAGAATCAATATGGATAGCGCCTGCAAAAAGAAGAAAGCTTAGCATCACGTGCAATAAAACCGTTTGAAAATCAATAAGCTTTATAGCTTTTGTGGTGCGCAAAAAAAAGCTTGGCGAAATAATTCCTAAAATAATTACGATCAAAGAGGCAAGAAGTGAAATAAGCATAATGCCGATCGTAGAGGGAAGCCTGATAAAACGATAGTTAATATAGGCAAAAATTGCCGCCATCACTACTATCAGCGTTATGATATTATAAACTTCCATTACTGTTCTTTTTTCTTACAATCTACGTTATTCTCAAAACAAAAATCATCCCCAATTGTTGCTTTACTGCGATCCTTGCGTGATTATATCAATATTTATTTAATGGGCAGTTCTGATATTGGCTTCCATTCTTGTTTATTCATATCATAAAATTCAAGAGATTCTTTTCCTATTTCCAGTTTGTAATCAAATGCTTTTATGCCTGGAACAAAATAGCCCGGGTAAAAATAATCGTATCCATTCTGCCGGCAGTATTCGATCTTTTTATAAATAAGATACCTTCCGATACTGAACCTTTTGTACTCAGGATCATAAAAACTTGAAATACCTGCTGCACTCTTTTTACCAAGGTCGAAAACGCCTGCGCCTATAAGATTTTTGTTATCATAAATGGTAATTACCAAAGAGTTGAAAATAAGATAAGTGCTGTTACCAATCAGGAAACTATGAAGATCTCCGGCTCTTCCCGGCGGAAGAGAGGAACGGTATTTTTGAAAAAGTTCTTCGTATTGCTTGTTATAGTTGAAAGCAATAATCTCTATTTGAAATTCCTTGTTTCTCCTTTCCAGTTTATTAAAAGAAGTAGAGGTTTTATATTTTTTAAGGCAATTTCTTAACCATATTGTTTTGAAAAATACTCCGTCACGTTCTACAAAATCAGTTGTAAATATAGACTGGCCCATTCTATACCAGCCTGCTGCCAGGTAGCCATCCAATTCTTCAGCCTGTATCCGCAGAGGGAATCTGAAATCCTGGATCATCTTTGTGGTTTAAAAGTTAAGATAAATATATTGCCCTTATTTACTAAGCGACGTAAGTTGTAATGGTCTTTGGTGAAATTAAAGAATTAATAGAAATTATTTGATATTGGAAAACAAAAGCAAAAAAGATTTACAGTTTAATACCTACCCGAAAAATATCTTTAAAACTCAATTATATTTGCTATTAATCGCTGCAATTAAAAAATCATACACAAAACGTATCAAATGCTAAAAGGTAAAAATTATCAATCTTCAACAATTATTTTATTCATTCTATTGTTGTTGCAACAAAGTTCTTTTGCTCAAACCAAATATAATAAGCTTATCTGGGCAGATGAGTTTAATGATAACGGCGCACCCGATAGTTCCAAATGGAATTATGAACTGGGAGCCGGAGGTTGGGGAAATAATGAGCTGGAATATTACACCAGCAGGCCCCAAAATGTAATTGTAAAAAACGGTATGTTACATATAACTGCTTTAAAAGAAAATTACAAAGGCAGCGGTTATACTTCGGCACGCATTCTTACCAAAGGAAAATTTTCATTTAAATATGGAAGAGTGGAAGTAAGAGCAAAAGTGCCATCAGGTGTGGGAACGTGGCCTGCAATCTGGATGCTTGGAAGTAATATTGATTCTGCTAATTGGCCTGCTGCCGGTGAAATTGATATTATGGAACACCTCGGAAGAGATTTGAACAATATTTATGGAACGCTTCATTATCCCGGCCATTTTGGAGGGAACGCAAATGGAAAAACTTTGATGATCAAAAATGCAACTACTCAATTTCACATTTACGGCCTTGAGTGGTCTCCTAAAGAAATAAAAATTTCTGTTGACGGGAAAGTGTATCAAACCGTTCAAAATTCTCCCGATATTCCTTTTAATCATAACTTCTTTATCATCCTGAATATGGCTATGGGCGGAAATTTCGGAGGACCTGTTGATCCTAAAGTAACAAAGGCGACGATGGAAATAGATTATGTAAGAGTTTATCAGTAAACTGACAAATTCGGAAGATTTTTATTTTGCAGTCCATTACTAATTTAACGATAAGTGAAAAACGGAAATTTTAATTGAGCATATCAATGAGCGGGTTTAAAACTTACGGCATCAATAGCACAAACTGCTTGAACTAAGATGGCGGGTTTATTTTAAATAATTTTTTAGCTTCTAAATGAAAGATCTTTTTCAAAGTTTAGAGAATTATACGGGAGTGGATTCTAATACGTGGGCAACTATTTTTATAACGCTAATTGTATTTGGATTGGGGCTTTTTTTACCTGGATTGGAAAATCAATCAATAAAAATTCGGATAGAAAAAAATACAAAGAGAGTTTAAATCTTCTTTTAAATCACTTTGCTCAAGGTTGTAAAAATCAACACGATTCAATTCGTAGGAGTTTAAAAAATTCTGGATTAGAAAAAGGCAATGATTTTAGTATAACCTTTCCTACGATTAAAACATTGACTTATTTGTCAGACTTAGACTTATCAATATTTATTAAATATTACGTAAGTAATAAGAATAAGAAATTAAAGTCAATTGCAGTTACACAATTATTTGAGACAATTGGGAACATTAATGCTATTCAAATAGAGGCAAAGGAATTAATAGAATATTTTCGCAAGGAATCTGGCAATTATGAAACTAATTACAGAAGTTCCCTGCAAAAAGTAGTTTCATTGCATGATACCATTCTAAATAATTTTAAGGTAAATGATCACAGCCCCAATCCTAACTCAATGGATGATAAACTAATCCAGATTTTTGAACGATGGTCTCAATTAGGTGAAAATAAAAATTCAATTTTTAATACCTACAATTCTATTATTAAACCTACTGAAGCATTAGTTTATGAATTTGATAAATCAACTAATTCACTTATACTACTTGATTTAGTAATTCCTTGTCATGAAGCCTACATTAACATAGAAAAAATATACAATCATTTAATTGACGATTATAAACGATATGCTAAAATTTCTTACAAAATCATTCGTTCGTGCATCAATCATCCTAAAACTATTTAAATCTAAGCATCGAATTTCAAATCCATATTCATTTTTTAGAAAATCAATAAGTGAAATGTATAAGAATAACCTATTTATTGATAATAAATTAAAAAGCAAAAATTAGCAATAGGGCTAATTTGATTTTAATCAAGCAATGGACTAGCTTTATGTTACGGGTAACGGCAATGGAAAAACGACAATTCCTCCTAAGAAATAAAAAAGTGAGTGAAAGAATAATCAAAATAATACTTGCGGTCTTATTCTTTATTTGCCTGGCAAAAATGTCATATGGTGGGTAGTAAGATTCAAATCGTAAAAATGTTGCCTTTCTTTGATTACGGACATTTCCATTTTTCTCCTGGTAAACAAACAAATAACCACGATTTTTATTTCCTAATATCTCAAAGCTTAATTCATCTGAAAGTTGACATTGTTGTGCAACGCTTCATCATCCTGCAGCTTCAATTGCCATTTCCAGGCGGTTGCCATCATTTCATCCAAAGAATATTTCGGGTCCCATTTTAATTTTTCTTTGGCTAAAGAATTATTGGCATAAATGGCTACAATATCGCCAGGCCGGCGCGGGCCGATTTTATAATTTAGTTTTACATCGCTTACTTTTTCAAAAGCATGAATGGCTTCCAATACTGAAACTCCGTTTCCTGTGCCGAGATTATACACTTCGCAAGCTGCAGCATTTTTATTTTCCATTAAAAGTTGTAATGCAAGTGTGTGCGCATGAGCAATATCACAAACATGCACATAATCGCGGACGCACGATCCATCTCTTGTGTCATAATCATCACCAAAAACGGTCAGTTCTTTTATTTTCCCAACAGCAGTCTGCGTTATCGCCGGTACCAGGTTTTGAGGTTTGCCCAAAGGCAGTTCACCAATTAACGCAGAAGGATGAGCGCCAACGGGATTAAAATATCTTAGTAAAACACTTTTAAAATCTGACGATTGGGTAGCATCTCTTACTATTTGTTCGCCCATTTGTTTGGTAGCGCCATAAGGAGATTCCGCTGGTTGTATCGGCGAATCTTCGGTTACAGGAATGGTATCAGGGCTTCCATAAACGGTACAGGAAGATGAAAAAATAAAATGTGGAACTTCAAATTCTTTGGCACATTTTAAAACGTTGATGAGAGAAAACAAATTATTTTCATAATACATCAGTGGTTGCTCTACAGATTCTCCAACAGCTTTATAGGCGGCGAAATGAATGATTCCTTTTATATCCGTATTTTCCTGGAAGACGGCATAGGTGTCGTCAAAATTGGCGAGATCTACTTTATAATTTTTTACTGCAACACCTGTGATCTCTTTAATACCTGCAAGTAAAGAGGTTGACGACCTGGAATTGTTATCAATGGAAACAGGTTCAAATCCATTTTCAATCAGGTCTACAATCGTATGTGCGCCAATGTAGCCGCATCCGCCGGTAACGAGTATTTTATTCATCTTACAAAGTAAGAGAAATTTGAGTATAAATGAGGATGACTTAATTAATTATTTCAGGAAAGAAAATGAATGAGGTAATAAATGATCGCTGCCACTAAAGCGCTCACGGGAACGGTAAGTATCCATGCCCAAACTAAATTGATGGTAACGCCCCAACGTACGCCGGATAAGCGTTTGGTAGCACCTACGCCTACAATTGAACCGGTGAGTGTATGAGTGGTACTTACCGGTATTCCAAAAGCAATGGTAAGAAAAATGGTAGCTGCCCCGGCTGTTTCTGCACAAAAGCCTTCCAAAGGATTTACTTTTGTAATTCTTGTTCCCATTGTTTTTACAATTCGCCAACCGCCAGACATGGTACCCAATGCAATGGCCGAATAACAAGCGAGCGGCAACCAATTGGGCATGGGCATTTGTTCTATTGAAGAGGTAAGTCCATGCGCACTTTTTTGATAAAACCAAATGGCGGTTAAAATCAATCCCATTGTTTTTTGAGAATCACCTCCACCATGCGCAAGGCTTAGTGAAGCTGAAGAAACCAATTGAAGCCTCCTGAACCATTTTTCAGCTTTGGGTGGCCTCGATCTTTTTGCAATATTTACCGTAATAATGGTAATTACAAACCCGAATAATAATCCAATAACCGGGGACAATACCATAAAGAGTAAGGCGATAAAAATCGGGTGAGTATTTACTCCCGCTAAACCACCTGCGGCAATTGCCGCACCTGCCAATCCTCCGATAAGCGTGTGTGATGAACTTGAAGGAATGCCATAATACCATGTTAAAATATCCCAGATTATTGCCGCGATGGTAGCAGCAATTATGGTTTTAAAATTGATGATATTTTCAGACATAATGTTGGCAATGGTGCCTGCTACCTTATGTTCCCTGAAAATAAAAAAAGCGATAAAATTAAATGACGCGGCCCACATAACTGCCTGGAAGGGCGAGAGAACTTTTGTTGAAACGATAGTTGCTATTGAGTTGGCTGCATCATGAAAACCATTAATGTAATCAAAGAGAAGTGCAAGAACAATAATGGCAATCAAAAAAACGAACATACCCGTCTTTTAAAAGTGAAATGTTTTATTGTATTTCAAAACGATTTTATGCATATTTTATAATAATCGATTCAATTACATTGGCAACATCCTCGCACTTATCAGTTACGATCTCCATTACCTGGTATATCTCCTTTTTTTTAATTACCTCTTTAGCATCAGGCTCATTTTCAAAAAGCTCCTCAATGCCCTGGTCAAATACATCATCGGCCAGATTTTCGATGCTGTTGATGGCTACCATGGCATCTGTTATTTTGCGCAGGTTTTTCATATCCCTTAACTCAATCACAGCTTTGTGAACTTCATTGCAACTGTTTAAGATAAGTTCAGCCATTTTATGGAAAGTAATATTATCCGGATTAACCCTATAAAAATTTATTTTTTTAGCAGAAGAATGTATGTAATCGCAAATATCATCAAGAGCAGTAGCGAGGTAGTGAATGTCTTCCCGATCAAAGGGAGTTATAAAATTTCTACCAAGTTCAGTAAAGATGCGATGTGTATGATCATCATTGAAGTGTTCAAGATCTTCGATTTGTTTTATTAGCTGATCTCTCCTGGAAAAATCTTTTTCATGAACAAGTTCAGCAAGCTTTTCAGCCATATGGACAACTGTTTCAGAAACATTTTCAAATAACTGAAAGAACACTTTATCCTTCGGTAGAAAAAATTTTAAAATAGAATTTCCCATATAAGCAAAAATAGAATACTATCGCTGTAAAACCATTTTTGAATAATAATTATTTCTTAAGATGCAAATGGGAAAAAAATATTCATTTGATATTATTCTTTAACTGTTTCCATTTCAATTAAAAAGAATTGGTTTTACATTCTGTATTTTTGAAAATCTGAATAAAAAGTGAATGACATTAAAATCGGTTTATAAACAAAATCAATCTTTTTTTCTGGGTTATTTTTTCCTTCTGGCCGTAGCAGCTTTTGTATTGCTTGTTGACAGTAAAAAAGCAGGATTTATTTTATTGAATCCTTACCATACTGATTTTTTGAATTATGTTTTTGAAGGCATAACATTGATAGGCGATGGAATTTTTTCAGTTGTTGTATGCCTTGCCCTTCTTTTAATGAAGAAGCGTAATTTGAGTTTCATGGTTTTTGTAAGCTTTGCCACATCAGGCATTGTAGCGCAGGTATTAAAGGCTTTTATTTCTGAAGCGCGGCCCGCGTTATTCTTAAAAAAAAGCAGTTATCCTTATTTTATTGATCATGTTACCTTGCATAATTTCCATTCTTTTCCTTCAGGGCATACCACTTCAGCTTTTGCATTAGTAGCAATTTTAGCTTTTGCTTTTAAGGATAAAAAGTATGCGATTCCCTTGTTGGCATTGGGTACCTTAGTAGGTTACAGCCGTATTTACCTGGGGCAGCATTTTCTGCACGATGTAGTTGCCGGAAGCTTAATCGGCGTCTTTTTTTCAATAATTTGCTGGATTGGTTTTGCAAAGGTTTATGAAAAATTGAAGAAAAAACAGGGAAACAAATCTTCAACATAATCATTGATTTATCCTAAAACAAATCCTCGTTATTTGCTCGTTTACTGTCGAAATAATCTTCTGTTACCTTTTTTATTATGATTGGGCATCCTCTTCAAATTCCTCATGCTCTGCGGGGTTATAATTTGCATTTAATTTGGCCAGTTTTTTCTTTCCGTAAGAAAGCCGTGTAATTAAAACAAACAAAACCGGAACCACAAAAATAGCAAGAGAAGTAGCAGCAAGCATTCCGCCAAAAACTGTCCAGCCAATTGTTTTACGCGATTCTGCTGCCGCTCCTGTTGCAAAGGCCAAAGGCAAAACCCCTAAAATAAAGGCAAAAGACGTCATCAAAATAGGCCTTAAACGTAGCCGTACTGCAGAGAGGGTTGATTTCATCAGATCCATTCCGCTGTCCACCCGTTCTTTAGCGAATTCGACAATCAGGATTGCATTTTTTGCCGCAAGTCCAATCAGTGTGATCAAGCCGATTTGGGCATAAATATTATCGGTCAGATTCGGTAGTAATGTCAGAGTGATAATGGATCCCAAAGCCCCTATAGGTACAGCAAACAGAACAGAAAATGGTACGGACCAGCTTTCATACAATGCTGCAAGGAACAGGAAAACAAACACCAGTGAGATTCCAAATATCATAGTGCTTTTACTTCCTGCTTTTACTTCTTCTCTGCTCATTCCTGAAAATTCATAACCATATCCTGCGGGTAAATATTTAGCTGCTGTTTCTTTTAATGCATCAAGTGCCTGGCCGCTGCTATATCCCTGTTTGGCACTTCCGTTTATTTCAATGGAACGGAACACATTATAGTGCGATATCAGGGTTGGGCTTTCTATAAGTTTGCTGGTAATTAAAGAACTGAGAGGGATCATATTTCCTTGTTGGTTTCGCACATAATAATTACCGATTTCAGCCAGGGAAGAACGGTAACTGCTGTCAGCCTGCGTTACTACCCTGAAATTTCTTCCATACAAATTGAAATCATTAACGTAAGAACTACTGAGAAGCGTTGACATGGTATTATAAACGTCTGCAATAGAAACACCCAGTTGCTTAGCTTTTTCACGGTCAACATTTATTTGATAACTCGGTGTGTTTGCCGTAAAGAAAGTATAAGCTCGCCCAATTTCCGGCCTTTTATTTAATTGTGCAATAAAGTTATGTGCTACTTTTGAAAATTGTTGAATGTTATCTGTAGTGGTTGTCTGCTCCAGTTCAAAAGTAAATCCTGATGTGGCGCCAAGTCCGGGCACAGCCGGTGGTGAAATTGCTAATATGCGTGCGTTCTTGATATCAGCAGTTTTTGCGTAAATTTTGCCTATTACACTTTCCGCATTATGGGCTTTCCCTTTACGTTCATCCCATGGTTTCAGGTGAATAAAGATGGTACCCACATTGGATTTGTTGGAGAAGCTAATGATATTCAATCCTGCTATTCCACCTGCTACCTCTACTTCAGGAATTGAATCAATCCTTGCAATTAATTCCGTAAGCATATCCACACTTCTGCTGGTTGAAGCCGCTTCCTGCATTTCATAGGTTACAAATATTCTTCCTTCATCTTCCAGGGGAATGAAGCCTGTTGGTTTGGTTTTGAAAAGAAAGAACAACCCCACAAACATTACAACCAGCATTATAAGAATTAGCGGGGTTTTTCGGATCCAAAAAGCAACCCCCCTGCCGTATGATGCGGAAAGCTTCCTGAACCAGTTATTGAAGCCTAAAAAGAATTTTTCTAACCAATCTCTTTTGGCTTTTTCATCCTTTGAATGTTTCAGCATTAAAGAGCAAAGTGCCGGCGTAAGGGATAAAGCCACAAATGCCGAAATGAGAACAGAAACGGCAATAGTTATTGCAAACTGCTGGTACAGGCGTCCTACAATCCCGGGTATAAAACCAACCGGGATAAATACGGAAGCAAGAATCAACGCTATCGCAATTACAGGTCCAGATATATCTTTCATCGCTTTTCGTGTGGCATCCTTTGGCGACATATTGTAATGATCAATATTATGCTGGACGGCTTCGACGACAATGATCGCATCATCGACCACGATACCGATTGCAAGCACAAAGGCGAATAATGTAAGTGTATTAATGGTGAAGCCGAAAGGAATGAAAAACATAAATGTACCAATTAATGATACAGGTATTGCCAAAACGGGAATTAGCGTAGCCCTCCAGTTTTGTAGAAATAAAAACACGACAAATACCACCAAGCCAAGTGCTTCCAAAAGAGTGAAAGCTACTTCTTTCATTGATGTTTTAACTACCGAAACAGTTTCGAGCGGGATCATGTAATCAAGATCCTTGGGAAAAGTCTTTTTTAATTTCTTAAGGGTGCTGGTTATGCCGGCATAAGTTTCCAGGGCATTGGCACCCGGAGCCTGGTATATCAATAAAAACGTAGCCGGCTTTCCATTTACTAACGCATTGTTCCCATAATTAAATTTTCCTAATTCTACCCGCGCCACATCTTTGAGGTAAATAATATTCCCTGTTGCCGGATCGGAGCGAACGATGATATTACCAAACTGTTCGGGAGTATTAAGGCGGCTGTTGGTTAATACGCTGTATTCAAAACTTTGGGATTTTGGCTGTGGTGTACCACCAATAGTTCCCGGCGCTATTTCCAGGTTTTGTTCGTTAATTGCAGCAGTAATATCACCCGGTGTAAGTTTAAGGGCTGCAAGTTTTTCCGGATTAAGCCAGATACGCATTCCAAATTCGTCACCTCTTGATAAAATATCTCCTACTCCAGGGACGCGTTTCAACGCGTCAACCATGTAAATGTTTACATAGTTACCAATGAATTTTGAATCGTGTGTTCCGTTAGGAGAATAAAACGCCAGCGCAACCATTATGCTTGGGTTTCGCTTTAATACAGTAACACCTAATCTTTTTACAATATCTGGCAAAACAGGCAATGCCACATTCACACGGTTTTGAACGTCCAGTGCTGCAATATTTACATCTGTACCTACATCAAAAGTTACACTAACTCCACTCTGCCCGCTTGAGGTACTATTACTTGAAATGTATGACATTCCTGGTGTTCCGTTGATCTGCGTTTCGAGGGGGGTGGTGGTCGTTTGTTCTACCGTTTTTGCATCAGCACCGATAAAGTTGCCGGAAACAGAAACAGTTGGTGGCGATATATCCGGGTATTGTGCAATTGGCAGGTTAAGCATTGAAATAAAACCTACTAACACAATCACAATTGAAATCACAATTGCTGTTACCGGCCGTCTTATAAAAGTTTCTGCGATCATTTTAATTCGTAATTCTAAATTCGTTATTCAAAATTGCCGGCTTTTATTTTCCGGTAGTAATAACAGAACCCTCATGAAGATTCTGTACCCCTTGTACTACTATTTTCTGCCCAGGTTTCAACCCCTCTTTTACTATTACACTATCCCCAACATTTGCTCCCAACTTGACCTGCTGCTGGTGAACTTTTGAACTATCGCCTAATATGTAAACAGAAAACTCGCCTAATTGTTCGGTTACTGCCATATGAGGAATTATTGTTGCATTTTTAGTAGCAGTGTTTTTCACCCGTACTGTTGTATTCATTCCGGGTTTCAACATATTCTTATCATTGGGAAAAATCAGCCTTACTTTTATGGTTCCTGTTTGTGGATCTACTGCCCGGTCTATAAAATCTATTTTCCCCGGATAAGGATACACTTCTGTACCAAAAGCAATGGTAAATGTAGAATCCTGCACATTATCTTTGTTTTGTTCCAATTCTGTAAAACGGTAAATATTTTTTTGATCTACTGTAAAATCAACTGCTATCGGACTATTGGTTGAAATGGTGTTTAAAACAGTTTGTCCGGCTACTACCGCGGTTCCTTTTTTCACCTGTGAAATGCCAATAGTTCCTGAAAAGGGCGCATAAATATTTGAAAATTGAACATTTGCCTGAAGGCTTGATACATTGGCTTTGGCAGCGGATACTTGTTTTTGAGTTGCTGCTAAAGTAGCATTTGCATAATCAACCTGCTGCTTGGCAATGGCATCATGCTTTTCTAATTCATTGTACCTGGCCGCGTCTTTTTGCGCCTTTACCAGGTTAGCTTCCTGCACCTGCAGGTTAGCAATTGCTTGTTCATAATTAGCTTTATAAACCTGGTTATCTATTTTATATAATAGTTGCCCCTTTTTTACATTTTGCCCATCGCTAAAATTAATATCAGTAATATACCCGCTTACTTGTGAAGTAATATTTATCTGATCTAAGGCGGTAACAGTACCCGGGTAATTATCGTAATAAACAGCATTGGTAGATATTACTTCAGCTACTGTCACCGGCGTAGCTGGCGGTGGTCCTTGCGGCTTTTGATTTTGTTTATTTCCACAAGACGGGAAAATAAAAGCTGCCGCTAAAAAAGAAAATATATATCGGTTCAATTTCATGCTGGTTTAGATTTAATATTTTATATTCCCCAATGATTGCATTACATCTATTTTACTTGATAAAACCTGGTAAAGCGCATTGTAATAATTGATCTGGGCGGTACGCAAATCTGATTCCGCAGTAATTACATCCAAATAGGCTTTAACACCCGAACGGTATTGTAACCTTATCACTTCGTACACTTCATTTGCCAGTGAAAGATTGTCTTTCAGGCTGTAATAGTTATACAAATTGCTTTTATAGCTTGCCAAAGCATCCTGGTATTGTGTGTTGATCCGGTGCTCATAACTTCTGATATTATTAGTGGCTTCTGTAATCTGCAGCTGTGCCTGTTTTATTTCCTGCAATCTTTTGCCACCCTGGAAAATCGGCAAAGAAAGCGTTATCCCTGCGTAAGAGTTTGGATAAGACTGACTGTACAATTTTGAAAACTTATTGTTCAGGTAATTCAGATTGTAATTACCAAATGCATAGAGATTGGGAAGGAAACTCCATTTATAATATTGAAGGTTGTATTGCTGAAGCTTTTGTTGCGTTTCTAATTGTTGAATTTCTATTCTGTTTTCGTAATTGATAGTTTGTGAAGTGTCGATCAACACTTCATTTTCCATCCGGGTTGTATCATAAACAAGATCAAAATCTTTTGAATCAGAATATCCCATTAATTCTTTCAGGTAAGCATATTTTGATTTAAGGCTTTCGTCTCCAAACTTTTTTTGCGCTTTTGCATTGTTCAACGAAATGGTGGCTCTTTTGTAATCTGTTTTGTCAACAATGCCTGCCTGGTATTGATAATAAGCATCTTTTAAACTTTGTTGTATCCGCGCAATATCTTCTTCAGTAACTTTTAATTGCTGTTTCGTAAGAATAAGATCATAAAAGGCTTTGCTCACTAATGCAACAAGATTTATTTTTTGTGCTTCGGTATTTTCAGAGGATGAAAGACGCACATCTGTTGAAGTACGTGTTGCTAATAAAGCATCCCGGTTAAAGATATTTTGTGTTAATGCAAAATTAGCGCCTGAAGTATTATAGGTGCCCGAATGTGCAAGGTTGCCATTAAAATTAAAAGTGGGTAATTTAAAATTGTGTTGCAGATTGTAGGTGAAATTTATCTGGGGATACCAATCGGCCAGCTTTCCTTTGATCATTGTTTCTGTAACCTGTTCGTTGATTTGCGCATTCTGAACATCAGGATTGTGCTGAATAGCGTATTGAATACAGTTTTGTAAGCTTGCCTGTTGCAACACAGGAAGGCTGTCGTTTTGTTGCGCAGATAAAAAGTAGGAAGGAAATAAGAAAAATACTAAAATCAGTAAATTTTTGTTCAAGTGTATATCCTTTTTAATTTTTCCGAAAAACATATTCCTTTCTCTTTTTTATTTAAAATTTCAATCCTCAAAAGTGGCGCATTGAACAAGAAAATACCGTCATGCACCAAATTATATTAGCTTCTTTTCATGTACCTATCGTTGATCTTAAAATGTCATGAATGTTGAAGCAAACTAAATTTTTGGTGGATTGAAAACCGGGCCGAATGAATAAATACCCCCAACTTGAGTAAAAATAAAAAAGAAAAAACTTTTGTTGTTAAATCTTTTATTTCCGGTTTTATGGTCATTCGGAACGCAAGTTATGAAGAAAAACAACATTATCTCTTTGTCAATCAAACAATGCTACCGTTTGAAAAAATTGATGGAAACATGACAAACCATTTTATTTTTCTACTAAAACCGGGTCAATTGAATAAATTTTCATTTCAGAAATTCTTGTCGGTGCTTTTTGATCCTTTACACTGAGGTTTATAAATTTTGCTTCTGTGGCAGGGAAAGTGAGTATCCTTTTGTGGCCAATCGTTGTATCTCTGATCTCCTTAACCATTGCGTGATCTTTATCCAATAATTTCAAGGTGAATTCTGCGCATCTTTGTCCCTTTACCAGGTTTTCTTTTAAAACAATACAATTTATTTTTTGAGGTGTTTTTAATGCAATCTCAAGTGATTGTACTGCAGGTTCAGTAATCGTTTCAAAGCTTTGGTTGTTTTCGTCACTTAAGTTTTTTGTAACTCTTTTTTTACTGCCCGAAATAAAATAAGCTGTACCTTTTTCTGCAAGATCATTTGAAAAGCTCTTATCTCTTAATTTTTTGAAGCCTATCAACGAAGCAGAATCATATCGCGTAAATAAACCTCTTCTGTCAGCAGGGACATTTAAAATCAGGTTAGCGCCACGGCCTACACTTTTTAAATAAATCTCGAAAAGTTGTTCTGGCGTTTTAACGAGCGAATCTTCTTCTTTGTGATAGAACCAACCTGGCCTTATACTCACATCACATTCAGCAGGAATGAAGTTTTTGCCATAAACATTTCCATGGTTTAAAGTATCGGTTGGTGGTGCGCCTGCACCTCTTTTAAACCCTGCTGTGTCAAGATTATCCCAATTCGTTTTTCCTGCAAAACCATGTTCGTTGCCGCACCAGCGTGCATCGGGACCAATATCACTAAAGATGATCGTGTTAGGAGAAAGTTTTCTAACCACTCTTTCAAATCGTGCAAAATCATACACCTGCTTTTTGCCATTCGGGCCTTCGCCGTTTGCTCCATCCCACCATAGTTCCCAAATGGGGCCATAATTGGTAAAGATTTCCTTCAGCATGTTCACAAACACATCATTGTATTTTGGCGTGCCGTAGGCAGGGTGGTTTCTGTCCCACGGAGAAAGATATACGCCGAATTTTAAACCATATTTTTTGCAAGCGGCTGATAATTCTTTTAATACATCACCTTTGCCGTTGCGCCACGAACTTTCTCTTACGGTGTGTGTGGAATATTTGCTTGGCCAAAGGCAAAACCCATCATGATGCTTCGCCGTAATTACAATACCTTTTGCTCCTGCTGCTTTTGCAATGCGGCACCACTGATCACAATTGAGCTCTTTCGGATCAAACACTTCTGCATTCTCAGTTCCTTTCCCCCATTCAAGATTGGTAAATGTATTGGGGCCAAAATGAACAAAGAAATAAAACTCCATATTTTGCCACGCAAGCTGCGAATTGGTTGGCACCGGGATAGAATTTTTATTGGCTTGTGAAAACCCGGTCTTAATTAAGAAAAGCAACGAAATAAACAAGAATGATTTTTTCAAAAGATATTTTTTTGAGATTAAAATTTAAATGTGCAACCAAAAATAAAATGGAATTTAAATTGATGATGAAAATAATAAAAATTATTGGTTACGGTTGTAGCCAGATTTTGGCAACAATCCTAAAAGAGAAAATATAAATTCCTTTTTTTTATTTGTTTGCTGTAAAATATGCCTTTAAGTTTGAAAATAATATAGCCCGTTATGAAGAAGATTTTGGTTTTAATATTCATGATAATTAGTTTTCTCAACATTACATCTGCACAATCAAAGCATACGTTTGTTATAAAAGATGGTAATTTTTTGTACGATGGAAAACCAATACAAATTCATTCCGGAGAAATGCATTTTGCCAGAGTTCCAAAAGCTTATTGGAAACAGCGGCTTGAGATGATGAAGGCGATGGGATTGAATACCGTTGCTACTTATGTTTTCTGGAATTATCATGAAACACCTCCCGGGGTTTGGGATTTTAAAACAGGAAATAAAAATATTGCTGCATTCATAAAGACAGCGCAAGAGGTTGGCTTATTTGTAATTCTTCGTCCCGGCCCATACGCGTGTGCAGAATGGGAGTTTGGTGGCTTTCCGTGGTGGTTGCAGAAAAATGATTCTCTTAAACTACGGACTTACAATCAGCCGTTTTTAGATTCGTGCAAAAATTATATCGGCCATCTTGCGGCACAAGTAAAAGATTTACAGATCACTCATGGTGGCCCAATCATAATGGTGCAGGCAGAAAATGAATTTGGTTCTTATGTGGCGCAACGAAAAGATATACCGCTTGATGTTCATAAAAAATATAGTGCCGCTATTAAAAAAGAATTAGCCAATGCAGGTTTTGATGTTCCATTATTTACTTCTGATGGAAGTTGGCTATTTGAAGGTGGCACCATTGCTGGCGCATTGCCCGCTGCAAACGGAGAAGATAATATTGAGAATTTAGAGAAAGTAGTAAATCAATATCATAACAACGAGGGGCCTTACATGGTTGCAGAATTTTACCCGGGTTGGCTCGATCACTGGGCAGAGCCATTTCAAAAAGTATCTACGGAGAGTGTGGAAAAACAAACTGAAGAATATTTAAAAGCCGGTGTGTCATTCAACTTTTATATGGCACATGGCGGAACCAATTTTGGATTTACAAGTGGCGCCAACTATGATAAAAACCACGACATTCAGCCCGATATTACCAGCTACGATTATGATGCGCCGATTAGTGAAGCCGGTTGGGCGACGCCAAAATATATGGCGCTTCGAAAATTGTTTCAGCAATATGTATCTTATAAATTACCTCCCATACCGGCGCCGGTTGCTGTAATTGAAATCCCATCCATCGAATTACATAAAGCGGTAGATCTTTTTGCATTAAAAGAAAAAATGAAACCGGTGGTAAGCGATACTCCCAAAACCTTTGAAGACCTGGACCAGGGAAATGGGTATGTATTGTACAGTAAACATTTTACTGACCCTGTAAAAGGTAAATTAGAAATAAACGGATTGCGAGATTATGCGATCGTTTATGTAAATGGGAAAAAAGAGTGTGTGCTTAACCGTTATCTTAAAAATTATTCATCTGATATTGATATTCCTGCCAATGGTACTCTTGATATTTTGGTAGAAAATATGGGACGAATCAATTACGGTGCTGAAATCATTCATAACCTTAAAGGGATAATCAGCCCGGTAAAAATTGATGGTAAAGAAATTACCGGCGATTGGAAAATGTTTCAATTTCCGATGGAGAATGTTCCTGATTTAAAAAAATATGCTGATAAATATGTTATTAATCAGCCGGTAATTTATAACGGTTCTTTTTCTCTTTCAAAAACAGGCGATACATTTTTGGATATGCGTAAATGGGGCAAAGGAATTGTGTTTGTAAACGGCCACAACCTTGGACGCTATTGGAATGTGGGCCCGCAACAAACCTTATATTTGCCCGGCTGTTGGTTAAAAAAAGGTGCAAATAAAATCACAGTTTTTGAAGAAATAAATGATCAGCAACAAAAAGAATTGCAGGGCATTATTAAGCCAATTTTGGATGAATTGAAAAAGTGAATTTTTTAAATTTTTTCTTCACCTAAAAAACGGCTGATAATTTTTTGAAGTTGTTCGTATTCCAACAAAAATCCATCGTGACCATATAAAGAATTGATTTCAATAAATTCTCCTTTCGGAATATTTTCGGCAATTAGCTTTTGTTCGTTTACAGGAAACAGAATATCTGTAGTTATCCCAATAGCCAATGCTTTCGCCTTTATTTTTTGTAAAGCTTTTTCAATACTTCCCCTTCCACGCCCTACATTGTGTGAATCCATTCCTTTGCTTAAGAAATAATAACTAAAAGCATTGAATCTTTTGCCCAATTTCTCTCCCTGGTATTTTTGATATGATTCACTTTTAAAGTTTTCAATTAATTCCAAATGATCCTCTTTTTGCGTCGCGTGATAAGTTTCATAATTTCTGTAAGAAATCAGTGCAATACTTCTTGCCGCTTTCATCCCTTCCATTCCCGCATTAGCATTTTTTTCTTTCCACGTTTTATCAGCCTCAATGCTCATTCTTTGCGCAGCATTTAATGCAATTCCCCACGGGGAATGTTTGGCGTTTGTGCCTATCGGAAAGATATATTCAAACAAATCCGGTTCCTCAATTGCCCATTCCAATAATTGTTGCCCGCCCATAGAGCCACCAATACCGATTTTTATTTTTTCAATTCCTAAAAAGTCTTTCAAAGGCTGGTACGAACGAATCATATCACGCGGAGTAAAAAAAGGAAAATCATGGAAATAAATTTGTCCACTGTCGGGGTTTTCATCGAGCGGACCAATACTTCCGTAGCAACTGCCGGGCATATTTACGCATACGATGAAATATTTTTCAGGGTCAAATAATTTTCCTTCACCAACAAGCCCGGGCCACCATTCCACAGGCTCACTATTAGCCGTAAGTGCATGAAATATCCATACTACATTGTCTTTGGCCTCATTGAGTTTGCCATACGTGGAATAGGCTAAATGGTATTTAGGTAAAACATAGCCGGATTCAAGAATGAGAGGCTTTTCGGAAGAAAAAATACGATTCGTCAAATTCTTTTGTTTGAAAATTTTTGCAAAAATAAATCATAACCGTCCAGGCCCAAGCAGAATCTTTCAATCCCGGACGGGTATGATTTAAAATCAGAATTTTAGAAAGCCGTTCAATTATTTTGAAAAAACCTTCTCAAAACTTTGTTCGATATCGGCTTTAATATCATCAATATGTTCTATGCCGACGGATATTCTAAGTTGTGCCGGAGTTACACCTGCTAAAAGTTGGTCGTCATCCGATAGTTGCTGGTGTGTTGTGGCGGCAGGTTGAATAATCAAGGTTTTTGTATCTCCCACATTTGCCAGGTGACTGATCATTTGCAAATTGTCAACAAATTTGGTAGCATTTTCTTTACCACCTTTTATTTCAAAAGTAAGTACAGCACCGAAGCCATGCTTCAAATATTTTTTTGCATTGGCATGATGAGGACTGCTTTCAAGGCCAGGGTAACTTACCTTTTCAACCTGGGGATGTTTTTCAAGCCACTGAGCCAAAGCCAGGGTATTTTCCACATGACGCTGTACCCGCAGGGATAAAGTTTCCAGGCCTTGTAAAAATAAAAATGAATTGAAAGGAGAAACCGCAGGTCCAAAATCTCTCAGTCCTTCTACTCTTGCCCGAATAATAAACTGGATATTTCCAAAAGGTCCGTTGCTTCCAAAAACATCATTAAATACCATGCCGTGATATCCTTCGGAAGGCTGGGTAAATACAGGAAATTTTCCATTTCCCCAATTGTAATTTCCCCCGTCAACGATTACACCGCCGATGCTCGTTCCGTGTCCGCCGATCCACTTGGTGGCTGCCTGAACAACAATGTGAGCGCCATGTTCCAGCGGGCGGAAAAGATAACCGGCACATCCAAATGTATTATCAACTATCAAAGGCAAATCATATTTTTTTGCAACAGCAGAAAGTTTTTCAAAATCAGGGATACTAAAATCAGGATTGCCAATTGTTTCTGTATAAATGGCTTTCGTTTTGTCATCGATCAGGCTTTCAATACTATCGGCATGATCATCTTTCGCAAACCTTGCTTCTATTCCAAGGCGTTTGAAGGAGACTTTAAATTGATTGAAAGTACCTCCATACAAGAATGGGCTTGTAACGAAATTGTCGCCTGATTCCAGGATATTATTTAATGCGAGAAATTGTGCAGACATTCCGGAAGCCGTTGCCAACGCAGCAACTCCGCCTTCCAAAGCAGCGACGCGTTTTTCAAAAACATCCGTGGTCGGATTCATGATACGCGTATAAATATTCCCAAATTCTTTTAGTGCAAAAAGGTTGGCACCATGTTCAGAACTTTTAAAAGTGTAAGAAGTGGTTTGATAAATAGGAACAGCGCGGGAGCCGGTTGTTGGATCAGATTCCTGGCCTGCATGAATTTGTAAAGTTTCAAAATGTTGAGAGCTCATGAATTAGAATTTATAAAATGAAAGATTAAGATTGAAAATTTTTGGTTAGAAGTCGCCTTAAATGGGGTATAGAATGTAGATGCCTTAAGGCATACAGCGGATATATCTGCAACAATTCCGTGCGTTTGAATATTGAAATATGTTCGAAAGGTTCGTCATGATTAATATCCTACAAATATAGTAGGAGAAACTTTATATGAACAAATTTATTTTTATTTTAAAAATGTAATGACAGTAAACGAACAAATGCATAAGGTTTTTGTTTTAATTTTTATGCAATTGTACCGGGAAGTTATAAAAAAATCTTACTCAACCTTTTTATATAATTTTGGAAAAATTTTAAAAAGAATATGAGTCAATTTTCAGAGCACAATTTTAAAGATGAAAAAGCATTGGTAAGAGTGGATTTTAATGTACCGCTTGATGAACATTTTAATATTACTGATGATACAAGAATGCGCGCCGCCGTGCCTACTATAAAAAAAATACTAAACGATGGCGGAAGTGTTATTTTAATGTCGCACCTGGGAAGGCCCAAAAATGGACCTGAGGAAAAATTTTCTTTAAAACATATTGTTCCTCATTTGAAAAAATTGCTAGGAGATACAGAAGTTTTATTTGCAAATGATTCTGTGGGTACTGATGCACAACAAAAATCAATAGCTTTGAAACCGGGAGAAGTTTTGCTGTTGGAAAATCTTCGTTTTCATAAAGAAGAAGAAAAAGGAAATGAAGAATTTGCCAAACAATTAAGTGAGTTGGGCGATGTATATGTGAATGATGCATTCGGCACGGCTCATCGGGCACATGCTTCCACAGCAGTGATTGCACAATTTTTTCCTGCAGATAAAAAAATGTTTGGCTTATTAATGAATGCAGAAGTTTCGAACGCTGAAAAAGTGTTGCATAGTTCTGAAAAACCTTTTACTGCAATTCTCGGGGGTGCAAAAGTTTCAGATAAAATCGAGATCATTGAAAATTTATTAAAGAAAGCGAACAACATCATTATCGGCGGAGGAATGGCCTATACCTTTTTAAAAGCGCAGGGAAAAGAAATCGGCAGCAGCCTTTGTGAAGAAGATAAACTGGATATGGCCAACGATATTTTATCAAAGGCAAAAGAGCAAAATGTAAATTTTTTATTGCCTGTAGACAGTGTGATCGCTAACAAATTTGCTGAGGATGCAGACACCCAAACGGTGGACAATGATCACATTGAAAAAGGCTGGATGGGATTGGATATTGGCCCAAAATCTATCGATCTTTTCAGTAAAAAAATTATGGAAAGCAAAACCATTTTATGGAATGGCCCGATGGGTGTTTTTGAAATGAAAAAATTCCAGGCCGGTACTAAAGCGATAGCTGAAGCGATAGCCAAAGCCACTGAAAATGGCGCTTACAGCCTTGTTGGCGGTGGCGATAGCGTTGCAGCGGTAAATGAATTTGACCTTGCCGATAAAGTAAGTTATGTTTCTACCGGTGGCGGCGCTTTGCTTGAATATTTTGAAGGAAAAGAATTACCTGGAATTAAGGCAATTAAAGAGTGAAGGATATTGAATTTTGATTTATGAAATGCAGCAAACCAACAAATTCTATCAATATTTATTTTGCTACAGATTGCTTTTACCAACCATGTAATAACTTCTAAATTTAAAATCGAATCATTTATCTTTAAGTATTGAATCATTTATCTTTAAGTATTTTATAATAAAACAACACATATGAAATCAAGAACTACGCTTTTTGTAATACTCGGAATTGTGATGATCTTATTGTTCTGGGGCTGTGGCGCGTATAATGGCCTGGTAACTGCCAGCCAGGAAGTGAAAACAAAGTGGAGCAACGTTGAAACCAATTATCAAAGAAGAACGGATCTTTATAACAGTGTGATCAAAACGATTGAAGGATCTGCCAACTTTGAAAAAAGCACTTTAACTGAAGTGGTTCAGGCAAGGGCAAAAGCTACTTCAATTAATGTGGATGTCAATGATCCAAAATCTTTGGAAGCGTATCAAAATGCACAGGCTGGGTTGCAAAGTTCATTCAGCAAGTTATTGGCGGTAGTAGAAAATTATCCTGATTTGAAGACTACGGCTGCATTCCAGGGCTTTCAAACCCAAATTGAAGGAACTGAAAATCGTATCAACGTGGCGCGGCAGGATTATAATAGTGCGGTGCAATCCTATAACCTGAAAGTAAAAACTTTCCCCAACAATATTTTCGCCGGCATATTTGGTTACCACGAAAAAGCATTTTATAAAGCAGATCCCGGCAGCGAAAAAGCACCGGATGTTCAGTTTAATATTAAATAGATAATCCGAAAATATTATGTGGCGATTTTCCCGAAAAAAACCTTTTTTTACCGAGGAGGAAAATGAAAAGATCATTCATTCTATTCAGGAAGCTGAACAGCAAACCAGTGGCGAAATAAGGATTTTTGCGGAAAGTCGCTGCAAATACGTTGATGCCCTGGACCGGGCTACAGAACTCTTTGCCAATTTACAGATGGAAAAAACTGAATTGCGTAATGCAGTTCTTTTTTACATAGCCATAAAAGATAAGCAACTGGCTATTTTTGCAGATAAAGGGATTCATGAAGCCGCAGGCGCCGGTTATTGGAAAGACGCGGTGAAAGAGATACTTTCTGTTTTTAGCAAAGATGATATAGTGGGCGGCATTACTACTTCAATTTACAAAATAGGCGAGGCTTTAAAAACTCACTTTCCTTACGATAAAGAGGTTGATAAAAATCAACTTCCTGATGAAATCGTTTTTGGTAAATAAATATCGTGTAACATTCCATTCATGAAAAAATTACTTTTACTGCTTTTTATTTTTATAGGTTTCCAGCCGGTTTTTGCTCAAAAAATTGAGCCCAAACCCAATCCTCCTGTGGCAGTAAATGACTTTGCCAATTTACTGGAGCCGTTTCAGAAGCAGGCGCTCGAACAAAAGCTGGAAGCCTACAACGATTCCACTTCTTCGGCTATTGTTATCATTACCGTTCCAAGCCTTGATGGTTATGATATCCCCCAGGTTTCCTTAAAATATTTAAGAGATTGGGGGATAGGCACCAAAGAAAAAAACAATGGAGTGGTGATACTCGTTTCGGCAAACGATCATAAAGCGCGCATAGAAACCGGGTATGGAATGGAAGGAGTTTTACCTGATATTCTTGCCAAAGAAATTATTGATCAAAGAATGATTCCTTTTTTTAAGAATGGTGATTATTATTCAGGGTTAAATAACACAGTAGATGCCATCATCCAGGCAGCCGCGGGCGAATACAAAGCAGATGAAGCTAAAAAAGGAAATAAGGTTACGGCAGGCAAGATCATCCCGCTGGTAATTATTTTCCTGGTAATTATTTTTCTTTTTTCGGGCGGCGGTGGCGGAGGCGGTTCTTATATGAGCAGGAAAGGTTCCAGGAGTTTTCTTGGTAATGCATTGCCATGGTTTTTATTGGGCAATATGCTTGGCGGCGGCGGAAGAAGCGGCGGCGGTGGTTTTGGTGGTGGAGGATTTGGTGGTGGCGGGGGAGGTTTTGGAGGTTTCGGCGGCGGCGGCGGTGGAGGCGGTGGTGCCAGTGGCGGTTGGTAGAAAATATTTTTAGTCTGATAAATTTAGTCCCGGATTCAATTGAGCCGGGATTTTTTATGAAATAAAAAGCTTCAATTTTTATTCGTTTACTGGCAAATTATTAACATGTAAAAAATTTCATTTTGCTTTCCCTTGCGGTTAAAAAAAAATATTTTTTTAAATACAATATTCCTATCTTTAATATTCATTTCTACCCTTTCCTAACATTCGTTACTAACCTTTTCAGAAACTTATTTTTTAACCTTAAAAAATTTAATTATGAAAAGAATTGTTTTAGGCTGCGTGCTGCTGCTTGGATTTTCACTGTTCACAAGCAGGGCTGTTTCTCAAAAAATGGCATGGACAACCAATTCAAAAGAGGCTTCAGAACAAGCAAGGATTGGAATTACGCATTTAATGAATGTAGAATTTCCACAAGCGTATGAAGCTTTTTCAAATGCGGTAAAATTGGACCCTGATTTTACTCCACCTTTGGTTTTATTGGCAAATATGTCAGTAGGAGCTACACGAAAAGCGTTTGCCGACAGAGCGCTCAAAAGTGCAGAAAATAAGACAGAAGGCGAGAAATTATTTGCTTCAATAGTAGAAGCTAAAGATCGCGCAAGTGCCGGTGAAATACTGGCAAAGCTTCACCAAATGTTTCCCGATGGATCGCTTATTGCATGGTATTATGCTCAAACGCGTGCCACCCCAGACGCGAATTTTCAGGCTTCCGAGGATAACCTGAAAAAGTTTTCTGATAACCCGGCTTTCTATAATACTATGGCATATATGTACATGCAGATAAAAAAAGACAATGCGAAAGCCAAAGAGTATTTTGATAAATATCTTGCAATGTATCCGGATGGATATAATCCCGATGATTCCATGGGCGAATATTATCTGAATATTGGGGATACTGCCAACTCAAAAAAGTATTACATGTTGTCGCTGGAGAAATATCCTTTCGCAAATAGCTCTCTTAATGCACTTCAAAAAATAAACGGCACAAATCAATAAATCAGCTTAATCTTTTACATAAAAAAAGCAGGACTTTCACCTGCTTTTTTTATTTTGTTTTGCTGCTTTATTTCAATAAACCACCAATGTAATCGGCCACTTCGGTATTTCCGTTTGCTTTTTGTGCAGCACTTAATTTATTAAATGCTTGTTTAAAAGTCGGATCAATAAAATTTAGATATTGCTCAGGAATTTGATTTCGGAATTTCATAATCTCATCAACTCCTGTTTTTACTTTATCAGCCTCTTTTATAATGGCGAGGTAATTGGCAAATGTAACAGCGCCTTTAATTTTTTCCTGTGAAAGAGGCAGATTTTTAAAATGATCATAAATAAAATTGTAATCATCTGCCGAGCCGTTTTTGATAATAATATCACTAACCACATCTCCTAATTTTCCTAACGCATCACTACTATATTTTTTTGCCAGTGGATATGCCTGTGAAGGTTCGAGGGCTGCAAGTCCTTCGAGCGAAGCGCCTGCAACCGAATAAGAAGAATCGTTTACATATTTTTCAAATAATGGCTGATATTTTTTGTCATTCATTTTTGCTAATATTTCTATTGCTTTTGCCTGAACTTTTTTATTCGGATCTTTTTGTGCTATTTGTTCAATCACGCTCAACACAGAAGGAACGGTATATCCATTTTGCTTATCTAAAAGCTGTAATGTAAGTAAACGTAAACCGGAATATTTATCATTTAAACCCAGTGCAAGTGAACTTAAATTGTTTTTACCAAAATATTCCAGGGCTTCTCTTCTATCTAAATAATTGGGCGCATATTTATATTGTTGTTCAAATTCATCAGCCGATTTATTGTCCTTTTTTATGCAAAGCAAAACTTTATCCGCATCTACATTTACCAGTGAAGGTTTTTGAGCGCTTTTAAAATAAAAAGTATCAGATGGATTCTCTAACCAAACTTTGTATCTTTTTTTGTTAGCACCTGAACTATAAACATCAATCGCTGTTGGTAATTTAAAAATCTTCCCGGTTTTCTGTGTTTGGTTCACAATTACTCTTTCTACACCATTGCTATAATTATAATTGATATCAAGAGTTGGCTGGCCACTTCCATAATACCATTGGTTCCAAAACCAATTCAAGTCCTGTCCGGTTACATCTTCAAATACAAGTCTAAGTTGCTGTGCTTCTGCCGGTTTAAATTTATACCGGGTAAGGTATTCATTGAGGGCCGTAAAAAATGCAGAATCGCCAACATAGTTTCTAAGCATGTTTAAGATGCGCCCTCCTTTATTGTAACTTACTGCATCAAACATGTCCATCATATTTTTATAATAAAATCTTACCAAATCCTTCTTATCGCTGCCGCTCATTAAATAGCCTTGCATGTCATCGTAATTCAGTTCATCGGCTGCATCTTTCCCATGTCGATATTCACGCCATAAATATTCAGAGTAATTGGCAAAAGATTCGTTGAGTGTAATGTTACTCCAGCTTTCTGTTGTAACAAGATCACCAAACCAGTGATGAAACAATTCATGGGAAATATCATCTTCCCAAACGTTTCCATCTACCAGTTGTCGTGCATTTTGATAAGCCCCGTCCTGGTGAAGTGTAGCAGTTGTATTTTCCATTGCTCCACTTACATATTCCCTTCCTACCATCTGGTCATATTTTTGCCAGGGGTAAGGGAATTTTAAAATCTTGGAAAAAAAGCCAATCATAGCAGGTGTTTCGCCAAATATTTTCCGGGCAACAGGTGCATATTGTTTCTCTACGTAATAATCCACATCCATGTTTTTGTATTTATCTTTTACGATGGCATAATCGCCAACGCCCATAAAAAATAAATAAGGAGAATTGGGAAGATCCATTTTCCAATCATCGGTACGCGTTCCGTCACTGTTTTTGGTTTGACGAACCAATAAGCCGTTACTAAGCGTAACATCTTTCGCCGGCACAGTCATCAATATTTCTTCGGTAGTTTTTTGGTCCGGCTTATCAATCGTTGGAAACCATGCGCTATTTGATTCTGTTTCACCTTGCGTCCAGATTTCCTGGTGTTCATCGGTTTTGCCTAAGGGATTGATAAAATACAATCCTTTCGCATCAGTAATAGCGGCGCTTCCGGGAAGTTTAAGATCATTTGGTTTTGAAATGTATTTGAGATAGAGTGTATATTTCTCGCCGCCTTTATAGGTTTTATCAAGCCATATTTTCAATTGCATGTTATCATAAGCATACTTCAAAGGAATTTTTGATTTACCTTTTATGACAGCAATTTCCCGGATATCCATTCCTTTTGCATCAAGTGTTAAAGAATCTGTTGGGTAAAAGTGCGGCTGAAGGGTGACCCATTCCTGGCCATACATCCATTGTTTACCATAATCAAAACTTACGGCAAGTTTTGTGTGGACCAGATCGTTAATGCGAGGATAAGAAGCACGGTAAATGTGCTTCCAGGCTGTATCTGCAGACGCATTGTCGTTTGTATCGTTTTGAGCGTTTGCAGATATAACGGCTCCCAGAAATAAAAAAGCAAGGAATATTTTTTTCATAAATGATTTTTAAATGGGGGCAAAAATAATTGGTAATTGTAAAAAGTTCCCATTTTTTGGATGGAAGGCAATTTTAATTATTATATTAAATAGATTTGCTGTTATGTTGATTTTTATGTACAAGAAGTTATTTTTTCTTTTTTTGATCATCGCATTCGCTTTCAGTGCAAGTGCCCAGCAGGATCATTTTGTTTATTTGCAAACCGATAATGGCAAGCCTTTTTATGTGAAGATGGATCAGAAAATTCTCAGTTCTTCTCCCGAAGGATATATTATTATACCCAATATTGTGAATGGCGTTTACCAACTAAAAATTGGTTTTCCTAAAAAAGAATACCCGGAAGAATCTTTTACTCTTTCAGTAGATAATGAAAACGAAGGCTATCTTATAAAACATTTTGAAGATAAGGGCTTGCAGTTGTTTAATATGGAAACGCTTGCTTTGGTATCGGGCAAAAGAGATAGCAGCACAAAGGCGGTCGTTAATACAAAAAAGGAGGCTAACCCATTCACCCAAATGCTGGCCAATGTGGTAAAAGATTCTACCATCTTACAAAATCATGAAGAAGTGGTAGAAAATCCGTCGAAGATGGCTGATACTTCCAAATTAGTCGAAGAAGTTGCATCTTCAGTTGGTTCAACTCCTGCAGATACTACTTCATCAGCGTTAAATAATGTCGCTTCTTCTTCGGTTACTGAGCCTGCCGATACCCCGGCAAAAAGGACAGGCGCAGTTTCTCCTTCCATTTCATCCTCAGCTTCTTCGGATGTTGGAGCAGGAAGTTCTCCGGTTTCAAAATTGCTGAGCACAAAGGATAGCGAAGGATTGCAGATGGTATATGCCGATAATAATGGGAATGAAACCGATACCGTAAGAGTTTTTATACCGGCAGCACAAGAATTACCCAATACCTCCAGTGGAAAAACAAAAAATGAGAATTTTGATTTTTCAGCTAATAAAAACCCGGGTAATTCATCTGTAGATACTTCTCAATTAACCATTACGCCAACTATCGTAAAACCTGAAGATAAAAAGGCTGGTTTCGTTTTAAGAAAAGATACTATTTCAATGTCCAATGATTCGTCAAACGTTACCAAAACTGCTCCAGAACAGGTTTTTTATATAGGCCCACAGGAGAAAGACGAAGAGAAGAATATTGAAACTTCTGAAAATAAAACATCTAATGAAAAGAAAGGATTATTTAGCGGCATAAACCTTTCCAAATCGTCAAAAAAAGAACCCAGCGAAACAGATAATCCCCGGGCCAAAATAGAATTGTTACCAAAAGTTGTTACTTCATCAAAAGTAAATTCAGATTGTAAATCTTTTGCTGATAATGAAGATTTTTTGAGGCTGCGCAAAAAAATGGCATCAGAAAGTAGTAAAGAGGGTATGATAAAAGTGGCAGAGAAATATTTTAGATCCAAATGTTATAGTACCGAACAAATAAAAGATCTTTCTTACCTTTTTTTAACTGATGAAGGCAAGTATATGTTCTTTGATGCGGCCTATGCTCATACATCTGATTCAGACCAGTATTCTGAATTAGAATCGCAGCTTAAAGACCCATACTATCAGAACCGGTTTAAGGCGATGATTAGAAAATAATCTTTTACAAAAGATCGTATGCGCTATTTTATTGAAATAAGTTATAAAGGAACTGCTTATTCCGGTTTCCAGGTTCAGCAAAATTCGAATACAATTCAGGCTGAAATAGAAAAAGCATTATCTGTATTTTTCAAACAATCCTTTACTCTTACAGGCTCATCCAGAACGGATGCAGGGGTACATGCACTACAAAACTATTTTCATTTTGATGTTGAAAAGGAATTGGCTCACGACTTAAAAACCGAAAGATCATCAAGACTTTCAGGGTTAGAAAAATCGACCTATCACTTAAATGCCATACTTCCGCCGGATATAGTTATAAGAAGAATTTTTCGTGTTGCAGATGCCGCTCATTGCCGCTTTGATGCTGTTTCAAGAGAGTATCAATATTTCATTTATAAAAGTAAAGACCCTTTTCTTGAAGATCGCGCCTATTATTTCCCTTATAATACAGATATAGGAAAGCTAAAGGAGTGTGCGGACATTATATTACTTCATAAAGATTTTACTTCATTTTCTAAAAGAAATACCCAAGTTCATAATTTTATTTGCGACATACAAAACAGTGAATGGACAGAGGGAAAAAATACATTGATTTATTCTGTAAAATCTAACCGTTTTTTAAGAGGGATGGTAAAGGCACTTGTGGGTACAATGTTGCGTGTGGCAACTCAAAAAATTTCTGTTGATGAGTTTAAAAATATTATTGAAAGCAGGAATTGTACCGGCGCTGATTTTTCAATTCCTTCACACGGCCTTTTTTTGGTGAAAGTTGCCTACCCGGATTTTTAATTTTTGCAACCGTTATTTTTAATTTTCGAAGTTAAAAATTTGTTGCAACAAATTTTTAACTTCGAAAATTAAAAATAACGGTTGCAAAAATTAAAAATCCGGGTAGGCAACT
>JAGWRO010000084.1 GCA_028876495.1 Bacteroidota bacterium
CTGAAAGAAAAATCGGCTATGGGCGCCAGGATCAATTTATCCATAAAATGCATAGATCCCGCGTAATAGAAGTCGGCATTTATACTATGGTTACTACAATCAGGGCCAATGCCAATGCAGGAAATATTGGTTTGGGGCGTAAATTCAATAGCAGCGGTTACCCATTCATTATTTCCTTTTAGCGTAACTTTTCCCAATTGTACCCAGCCCGAACTATTGGTTAAACACCCACCCATCAATTCCGGTGAACCTGGCTCAACTTTCAATGGATAGCCGGGACAATCTTGCCTCCCAAAAAGAGCCACCGTGTAGGGGCTTTGCGATTTGGTTGGATATCCAACGTTACAGGTTGCTGGAACGGAAGTACCAAAGCCAAAATAAAAAGTAAGCAGATATTTCTGCCCTGCATATAAGGGCCGTGATAGGCATTGAATGAGATAGTTTTTTACAATGGAGGTCTCCTTTACATATTTTTGGATGTCATTTTCGAACATTCCAATAAAACCGTTACCGGCAGGCAATGGCATCGGTACTTTTGGATTGGCATAAGAACAGGCCTTGTCAAGCTGAAACGCAGTGGTATCAAAAATACTGTTGAATTGTTTGGTTCCGCAATCATAATTAAAATAATGCACTTCCCATGTGAAGGCTGCAAAGGAGTGCCAATAGTCAACATCCATTCCTCCGTGCGATTTATTTTCATCTATGAATCCTCCTTCTAGATATGGGAGAGCTGAGCAGCCCGAATAGTCCTCAAAAGAATTATTAAGCAATAGTGATGAAGGAAACGAATCTTTGCAGGTAGGTAATTGGGACATTACCCTATGTTGCAAAAAAAACACGAATAGAATTAAAAGTAATGATTTCATAAAACAAAGCCATCTCTCCACTAAATATACTTAGAAATAGCCAAAATAAGGGCTTGAATATGAATAACTGCCATCTGTACAGTGTGCTGTAACCGAAAAATGTATGGAATATGCACTCGAGGCGACGGTAAAAGATATTGGCCAGGTATAAGTGGCGCCCCCAAAGTTTACAACAGCGGGGCCTCCATACATACTGCAACTACTGCAATTGTAATAACCTGCATAACTGCAAGCAACAGGGTCGCCGCTCCAACTGAGCGTTACCTGAGTTCCGTTTTTTACTGCATTCAGATTATAAGGAACAGTACATGATCCATAATTTGTAATGTGCTTAAATTTAGTATCTATCTTTTTTTTCGTAAAAGAAGATAAAAAACACAATGAGAAAATACTGAAAATAAAAATAAGCTTTTTCATGATTGACAAGTTTTGGGTGATTAAATAATGATCGTAAAAGCTTTAAAGAGATGACTTCAATTGCCAATGTACCCCATTATTGAATTAATTAGAAATCTTTTTGATACTTGTACAGAATTTCTTGATGGTTAGCCTAAAATACTCGATGGTTGAAAATTTAATTTCTGCAAAAATGTAAGGATTGCAGCAAAGCGAAATCATTCTCGCAGTATTTTGGAGGGCAAATGAAAGCCCCTTTAGCAAATAGGATTCTTCAAAATAAAAATTGTAATTATTTGTCGGTTTACTATAACGTTTCAGAATATTCGAAACTTATAACCTACAACTTAAAACTCCACCTCAATCCTCCATTTCACTTCTTATTTCCTCAGAAATATTGACCAATACTTTGTCAATTCTCTGCCCGTCCATGTCTACAATTTCAAAATCAAATCCGCGCCACTCAAATTTATCGCCGGTTACGGGAATCCGTTTTAATTCGTGCAAAATAAATCCGGCTAATGTATCAAATTCATTTTCACCTTCGTTGATCCAAACGGTTTTATTGAACTTGGTAAGAAAATCATAAAACTGTATCTGACCGTCAATCAGGTAGGATCCGTCTTTTCGTTCAATAATCACATATTCATCGTCTTCCTCTTCGGGCATCTCTCCCACTATCGCTTTCAAAATATCTTTTACGGTAATCATTCCCAAAAGACTTCCATATTCGTCCACTACAAAGGCATAAGGAATTTTAGTGATCTTAATTTTTTCGAGCACCTGGTAAGCAGAATTATTTTCAGGTATAAAGAGTGCTTTTCGGAGAAGATCTTTTAAAGGAGCATCAGGGTTGAGGTACATATCTTTTACATAAACAATCCCTTCAATATCATCAATCGTTTCTGTGCAGATAGGGTAAACAGAATGTTGGAATTCTTTAATTTTTTGCTTTACCGACGATCGTTCTTCATTGATATCAAACCAAATAATATCGGTGCGATGCGTCATGATAGAAGTAATGTTTCGGTCGCCCAAATGAAAAACCCTTTCAATAATATCTTTTTCTTCTTCTTCAATCGCGCCCAATTCACTTCCTTCATTGATCATTGCTTTAATTTCTTCTTCCGTTACCTGGCTGTCTGTACTTTTTTTAATATTAAAAAGCCTGAAAAAGCCTGAACTCATGCTGCTTAGCAACCAAACGAGCGGGTAAGAAAAATCACTTAATGTTTTAATAGGAACCGCCACACCTTTTGCAATCTTTTCCGGATTCATTAAAGCTATCCTTTTAGGGATCAATTCTCCAAGAAGAATAGAAAGAAAAGTGACAAAAATTACAATGATAGTAGTGGAGATCGTAGCGGCATAATGCTGCAAAAAATTGATTTTTTCAATAACAGGTTGTAAATAAATGCTAAATCTTTCACCGGAATACACACCCGTTAATATGGCGATTAATGTAATATAAATTTGAGTAGTTGATAAAAATATCTCCGGGTTTTCTTTTAATTTTAAAACAATCTGCGCTTTTTTATCTCCTTTGTTGGCAGTCATTTCAAGCCGGCTTTTTTTGGCAGAAACCAATGCCATCTCGCACATTACAATAAATGCGTTTAAAAGGATCAGGAAAAATAAAATGATCAGTTCCATATATTAGTTTTTCATTGAGGCAACTCCAATCCAAATTTACGATTGAAGATGGTTGCCGGAATATATCCAAGAATCAGCCCTGCAATTGTTCCGCAAAATACATCAAATGGAAAATGAACGCCTACATAAACCTGCGCATACGAAATAGCGGCAGCCCATACAAAAAGTAAAGCCCAGGCAGGGCTCAATGTTTTCCTGAACGTTGTAAATATAAACATTGCTGCGGCAAAATGATTTACCGCATGGGAAGAAGTAAAACTTGAACTTACAGGACAATAAGCAACCAAAAATCTGATGTGGCCAAAAAGTGCCGGATCGTGGCACGGGCGCAGGCGGATAAAATTTTCTTTAATGAGCCTGCTGCTTACGGTATCGCTCAAAGCTACGTTCAGCAGAAAAAACAAAACCCATATCCAACCCCTGGTTTTAAAATTCAGCGTTACAAAAACCACCAGGAAAAAATAAAGCGGAACCCATACTGTCGGCTCACGAATGAAAGGGAAAAAAACATCAAAAAATGAATTATGCCACTGGCCGTTCATTTTTGCAAACAAATGATAATCCAATTGTTTTATCGCCTCCGGAAGAAACGGCGCATTTTGTATTTCCATCAAATTCATTATTGCAAAAATAACTATTGCTTAAAAACCGTGGTTAAATATTTACATTTGCCATTACAACCTCCCTAAAACCGGATGGCTATTTTAATTATAATCACACCTAAATTTTTCTGATGAAAAGGAAATCCAATTTTCCCCGATTGGTAAAATGGATATTTTTAACCGGGATCGCATTTTTGATTTTCATGACCATCATGCGTTTCATTTTTTACTATCATTTTGCGCCGCTCAATTCTTCTTTTTCAAATTATTTAAAACCGTTCCTTCTCGGGTTAAATTTTGATGAAAGGATTGTTTGCGGATTGATCATTTTCCCTTTTGTAGTAGGTAATCTTCATTTAAGCTATACTAATAAAAAAAGGCTCACTGTCGGTAGTATTATCGAAGTATTTTTCACGGTATTGATCATGGTGCTGCTGCTTTTTTTCATGAAAAAAGGACATGCCACGCCTGCTACTTTAACCGGCACAGGGATTTTATTTGCACTGATTTTGGTTTGGCTTTTTGTAACCAAAAACTGTAATCCGTTTGAAAATTCTTTTTCAAGAAAGGTATTCAAAACCTATTTTTTTATTATAACTGTAGCGCTTGTATTTCTTTATGCCATTGATTTTGAGAACTATGATTACCTCCACGAACGATTGAATGCTTCTTTAATAAATTATTTAGGCGACGCCAAAATATCTTTGAATATGGTATGGGAAACCTACCCGGTTTTTGAATTAACTTTTTTGATTTTAATAGTAGTCACTGTTCTTTTTTGGCTCATCAGCAGGTGGTACAATAAAGCGGAAAAAACGGTTTATGCGGGTAAGCCTGCTATAAGAATTATTATGGGGTTTGCTTTCGCTTTATTATTAGGATTCGGAACGTTTGGAAGATTCAACCAGTTTCCATTGCGCTGGAGTGATGCTTTTACTTTTGATGATAATTTTAAAGCGAACCTTTCTTTAAACCCGATCCAGAGTTTTTTAAGCACCTTAGAATTTAAAAACTCCACCTATGATCTTAAAAAGGTAAAAGAATATTATCCAATGATGACGCAATACCTTAACGTTCCAAACCCGGATAGTGTTCATCTGAATTATAAAAGAATACACGAAGCAGCGCCGCTGGCCAGCAAGCCAAACGTGGTAGTAGTAATTTGCGAAAGTTTTTCTGCTTATAAAAGCAGTATGTGGGGAAATCCATTGAACACCACTCCCTACTTTGATCAAATGTGTAACAACGGAATCTTTTTCGATCGTTGTTTTACGCCCGCTTATGGAACAGCGCGTGGCGTGTGGGCTGTCGTTACCGGAATTCCGGATGTTGAGTTTCCGAATACCGCGAGCCGAAACCCGGCCTATGTGGATGAACATTCTATTATCGATGATTATAAGGGGTATCAAAAATTTTATTTTATCGGAGGAAGCTCAAGCTGGGCCAACATTCGGGGATTGCTGACTAATAATATTGATAGCCTCCATCTTTATGAGCAGGAAAATTACCCGGTAAAACCAATTGATGTTTGGGGTATCAGTGATAAAAATTTATTTCTGCAGGCAAACAAAGTTTTAAAGCAACAGAAAGCGCCTTTTTTTGCAGTAATTCAAACCGCCGACAATCACAGGCCTTATACCATTCCGGAAGAAGACAGGAAAACATTTCCCCTGGAAAATTACCCTTCTGATACTTTAAAAAAATATGGTTTTGAAAGTAATGCAGAGTTAAACGCTTTTCGTTACACCGATTTTAGTTATAAAACATTTATAGAAACCGCTAAAAAAGAACCTTATTTTAAAAATACCATTTTTGTTTTTGTTGGCGACCATGGCATTCGCGGAGATGCCGGAGACATGTTTCCAAAAGCATGGGAAGATGACGGGTTAACTACTCAACATGTGCCTTTGCTTTTTTATGCGCCGGACTTACTTTCACCCCAACGTATTAACAGAACCTGCTCCCAGCTTGACCTGGTACCCTCTGTATCAGCATTGGCCCATATATCTTTTACCAATACCACCCTTGGAAGAAACTTATTCGACACTACACAAACCAATAATGTCCGTTTTAAAAACCTTGCTTTTTTATTTGATCCGATGGTAAAACAAATCGGGATTGTTACAGATCAATATGTGTATGTAAACAATCTTTCGACAGGGAAAATTGATTTCAGGTCATCGGCCAATAATATTCCGCTGCCTCCGTCGCCTGAGATAATCGCCGATAAAAAAGCGCTTGCTGAATTATCAGATGCGTATTATCAAACAGCCAAATACATGTTATTGAATAATAAAAAGCAGCAAACCAACAAATAATGAAGAAAATGAATTTCATTATTGAATCATGATTTTCAAAGCAAAAATCCCCGGCTCAGTTCCATTAACAATTAAATGGATCGCAATGCTATGGCTTATTTACCTGCTAATATTTACCATTCTCAGGATTGCAACAGTTGTTTTATTTATTCCGGAAAACACGCATGTAATTTCGTTATTGCCTTCATTCGTATTAGGTTTCAGGTACGATGCCAAATGGATATCTATCCTTCTTTTGCCCATTGCTGTTCTTTCAGTCTACCCGCGGTTTTCTCCTTTTCATTCTGAAAGAAATAAAAAGTGGTGGTCGTATTACCTGGCACTTGCAACGCTATTTGTTTTATTTTTTTTCGGTGCCGATTTTGCAAATTTCAGTTACAACCATACGCGTATCAATGCCAGTGCGCTAAATTTTGCAGAAGACTCTTCCATTTCTTTGAGGATGCTTTGGCAAAGCTATCCTATTGTATGGCTGACATTGGCCTTAGTGGTCGCAGTTTTTTTATTGTCAAAACTGTTTAAACACACGCATGTGCTCACCAAAAGAAATGAGCAGGAAAACATGGTCTACAAAAAACGATGGCATGCCGGTGCCGTGATTTTTTTATTATGGTGTTTGTATGGAATTTTTTCTCTTCATCCTTTAAAATGGAAAGATGCTTTTGAACTAAATGATAATTTTAAATCTTATGTGGCGTTAAATCCGATGCAAAATTTTTTTACAACTTTGAAATTCCGCAAGCCATCTTTTGATGACGACAAAGCCAAAAGCTATTTTCCGCTTATCGCTGATTTTTTGCAACTCGATCAAAAAAACATTAATGACCTGGATTATTCCAGGCAAGTGTTACCCAACAGTAAATCGCTGGAAAGCCGGCCCAACATAGTTTTAGTTATTTGCGAAAGTTTCAGTATGTACAAAAGCAGCATGAGTGGAAACCCTTTGAATACAACACCATTTTTTAAACAAATGTGCGACAGTGGCATTTTTTTCGATCGCTGTTTTACACCCACTTTTGGGACAGCACGGGGTGTTTTTGCAATAGTTACCGGAATTCCTGACGTACAATTATCTGAATTTTCCACCCGTAATCCGCAGGCGGTTAAGCAGCACACGATCATCAACTCGTTTGAAGATTACAACAAATTTTACTTCCTTGGCGGCAGCAGTGATTTTAATAATTTCGATGGCCTTATTAAAAATATAAAAAGTGTAAAAATTTACCAGGAAGGTGCATTTAAAGCACCACCATTAAATGTTTGGGGCATCAGCGATAAAAATCTTTTTCTTGAAGCAGAAGACGTTTTTTCGCAACAGAAAAAACCTTTTTTTGCAATTGTTCAAACGGCCGACAACCACCGTCCTTACGATATTCCGGCTGAAGATTCAGATTTTGTAAAACGAAACGTGAATGAAGACACCTTGCATAAATACGGTTTCGAATCTTTACAGGAATTTCAATCTTTTTGCTATACAGATTATTGTTTCAAAAAACTGATTGAAAAAGCAAAAAAACAAAGTTGGTTTAACAATACCATTTTCGCCTTTGTGGGTGATCATGGCGTAGAAGGAGAAACTTCAGCTTTGTACCCAAATGCCTGGCAAAAAGGAGCTTTAAGTGATGAACACGTGCCGCTTTTATTTTACGCCCCTAAATTATTAACGCCGCAAACAAAACATGAAGTGGTTTCTCAAATTGATATTCTACCCACGCTTGCAGGAATGGTTCATCAATCGTACACCAATACCACTCTGGGAAGAGATGTTTTGAATGCCAAAAATAAAAGCGATGCTGCATTTATTATTCATCATGATGAAGGGAATATCGGCGTGGTTACAGACAATTATTATTTTGTAAAGAACTTACGCATCACCAAAGAAAGTCTCATGCCGATAAATTCCAATACGCTTTCTTTGGATAAAAGTCAACAGGATTCAGTAAAGAAAAGACTTTCACAACTTACTTCGGCGATATATGAAACTGCCAGATGGATGTTGGTGAATAATAAAGATAATTAGCTGATTAGCTAATGTACTAATGATGTCTGCAAACGAATATATCGGTCGAAAAAAAATTAATATTGATTGCACAAATCAATTCGAACTAAAGGATTTAATCAACAGCCTTGTTTATAGTAAACAACCAAATTTGTCCTTTTGTATTTTCACATTAGCTCATCAGCTAATTAAGAAACTTCAAACCAAATCTTTTTTGGATCGTTCCAGTCGCCATTATAATTGATGGTCAGTTCTTCACCGGCATTGATCTTTCGCACCGTTTTTATTTGAATCGTTTCTTCTTCAAAATCCATAAAATATTCGCAATTACTTGTATAACTGTGATTGTAAAGCGGCACAAAACCTAAAGCCATGCAACATTTGTCTTTATTTTCGCCCCAGGCAAAAATATAATCATGCAGCAGCGTTTTATCAATATTAATACGATCTTCAGCGCTCATAACAATAACCGGCGCTTCCTCTATAACTGTATTTGCACCAATCAATTCTTTGGTAAATACACCTCTTCCTTTTGATGTAGTTTTTTTTATAAACAAATAACTTTTTATCATTCAGGTTTCTTATTGCTTTAAAAATTTACAGTAAACCAACTTTGTCTGCTAATTCTTATTTTCCTAAGTCTTCTCCATTAGCTAATTAACCCAAGTTGCTATTTACTTAAGCAAGTTTTTCAAAAGTAAAAGCGACAATAAATATTATTAATTTCAGCAGAAAGCCTTTAAAGGTTACTGCATGTATTTTTCTAAGAAACAATCCTTTAATCATTGA
>JAGWRO010000085.1 GCA_028876495.1 Bacteroidota bacterium
TAAAGAATAATATTTCTTCAACCTGATCTTTTTACTTTTAAGATTTACTCATGAAAGCGCTTGCAGCATTTTTCAGATTGATCAGATGGCCCAATCTTCTTTTTATTGTGCTTACCCAAATGCTGTTCAGGTATTTTATTTTACCCTTTGTTTATCTTCATGCTCATCCGGGCTATGAAGGCATTAAGCTTTCTGAAAAATTATTCTATTTGCTCGTCCTTGCTTCCGTTTGTATCGCGGCCGCCGGGTATATAATTAATGATTATTTTGATGAAAATATCGACCAGGTAAACAAATCTTCCAAAGTGATTGTTGGAAAATTTATCAAAAGACGATCAGCGATTTTACTTCACGCGGTTTTGTCATTTACAGGTTTGGCATTGAGTATTTATATTGGTTATCAACTCACTAATATTTTCATTCCTTTTTTTAATTTTTTGGCCATCAATATTTTGTTGGTTTATTCCAGCACTTTTAAAAAGAAAATTCTTATTGGCAATATTCTCATCTCTTTATTAACGGCGTGGGTAATTTTGGTACTTACCGTGGCAGAATACCGGTTCCGCATTTCACCGGAAGATGTAGTGTGGCAGCGCTTATTGAAAATGTCTTTTGTTTATGCAGGGTTTGCCTTCATCATTTCTTTGATACGTGAAGTAATAAAAGATATGGAAGATATAGAAGGCGATATAAAATATGGCTGCAAAACCATGCCGATCGTTTGGGGTTTACCGGTGTCAAAAGTTTTTACTGCCGTATGGATTGTAGTGTTGGCAGGTGTGTTGTTTGCCATTTTAATTTATGTATTACAGCTTGGATGGTGGCTTTCGGCTTTATATTCATTGATTGCTATTATTATTCCATTGCTTTGGGTATTGCATAAATTATATAAAGCCAATACTTCTGCGGAATTTCACCAGTTAAGTTCTGTGGTTAAATTAATCATGCTGGCAGGAATAGTATCGATGTTATTTTTTTAATTTTTTTTAATGCAGAAAATCATTTTAGCTTCCGGTTCGCCACGGCGTAAGCAATTGCTTGAGCTGGCAGAAATCCCTTTTGAAATAATAGTTTCAGATATTGAAGAAACTTTTCCCGCTGAATTATCCCCTGCTCAGATCGCCATGCATATTGCAGAAAATAAAGCAATAGCCGTATTGGAAAATTTGAACAACAGCGATGCACAAACGATTATTGCTGCTGATACGGTGGTGGTTTTAAATGATGAAATATTAGGCAAACCACTTAACAGAGAAGAAGCTATAGAAATTCTTTCCAAATTGTCAGGCAAGACACATAAAGTAATTACAGGTGTTTGTATTTTATCAGCAGAAAAGAAAATGTTATTTTCAGAAGAAACGGAAGTTAAATTTCATTCGCTTTCACAAAGCCAGATTGAATATTATGTTGACCATTACAAGCCGTATGATAAAGCCGGTGCTTATGCCATACAGGAATGGATTGGCGCAATTGGCATCCACTCTATCAAAGGTGATTTTTACAATGTAATGGGTTTGCCGGTGAGCAGGGTGGTGGGCGAATTAAAAAATTACGAATTAGGAATTACGAATTAAGAATGGGGTGTAATTTTTTTTGTATTGCTATCTGTTTTCCGGTTCAGATTTTCCAATTTTTAATTCGTAATTTTTAATTTGTAATAGACAAAATCACTCTCCCATTGCAGTAACCATAATATTTCTAGCTCCGCCGTGATTGCGATGTTCGCATAAATAAATTCCCTGCCAGGTTCCGAGAGCCAATCGCCCGTTTTGGATAGGAATTGTTACCGAACTCCCAAGAATAGCGGCTTTCAGGTGAGCGGGCATATCATCTGCGCCTTCATAATTGTGAACATAACCCGGATCGTTTTCAGGAACCATTTTATTGAAAAAATGTTCAAAATCTTTTCTCACCGTGGGATCGGCATCTTCATTAAGTGCCAAAGATGCGGAAGTATGTTGGATAAATACATGGCAGATACCTTTATTGAATTCGCTGATAGCGTGAAATGATTCTTCAATCTCAAAAGTGATGAGGTGAAAACCCCTGGTTCTTTCTTTAAGCCTGATTTGTTGCTGGTGGATTTTCATGCTTTAGTTTTTAGTAAACCAACAAATTTCGCAGATTTTTATTTTAAACGGTGATATACTAAACGCAATAAGAATAATTATAAATAGCAGAAAATTCTTTCTTTTTTAAAATCAATTCAATAGATTTGAATACTCAAAACCTGGAAGAACTAACTGTGGAGTGTTATACCTCCCCAATTAACTGTGCAGTCCGAATCAATAAGTTTTGCTTTTGAATTTTAAAAACCGGTTGGTTTTACCGGAAAGAGCCCGGTAATTAAAAATATATTGTCGAATACCTGTTGGCTGATGTGAATGAGAAAGGCGAAGCCCTGCCATTTATTGTAAACTTTAGAACAAAAACGAATGAAAGGAATCAACAAAGTGATCTTAATTGGAAACGTGGGTAAAGACCCTGAATACAAAACGCTGGAGGATGGAACTGCCGTAGCTAAACTAACGATAGCCACTACTGAAACTTACCGGCTTAAAAATGGCGAAACAAGTACTAACACCGAATGGCATCCTGTAATAGTATGGCGGGGCCTTGCCACTTTTGCCAACCAGTACATTCATAAAGGCAGCTTGCTTTATATAGAAGGCAAACTTCGCCACCGGCAATATGAAGATAAAGAAGGACAGAAAAAATATGTAACAGAGGTAGTGGCTGAGCAGGTGGTTTTGTTGGATAAAAAGGGGAAGGCTGAAGTGCAGGATACTTGATGCTGGATGCTGGATGCTGGATACGCTTAAAAGTAAACTAAATGCAAAGTATTATTTTAAAACCATTATATCACCGGGGGCAGGAATGCATTGGGATCTATTTTGAGAAAAATGGGTTGATACAATCGTTGATACAAAAGCAGGCGGGGGCGAGATGGAGCAAAAGCAACAGTTGCTGGTATGTACCCTGCACCGGAGAAAATTATTTACATTTAAAATCTGCATTAGAAAATAAGGCAGAGTTAGAAATAGCCGAATTGAAAAAATTTTTGTTAGAAAAGAGAAAAAATGATGTGGTTGCGCCTGCGGTTTATCCTGGTAATAAGAGTGCAAACATCGCAACGGGAAAACCGGCAAAGACTTCCTCAAAAATTTCGGGATCACCCGTTTATCCTAATACGTTAAGCAAAGAAAATAAAGAAGCTTTACAACAATTTCACCGGCACCTTGTTTTAAAAGCTTATAGCCCTTCCACTATCAGGACATACAAAAGCGAGTTCATACAATTTTTGAACACGATAAAGGATAAGCCTGCAATAAGTTTTACCGTCTCGAGGTTAAAAGATTATTTTGAATATTGTTATCTAAAATTACATTTAAGCGAGAACACACTTCACAGCCGTATCAACGCGCTGAAGTTTTACTACGAACAGGTATTACACAGAGAAAAATTTTTTTGGGAGATACCGAGGCCGAAGAAACCGCTTTTGTTACCAAAACTTTTGAATGAAAATGAATTAAGAAAATTATTTAATTCTTTAAGCAACAAGAAACATAAAGCGATGCTTTTTACTGCTTATAGTTCGGGATTGCGTGTAAGCGAGATAGTTCATTTGAAAATTGCTGATATTGACAGCGAGCGGATGCAAATTTTTATAGAAAGGGCAAAAGGGAAGAAAGACCGCTATGTAAATTTAAGTCCGGTACTTTTAGATATTTTGCGCAATTATCTTCTAACATATAAGCCAAGGCCAAAAATTTATTTATTTGAATCAGAACAAACATTATCGGCTTATCCAACCCGCACCATTCAACAGATATTCACTAATGCCAAAAAGAAAGCCGGAATTAGAAAAGACGTAGGAATTCACAGCCTTCGCCATAGCTTTGCCACCCATCTTCTGGATAAGGGAACAGATATTAAATATATAAAAGAACTGCTTGGCCATTTCAATATTAAAACCACGGAACGTTATTTACACGTAAGCAAAGAGCGATTGGTAAATATTGTGAGCCCGTTTGACGATTTATGGAAGAAAGAAGGAATAGAGTGGTGAAAAAGAAATGTACATATTATGAATAAATTAAAATTGGATTGTACTAACAACAATACAAAAAGTATAATAATAAATAACTGAGTATCAGATGCAATTTTTTTTTGGTGATAGCGTATAATAACATAAATTAGCGCGTTGCCTGCTACCTGTGTGGACATTCCTAATATTTGCATCTAATAATAGAAATGGCAAAATATATTTTAATCCTATTTACATTATTTCTTTTATCGTGCAGAACGAAAACTGATAAAGCTCGAATTGAAACTGATGAAAGTCAAATATTAAATATAACCTTAGATAAGGTCATTGGTTCTGATACGATATATCGCTATCATTTGAAAGACCGTACAGCACCTGTTCCCTATGTTGCCTTTACACATAAGATTGACAGTTCAGAATATTTTAAAAGGGAAAGGTGGGTTGACAGTGTTCAAAATGTTTTAGATACGGCAACACTATTTGTCAAAGTATATAAGCAGAACGAAGACATGGTGCAAGCTTATGTTGATGAGATTTTGGACACAATTAAAAATAGAAGAACAGACACAGTTTTTAATAACATACTTCGTTTACTGTGTAAGCAAAATTTTAGTAAAGACACAATAGATATTTCAATTCTAAACCCAAATTATAATTTCAAAATATACAATGCCGACGATGCACCCGTTGACCGAGTTAAAAAAATAGGTTCATTAAGCTTTTCAAAAATTGCTTTCAATTTAACCAGGGATACTGCTTGTGTTTTCACTTCATTTACTTGTGGAGAGTTTTGTTCAGAAGGAGATATTCATTTTTTAATTAACGAACAGGGAAAGTGGAGGTACATTAAAAAGTGGGAATTGTGGAAATCCTAAATCCGGCAGCAGGCAACATCGCATTGGCAATAGCTGGGCAGACCTGCATTTCATCAACTTTTTGTTCGCTATTGGGCAGCAGTACTGGGCTGAAAATTATCTATTGAGCTATGAATCAAAATCTGAACTTTTTGTTCGTTTACTGTACTTTTGTTCCGGCTGAAAATTCAATGAATTCCCAGCCATCGCCAATGCGTAGACGTTATGGGCAAGGCTAAATGACAACTATCAAAATAAATAAAGTAAAACAGACACTTGGTTTTTTCTCAATGACTATTGCTTGGTCATTGATGAATTTCTTCTATTCAATCTATCTCGTTTTTAAGGACGGTAAAGCAGATGATATTGGTGTAGTCATTTTCTGGTCAGGACTTTTCATAATAATCGCTTGGGCAATCTTTATCATTTACCCTTTGCATAAACTTGACCATTCAAGACAAATATTTAAACCAACTATTTTTCCATTCATTACAACAGTTTATGCGGCGTTGACATATTCAATTATTGTTGGCGGACTATTTCAAAGCATGGAATTAATAATGATGTTTTTACCATTAGCTTTATTGACAGGATTAATTTTCGGGCTTGCATATTCGTTGTTCATCAAGTCAGACAAATTAGTTGACTTTTTAAACAAGCGACCGATTTTTAAACTTGTTTTGTTTTTATCTCCAGCAATAATTCTTTTTTTCTTTTTGTGGGTTATGCCATTGATTGCGCCATCAGTAGTATTTCGTTATATGCCAGACCAAATACAGGATAAAATTATAGCTCGCACAATTCCTAAATTTAAAGTTGGTGACGACATTGAACCTTTAAAAAATTCATTGCCTGGTTATCTTGACAATATTCAAAATGGAAAAGGTAATATGATGGCATCAATGGAAAACTTTGCTTTTGTATTGCAAGTAAATTGTAGTAAAATAATCAGACTTGAATATGGAAAGAACCCATCAGACTTTGACAATACAATTTACGGAAAACTCGAAGAGAAGCCCTGCCCATAACAGTCATATTGCCAAAATCGGGGCACGACATTATAAGCATCAGTAGTTGTTTCATTAATCAACTTCAGTTATCAGAGTGACGGAATTCTAATCGGCAACAAATGTTATCTTCGGCAATAGAAAATAAATCATCTTCGGTATCGGCTGACGGAACACGGAATCTCCCACCTTCGGCAATACCTGTTCGTTATAGGGCATTTTACAACCACACTTTCTAACTAACTGAACCGAAAAAAATTGAAGAAAAGAATCACATACGGACTTTTGACAATTGTCTTTTTTGGTGGACTTTATTTTGGATTAAGATTTTCTTTCGGGCTTTTTACACCATATAACTTTTGGACAGCAAGACAAGACATAAAAAAAGGAAAAATCCAAATTGCAGAAGTTGGAGAATTACCACTTAATTATGGAGAGAAACAAAGTTTAGCAAATTCATACGGCTTCAAGTTTTATTATTTTGGTTGTACTGTAACAAAGGACATTATCAACGGAACAAAATATTATAATCAAACAATGGTTGAACATTTAGAAAAGAAATATGGTCACGGTTGGTGGACAAAATTCCAAACTCAACTTGACAATATAGACAACAGTAAAAGACTTGACTTAACCGTCGAAAAAGTTACGGACTTAGTTTCCGACCTTAAAATAGTAAAAGATGAAATCAAATTAGTTGACAGTTTATCAAAAGGGAAAAGACACATTTTACTATTGCCATTTTTAAACGATACTGCAAAAAATATTTATTTGGTAAAAGTCGCCGAGGACAATGGAACAAATTATGTATCTTATTTCAATTTTTTAGTAGACGGAAACTTGATGAAAATCTTAAATGAAAGTGGTAAACTTGACGGACAATAACAAAACGCCCTATAACATTGGGTTTGCTTCTACGCTGGCTGAAGGAATAAACATCAGCTTTTTGTTCGCTGTTTATCAGTAGTTCCGGGCTGAAAATTCATTGTTCGGCTTTTGTATTTATCTTCGGCTTTAGGTTCGCTATTGGGCTGTAGTTCGGGGCTGAAAGTACATTGAATACCAGCGCAGCAGCAAGCCCTACCGTTGTGTGCCATAAATGCAACGTTTCACCTCAAAAAAGTGTCATTTTCAAAAAACAAATTATGAAATCTTATTTCATCCTTTTTTTATTGCTTTTGACAATCTCATGCAGTAAAGAAGATAACACACCGCCGAACACTTCTTCAAATCAAATCTTTCCACATAACGTGGGTAATCATTGGGTGTACAAATACAATGATGGATACACACATGGCGACCAATATATTTATGTGGATATTGTTGGTACAGGCACACTTCCGGACGGACAAGAGGCGACAATCTGGACAACTACTTTACAGGACGCAGCAAGCAATAAATATTTAATTGATTCTTCGTTTGTGGTTATTGATGACAAAAAAGCTGTTTTTTATGCTGCACCATGCCGCACTTGCATACCACAAATGTTTGATGAAAAGCGTAGATATATTTTTCCATTACAAGTCGGTAACAAATGGTTTACAGACAAATTTTTCGGAGATACAACGAAGGTTTTAAATAAAAACAGTTTGACAGTGCCAGCCGGTACATTCAACAATACTTTTCAATTATCAAAAATCGTTGGTTACGCAGTAGAGAGTTATACCCAAGATAGCATTTGGTTGACGCCTAATATTGGCATGACCAAATTTTATCAAAATCAATTTAATACCGCCCCAGCACCGGGAAATGGTACTTGGGAATTGGCAAATTATAGTCTTAAATAATTACGGCACACAACAAAAGGTTTGGCAATAGGCTGGCTGAAGGAATAACAATGAGCTGTAGTCCGCTATCAGCAACAGTTCCAGCAGACGAACAAATATCGGCTTTTTGTTGTTATCTTCATCTTTTGTTTTTCAATCGGCTGACGTTCGGGCGGAAAATACATTGAATTCCAGCCCATCGCCAAGCCTTAACCGTTATCGGCAACCGCTTTAGGACACTGCTAACTTAAAGTGACTGCAAGAAATAAACAGAAAATTAAAATAAGTTGAGCATGGACTGGAGATATAATACCCTTTGGTTTGACCAAGTAGAGAAAGGAAAAATATATGTTCAAGATTTTAAGGAGAAAACTTCATTTGGTAATCAGAACAACATTGATAAAGCACAGTATGTTTTTCTAAATCATTTAAATTGTGAAAAAAATCAGTTTTTAAGTTTATTGCCCTCTGACAATATTTTATACTTGGACTTGACTTGGGCAAACATTAAAGACTTTCAATGCATCCAAAACTTTAAAGCCTTAAAAAGACTTGAGACGCATTACTGTGTTAAATTAGAAACCGATAAGGGATTAGGGAAATTGAATGACAGTCTTGAGTTTTTGCATATTAACCAGTCTAAAAAAATTGTATTCTCAGACGAACTGCTTCAACTAAAGAAATTAAAAGTTCTTTGCTTAAATGCTTGTGCTCCTGTTGAAAATCTAAATTTTTTAAAACACTTTCCTCAATTAATTGATTTTCGATTTGTTGATACAAATATTCTGGACGGTAATCTCAAACCCATCATTGAACATCCAACAATTAGGACTGTCGGCTTCTTAAACAAAAAGCATTATAACATGACCGAAAACCAAGTTAAATTTGAACTTGAAAATAAGTCTGATGTTGAATATATTGAAGTAGCTTATAAAGGAGAGTATAAGACATTCAGATACAATTATGATTGGGAGGAATCGCAATAAATTTAAATCACATTGACAAACAGTTGTGCGGACTTCGGGCTTGACGGCTTCGACTGAACAATGCGGTGATGCCGATAACATGGGGTTTTATGCAAGTTGGGCTTGACAAACTTATCTTCGGCAAATTGCAATGCCAGGCATTGGTTCGGGCAGGACAAACATCGCTGGGCATTAGTTTTTAATTTCATCAAAATATTTTCAATCAGCAGCGGTTCGGGCGGACGGAATTCTATTTCCCAACCTGCATAAAGCCCTGTTCGTTGTATGCAAGCTTATTTGACATTCCAAAATAATTCTACTAAGAGAACTGAATACGCTGACAAAATTTGATGAAACTTCTTAACTTAATAATCATTGTAGCATCTTTATCTGTATTAATTTCTTGTAGTTCAACAAAAAATATTGCTGGAACATATCGGTCAAACTTTGCTGACTTAGGATTTTTTGTAACAATGATTAAACTTAAAAAAGATAGCACCTTTGAATACCGTTTTCGTGGCGACTTGTTTAATGACACAGCAACAGGACATTACGAAATAAATGGACATAAATTGTTATTGCATTACAAAGAAGTTCCAATGGACACTTCTGGTTTTGCTTACATGCGGAGCATCGGCTTTAAACTTGACAGCAATAGCTTGAAGAGTGTTGTTCCTCGTAATTATGTTTTTTATATTCGGCGCAACAAAATATATGAAAGCTACCAGAATGAAAAGATTGTTACAAAGGCGTTCGGATATTCAAAGTGGAAAAAATATTTTTTGTTTGGTACACATTATTACAAACACAAACATTACTTAAAGAAAATTTACTAACTCCTGCATACAACATTGGGTTTGGCGCTAGGCTGGCAGACGGAATAACAATCGGCTGTAGCGCTATCAGCAGTAGTTCCAGCAGACAAACAAAAATCAGCTTTTTCTATTTACCTTCAGCTTTGGTACTTTATCAGGCTGACGTTTTGGGCAGACAGAACATTGAAGACCAGCCCATCGCCAAGCCGTGGACGTTGTATGCAAGGCTTAATTAACACTCCGCATTTAAACAAGCATTTTTAATGACTCATACAAGAGCACTTATTTTTTTCGGGATTTTGCTTATAAGTTGCAATAACAACCAGACAAAAATTGAGGTTGACCCGACCTGGATAAAACATCAACTGCCTTATGGCTGGACAATTACTACACCTTCGAAATTCAAAATCGGCAAACTGCAAGGAATAGATTCACAAGTTGGATACATTTCATCATTGGCGGACAGCATATTATTAAACTACGATATCGGAGATGATATAGTTCCAAAAGATAGAGACTGCAATCTTTCTAACGAATATGAACAAGCAAACCTTAGAATATTGAATGAAAAAGAAAATCAATCAAACTTTCAAATTGACACCATTGATGAAAAAATTGCTATCATTGAAACTCCAAAAACAAAAGGAAATGGTCAAACAAGAATATCTATCCAAGACTGTAAGACTGGGGCGTGGCTTGGGATTAATGGAGAGAATTTAAATTCTCAAAGAGAAAAATTAGTAGTAAAGATTTTCCAAACCATTAAGCTTGACAAATAGCCCTGCATACAACATTGGGTTTGCTGCTATGCTGGCAGACGAATAAATTCTCAACTTTTTGTTTGCCTATCAGCAGTGGTTCGGGCAGACGGAATTCTAATCAATATTTTATTTTAACTTCATCATCATATTTTTAATTGGGCTTTGGTTCTGGCAGGACGTTATAAATCCAGCAAAGCAGCAACCCCTGCCCGTTGCCTGCAAGTCTTATGACACTCCTCAAATCTTTAGCGATAATCTTCTCTTTTGCTTTTAGCTTGACAGCTTTTGGACAGACAAAACCGCCGACAGAAAAGAATCTACGTATCGTATTTAAAAATGCGTTCAAACAAGCTAAAAATGCAGGCTTAAAATGGTCTCGCTGGACTGCATGTAATTTGGATAGTTCTTTTTACAAA
>JAGWRO010000086.1 GCA_028876495.1 Bacteroidota bacterium
CAACCACAACGGTCTACTTACTTATTTTACCAACGGCTTTTGCCTGCGCGCCAGCCCGGAAAAACGCGCGGAGCAATCGGAGCCTGTCCGACCTTTTGGCGGATTTTCCTTGATTTTTTGTTTCTTTTGTATCAAAGACAAAAGAAAAGACAAAACATGCTTTCGATATGCCGATTTTTTTTTTAACCTCACCCCAACCATCCCAAATAGTCGGGAGGGATAACTTGCGCTTGTCTCCCGGCCAACGACATGTTTTGCCACTCATTCCACTTCGACAGGCTCAGTGTGACAACCAACCTAACCTTGTACTATTTACTTGTATAATTGCCTGGGGAAATTTATATTTTTAAGGCGTAATCATTGTATTTTTAGCACTAATATCAATTGGTCTATAAAAATGAAAAGAAAAATTGTCATTAGCCTGGTAAGCTTTTTATGGATGGTATGCCTTTACTCCTGTAATTCAGGAGGCGCTTCTAAGGAAACTTCAATCTCAACCGATGAAGCAACGATCGCTAAAGGGCAAACCCTCTTTACTCAAAACTGCAGCGGCTGCCATGGCTTTCGGCAAAATGGAATAGGCCCCCGGTTAGACGGGATAACCCAGGATACCACCGCCGCGTGGATCAGGCAATTTATAAAAGATCCCCAAAAAGTAATTGAATCAGGAGACCCAAGGGCCCTGTTATTGCATAAAAAATATAGTACCCCAATGCCCTCCTTTACCTATTTGCAGGATGAAGGCATTGATGCCATTATTGCTTTTTTAAATACCAAAAAAAGAGAAGGTAATATCGCTGCAGGTAAAGATAAAAACGCCATAGCCAATCCTATTCCTGATACGATACCACTTTCTAACCTGGTGGTTAATCTAAAAGAGATAGCTCAGTTCCCGCCTTCCAGCGAGGGAGGTAAATTACCCCTCACACGGATTACCCAACTCGCCAACCAGCCGGGCAGCAGCGATCCCTTCATTCTCGATCTTAGGGGTAAGCTCTATAAACTACAAAATAACAAGCCGGTAGTCTATATGGATATGGCTGCGCTGAGGCCGAAATTTATTAATGTTCCCGGCCTGGCTACCGGTTTCGGCAGCTTTGCTTTTCATCCTGACTTTGCTAAAAACGGGCTTTTGTACACCAGTCATTCAGAAGTAGCAGGCAGTGCCAAACCCGATTTCGGCTACCCGGATTCCATTGAAACTACCGTGCAATGGGTGGTAACCGAATGGAAGACCGATAATCCCGGTGCGGTTCCGTTTTCCGGTAAGGGGCGCGAACTTTTCAGGATCAATATGGTGCAGGGCATTCACGGCATACAGGAAATTGCTTTTAACCCTTTTTCCAAACCCGGCGATAAAGATTACGGTATGTTGTACATCTGTATCGGCGATGGGGGAAGCGTGGAAGAAGGATACCCTTTTCTTGCCCACAATCAGGAAAAGCCATGGGGAACCATTCTTCGTATAGACCCTGCGGGCAGAAACAGCCGCAACGGTAAATATGGTATCCCTGCTGATAATCCTTTTGTTAACAGCCCTGACCCTAAAGTACTCAAAGAGATCTATGCCTATGGTTTTAGAAACCCGCATCGTATTTCGTGGACGCTTTCAGGGCAAATGCTGGCCTGTAATATTGGGTTTTCCAATATTGAAGCGGTGGATTTGATTAAACCAGGCCATGATTATGGATGGCCCATCCGCGAAGGCAATTTTTTGTTGAAACCCGGCGGCAACCTCGATTATGTGTACCCGCTTCCGGCCAACGATAGCAGCTTTCATATTACGTATCCTGTTGCAGAATACGATCATGATGAAGGCAAGGCTATTTGCGGCGGATATGAATACCAGGGCCATGAAGTGCCGCAATTAAAAGGAAAATATTTCTTTGGTGATATACCCACCGGCAGGTTGTTTTATGTAAACATGGCCGATATTAAACAAGGTACTTATGCACCCATTAAAGAATGGCGGGTAGCGGTAAACGGGGTGGTAAAAACGCTAAGGCAGCTTTGCGGAACCAACAGGGTAGACCTTCACTTTGGACAAGATGTCAATGGCGAATTGTATATCCTGACCAAGCCTGACGGCAAACTATACAGGATGGAGAGTGTGTTGCAGTAGGTCATTAGATAAGTCATTGCCGTCGCCTGGTCACACGACCAACGAAAGGTTTAATTCCACTTCGACAGGATCAGTATAACAGGAAAATCGAACTTTCAGCATCCAGTATCCTCTATTTAACCCCGTTACTTCTTTTTTTATTTACTGCCAGCGGTAATATGGTCCCCGGTCAATTTAAATTCAACAATGTATTCTGATAAATAAGGACTCTTGTCCTGGTATTGGTCTTTATAAAACAATCTTGCTTTTTTACCCAATTTTACAGAAGTATACTTTTTTTCCCTGACATCATTAGTAGACAATGGTTGAAGTGAGGAATACCAGATTGTATGCCCCGGTTTGTCTAACAGTAGTTTTGGAACCGACCATTCCTGGGAATTTTTTCCTTCGCCCAGGTCTGCATTTGGATTAAAGGAGATATAAATACTGCTTCCCTTCCATGAAGGACCTTCTGCTTTTGCCATCAGCATTACCCAGCAATTCAAATAGGTATTCCAGCTAACAGAAGGCCCCCAAAAATATTTGGCCGTGGGAGATGAAGCCGGTCCGCCACCTTCGTTTTGCGGAATTTGTAATGAGGCAACGGGTTTCCCAACACTGTCTGCAGGAGCATTAAAGCGGCTGCCATCCCATCTCTTTGCTTTACCTGCAGGATCGTCAAGATCTGCTAACGGAATGCGCGCAATGCTGATACATTGGCCACTCCATTCGATCGAAGGATCATAGGAGGATGAATCGTAGGTACCTGGATAACCATATTCTCCATAGAAAATATACAGATAACTGCCATTGGCAACCGCGGAAGGATCACCTACACCACCTGCAAAATTAATTGCTGTGTTATGCGGCTTAAGTATAAGCCTTGGCTGGTAGTCTTGTAAAAGAATGCCTTTATCTGTCCAGCTTTTGCCGCCGTCCAGCGATTTCATAATGCCTATCCTGCAAACTGCAGTTTTTGTTCCCGGGCCTTTGAGTCCCTGTGGCCAATCAACATCACGGTAGCCCGTTCCATTTGCCGCATCATAAGGAAATGTAGACGGATAGTTTTCGTTGTGATATAATGCAAATAGTGTTTTGCCGGTTTGATCACGCGGGTCTTTATACAGGGTTTCAAACCACACAGCGCCATGCAAACCTTTTGTACCGGCAGGGGCATTCGGGGGCATAGAAGGTTCGATAAATTCAGCAGGTTTCTTAGCAAACACTTCATCTACAGAAGAGCCGCTGGCATATTTCAATTCACGTGAATCTCCCCACAATGGATCTTCTCCATATTTACCTGGAAATATTCTAAAGGTATCGCCAACCCAGACGGTTGCCATATTGCAATCGACAAATGAATTGAAGATAAATTTTTGGGAAGGTACCAGCGCTACTGCCGGCATTTCATTTGCCTGTCCTGATTTCTTTTTTGATTGCTCTTTACAGGAGGTAAGCAAGACCGACAGAAGCACTATTGAGGAAGAAGCGGCTTTAATTATATTCATAAACTAATAAGATGTTTATTTAAGTGCACAGAAAGTGATTTACTTTGATAAAAGGCGCATGACAGTCGTTGTAATTGTGCCAAAACCATCGCGCCGTGGCAATCTTCGCATCAGGATGATAAACGCAAGGGAAGATTGCCACGTCGCCATTTCAATCTCCCGACCAACGACATGTATTGCCACGGATTACCTGCAGCCTCACCCCGGCCCTCTCCCCAGGGAGAGGGAGAAGTCAAAATAGCACATCAACTGGCGCGGGGTCTCCAGACCCGTGCCTGTTCGTTACTTAAAACCGTCGTCTGGCTCTCCCGGCCAACAACACGTATTGCCACGGATTATCTGAAGCCTCACCCTAACCCTCTCCCCAGAGAGAGGGAGAGCCCGTTTCTGCGCATTTTTAAAGAATGAAATAGATCACTTGTAGCTGGTTAATATATCCAAAATTCGTTCGTCGGAAAAGCACTTTGAAAAAGTTGCGATATTCCGGTTCCGATAATGGCCCTGCCGGCCACCACTCCTGCAACCCCTGCAGATTGTGACCCGGGAAAGTCTGCAACTTGTGTCCACTTATCCAGTGAGGGATCATATTCCCACACATCATTTAAACCTACACCCACATATTGCCCTTGTGATGGATTATCTATCGTAGTGCCACATGCAATATATCCCTTGCCATTTATTACAAACGTATAGGGTGCTGCTCTTCCCTTACCCGGAAAATCATTCTTTTTAGTCCATAGATCTTCGGAAGCATCGTATTCATAAACTGTTTTAAGATTAGTTACGTTTTCGATACCTGAAACCTGGTAGCCTTTATTATTGATCGCGAAATAATAAGGACCTAAATCAACGGTAGTTGCGGGGAATACAGCTTTTGTCGTTAATGAATCACCGGATGGATCAAATTGATACAATGTTTTATAATATAAAATGTAAGCTTTTGTATCTGTAGCAAATAAAGCGGAAGTGATCGGTATATTTTCATCTATATTACTAAAAGTTGTAACCTGCGTCCAGCTATTGGTTTGCGGATCAAACTGCCAGACATCGTAATATTTTATGTCCACGAAATTTATATTTTGGCCCATTGCAATATATCCTTTCCCATTTATTGCAAATCCTTTTGCAAACTCCCTTGGTCCTCCGGGAAAATTGGGGAGTTGTGTCCAGGTATCGGTAGTTAAATCATACCGGTAAAAATCACTCACATCTTGATCGGAATTTGAGACTCTGGCTCTTCCCAGTCCTACATAAAAATAATTTCCTATAGCAAAACTTGACGCCGCGATTCTTTCTGCTCCTGGTAAAGGCGCAATTTGTTTCCACTGTTTTTCTACTAATTGGGTCACTTTAATAGTTACTGCCGGCACAGAATTATTTTTTGAATTAAGCAAAATATCTGCTGTTCGAACAGAAGAGGTTTTATTGGCTTCAAGAGCTTTGATCCGCACAATGGACGAACCGCTTCCCACAGTGGTATCTAATTTAAACCAGGTAACTGACGAAGGGCTCAGCGATAGTGTCCATTGTCCGGTATAATAAACCTTGAAAGAATCAATGTTGTTAATACTTCCTCCAAGTGTAAGACTGCTGCTGTCAGCTGTTAACGGTGAATACGAAGATGAATTATTTTGCTGGTTGCTTTGCTTTTTGCAAGCGATTAAATAAAGAAATGTAACAAAAAGGATAATGGGTATTTTTTTCATAGCTAGTTAATTTTGACTATAAAACTATAATTTTTTTATTTGAAAGACCTTTTTTTTATTTTCATGTATGAAAGCACCGGTGAAGTTACCCGCTTCACTGATTTTCGGGATCCTAAGCCACGATCAAGACCGGTGTTTACGTTTCACCGTCCTGAAACTTTTAATGAACGGCTGGCAATCTTACCATCTTGAACCATGAACACAAGCAAAAGATTGCCGCGTCGCCATTTCAATTTACCGTGCGAAGGAAGATTTTCTAAGGCTCCTTACAATGACGCAAGCCGGTTGGCAATCTCCCCATCATGAACCTTCCCCCTTCCCCAATAAAAATCTGCTTTATTTCTTTGCTTACTGAAAAAATTACTGTGCCCACATGCTTGCCGGGCTGCTATACGCCTTTTGTTTACCGGTGCCCAAAACCGCAATCCTTACCCAGTATCTTTGCCCGGGCGTAAGGTTGGTAAAAGTGTACTTCCTGCGGCTACAGCTATGCGTTTCCCAGGTACTGTCCGAAGTTAAAGCGCCGTAGGTAATCTCAAAAATGTAATATTTGGCGCCCTTCACCGCTTTTATCATACCGGTAATCTCGCCACTGCTAATACCGGATCTAAGTGTGGGCTGTTGCGGTGTTTCCAGTTTATTTTCCACAGGTTTTTTGGTAAGATTGTAGCCGCTGCTTACTAAAATCGCTTCACTTTCATCTGCCACATACATTACATATAATGCCAGGCGGCCAAGCTGATGCTCCAGTCGTTTCCTCAACTGGTTTTTTAAGGCAATATCCACTATATTTTTCGTTGCTGCATCTGTGAGTGACTCGCTAAATTGGTTCACTAATTCACTGATCGTTTCCAGTGGTGGAACCGGGTCAGGAAAATGAGGATTGTTTTTCATGCTGAACACAATGTTCTCGGCAAATACTAAAAAACCGGCGTCGTTGTAAGGGACAAAGTTGGTACTTAAGGCTTGTTTCATGAGTTGTTAGTTTTAGAAGTTATTGTTGGTAAACGACTGCGCAGCTCTCATTATTGTTTTCCTTAATAATTTAATGAATAGTTGCAGTGGTTTGGCGGATGATCCCCAACATTCATTGAATAACGCAAAACATTTGGTAAATGATCTTTATCATTCGTTGAAACACCGGCATCATTCAACAAATTATTGTAGTAATGCAACGAATTATCTTCTTAATTCAATAAATTATAGTTATCATTCATCAAAAGAGCGTAATCATTCATCAAATGGTTGTAATCATTCATCGAATGATTGTGATAATTCATCGAATTATTGAAATCATTCGTTGGATAATTGGCAATAACAGGCTTAAAATGAGCTTCCGGATAAGGGTACGATCATTTTGTGCAGATAAATAATCGGATGTAGGCAATGGTTCGGGGAGGTTTTGCTAACAAATGATCGTATGTGCGTAATGGTAGTACCGTCATTGGTGTATAGGATGGCTGTCTTGTACTCACTTTCAGGGAAGTTGTTGCATGGGGAAGGGTAGTATTAGCCAGGTTTTTTCGGCTCAGGCAGTGGGTATTTATTCTTTTTAAATTAATTTTATCCGGGGGCATAAACCAAAACCATAGAATCGCATAAGCGATAAATCAATTGTATGAAAGAAAATAAAATACTACAGCAAATCATTTTTGATATAATAGAAAACCAGGTAAGGGATGCTAATCCCCCGGAAACCAAACAAACATTGGAACGCCTCCTGCAATCAGGTTATAGCGACGCAGACGCTAAAAAATATATCGGTCAATGCGTTGCGGTTGAATTGTTCCACGTAATGAATCATCAACAACCCTTCAATGAAAAAAGGTATGTTCAAAATTTATTGAACCTGCCCAAAGAGCCATTTGATTAGTTCAGCGGATTGCCGGCAAGAGAAGGGTAGTGGAAGAAGAAAAAAGGAAGATTTTTATTTGACAGCTGGCGCAGGACTCCCGACCTGTGACTTTTCGTTACTCTGTTAAGATGTATCGTCCTGAAAAAAGTTTACACAATTTTAAGATAATCCGGTTATAAATGTACATAATAGATTATGATTTGCTTTTTATATAGTGTGTCTGATAACGCAATTCAAGTAACGCTGTTGCACAGGTCTGGAGACCTGCGCCAGCAAGAGGATTAAAAAGCGCTTCCTCTTCTATGGAACACAGCCGTATGTGCCTGGTTTTTAACGTGCAAGCACATTTGCCTTGTTTTTTTGGGAGCCAGCTTTTACAAGAATAGGGTAGTTTTTGGCAGACGCTGCCCGTACGGTACAGCTCTGTGCCATTTATTAACCCTGTAAAGCAGGCTAACCCAACTTCCGGTGGAAAAGCCGGAAGATTTTTTGTGGGAGGTATTATAAAATGGTTTAACCCGAAGGATGTTTCGCCTTGTTTTATTTGTTATTAAAGGTAACCAGGCTCATAATAGCTTAAGGCATAGGCCTTCCTATAAAAATTACTTTTTGTTTTATTATTTTAAACATTACCTTTAAAATCTATAATTGTTAATCAGGCACTTTAAACTAAAACCCAAAACGCTTCATTGAAACAAAGAATTATAAGGCCTTAACGTTCAATTTATATCGAACCCTTTTTGTCTTTTGTATAGAGTAAGTGCGTTATAAGTTTTTTTGTTTTATTGAATTTATTTAATAATAATGCCAAACCAAAACCCGGAGCAACTCGCAAGGGATAATATCGATAAGGAACTTCTCGCCTGTGGCTGGGTGATTCAATCTAAGAATGAAATCAATCTTATTGCAGGTTTAGGTGTTGCTGTCAGGGAATACCAAACCGATGTAGGTCCTGCTGATTATGTATTATTCGTTGACAAAAAACCGGTTGGTGTCATAGAAGCCAAAAGAGCCGAAGAAGGCGTCCATCTTACCGTGCACGAAGATCAATCAGAAGGTTATGCTTCCGCAAAACTGAAATATTGCAACAATGAAAAACTTCCTTTTGTATATGAAAGCACAGGGGAAGTAACCCGCTTTACCGATTATCGTGATCCTAAACCGCGGTCAAGGCCGGTATTTACTTTTCATCGTCCTGAAACTTTTGCTGAATGGCTCAGGCAGGGCAATTCGTTAAGGGCAAGATTACACGATCTACCTGAATTACCGGAAGAAGGATTGAGGGATTGCCAGATAAATGCGATTCATAACCTTGAAAAATCTTTCAAACAATACCATCCGAAAGCACTCATACAGATGGCAACCGGCTCCGGAAAAACTTATACGGCCATTACTTTTATCTATCGCCTTTTAAAATATGCTAAAGCAAAAAGAGTATTGTTTTTGGTAGATACCAAAAATCTTGGCGAGCAGGCAGAACAGGAGTTTATGGCCTATGTGCCGAATGATGATAACAGGAAGTTTACTGAGTTATATGCGGTAACAAGATTGAAAAGCAGTTTTATACCCACCGATAACCAGGTGTATATTTCTACGATTCAAAGAATGTATTCTATTTTAAAGGGAACGGAGTTGGATGAAAGTGCTGAGGAACTGAACCCTAACGAATACAAACAGAAAGAACCGCAACCGGTAATTTACAATGAAAAAGTACCGATAGAGTTTTTTGATTTTATTGTAATTGACGAGTGCCACCGCAGCATATATAATTTATGGAAACAGGTGCTTGATTATTTCGACGCTTTCCAGGTGGGCCTCACTGCCACGCCTGACAACCGCACCTTTGGATATTTTAATCAAAACCTGGTTAGTGATTATGGATATGAAAAAGCCGTGATTGACGGAGTGCTGGTGCCTTACAATGTATTTACGGTTGAAACGAAAATAACCAAAGACGGGAGCAGGATAGCGTTGGGAGAAAAAGTGGACAAACGGGAAAGGATAACGAGGCGAAAGTTTTGGGAAGAAGTGGATGAAGATATTGAATATACAGGCAAGCAACTCGACAGGGATATTGTAAACCCGAGCACCATAAGAACGATTGTTCGTGCGATAAAAGAAAATACACCTGCCATGTTCCCGGACAGGCTTGGAAAAGATGGTAGCTTTGAAATTCCTAAAACGTTGATCTTTGCCAAGACAGATTCTCACGCAGAAGATATTATTGAGATTGTAAGAGAAGAATTCGGGGAAGAAAATAAGTTTTGCAAAAAGGTAACCTACAAAAGTGACGAGGACCCCAAGACTGTTTTATCCAATTTCAGGAATGATTATTATCCGCGTATAGCCGTTACCGTTGACATGATTGCAACGGGCACAGACATACGCCCTTTGGAGATTTTGGTGTTTATGCGTGACGTGAAGAGCCGTAGTTATTATGAACAAATGAAGGGCCGCGGCACGCGCACCTGTTCGCTGGAAGACCTTAAAGCAAAGGGCACACCCTCGGCAAAATTTACGAAAGATCATTTTGTAATTATTGATGCGATTGGTGTGGAAAGTTCACAAAAGACAGATAGCCGCCCATTGGAAAAAAAGCCGGGACTTACATTGAAAGATCTTTTGCAAAACGTGATCATGGGAAATACGGATGAAGAAATATTAAGCTCACTTGCCAACCGGTTGATACGTTTGGATAAACAAATAAACGCTACCGAAAAAAACACTTTTACCGAACATGCCAATGGCGCTACCATTCATCATGTAGTACAGCAATTGCTGAATGCACACGACCCGGACACGATAAAAAATGCAGAAACGATTATAAGGAAGGACCTGCAGGGACAGGCGCCTGTGGTAATAGAAGCTGCCATACAAACAGAGAAACAAAAAATAGTAGATGAAGCTATAAACGTTTTTCATAATCCTGAACTGAGGAATTATATTTTGGATGTTCGTAAAAAGTACGACCAGGTAATTGACGGCATCAACATAGATGAGATCACTAACATTGGCTGGGTAAAAGACCAGGAAGCAGCAGCAGAATTGACCATTAGCAATTTTACCGCATGGATAGAAGCGCACAAAGATGAGATAACTGCCCTGCAAATATTTTATGGCCAGCCTTACCGGCGCCGTGAGCTTACTTATAAAATGATAAAGGAACTGTATGATAAAATAAAAATGGAGCAGCCGTTGTTAGACCCGGTAATTGTATGGAGGGCATTTGAAAAAGTACAACCAAAGGAAGATGTCACCCTGAGCTTGTCGAAGGGGCCAAAAAATGAATTGATTGCGTTGGTAAGCCTTGTACGTAAAGTGAGTGGCGTTGATAAAACACTTACTCGCTATGATAGTGCGGTTGACAGGAATTTTAAAGACTGGCTGTTTAAACAAAATGCCGGGCAACATAATAAGTTTACGGAAGAGCAAATGCAATGGCTGCGCATGATAAAAGATTATATAGCCAACAGCTTTCACGTTGAGAAAGAAGATTTTGAACTGGACCCCTTTAATAAAAACGGGGGCCTTGGAAAGATGTGGCAATTATTTGGAGAGAAGACGGATGAAATAATTGAGGAGTTAAATGAGGTGCTGGCGGCTTAAGAGACGAAAGTGGCTGAATCTGCATTTTAAAAAATAGAAGGTAAAATGAATTGGCAATGCAAAGACATTAACTGACACAAAATGTACTAAACAAAAAATATGGCAACAGACAAAAAAAGTAAAGATCTTCAATTCTATTATTATCGTTATCAGATTGTTCCTACTAGTAGTTCAATTCAAACGACTATAGATGATTACGAAATAAAGGATTATGAGGATTTAGTTTCAAAGAAAAATAGAATTTTTCGGGACGTTGTTAATTCGAAATCAATCCTAATGCAAGGAAGAAGTGCAGATTATATTTATAAGGTGTTATCTGTTGAACATAATTATTTTTTACTGAGAATTGCAAGAAAAAAAGATATTAATATAGATAAGGAAGACTTTTCAGAAGAGACTATAGTTTCATATCCTAATGTATTAATCTTAATAGACAATAGGCCGAGCGTCCAACAGTTAATAATACAAATGAATTATAAAGCTTTCGAAAGTACAGAGGTAGTAGCAAACATTTTAGAAAAGAATTTTAACAGGTATTTACATCAGTATCAACTTTCTTTTTACTTAAGACCCATTACAGAAAAAAAAGAGTTTTGGGAATTAACTAAGAAATATGAGGATCGAATAACTCAAGTTGCGTTTGAGATTATTAAGCCTAATATGGCAAACATTTCAAAAAATCTGAGCGAAGATTTAAAAAGCTTACAAAAAGACACTAATAGCCATAAGACTAAAATTGAACTAAATTCAGCTCAAGACAGTAGATTGGAAAATTTAAATGAGAAAAATGGTGAATTGGCTGGATTGGTGCATTACGCAAATGAAGGCGGAGGAGAGATTATTGTAAAAGTTAAAGGAATACGAAAGAAGCTACATACAAATAAGCAAGTGATAACTGAATCTATAGATGAAATTGCTATTAAAGGCACCGATCCCAAAAAAATGCTTGATATTTTAAAAGCAGTTTTAGTATAATATGAATTTGGTAAAAAACATATCGTTCTATATCCTCTTGGCAGTTGTAATCAATTGTTCTGCAAATTATTTGAATAGCGATTTTATTGGACCTTTTTTAAAAAATAACATTGTTTCAATTCTTATAAATCTGCTAGCAATAAATATTGCCACATGTACTATTTTAATGACAAAACTTAATGAAATAAAAGAAAAACACCAGGTTGATTTTTCCTCGACTTATAAGGAACTTAAGCTTTCTTTAAAGGAACAAGTTATATTGATTGCTATTTCTTTTATTGCGTTAGTCTTTGATAAAAGCACCGTCTTAATTGCCTTTATCCCACATTATACAATATGTATTAATGTGATCCTTACTGCTGTTTTTATTTATGCAATTGATATTTTGTGGGATATAGGTAAAGCGGTATTTACAATAATTAATCGTTGATGTAAGAATGGAAGAAATAGTAAAGAATTCAAAATGGGTAAAATTGGGAGAATACGTAATTTCCGTAAAAGGGAAAAAGCCTAAACGTGTTTCAAAAGAAAAGACTAAGGAATATTCAATCCCGTATGTAAATATCAAAGCTTTTGAAAAAAAAATTATTGATGAATATACAGATGGGGTTGGATGTGCTTTATGTGAAGATAGAGATTTTTTAATGGTCTGGGACGGCTCACGTTCAGGATATGTTGGTAAAGCAATTAAAGGTGCATTAGGAAGTACTTTAGTGAAATTGAATTTTCCGGATATTGAAAATAATTATGCTTATTATTTTTTGCAATCAAAATTCATTGAAATAAATACTAGAGCAAAAGGAGTTGGTATTCCACATGTTGATCCTAACATTCTTTGGAATTATGATTTATTAATTCCTCCTAAAATCACTCAACAAGCCATTGTTTCCAAAATAGAAGAACTCTTTAGCGAAATAGAAAATGGCATTAAAAGTTTGCTTACTGCGCAGCAGCAATTAAAAACTTACCGGCAAAGTGTGTTGAAATGGGCGTTTGAGGGAAAGTTGACTAATAGCCTAAACTATGATTCTTTTGATTTGCCTGATGAAAATGATTTAAGCATGGTAGCGGAGCCGGATACTGAATATAAAATCAAAAAAAATCAGAATAATCAAAATAATCAAATAAATCATAGTTCAGATAAAGGGGAATTGCCGGAGGGGTGGAAGTGGGTGAAAACAATTGATGTAATTAAAATTATCAATAACGGTTACACGCCAACAAGCCAATACTTATCTCAAGGTTCTGGAGAAGTTCCTTTTATTAAAGTGTACAACCTTAATTTCAATGGTACTTTAAACTTTGAAAAAAATCCCACATTCATTCCTGAAGTCATACATAAAAAAGACCTGAAACGTTCTATTTGTTTGCCTGGGGATGTTTTAATAAATATTGTTGGACCACCTCTTGGAAAAGTCTCTATTGTTACAAATCAATATCCCGAATGGAATATTAATCAGGCAATCGTTATGTTCAGACCAAATGAAGATGTAATATCCAAGTATATTTCCTATTTCATGCAGAACGTGGTAACAACTAGTTGGCTCGAAAATACTTCAAAGGCAACAGCGGGACAATGGAATGTAAAGGTTTCTACTTGCAGGGAAATCCCTTTTCCGTTCTGCTCAATTGATGAACAGCAAAAGGTTGTTGAGGCCATAGAAAGCCGCCTTAGCGTAGCTGACAAATTGGAAGAAAGTATAAACCAAAGCCTTCAACAGGCAGAGGCATTGAAACAAAGTATTTTAAAGAAGGCGTTTGAGGGAAGATTAATAAAATAATTACAAGAGAATGTTTCAAATTAAAATAAATAAGAGTATCAAATTAGATGAGGTTGAACAACTCTATATACAGTTGTATCGACACATCAAGTTAGATATTGTCGTTGATTTGCTTTTACCTGTTGAACTTGACAGCAGCTATATTGGTATTGTGCCAACTCTTTACCAATTTGTTTTTACTTGGATGCGATATGAAAAGTCAGGAAAACTATTATTAGATATTTCTAATCCCGAAGCAACAGACTATAATGAGTTGTATGAAAACGAATTGATTTTTCCATTAGTAAGCTTAGTTTGGGATAAGAACGAAGTTTTTGATAAAACAGGAAAGATTAACCTTAGGAAGCATTTGAAAAAATACAATGCTATCTATTTTGATAGAATGAAAGCGGTCACTGCCCAAAAAAATTGGAAACTGTTACTGACAAATTTTGACCACTTATCAGAAGACCGCGGAATCTTGCCATGCTTTGAAATAAATGGGGTATTCATTGCCAACGAAACTTCATTGTCAAATAATTTAAAAGGCGGAATCCAACAACTTCTTGCTTATTCAAAAGATGCTCAAAAATCTTACGATGATATTCAAGGTCATTTAATGGGGATTGTTTACGAACTAATGAAAAACACATTTGAATGGGGAAACAAAGATGAATATAATGTTCCATTAGACCCTAGTTTGAGAGGAATTTTAATCAAGTTCTATAAAAAGACCAGACGAAAATTGGTTGAGGAATTTAAAGCTCATAAGGGACTTTCAACATACTTTAAAAGCGATGTTTTAAAAGAGAACAATTTATCAGAGATATACTTTTTGGAAATTGATGTATTTGATAGCGGGATTGGCTTTGTAAAAAAATACAAATCGCTTAATCCTACCGAAAAGTTATCAGATATAGATATAATCAAGAAATGTTTGATTAAGCACAACACATCAGCCAAAGGATTAGAAAAAGGAGATAAAGGGATTGGGCTAGACAGAATCCTAAGCATCCTTGACGGCAAAGGATTTCTGAGAATAAAGACAGGGTGCAATATTATTTATAGAAATCTTATTAGCGACCCTTACAAAAAAATAGAAAAGGAATCGGTAGCAGACATGGAACTTTTTGACTGGAAAAATAACAGCAATGAAGTTTATACGACTTACCCCTTTGCAGAAGGTAGTATAATTACAATTATTTATCCTTTATCCTTCAACTTAAAAGATGAATAATTTTTATATATATAAATTCAACTACACAAAAAAAGAAGAAGGAAATGACAAAATCATTTCTGTTTCTGTAATTTTTTGCGATAGAGAAACTATAAACGAGGATAACCTTAAAGATGAGATTAGAAAGTTCTATGAAATGAACTATCAAACGGATGAAATTTATGTAATTGGTAGTCAGCTTCAGAAGGGTTTATTGAAAGAAGTATTCATTGATAACCAAGGCAAGACTTTTATAGGGATACCTAAGAAACAAGAAACACATTTATCAGAAAGTCTTTACATACTCACTTTTAACAAACTTGGAGAACTAAGTTGTTGTAACGAAAAGAAAATACCAAAAGAGTTTTTAAAAAACTTTTTGAATGAAGGATTGCAAAACATTTTTATCACACGAGGTGGTTTAGTTACATCAGAAGGGTCACATCACTTTGTTTTTCCATCAGGAAAACATTGTGATAAATTTTTAAGGACTGGAAATGTTCTGCTGATTAGTTCAGAAATATATTTTGTTGCTTTCGCACTACTCAAACATTTTGATGAAACAAAGCACAATCAAATATATTGTGATACATCTTCAATAAACAGTGTTGCCTTTGCTCTTTCTGAATTAAAAAACAGGTTTATTCCCATCGCCGAACGCAAACAAATTCCAATTGAAAGTTTTAGTTCTTATGACGGATTGTATAAAAATGAACTGTCATATACTAAGAATGCATTTCTAATTATTTCCGCTTCTACATCATCAAATATCATAGCTTATATTTTGAATAGTCACAAAATTTTAAGCCGTGAAAATATTACAGTTTTGTATTATTTAGGCGATGCAAATAATTATGTTCAGATAAAAGACAAAACTATTTGCAACCTGACTTACAAATTAAAGACAAATCCAAATGGAATCCCTTTCATAAAGACTTTCAAAGGCGATGATTGCGAGTATTGCAAAAGAGGCTCTTATGCCGTTGAGGTTAAGGGTGATGTTTTCCTTTTAGAAAAGCCTAAAATAAATCCAATTGTTTTAAGTATCAAAGACCCTGAAAAATATTTATCGGGTTTGCTTGAACAATTCAAATCAGTTGAAAGAAAGCAAAATATTTTCAAGGTTAATTATAAAGAAAATTCAAATTTCAAATATGAGATTTACATAAATTTTTATGAAATTCTTGAGGGAATTAAAAACGGCAGGTATGATAAGTTCAACCAAAAATTAAATGACTATATAAATCAATTCGTTCCAAGTAATCTGAAATATCTTATTACTCTCAATGATGTTGCTTCATCTGACCTTGCTAATTATATAATAGATAAAATCAAACAAAATTACAAGAAGGCTAAACTTCCTAAGAAAATTACACAGGATGAGTTAAGTGAAATCAAAATGAATTCAGAAGGAACTGCTTTGGTTGTTGGATCGTGCATCGCTAACGGTAAAAATTTATTATTCATAAGCAGGGCTTTGAGAAAGTTTGATAAACTGAGAATAGTTTATTTTGTTGGAATATCAAGAACAAAAAACAGAGAGTATTTAGCATTTTTAAAGAGTAATTTAAAGCAGGGTAAACATGGTAGTGAATCAAGTAGTTTTATTGATGTTGAATCTATTTACTGCAACAATGATTCTAAAAACACATCATGGCTTTCTGAAATTAAGTTTCTTAAAAAGCTGATTGAATTTGTAAGTGATGAAGATTCATCTTCCGCCCACTTGCAATATTTGAAGGAAAGAAAAAAAATGCTTGAATCAAGCCAGGGGGACAGAGATAAAGGGCTCGCTAATAAATTATTTTACCCAAGATTTTCAAATTCAAAAATTGAGGAATTAAGCATTAGGAAAAATTTTGCCTTTTTCAATTTTGACCACTATGATACTGATGTTTCACAAGCAGATATTTATTTCACTATTTCCAACATCATAAATACTTTAAGAAATTCAAATCCGAATGGGAATAGTGAAAAATCTGAAAGAACTTTAAAACAATCTGTGTATGTTAGAAATATTCTTGACCCAGCAAACTTTAGCAGATTCAATGACGGCATAATTCAATCTTCCATTTTAAGAGCAGCTTATCCAGAAGAACTTAGTTACGGAATTGATAATGACATTTCACAAGAAATGACAAATACACTTGAAACTATTATCAAGTATTGTGTTGATGAGCAAGGAGAGGCTTTACTTGAATTCTTGTATGCTATTGCCAATAAAAAAATGACTTTAAAAAAGATTCATTTGCAGAAAATAGTTGATTTGCTAACTGAAAGAATCGAAACAGATTTGATAAAATGGTTCACAAAATATATTGACAAGAAAGTTTTAAATGAGGAGGAAATTACTTTGAAAAAACTTTTCCCTCGAACTCCTTAAAAGAAAAAAATACAATGAGCAAAAACACGAATAATACTTCTTCCATCGTTTCCAAAATCTGGGCCTTCTGTAATACCCTTCGTGATGATGGAGTAGGCTATGGCGATTATTTGGAGCAACTAACTTACCTGCTGTTTTTAAAAATGGCAGATGAATATAATAAGCCGCCTTACAATCGTACCATGCCCATTCCAAAAGCTTATTCATGGGAAACGCTTACCAATAAAAGCGGCGATGAGTTAGAGGTTCATTACAATAACCTGCTGCGCGAACTGGCAAAAGAAAAGGGCATACTCGGGCAGATTTTTACCAAGAGCCAGAACAAGATACAGGACCCTGCGAAGTTGTATAAACTCATTGCCCTCATTGATGCAGAGCAATGGGTGCTGATGGGCGTAAAAGACAAAGGCGATATTTATGAAGGCCTGCTGGAGAAAAATGCGGAAGATACCAAGAGTGGTGCCGGTCAGTACTTTACGCCAAGGGCATTAATTAAATGCATGGTAGAATGTTTGCGCCCGGAGCCAATGAAAACCATTGCTGATCCTGCATGTGGTACTGGTGGTTTCTTTTTAGCCGCTTATGATTTTATTACCGATGAAAATAATTATACACTCGATCACGATCAAAAGAAATTTCTTAAATACGATACCTTCTTTGGAAATGAAATTGTAGCAGGTACAAGAAGGCTTGCCTTAATGAATTTGTTCCTGCATAATATAGGAGATATTGATAGTGATCACGTAATGATATCTTCTAACGATTCATTAATTGCCTCTTCAGAAACAAGGTATGATTATGTGCTGGCCAATCCGCCCTTTGGTAAAAAAAGCAGCATGACCTTTACCAACGAAGAAGGTGAGCAGGAAAAAGAAGACCTAACTTATAACCGCCAGGATTTTTGGGTTACTACCAGTAACAAACAACTCAACTTTGTACAGCACATAAAATCAATGCTAAAGACAACAGGTCTGGCAGCAGTGGTTTTACCGGATAATGTTTTATTTGAAGGTGGCGCCGGTGAGACCGTAAGAAAGAAATTATTAGAAACAACAGACCTGCACACCATACTTCGTTTGCCAACAGGAATCTTTTATGCCAATGGCGTAAAAGCAAATGTTTTATTCTGGGATGGCAAACCGTCCAGCAAAGACCCATGGACAAAAGAAGTATGGATATACGATTATCGTACGAACATTCATCATACTTTAAAAAAGAATCCATTAAAGCTGGATGACCTTAAAGATTTTATAAATTGTTACAACCCAACGAACAGGCATAAACGAAATGAAACTTATACTGAAGCAAACCCTGATGGTCGCTGGCGAAAATTTACTTACGAAGAAATATTAGCCAGGGATAAAACCTCTTTGGATATCACATGGCTGAAAGATAAATCATTGGCAGACTTAGATAACCTTCCTGATCCGGATGTATTGGCGTTGGACATTGTTGAGAACCTGGAAGCAGGGTTGGAAAGTTTTAAGGCAATAATTGCTTCGTTGAATAAATAACATTTAATAACTAGGGACAGTGGTCGAATGAAAAGCAAAGATTAATAAACCTTGTCAATTATGTCTAACGAAGAAATCTTCCAAGAGCTCCTTGAGCAAACAAAACAAGCTTTTACTGATAGCCCAATTTACCTAAAGCAGAAGGAACTTGCGAAAAAGTGGAACTATTCGGTTTGTGGTACGCCTATTCAAACTTCAAAGGCTGTCCTTATGGGCATCAACTGGGGGTAGATGGAGATCACGAGCCTCAAAATACTTTGCCGGATGGTAAGGATATAGCCGGTTATCCTTTTATTAAAAGAAGCAGAAAGTACCTGGAAAATTATCTTCACCTGGATTTTGATGATATAAACTTTAATTATACAAATCTTTGTTTTTTTCGTTCACCCCAGCAGAAAGATTTAAACTATCATGATTACAAAGTATCGCTTAAGCTTTTCAAACAATTTGTTGATTACATAAAGCCTCCGTGGATATTTTCTCTTGGTGATTCCAATAGTAAACTTCTCGAAGAATTAAATGTTTTGGATAACAAAAATGAACTGCCAAATAAGGACGCGAAATTTAGGGGTATTACTGGTGAACTTTGGGGGATTACCTATTTCTCCGTTCCTCATCCTAATGCACGGGTAAAATCTGAACTGAGAGAAGAGATTTGGAAGTGTATTGGAGATGAATTTAATAAAAGGTTCAGAGGTAATGATTTTAAAAAATAATAAAGTAGTAAAAAATGAGTCTTGACGAATTATTTAAAGCATCAAAAGAATTAAATTATTCCCAGTCAAATGGAATGATAAAAGTGAATGAGATGAGAGGCCCGGGTTTCTTTCCCGGCTGCACTGGTACAATAGATTCATTAGAAAACATTTCAGGTTTACGGTTCATGATATTGGGACAGGACTTCGATACAAAAGCAAACCATAAAGAAATTAATCCTATAAAAGGAGAAATAGAAACAAATACTACATGGCGTAATTTGAGGAAATTATTGAAAGAAGTTGGTATTAATGAAAAGGAATGTTTTTTTACCAATGCTTACATGGGATTGAGGCCGGATAATACTAAAAGTGCTAAAACTAAAAACACCGGGAAAAGTCCTGCTGCTAAAAAGGGAGCGGAGGGTTTTTCGGACCAATGCTTAAAGTTTTTCAAAACACAATTGCAGATAGTAAAGCCCGAAGTGGTTTTGGTGCTAGGAAAAGAAACAGCACAATTTGTTGCAAATGCTTTTCCAGAATGTTCGAAATGGTCACATATAAAAACCTTGAAGACATTTTATGAAAATGAAACAACTGTATTTGCTGAAGTAACGTTTGATAATCGGAGTATCCATTTTCTTTTTGTTATTCATCCTTCATTGAATATTGTCAACCGCTCAAAGATTTGGGGAAAGGAAGAGGGAAAAGAAAAAGAACAGAAGTTGCTGAAAAAATTGTTATCAGGAATTTCTTAGAAGTCCTTAACTCCAGTTGTTCGTGCCAACGAAACACCACAAGAATATAATTCCTCTTTAAGAAATAAATCAAATATTCAATGAGTGCACCACCGGAACTTAAATTACTCCGTTCCATTAAAACCGGAAAAGGATTGCAAAAGTTAATTAAAAGCCTGAAATTAAACCTTAAAGAAAGCAAGGTAAAAGAGGTAAAACGTAAAGCGCTTACAAAGAAACAGCGGGAAGCTGTTTTGGCAAAAACCGATGGGCGTTGCCACATGTGCGGTATAGAAATCGACATCAATAATTTTCATGCAGATCATGTTAAGTCTCATATAACAGGTGGCGTCCACGAAGCAAATAATTATTTACCAAGTTGCAGTACCTGTAATAATCTTCGTTGGCATTATAGTTCAGAAGAGATACAAATTATTCTAAAGTTGGGAAGGTGGTTAAAAACAAGAGTAACAAAAGAAGATGAATTAGCTCTAACGCTTGCCAACGAGTTTATAAAACATGAGATGACTTTGAGGAATAGGAAAAAGTCGTGAGTTAGGTAATCAAAATAAAAATCCTTCTCATTTGTTTGTTTACTGCCAGGTAATGATGAAAGATTGCCCCGAAAATTTACGGGCAGGCTGCGTAGCCAATTGCATTTCATTAAACGAATAACACCCCTTCGACAAGCTCCCTTCGACAAGCTCAGGGTGACAGCACCTCTTTGCAAAGATGTAAACCGGGAGATTATAATTGTGGTTTGTGAGACACGAACCATGGCGTGGGTGTGATCACCAGCCAATTCTCCCGGAATGCTTACCTGCGCTCAATTCTGTAGCAATTCTGTATTAACGTTTCATTGTTAAGCTTATTGATAAAAGCATCGTCTTATAAGTATTCAATCACCATTTAAAAATACAATAATGAAAAAATTTATTACCATATTATTCTTTGCAGGGTTTTTAACCACTGCTTCTTATGCACAATCCGGGCACCGTCAGCAAAAAATAATCAATCTAACGGTAAGGGTTACCCGTCAAGCCAAAATTCCGGAAACAATCGTGATCAATATTCCCAAAACTCCCGTAATGACCATGGTGGTTACAGGGATAATGAGCAGAATAACCGCAATAATGAAAATGATTATCGGTATAACGACGACCGGCATAACCGTGATAGATATAGGAGGGAAGGAAGAGATGGTTACCAACGTCACCATTACAGAAGGGATGAAGATCATAGCTATAGAAACGATCGCAGGAGCTGGTAATTCCAACAGGAATTAGTCAATCATACCACTTGAAGGCTGTCTCGCAAGAGGCAGCTTTTTTAGTATCCTGCTGTTGGCGCAAGCTCATCCTTCACCCGGCAGGGACTTTAGTGTCCGCTTGTGTTCGAATTGAAAAGAACCATGAATAAAAAAGTAGGAAGCCTGCGTATATGGATAACTGTTAGTAAGCCTTAATTATATCCGGATTACGTTTCTGTTTTGACCGGGATTCGAAAAATAAGGGAACCAAAGATGATTAAAATATGATAAACCATGCCCTAAACAATCGGTCGTATCTGCAACTGAATACCCGCTTCGGATAAGGTATTTTTAATATCAATCATTGCCGAACTTCGCACAGTTCCACCGCTTGCCTTGTCTGGTACCCACAATAGTATCCTTATATTGATTGCATAATCTGAAAAATCCTGGATAATAATTACAGGCGAAGGTGTGTGTAAAATATGGGTATTGGATTTTAGTTTTTCTTCAATTAAATTTCTTGCTACATCCAAATTGGTACTGTAGGGCACACCAATGGTAAATTCTACCCGTTTGCTCCGGTCTTGCATCGTCCAGTTTATTAAGTGCTGCGAAAGCAGATCGCCGTTGGGTATTATTATATCAGCACCTTCAGGATTATGTACTTTACTGGCACGTACGCCAATCTCTTTCACCGTACCCGATTTGCCACCGATTTCTATCTGGTCGCCCACTTGTATTGGACGTTCAAATGCGAGTATCACGCCTGAGACTAAATTATTAACTATCGTTTGTAAACCAAAACCAATACCTACACCAAGAGCACCAATCATTATGGAAATCCTGTCTAATGGAATTCCTGCTGCGGCTACTGCTATTAAAAAACCAACTGTCCAGATAGCCAGCCGGATCAGCAGGATTACTGAATTTAAACTGCTTCGCTTACCGGTTTCAACCGTTTTATCATAACCAAAGAAAAACCTTATAAATCTTGCTATCATTGCGGAAATCCAAATAATTAAAATGAATATGGCCACACTGGCATAATCAAATTTATAATTCCCAATGGTCCTCGGTTGATTGAAAAACATAGAAGTAAATTTCAGCATCCAGGTATAAAGTGTGAGATCACGGATAAACGCAATCACCCAAACCAATGACGCTAAAACCCATAAATATCCCCTGATTCTGGATTTCAATTCTTTGAAATTAATAAACGCTGAAAACCGGCTATCGCGGTAGGCTTCTGTTTGCAGGAAAATCTCTTCTAACAGGATCGTGCAAAATACCTTTAAAGTAATTCCAAATATCAAACATTGAATGGCGCTCTCACCTAAAATTTTCGCAAGTGATAAACGGCCTGTTATATTAAAAGCAATAGACAACAGGACTTGAATCAATGTAAAAATCACTATAACTTTTGTTACAGGCGATTCTTCAATTTTAATAAAAATCTTATTCCTGCTAAAAATAATTTTCAGGCAAACAAAGGCCAACACAAAACCAGCTATTAACAACCACCAACGCTCGCCGAATGCAGTTTGGAGCAATATATCATCAATTGCGTAAAATATCCACAACAGGCATAACAGCGAAAATAAAATTTTAGATTGTCTCGTTAAAAATGGGAAAATCAAAAAGCAAAGTGAGGCCAAACGAAGCAACTCGAAGATATGCAGGAAAGGCATAGGCGGGTTGGCAAAGAACAATGGAGTGTACGTAAAAAAAAGCAGCAGGTTACTTACCAATACACTTCTTTTCAAAAAATTGATCTGCCCGAAAACACTATCAGCATCTTCGATTTTCCTTACCCGACGCATATTTGACCGGCACCATAATTGCAAAAAGATGAACAATAACAACCCTGCTATAATCAAACTGAATTTGCCTGAAATATAAATAGCAATAATCTTATAAGAAATTTGCAAACCATTGACAATAGCCTGTTCAAATGAAAGTGGATATTGATTCTTTTTAGTATAAAATAAAGGCGGTTCCTCCTGCAACCACATATTGGTCTTTTTGGATATAGTTAAATAACCCATATCGGATGCAATATCATTTGCCTGCAATAAACTAACAGAAACCCGGCTGCGTAATAAATTCACTTTTGCCAATGTCAGTTTTTGCAGGGTATCTAAATTTCTGCCCTCGGTAAGTAAATCATGCATCTGGTCATTAAGTACGGAATCGGATACCAATTGGGTAAGCGCCGAGTCGCTGAGTATTTTTTTTATAATCTTCCCGCTATTGGTTAACTGGAGGTTGTAATCCGTAAGGACCGCTTTATAGTCAGTTAATTTTTTTGAGGTTTCTTCCAATAATATGATGGCACTGTTAAGTCCCCTTAGGTTCATAACTTGCCCTTTTTGTTCAAATCTTAATTCAAAACCATCTAATCGTTTTTCAATATCAGGCAAGGCTTTTTTAATTGGATCCAGGTTGAAGTTTCGTCTGAGCAGAAAATCATTCCTGTCTATCGTATAGGTATATGACGCTACCTTATTTACCAATTCAGGTATCAGGGTATCGTTCAACATCCGGATTTCTGTTGTATGGGGCCGTACAAAGGGGTGATACCCGCGAACTTCATGTTTCTTTTTTTGTGCGAAAGCAGCAATTGCAATGAATGAGAATAATCCCAGGCACAAAAATATCCGCAGGCATCTTTTACAAATATTCATTGAAATCATATAGCTAATCTCTGTTTTTTACAATTAGTATGGTTACAATATATTTTAGAGGTATTCTTCATTTTTTATTTTAATTTTTAAATAAAATTTCATCCGTATTAATACAATATCCCTGGTATTACAAGGAATTATTCCTTTTCTTCCTGCGTCGAATGTTCTTTTTTATTTCTTCATAAAGAAGAACGAAAGGGTATAGCCTCAGTCTTTTTATTTGAAATTATAAAACCTTGCAAGAAAAATCAGCACGTCAAAAGTAATATTTCCCATTAATCATTTATAGACTATTTAATTTTACCCTGTAAAGAAATGCCTGCTATTTTCAAAGTGGCTTCTTGCAAAGAAGTAAACCGGGAGGTTATAATTGTGGTTCGTGAGACACGAACCTTGGCGTGGAGCAAAAAACTTACTATCACTAATCCATCTGGGTGGGGAAGTGGTTACACAATTAAAGGAGAGGGAGAACAGGTTAGGATGGCTCAGTTAATCTAAGATTATAGTATTCCATTCTTACAACAGTTTCCGTAACGTGTACTGAAAAGTCTTTCCATACGGTATCGGCAGCTTCTTTTGCAATAGCCACTGTTTGTGTAGCTGAAATACCACCAGCCAGTAAATACATGGAGTGAGGTAAGTCGTATCGGCTACCGTTATCCATAAATGATCTTGAGAATCCTTTTTCTTTCATCGCGATATGAAGATTGTTGTAAACCTCTTCGGATGGTGTGCCGTATAACTCCACTCTTGTAACAAAACTTGCCATTATAGTTGTGATTTTTTTTGTTTAAAACAGTTGTCTTTATTTGTTGTAAAGGTGGCTTTTCAAAAGTTAATGATATTTTAATAATTAGTTTCTGTAAGAAAATTCTCTATTTCAATACTGGTAATAACTTTGGCTCACAACAACCTTGTTCTTGTATTTACCAATCACATCAATAATTCGGTTTCGTGATTGCATGAGCGGGGACAAGGCCAAAATAAAATCCTTTTTATTGGTTGGTTTACTGCCAGGCAATGATGAAAAGATTGCCCCCGAAAATTGACGGGCAGGCTGCCTAGACAATTGCATTTTATTAAACGAATATCATCCCTTCGACAGGCTCCCTTCGATAGGCTATAATTGTGGTTCGTGAGACACGAACCATGGCGTGGATTGTGGTTCGTGAGATACGAACCATGGCGTCAAACTGCGGGGAGATTGTGGTTCGTGAGACACAAACCATGGCGTTAATTGTGGTTCGTGAGATACGAACCATGGCGTTAAGGGTGGTCCGGCCGGGATAGAGGAAAGCCAAATGACCATTTCACCTTTACAATAACAAGGTGTTCGAATGGAACAATTGATGGCATGTTTCCAGGAACACTTTCAAGAGATGGCTCTACCTGACAAACTGCAATAATTTCTAACGGGCAATTTTCAAATATTACCGTTATGTTTTGAAACGAAGAAGGGTTTTTTTTGCCGTGGCAGAATATTATCCGGATTTGTTTGCTATAACCTGGAATGATCTATTAAATTTATCATGTAGTTAATCGAACTAATACCCGTAATTGTAATCTTTCAAGCCTATAACAGTAAGGGCTGTACGCATATTTTTCCTCTGACTTTACAAACTAATGGCTCCTGCCGGCCATCAGACTTACTCTCCCGATAAATAAATGATTTTTAAAAGCATTTTAATTTTCTGATTAATGTGACACTAATCATTTGTTCTGCTGACAGAGGTCAGCCGAAAAAAAAGAACTCCTGGTTAGATTTGAAGACGCTATAAAAGTCAAAAAAATGAAGACTTTATGTTTAATCATTGCCTTTAATTTCTTCCATCCTCTTTTTGCGCAGAATGCCTCCGATATTGTAAAGAAAGCAGATGAAAAAATGCGCGGCTCTACGTCCCAGGCCGAACTTACTATTAAAACAATACGTCCTTCATGGACAAGAAGCATGGAGGTAAAAGTTTGGGTTAAGGGAAATGATTATTCAATGATATTGGTACAATCGCCCGCAAAAGATAAGGGCATTGTTTTTCTTAAGCGCAAAAAAGAAGTATGGAACTGGATGCCTGCCCTGGAACGAACCATTAAACTGCCTCCTTCAATGATGAGCCAAAACTGGATGGGCACTGATTTTACCAATGATGACCTGGTAAAAGAATCTTCAGTGGTTAATGATTATGATCATAGCATTGTTGGTGATACAGTTATTGATAACCGAAGCTGCTATATCATACAAATGATTCCTAAGCCTGAAGCTGCAGTAGTATGGAGTAAATTAATTGTTTGCATTGATAAAAAGGATTTCCTCGAATTACACACCCGTTTTTATGATGAAGAGGGAAAAATCATCAACATCATGAATGCATATGATGTAAAAACAATGGATGGCAGGCTAATACCTACCCGTTTTGAAATGATACCGGCAGATAAGAAAAATCAAAAAACAGAAATGACTTATAAAACCATTAAATACAACAGGCCTATTGAAGATGCATTTTTTACATCAGAAAAAATGAAAACCCTAAATTAATTATGTGGTTAATAAAAATGGCATGGAAAAACATGTGGCGCAACCGCAACCGGACTGTCATTACCATGGCAGCAATTTTCTTTGCTGTCATCTTATCCGTGATTACCAGCAGCCTGAAAACAGGAATATTCGATAATCTCGTTAAAAATGTAGTAAGCTTTTATACCGGCTATGTACAGGTACACAAGCAAGGATATTGGAGCGAACAAATACTTGATAATAGTTTTGACACTTCAGGCAATATTGAAAATAAAATTTTATCAACTGAGACAGTAAGTCAAATTGCACCACGCCTGGAATCTTTTGCACTGGCCTCCTCAAAGGATATCACCAAAGGTTGTCTTATTGTGGGAATTGATCCTCAAAAAGAAAATGATATTACCCGATTGAAATCAAAATTAATAGAAGGCAATTATTTAAAGAATAGCGACCCAGGCGTGTTGCTATCCGAAGGTTTGGCAAAGAGGTTACAATTAATTCCGGGCGACACTATCGTTTTGATCAGCCAGGGATTCCACGGCGCTACCGCGGCCGGCAAATATCGAATCCAGGGTATATTAAAATTTGGCTCCCCTGAATTAAATGACAAAGCATTATTTATGCCATTGCCATTGGCCCAGGATCTTTTCAGTGCGTATGGTATGATCACTTCCTACGTGCTATCATTAAAAAATCCAAAATTATTAGAACAGACAGCCCAATCAATCCGGTCGGCCATAGGAAGTGATTACGAGGTTATGACCTGGAAGCAAATGATGCCGGAAATTCAACAGCATATTGCCACCGATTCAAATAATATGCAGGCGGTTCAGGCGCTTTTGTACTTGTTGATCAGCTTTGGAATTTTCAGCACTTTATTAATGTTAATGGTAGAAAGAAAATTTGAAATGGGAATGCTGGTAGCGGTCGGCATGAAGAAAATAAAGCTGGCCATACTACTTTTAATTGAGTCCATTCTTACTGTTATCAGTGGTTGTGTTTTAGGGATATTAGTTAGTATTCCTTTGGTATATTATTTAAATAAACATCCTATACGGTTAGGTGGAGAAACGGCTAAAATATATGAGCGCTTTGGTTTTGAAGCTATTTTCCCTACTTCTACCAATATTGAAATTTTTATATCGCAGGGAATAATTGTATTAGTAATTGGGTTGATATTATCCCTCTATCCTGTTTATAAAACCATTCGTTTAAACCCCGTCGCAGCTATGAAAAAATAAATCGTAAACTATTGGTAATGATTTTTATAATGGCCTGGCGTAATATATGGCGCAATAAAATGCGCAGCATCGTTATCATCATATCAGTGGCAATAGGATTATTTGCCGGGATTGCAGTGCTTGCTTTATATAACGGAATGCTGCATGGCCGCGTGCGTACAGTAATTGACGCGGAAGTGGCTCATATTCAAATTCATGACACCTCCTTTAAAAAAGATTATGATCCTGCTTATGTAATAGTAAAGGGTGATACTATTTTGAAAGCATTGGGGTTAATGACACAGGTAAAAGCATTTTCTGCCAGGAGTATAACACAGGGAATGCTGGTAACTACAACAGGAAGTGCCGGCGTGCAAATAAATGGGGTACAACCCCGTGAAGAATATGAGGTCTCCGGGTTAAAGAAAAAAATTATCGAAGGTGAAGGCTTTAAACCCGGAAAAAAAAATGAAATACTCATTGGTAAAAAGCTGGCCGATAAAATGAAATTAAAAATCGGTTCAAAGTTGGTACTCACCTTTACAGATTCTGCGGCTAATATCGTTTCCGCAGCCTTTCGCGTAGCGGCAATTTATCGTTCCAATAATGCACCACTTGATGAACGGAATGTATATGTTGAAAAAGAAACCCTTAACGAACTACTCAATATCGGTAACGGATTTCACGAAATTGCTGTGCTTCTTTATCGTGATGAAGACATGAGCCTGGTTCAACAACAATTACAAAAACAATTCCCTTCTTACAAGGTGGAAACATGGCGGCAAATTTCTCCCGAAACGGATTTAATGGTGAATACAGTGGATGTATATTCTTACATCATCATGATCATCATCATGTTTGCGCTCGCCTTTGGCATTATCAATACGATGCTGATGGCTATTTTAGAAAGAACAAGAGAAATAGGAATGATTACAGCATTGGGCATGAAACGGTTTCGGCTTTTTTTTCTCGTGTTATTTGAAACTATTTTTTTAACCATTTCCGGCACTCCCATTGGTTTAGCCACAGCGTGGCTGGCAGTCAGGTACTTTAATAAAAATGGTTTGGATTTGTCTGGCATGGGCAAAGAACTGATGAGCAGTTTTGGATATAGCACCATAATTTATCCTGAGTTTCCATCTGATAAAATAATCATTGTATTGCTTATAGTAATAATTACCGCAATTGTATCCTGCTTGTTTCCTGCGCTAAAGGCCCTGAGGTTACAACCGGTTGAAGCATTAAGAAGATAAAAATACTTTTATGGACACAGTCATCGATGCACACAATATTAGTAAAATATACAACCCCGATACTATCCCGGTATATGCAGTCAATAATGTGCACCTGCATTTGCAAAAGGGTGAATTCACTGCCCTCGTTGGTCCCTCAGGTTCAGGTAAAACCACTTTGCTAAATTTAATTGGAGGATTGGACAAAACAGATACAGGAAACATTTTTATAAATGGAATAGATATTACCAAACTTTCTGCCGGCAGGTTGATTGATTTTCGTTTACATAATATAGGTTTTGTCTTTCAATCGTTCAACCTGATTCCCGTACTTACCGCAAAAGAAAATGTAGAATTTATAATGCAGTTGCAGGGCATCAAAAAATCAGAAAGAGAAAAAAGAATTTATCCTCTTTTTAAACAAATCGGCCTGGAAGATAAAATGAATAGCAGGCCGTCGCAATTATCCGGCGGGCAGCAACAAAGAGTTGCTGTAGCAAGAGCATTGGCTTCCAAACCTCAATTTGTATTGGCTGATGAGCCAACGGCTAATCTTGATTCTAAATCTGCTTCCAATTTATTAGACATAATGGCTCTGCTCAATAAAGAAGAGAATATGACATTTATATTCTCGACCCATGATCAGCGTGTAATTGAACGGGCGAGAAGAGTGATAACGCTGGTAGATGGGAAAGTAGAATCTGATACTGCTGTAGTTGATACCAGTGTATTGCACGAAACCGAAAAATAAAAAATGTGAAATGGCTATTCATTATATCAGCAATAATCGCCGGCAGTTCTGTCTTTGCACAAGATAGTGCAGAGAGCAAAACAGGTAAATGGGAAATTAATGGCTACATCAAAAACATGCAATCTCTTTATTTTGATAAAAACTTTAATAATTCGGTTTCAGGTAATCTTCTTCATAACCGAATTAATATTAAGTGGAAGCCTTCTGAAAAAATAACAACTGTCGCTGAAGTAAGGAGCCGGTTATTTTGGGGAGAAGAAGTGAAACTGACACCCGAATTTGCTTCACAGCTAAGAAATGAAAATGAAATAGTAAATCTGCAGCAAACGTGGATAAATAAAACTTCCCTGGTGCTGCTTTCAAATGTTGAACGTTTGTATATTGATTACCAGGAACGGAATTGGAATCTTCGTATCGGCCGGCAAAGAATTAACTGGGGAGAAACGATTACATGGAACCCCAATGATATTTTTAATACTTATAACTTTTTAGATTTTGATTATGAAGAGAGGCCCGGTGTGGATGGAGGGAAATTTAAATATCTCCTCAATAATTTTTCTAATATTGAACTTGCCTGCGCAACAAATGGAAATAAGGATGGCTCAGTTGCTGCCATAAAGTATGCGCTTAATAAATGGGGATACGATATGCAAATCATTACCGGTTGGTATCATAACCAGCCAACAATCGGTGCAGGCTGGGCAGGCAATATTAAAGAGGCTGGCTTTAAGGGAGAAGTACAATATTTTATACCTGCCCGGGATTCTTTACCTCATTTGAATGTAACATTGGAGTCAGATTATATGTTTAAAAAAGGCTGGTATGTAAATTTTGGTTTACTATATACCAACCAGGGTTTTTATAAACCGGTAGATAATTGGGAAGATATACATCTACAATTTTCACCTAAAAACCTGATGCCTACGAAGTGGAATATTATGCTAACCACCTCCAAACAATTTACACCGCTATTTACCGGAAGTATGAGTACAGTATATGCTCCCGGGACTAATCTACTCATCATTTTTCCCACATTTCAGTATAACATCGCCACCAATTTGGATATTACTCTTGTGTGGCAATCTTTTTTTTCCCGGTACCAAAACAGATTCCAGGCAGGGAACCATAGCGTATTTTTAAGAATGAAATGGAGTTTCTGATTTTTCTTATTTCATAAAGAAGTAAGATCTTCCTCCCTCTTGGCGGGTGTTGCACCCAACTTTTAGAAATAGATATTATCCTTGAAAAATGAGCAATTTATTAATCTTTTAAAATCAATAATTCTGGTTCGTGAGATACGAACCATGGCGTGAGTGAATCAGATCCCTCTCCTTTTGGAGAGGGCGGGGGTGAGGCTTTTAACTATCGGCCTCACTTCAACAATTTCGTTTCGCGAGTTAGGAACCGGGGAGTGACGCCCAATGGACGTCATTGTAAGAAGCCCGGCACTGATTGAAAAACAACCCCGCAAGAGCGGGGGTGGTAGAAATCGAATAGAAGTTATTAGTGACGGTCGTGATGGCCGATAACAACCTGTAAGGAAGCAAAAGGTACAATGTATCCGTATAAATTTGGTCTTACTTCCCTGTAATCGTAATCGTCATCATCGCGATGGCGCCTGCGGTATCTGCGGTCATCACGGTCCCTTCTTTCTCTGCGGTCGCGGTCATAATGTTCATCGCGGTAGCTGTCGTCGCCCCGCCGGTTTCGCCATTGGTGGTCGTTATCATACCTGTCATCTTTGCGACTATAGCCGTCGTGTGAATTTCTGTAGTTGTTGTATTGTTCGTTATTTTGGCGGTGTCTTTCTCCGTCCTGGGCAAACGCTGCCGTACTGAGGCATCCTGCAAAGAACAATAATATAAAAATCTTTTTCATAATAATATGGGTTTATTTGTGAATAATGTAGGTGAGACGGTGTAATGATCTCCGGGCTTAACAACGAAATGTTAATACAGATTTGCTTCAGAATTGCCCATGCTGACATTTATCTGTGATCCTTTCGTACGGCACAGCACTTTTTGATCAGGATTACCTTGCAATGTAAAATCGTTTATTCATTTCTGTTATACTAATTCGAAATAAAAATCTTTACAAATTGTTTGCTTACTGTGGGTGAAATTGTTGATCTGCTTAGGGTGAGTGTAACATGGAGCAACCCTTCGGCAAGCTCACGTTAGGTTGTCGGGCAGTAGTTTCGTTTCGTAAGCCATAAACCTTGACAACATGAATACCTTGAAGGCTGGTTTTTCCCTTTAGTTGTTTAGTCGTTATGTTGATTTTTTTGTGCCATCGCGCGGCAAAAGACGATGGGGTATAATGATTACAATCGGACAATCTAAAAGGGTAGCGTCATTGTAAGAAGCCTTTTTGATGCTTTCGGTTACGTTATAACTTAAGGTGAAGAAGCAATCTCCTTATTATGAGTTCTTTTGGAAAGATTGCTGGGGCGCAACCCTTCGACAGGCTAAGGATGACGAAGCCCCTTACAATGACGTAAAGTGTTAAGTCAATGATTGTGTTTTGTAAGGCATGAACTTTTACGACAAATCTTCCACGCGCAATGTTCACACTGTCTTCTCCCGGTCCGTGAGTCTAATCAAGGCTCCTCACCCGTTTTACTGAATGAAAAGTATCTTAGAAAACTGCAAGGAGTTTTTAAGTATCAAGGGTTAAGAAAAAGCCATTAGTTATATGATTAACAAATGTCGGTTGGGGACATCTGCAAGGATATAGGCTTACCATCGCAGGCATTTTTTCCTTATTATTGTATTCAAATAAAAATTTATGCAGAAAGCATTGCTGGCAATATTTTTTATTGCCGTTTTAAGTTCATGCAAAATGATCTCCGGAAACGGGAACGTGAAAAAGGAAACCCGCAATCCGGGAACATTTACCAAAATACATGCTTCAGGTTCAGCAGACGTGGTCGTATCCAGCGGAAGCCACTGCGCGGTAACCGTAGAAGACGATGAAAACTTAATACCTTACATGGAAACTGTTGTTAAAAACGGAACTTTAGAAATTCACTACCAGGATGGGATATCTGTATCCAACGACCATGCAAAAATTTATGTTACGGCTCCTACCTTGTCTGACGTAACTACTTCCGGCACTTCCAACATAACGATGTCCGACCTTTTGCAGAATCCAGATAAGATTTCATTCCATACCAGCGGCACCGGAAATATTGAGGGTGAAGTGGATGCGCCTGCGATTTCGGTTAGCCTATCCGGCACAGGCACCGTAAAGCTTCGTGGGCGTACAAAAGATTTTGATTGCAATATATCGGGGGTTGGCCACGCGGACTGCGGAAACCTGGAAAGTGAAAACACTACAGTGAGTGTTTCGGGTGTGGGTGACGCACATGTATTTGCCAGTGTTCATCTGAAGGCGACGGTTAGTGGCACCGGTAGTGTGTATTATCGTGGTAATCCGCAAAACCCTGAAATTCATACATCCGGCGTGGGTAGTATAAAACCTGAAAATTGATGGGCTGATATTTCTATAATTCTGGTTCGTGAGACACGAACCATGGCGTGGAAACCTGAAAATTGATGGGATGATATTTCTATAATTCTGGTTCGTGAGACACGAACCATGGCGTGGAAAGATTGCCGCGTCGCCATTGTGATTAACTAAGCGATAATCATATTAGAGGGCTTCCCACAAAGACGTAACTTGTGATTATGATTGTGGCTCGTGAGACAGTCGAGTAGGCAAGGACATTACAGTCCAAACCGCTCAAGGAACCGTACGTGAAAGTCTCCCTTCATACGGCTCGTGCTATCTAAATCAAGCTTTTATTCCAATCTTCCAATGATAAAACAACAATGGATATTCTGATTGCAACAATCTGTATTTATTATACAATCGCTTTTTGCTGCCTATTTTATATTTGTGCTTCATCCATTTACGGATTAGTTCATTCAAATAATAAAATACGCCATGCGCTTCATCTCTGTTAAACCTTGTGTAGTAATTGATCCAGCCTCGTATTTTTGGATTTAGCTTCTCTGCAAACCATTCTAAGGTTAGTGTACTCCATTGTGCCCGCAATACTTCTTTGATTGCTGTTCTGATACTCGTTTTTGCATTATTGCAGATGGCTGCACCAAACACCAACAAGCGTTTTGCATTGTCAAATTTACTCTTGACTGTTCTTGGCTGAAAGCTATAACTTAGAAAAGTAAAACTCTCATTATCATGCTTTTCATGGCGCTGATAATTTTTGCAATACACAATCTTTGTCTTTTCAGGATGCAGCGTTAATTCAAAATCCTGCATTCTTACTTTTAGTGCTTCCAGCAACTTTTCCGCTTCTTCTTTACTGCTGCAATGGATAACGATGTCGTCTGCATAGCGTTCAAATGGACATGGCTGATGTGTCTCATCCATCCACTTGTCGAAAGCATGATGCAGGTAAATATTAGCCAGCAATGGACTAACCACTCCGCCTTGCGGTGTGCCTTTCGTCCTTGCTGTGATGCTTCCATCTTCCTGTTCTACTCCTGCCTTCAACCATCTTTCTACATACATCAGCACCCACTTTTCCTGTGTATGCTGCCCGAGCAAATTCAACATAATACTGTGACTGATATTATCAAAGAACCCTTTTATATCAACATCTAACACCCATGCCTTCTGTTTACAATTGGTCTGACATTGAACAAGTGCATCATGTGCACTTCTGCCTGGCCTGTATCCAAATGAGCTGTTGTGAAAGATTGCATCCACCGACGGTTCCAGATAATCTTTTACTACTCCCTGCGCTATGCGGTCTCCTACCGTTGGTATGCCCAACGGTCTTAATCCGCCTTGCTTCTTTGGAATAAATACCGTTCGTACCGGTGGGGGGAAATAACTACCCGATGCCATCCGGTTGTAAATCTTGTACAGGTTCTTACTCATGTTGGCATTGAACATTTCAATGCTTTCACGGTCTATGCCTGCACCTCCTTGCTTTGACACCGTTTTTAAATAACTATCATACACCATCCGCTTACTTACCGGCAATGATTTTGTCTTTTCTTCTTGCATCATCCTCTTTTTAATTAAGAGTTGTTTAAAAATAATTCGACTTAGATAACCGAAGCCCTTCGCTCCATCTCCATTACAGAAACTTCTTCGCTACTATGGCTTCGTCCGACGCTTCCTGTTGCTTCTCCTGCCTAAGGCAAGATTGAGTTGCAGTATGAACTGTAGAATATTTATTGAACAGTCGCTTCTAAAAAAACTTCCTGCAAAGCCAATTAGCACATCAACCGGAAAGCCTCTCACGTTCCGTATAAAAGCCTGTGTAAAGCTCCTGCCGCCTTAATGCCGGTTGTTCTGTAGCCGGTAAACAGATAACTTCTACAGTCTTCGTATCAACGGTTCGAGACCGATACTTTTAACAACGAGGTACCGTTTCGACATGTCTTCGGTCGGTTTACTTTCGTTCAGCTTCTTTACACTTACCTGATGTCTTTACAGACACCTTTTCCTAAACGTTCAGCACCATATCTTTTGAATACAGCACCTCCAGGTGGTTTGCATACTCCGTCTGCACAGCGTATGCGGTAGGCCTGCTACCATCTTTTATACAACATTGAAAAGAACTATCTATTCTATTCATTCGTGACACACCGAACCATGGC
>JAGWRO010000087.1 GCA_028876495.1 Bacteroidota bacterium
AGTTTCAATTCGAGCTTTATCAGTTTTCGTTCTGCACGATAAAAGAAATAATGTAAATAGGATTAAAATATATTTTGCCATTTCTATTATTAGATGCAAATATTAGGAATGTCCACACAGGTAGCAGGCAACGGTAGGTATTGCCGATGGCAGGATATTCAATGAACGTCAAGCCCGGAGCTACCGATGATTTATAATTTATTGATGAAGATAACAACAAAAGCTGATAAGAATTCCTTCTGCCCGAACGCAAGATGACCAAAGAACTAAAGCTGATGAAATGCATGTCAGCCCTGCTATTGGCAATACCCTTGTTAGTAGCAGGCGACGTTACCTAATTATATTAAAACTTATGGGTCTGTTTGTGGCACTTTTACAAATTTCAACAATATCGTGTTCCTTCATTTTATTAAAAGGAATCTCCGAAGATTTTCGTTTCAATCGTTTACCGTTACCTAACCGAATCGATAAGATGTCATTCTTTTGAGCTATAGATGTCACCTCAAACATACCGACTTTTTTAAAGTCTAAAAGAAAATCAAGCTTCGCTCTTAAAAAATTAATAATTGTCATTAGCAAAATGAGAAACATCACGAAGATTAATACACTCAACATATTCAGTCCCACTATTTCAAAATAGTTTTTTATGGAAGAAGGGTTTTGTGCTCCAAATCCATATATTGGATGAGGAAACCATGGAAAAAAACAACATACAAAAAGTAGCAACAAAAATGGCACAAATAAAATCGTGTCTCCTAAAAATATTTTTCTCAGAGAGAATTGTCTGCTCAAATAACTTTTCTCGTCCGCAGTAAGAGGTATTCGTTCAAATTTATTGTTGAATATTTTGGTCATCTTGAAGGTCGAAAAAGCTTGCTACTAACGTCCAGGGCTTTGTGCAGGTGGGAAATTAGAATTCCCGTCTGCCCGAACCGTCTGCCGAATGTAGAATAAAAAAGTTGATTATTTGTTCGTTTGCTGATAGAAATCGGTCAGCCCGGACTGCCGATGATAGCAGCACAAATGCTGATGTTTATTCGGTCCGCCCACTTGCACAAAACCCCTTGTTGGTAGCCGTTAAATCTTGTCAGCTTTCAAGTCTGTAAATTTCTATCGCATTATCCAAGTCTGAAATATCGTAGAAGTTAATTTTCGCTAAATCAAAAGTTTCGCCATTGTAATTTTTAAATCTTGAATTTACAATTTCGCTTGGCGTGTCAAGATGAAACTTGTAAATAGTGCCGTCAACATGAACTGGCGAATAATAAATTGAAGAAGCATCGAAATCTATAAATCCAAACTTTTTATTCTTTAAATCAACAGCTACAAAAGGTGTCCCTGAAAGTAATTCATTTTGATTATATGCATCCTTTCGGATAAATAAAAAGTCGTTGTCAAAGTAAAGTGTCTCGCTACCCTGATAAGAGAACCATTGGTTTTTAGGATTAACAATGAGGTTCGGATTTTCTTTGTCTTCAAATATTGCTATTAGTCCACCATACGACAACATTGTCCACTCAACAATTGTGTAAACAAGACAAGCATATTTCTGATTGTCACTCTCAAAAAATACGTCTGTAAGGAAAATGTAAGGATGAACACCTCGCTTTGGTGTCAAAACTTGATTGAGATTTATATCCCAACCTTTTGTGTCAAGATTCGGAATTTGTCCTAAAGAGGTATAAGAGTTTTGCATGTCTGTCCTAATGGCTACCAACGGTAAAGCATTGGCGATGGCAGGGCATTTGAAAATCGTCAGACCGAACCGAAGCCGAATAAAGTTACTAATGATGAAGATAAGTACAAAAGCTCAATAGTAAAAGTCCAGCCCGGAACTACCGCCCAATAGAGAACAAAAAGCTGAGAATTTATTCGTCGCCCCCTGCTATTGCCAAGTCTCCATGTAACCTAAAAAGTAACTGTTGAGGCAGTTAAGAAAGTAGTCAAATAAATTTGCTACAGTAACTTTTAATTATCATTATCAAAACCTCAACAGTCATGAATAAAGTTAATTCAAATTTCGAAGGTCACACC
>JAGWRO010000088.1 GCA_028876495.1 Bacteroidota bacterium
CATAAATAGGAAGCGACTGTTCCGTCACTGTCATTGCCAATCCCGGTTAATATTGTACTGTCAGTAGGAAGGGTTACGGTTTGATCTGTTCCCGCATTGGCGGTCGGTGGTTTGTTCGCAGCTGGATTTACTGTTATCTTAACGGTGTCTTTTCCTGTTGCACCTTTATCATCCTTAACTGTTAATTCGAATTGATAATTTCCCTGCGTCAATCCTGTTACTATTGCCGTATCAGATAAACTGTTTGTTATAGTTGCAGCAATTCCGGAAATTTCTGACCATGAATATGAAGAAATGGTTCCATCAACGTCTGAACCACTCCCAGACAAATTAATGCTGTTTGTTGGAAGATTGATCGTCTGATCTGACCCTGCATTAGCAACCGGAGGAATATTTGTCGTTTTAACTGTAATTTGAGTGGTACTTGTTGCTGTTGCACCCTGGTTGTCTGTCACTATTAATTGGAATTGGTAAACCCCCTGAGCCAATCCAGAAAAAGTGGTACTGGCATAATTTGGGTTATTAATTGTTCCCCCAGAAGGACCTGATAATTGGCTCCATTGATATGAAGAAATTGTTCCGTCAGGATCTGTACCACTGCCAGATAATGTTACATTGTTGATTGGAAGTGTTACTGTTTGGTTCGAGCCTGCGTTTGCAGTGGGAGATTGGTTATTACCCAGTTGGTAAACATTAAACGCTTCTGTTACCAACTGAAATTTCCTTCCTCTCCAAAGATCGTTTCCATTAACCATTGCACTGTTCCAGTCATATAAACCCCCAAACTTTACATAATCATCCCAACTAGATGATCCTACTTGTCCGGTATTTCTATAATAAACCGTTGTCCCATCAACTTGTAATTGAAAGAAAGCTGTTTGACCAGGATAACCTTTCCCTTCTCTCATTGTTAATCGTATGGTGTGTGCATTATCATAGAAAGTTGACAAATTACCTATGATATGATTCACAGTCACCAATCCACTTCCGTTATCATATACATCACCGCTGATTAAGTTGCCATTTGCATCAAGATCAATCCCCCACACTGTTGGAACTTGGGTTCCTGAATGAATTTGCATAGTAGTTAAAATCTGATACCAACTTGTCAGGTAATTATAGTTCTGGGGAAAATATCCTTTCCACTCGAATAAATAAGTGTGAGATGTATCAATAATAAAATCATAATTTGAAAGTCCTATTTCAGCTCTTGGAAACCCGTCTGTACCTGCATAACCATCCTGTATAGTACTATAAATTTTTCCGTTTTGGTTATCAATTTGCAAGCCGTTTAACCTATCTCTGAAAAGGTAAAAATGATTTGGTTCTGTTCCTGATTGACCATAATTCAGATCGCTTACAGGAAAATAACTTACGGTATCATGTCTGTCATTAATGACGGATGCATTGTCAGACATCAGGAAAGTGTGGATCAAATTGCCCCCCGAAGGTGGTAAATCATAATCAACTTTAATCGCTACAACATCCGTTGCTGTAACACCACCACTTGTAACAGCCAGTTGAAAATACCAAACCCCTTGCTTTAATCCTGTAACCGTAGTAACCGCCGATTGCGGCGAACTAATGGTGGCGCCACTTTTATAATCAGTTGAAACATCAGTCCATTGAAAGGTACCACCTGAACTGGCACTTCCGTCGAGTGTAACGCTTGATGATTGCGTCAGGTAGATTGTCTGGTCTGGACCTGCATTTGCCACCGGGCCTGCAATTACCTTTAACGGCTTACCGCTGGCATGGCGTGCAAACGAAAAGAAAATAAAGATAAATAGGAAAAGTAATTTCATAGGTTTTCTCTGTAGCATAGGTGTGCTATTAGGATATTAGGATTAAAAGCTTTTCTTACACTCAATTCATAGTTTGAGTGGGATTTAAGACGGTTAGCGGATCAACTTAAATCTTTTCAATAACGATATTTTCTAAGGATTATTATACAAGCAGTATTACTTTCATTTTCTCGGATTTTGGGTTTTAACAGAGTTAAAAAAAATGGCATCTTAATTGACGATTGAGTTTTTCAATAATCAAAATGTAATTGATATTGCATTTATTCAATTTTTATGCCAAAACGTGAATTTTTGTCCAAAAAATTCCCCAGATATTCCACATTAAAATAACTTTTTGAGAATGAACAGATTAATATATAAAACACTTTTTTAATTGACAAAAAAAATTATAAATGGAACACATAATTTGAAATGAAAAATGCAGATAGTAAATTTTCAAAATCGTTCAGCTAAAATTTATTATTCAAAACTTCAATAATTTTATTCCACCAATATAGAATGGTGCTTATAAAACAATTATTTTTACAGCTTAACATTTACAGTAGTAATTTATAGGAATTCGTCAATTTAAAAATAGCTTAAGATTAAAAAAATCAATCGAAATCAAATTTAATTATGTCGCTTAACATCAATCTTTCAGATTCTCTTGAAAAAATACCTGTTGAAATATTTAAAACTCCCAAAGAAGGTTCTCGTTATGTAGCAGAACTTATTTCTGTTTTAATAAAAGAGAAGAATGCCCAGGGTAAAAAAGCCGTAATAGGCCTCGCAACTGGTTCTACGCCAAAATCGTTATATGCTGAACTTGTAAGGATGCACAATGAAGAAGGATTGAGTTTTAAGAATGTGATCACTTTTAACCTCGACCAATATTATCCGATGGAAGCAGATGCGCTAAACAGCTATCACTATTTTATGCGCAAATATTTATTCGAACAAACAGATATTGATCCGCAAAATTATTTCCTTCCAAACGGGATGATCCCAAAAGATAAAATCAAAGAACACTGTGCCGATTATGAAAGAAAGATTGAAGAAGCAGGAGGTATTGATCTTCAAATTCTGGGGATAGGAGTAAACGGACACATTGGTTTTAATGAGCCTGGTTCGCCGATGTATTCTAAAACACGTTTAATCTCATTAGATAATTCTACAAGAATGGCCAATTCACAGGAATTCGGAAATATATCAGAAGTACCCAGAATGGCTATTACAATGGGAATAAGTACGATAATGAAATCGCGGCAAATTATCCTGATGGCCTGGGGGAAAACAAAAGCCCCTGTGATTCAGAAAGCTGTGGAAGGGAAGCCAACAGAAGAAATACCTGCTTCTTTGTTACAACACCATGATAATTGCTCATTTGTTCTGGATGAATTTGCAGCCTCAGACCTGACAAGATTTAAATCCCCATGGCTTACCGGCGAATGCGAATGGAGCCCAAAAATGATCAAGAAAGCCGTTATTAACATGGCAATGCAATTAAATAAGCCTGTATTAAGCCTCACCGATCATGACTATAATGAATCAGGCCTAAGCGATTTATTGGTTGAGAAAGGAAATGCTTATGATATCAATCTTGAAGTATATTATATGCTTCGCGATTCTATTACCGGCTGGCCCGGTGGTAAGCCCAACGCAGTAATGCCCAATCATCCGGAAAGAAGCGAACCCTATCCTAAAAGAGTCCTTATTTTTTCACCGCATCCTGATGATGATATTATTAGTATGGGAGGAACTTTTATGCGTCTGCATGACCAGGGCCATGATGTAAATGTTGCCTATCAAACAAGTGGAAACATTGCTGTTACCGATGAGTTTGTAACCAGGTTTCTGGATTTTGCTGTCGGCTTTGAAAAAATATTTCATATTGATGATACGATCAGCAGAAAAATTCTTGACAATTCATCGATGTTTCTGAAAGATAAAAAATCAACGGAACAAGATAGCCCGGAAATAAGAGAAATAAAAGGATTGATACGCAGATGTGAAGCGCGTGCAACCTGCAAATATGTTGGCCTTACAGATGATCAAATCCATTTTATGAACCTGCCTTTTTATGAAACCGGAACCATTGAAAAAAAGCCAATGGGTCAAGAAGATGTAGATATAACGGTTGACCTTATGCGAAAAATAAAACCACAACAAATCTTTTGCGCAGGCGATCTTGCTGATCCGCATGGAACTCATAAAGTTTGTCTTGATATCATTCTTGCTGCCCTTGATGTAATTAAAAATGAAGAAGGTGGAGAATGGTTGAAGGATTGTTATGTATGGCTTTATAAGGGTGCATGGGAAGAATGGGAAATCAGCGAAATAGAAATGGCTGTTCCTATGAGTCCTGAACAGGTAAGAAAAAAACGTTACGGCATTTTCATTCACCAGTCACAAAAAGACTCCGTCCCTTTCCAGGGAAGTGACGAGCGCGAATTTTGGCAAAGAGCAGAAGAGAGAAATGCGAATACTGCCAATTTGTATGCAAGCCTGGGGCTAACAAAGTACGCTGCAATAGAAGCATTTGTAAGATTAAAAACTGCTTTGAAAGATAAGGATTTACAGTAGACCAACTTTAAAACCTGATTATTATTTTATAATATCCTGCTCAGATAATTTACTGTGTTTTCGGCTATAAAGGAAATAAATAACCAACCCGATAATAAGCCAGATTAAAAAGCGCAACCAGTTAGTGTAGCCTAATTCGGTCATTAAATAAAAACAACTGGCAAGCCCAAGGACCGGGATAAGTGAAAGTTTTTTTATGAAGGAAGCAACTGTTAAGCCAATTGAAAGAATTATAAACAAAAAGAAAGGTAACTTATCCCTGAAAAGCTCCCATCCGGCAGAAAAATCAAAAAGGCCAATAAAATTTTTCCAAAAGATAATAACGCCAACAATAAACAGAACCGGCACAATAAATTGGGAGCTAATATAGGGGATTTTAAATTTGGGTGCGGCTTCTCCCTCCTCTCTTTTAGGTAGTAAAAGTACCCCACCACAAACAAGTACAAAGGCAAACAAAGTACCGATACTTGTTAAATCTGTTACTTCAGTGAGGTTTAAAAATAAAGCCGGTATTGCTACAAAAAGACCGGTTACAATTGTTGCAAATGAAGGCGTTTTATATTTAGGATGAATTCGGCTGAAAGCCTTTGGCAACAAACCATCACGGCTCATGCTCATCCATATCCTTGGCTGTCCCATTTGAAAAACCAATAATACACTGGCAGTGGCAATTACCGCACTAAATGAAATGATATAGCTGATCTTGTCAAGCCCGATTCTTTTAAAAACAAAGGCCAGCGGATCGCCCACCTGTAAATCTTTATAAGAAACCATCCCTGTTAAAACCAGCGCAATCGCAATATAAAGAATCGTACATATTATTAGAGAATAAATCATTCCCCGCGGAAGATCTCTTTGAGGATTTTCACATTCTTCCGCCGTGGTTGAGATGGCATCAAAACCAATGTAAGCAAAGAAAACCGCAGAAACGCCTTTCATCATTCCTCCGAATCCGTTTGGCAAAAAAGGACTCCAATTTTCGGGTGCCACATAAAAACAACCAATAGCAATTACTGCGATCAGGATAATGATCTTAAAGCCAACCATCATATTAGTTGCTTTCCTTGTTTCTTTTATACCGGTGTAAACCAACCAGGTTATAAAGAAAACAATGGCTAATGCCGGAATATCGGCGATCAATTTAAAATTTCCAATGTGAGGCGCATTTACCCAGGCAGCATAACCTTCACGTATATTTTGTGGAAGACTTTCCAAAGTTCCTCCTTTTAATAATGACGTACTCGCTTCCCTGAAGGCCCTTGAGGCGCTCAAATAGTCTGTGGTTAAAAAAGACGGAACATGAATATGTAATCCTTCCAAAAGATTTACAAAATACTGGCTCCATGAAATGGCTACAGCAATATTTCCGATTGCATATTCCATCAATAAATCCCACCCGATGATCCATGCAACCAATTCTCCAAAAGATGCATAAGCATAAGTGTAAGCGCTTCCACTTACAGGGATCCGTGAAGCAAACTCGGCGTAGCACAAGGCCGAAAATCCGCAACAAATTGCCGTAAGTACAAATAAAATCGAAACACCCGGTCCGCCTTCAAATGATGCATTCCCGATGGTGGAAAATATACCGGCACCTACCACCGCCGCAATTCCCATAGCAGTAAGATCCTTCACCCGCAGTACTTTATTTAAGCCTGAAGCCGAATGAGTGGCATCGGAAAGGCCTGATTGGGCATCTTTTAAAATTGAGGCAATACTTTTTTTCCGAAAGAGAGGATGAGACATATTTGGCAAACTTTAGACAACTAAAAATATCAAAATAATTTTAAATGGCTTTTTACAAAGAGCGGGAAAGATAAAGAGACAAACGCTAAAAATAAGAAGCAAAGACAAAAATTATTTTTTCACCTAGCCAAAGCACGAAGCCAAAACAAAAATTCATCTTATTGGTTGGCCTGCTGAAATTTAATAAACATTATTGGCAAGGCTATTGTGATAATTAAGCTACTCACACAAAAAGAACAATAAATTAATAACCTTTAAAAAGATAAACCGATGTCAACAAAAACAAAATGGGAGATAGACAGCAGCCACAGCGAAATCGCCTTTAAAGTAAAACACCTGATGCTAATCAATGTAAAAGGGGTTTTTACAGAATACAACTCAAGTATTTATACAACCGGCGATGATTTAAACACAGCGGAAATCGATTTTTGGATGAATCCTAATTCATTAAAAACAAATGACGAAAAACGCGATGAGCATTTAAGAAGTGTAGATTTTTTTGACACAAAAAATCATAAAGAAATCACTTTCAGATCCAACACGGTGGAAAAAAAAGAGGATAACCAATATGAAATGTGGGGCGATTTAACCATAAAAGGGATAACTAAAAGAATAAAACTGGATGTGGAATCTAGTGGAATACAGAAGGATCCGTGGGGCAATGAAGTCGCCGGTATAACCGTAACAGGAAAATTAAACAGGAAAGATTGGGAACTGAATTGGAATACAGCACTGGAAAGTGGTGGTGTTTTAGTAGGCGACACCGTAAACATCTCCTGTGAACTTGAATTAAAGAAGCAAGTGGAAGAGCCGGTAGCGCAAAGTTCTAAATAAAAAATAAACTTGTAATACGCTTCTTTAGTATTATTCAAAAAAAATGTAAAGTCTATTCAGTAAGATTGTAAAAAACAGTAAAGCTCCTACAGTTTTTTTAGTATAAGGCAATATATGGCTAGTGTATGGCTAAGGTATGGATGGTGTATGGATAGTGTATGAGGAGTGTATGAATTCAGTTTCTGGGAGGGTACTTGTCTCGCCCTTCAAATCAAATGTTTTCAATTCTAAAAAGATAAAAAAGTAACCGCCCTAATGAACTTATAAATCCCGTGGACATGATGTGAGAATTCTTTTGAAAATTTATCAATTAAAATCTTTTGCAGCTTTAGCTTCAGAAAAAATTACTAGCTAAAGCTGTTTTATTTTAGAAAATTTTTAATATAAAATCTATAATTTTATATAGAGAAAATGATCTTTTAAATTAATAATTCTAAATGTGTATTTTTGGCGCATTTTTAAAAGGAAAAACTAATTTAAAAGGTAATTTTTAAAATCTTGGAAAGTAAAGTAACAAAAATCGGAGTGCTCACATCAGGTGGCGATGCACCCGGCATGAATGCAGCCATCAGGGCTGTGGTTCGCACCGGCATTTATCATAAATTAGAAGTATATGGTATAATGCGAGGTTATATGGGAATGATTGACAACGATATTTTTAAAATGGAAAGTAAAAGTGTCGCCAATATTATCCAACGGGGCGGCACCATTTTAAAAACAGCACGGTGTAAAGAATTTTTTACTGCTGAAGGAAGAAAAAAAGGATATGAAAGTCTGAAAAAACATGGTATCAATGGCCTGGTTATAATTGGCGGTGACGGATCATTCCGGGGTGCTCAAATTTTCAGTCACGAGTTTGATATTCCATGCATTGGCCTCCCAGGTACCATTGATAAGGATATTGCAGGAACTGATTTTACCATCGGTTTTGATACCGCTGTAAATACCGCTGTTGAAGCAATCGACAAGGTCAGAGATACTGCTGATGCACACGACAGGCTTTTCATTATTGAAGTAATGGGCCGTGATTCCGGATACATTGCTTTGCATAGCGGAATTGCTACCGGCGCTGAAAACATTCTTATTCCTGAACAGAAAACAGATGTAGAAGGTGTTATAACGGCATTAATGGAAAAGCATGGCCGCAAAAAACTGGTAAATATTATCGTTGTGGCTGAAGGAGAATCTTTTGGTGCGGTTGAATTGGGAAAAGTAATTACGGAAAGACTTCCAGAACAGGAAGTTAGAGTAACAATTCTTGGTCATATACAACGCGGAGGCTCACCTACCTGTTTCGACAGGTTAATTGCAAGTCGAATGGGATACGCTGCCGTCGAATGCCTTAGAGAAGAAAGATTTAATGTTTTTGTAGGTATTTTAAACAATAAAATGCACTATATCCCTCTTGACCAGGCTGTAAAAAAGAAACAAAAAATAAGTGAAGACTGGATGAAAATTGTAAAAATTCTATCCAGTTAAATTGTAAAAATCCTGGTAGTTCATATCTTAAATTTAAAAAAACCAATGTCAAAAAATATCAGTAAATATCTTCATCAGCAAATGGATAAAAAAGCCGGATTTGATCATTCAATAAAACGTACAAAGATTGTGGCAACGGTTGGACCAGCCTGCGATAATTATGACGCCATGGTACAACTGGTAAAAGCAGGTGTAAACGTTTTTCGCCTCAATTTTTCTCATGGTACGCATGAAGATAAAGCCAGGATTATTGAAATTATCAGGAAAATCAATGATACACTTCCTTTTAATATTGCAATTCTTGCCGATCTTCAAGGACCTAAGTTAAGAGTTGGCGAAATAGAAAATAATGCACTCGAAATTAATCCCGGCGATAAATTAACCTTTACTAATAAAAAATGTATTGGCACTAAAAAAGAGATCTACGTTAGCTATCCCGATTTGCATAAAGATGTGATTCCGGGAAACCTGATCATGATCGATGATGGTAAACTCGAAGTAGTAGTAACCAACATTCTGCCCAATAACAATGTAGAAGTAACAGTAGTTATTGGAGGAATACTATCTTCAAAAAAAGGGCTTAATCTTCCAGATACCAAAATCTCTTTACCCGCGCTTACTGATAAAGATTTGAAAGACCTTGATTTTATCATTGATCAAAATGTTGATTGGATCGCGCTTTCATTTGTACGCCAGGTAAAAGATATTACTGAACTAAAAGATATTTTAAAGAAAAGAAACAGCACTTCTAAAGTAATTGCCAAGATCGAGAAACCCGAAGCCGTTACCAATATACGGGATATCATTATTGAGAGTGACGGGATAATGATTGCGCGTGGAGACCTGGGTGTAGAACTTCCTGTTGAAAAAGTTCCCCTCATACAAAAAGAAATTATCAGGAAATGTATGCATCGTGCCAAGCCGGTAATTGTTGCTACACAAATGATGGAAAGTATGATAGACAGGGTAAAACCAAACAGAAGCGAAATAACCGATGTAGCCAACGCTGTTTTGGAAGGTGCCGATGCTTTAATGCTCAGCGGCGAAACTGCTACCGGCAACAATCCTACGCTTGTAATCCAAACCATGAGCAAAATAATTCTCGAAATAGAAAAAACAGCTTATGATTATAACCGGGATGATATTCTTGCCCCTCAACCACATTCACCTTCTTTTTTAAGTGATGCTATTTGTTATAGCGCCTGCAAACTCGCGCAGGACGTATCAGCCGACGCACTGATCGGAATGACACAAAGTGGTTATACAGGTTTTATGCTAAGCAGTTATCGCCCTAAATCTCTTCTTTATATTTTTAGTAAAGTTCCAAGTCTTATCAACCAGCTGAGTTTAAGTTGGGGAGTTCGTGCTATTTTTTATGATGAAGAAGAAAGTCTTGATGATATTTTCTATGATCAACTGAATATTTTAAGAGAACGTGGTTTCTTAAAAGCAGGAGATGTGGCGGTGAACACCGGAAGCACACCGGTTTCATTACATCTGCCCACCAATGTTTTGAAGATCACGAAAGTTACTGAGTAAAAAATTGCTTATTCCCTTTTCGCATAAAAGAAACAGGAGATAAATAACTGCAAATAATTTTACTGGCTTATCCCCAACTGGCAATGATAACAGCTGCAATAATATTTCCGAGAATATTGTAAAGCCCGTTAATAAGATGCAACCCTAATGGCCTCTTTTCATAAATATATGAAATGTGAATGGCTGTTGCCGCAAAACAAAGTCCGGTGATAAGCCCAATTTTTACTCCCGACAACCAGCCCGATAAATTAAAACGGGTAATAATCAAAGCCAATCCAAAAGAACAAACCAGCATCAGGATGAGAGAGAAAAACATAATTCCGAAAGCTCCTTTTTTTGCATCAGGAGCATTCATAGCGGCGCTGTTATAAGATTGCCACTTTTTTCCAAATAGAAAAGAGTACCAAATAACGCCAAGAAAAAAATAAGCCAAACCGGCTACCAGTAAGGAAAGCCAATTAATGTGTTGTAATACGTCTGTGTTCATAATATTAGGTTTTTGGTAAATGATGTAGAAAATTAAACATATTTTATCAATTGATAACTAATAAAATTTGCACATTAATCTTTTTTATATAAATATAGAGAGAGTCAATCGAAAAGAATTTAAAGTAACCGAAGAAAAAACAGGTTCTTATTTTTTATCTGTCCTTTTACTTATTTGCATTCCTTTAAAAACCTTCTTATATAGTAAACAAACCAATAAAACTATTTTCTGTTTGGCAGTAATCCATCAAATAATCTATTTATCATGTACATTTAATCTTAAATATATTTTAATGAAAAAATATTTCACCCTCCTGCTTTTGATATTATTTTCTATTGCCACCTACGCCCAAAATGCTGACAGTACATGGATTGTAAATAATTACACCAAAATAGAAAAATACATTCCTATGCGTGATGGAATAAAATTATTTACCTCTATTTATATTCCAAAAGATAAAACGGAAAAACACCCGATTCTCATTACACGCACGCCTTATTCCTGCGCGCCTTACGGAACAAACCACTTTCGCCCTTTTTGGAACAGTTATCAAAAAGCATATTTTAAAGAAGATTACATAATGGTAATACAAGACGTACGGGGAAGATGGATGAGTGAAGGAAATTTTGTAAATGTGAGACCATTTATTGCAAACAAAACAGGAAAAGAAATTGATGAAGCAAGTGATACGTATGATGCCATTGATTGGTTGATAAAAAATATTCCGGATAACAATGGAAAGGTGGGGGTATTTGGAATTTCTTACCCCGGCTTCTATTCAACAATGGCAGCGGCAAGCAACCATCCCGCGCTGAAAGCAGTAAGCCCGCAAGCGCCGGTTACCAACTGGTTTATCGGTGATGATTTTCATCATAAAGGCGCATTTTTTCAAATGGATGCGTTTGATTTTTATTCTGCTCTCGGCTTTGGATTTGGCGTTCCTCATCCCAAACCAATTTCAGAAGCGCCTGCTCCTGTGGGTTATCCGGATCATGATAACTATCAATTTTATCTTGAAACCGGTACTCTGAAAAACCTTTCAAAATACATGGGCGATAGCATCAAATTCTGGAACGATTTAATGAATCACCCTAACTATGATGCATGGTGGCAGGCAAGAGATGCAAGAAGGGCTACAAAAAATTTGCGTCCCGCAATGCTTTGGGTAGGAGGATTATTTGACGCAGAAGATTGCTGGGGTGCATGGAACTCTTACAAAGCTGCTGAAAAAAACAACCCCGGAAAAGCCTTTAATAAAATTGTGGAAGGGCCCTGGTATCACGAAGAATGGGCCAATAATGATGGAACGCATCACGGAAATATACAATTTGGTTCTAACACAAGTACTTATTACCAGAAGCATTTTGAGATTCCTTTCTTCAATTATTTTCTAAAGGGAGAAGGCAATATCGATCAGATTGGTGAAGCCAATGTTTTTATTACCGGAGCCAATCAATGGAAAACTTTTTCAAAATGGCCCCCCGTAAACGAAGAAGATAAAGCAATTTACCTGCAGGAGGGAGGTAAATTAAAATGGTCGAAACCAACCGCAGTAAAGAGTTTTAGTGAGTACACCAGTGATCCTGCCAAACCTGTTCCTTACGAAGAATTTGTGCATTTTAACAGGACGAGAACTTACATGACGGATGACCAGCGTTTTGCTGCACGCCGGCCAGATGTGCTCGTATTTCAAACCGATACTTTGACTAGCGATGTTACTATAACAGGCGATATCATTGCAGACCTTGAAACAAGTATATCTACAACAGATGCCGATTTTTTAGTAAAGGTTATTGATGTTTACCCGGAATATGCAGGCTATAATGATGTTGATATTTATGCGGAAAAGGACCCGGTAAATCCTTACCCGATGGGTGGTTATCAAATGCTGGTTCGTACTGAAATCATGCGCGGAAAATTCAGAAACAGTTTTGAAAAACCCGAACCTTTTGTTCCCGGAAAAATTACCGAAGTAAAATGGGAACTTCCTGATGTGGCTCATACTTTTCTGAAAGGACATCGGATTATGATACAAATTCAAAGTAGTTGGTTTCCGTTGGTTGATCGTAACCCACAAAAATTTACCAATATATATCAGGCCAACGAAAGTGATTTTCAGAAGTCCGATATACGCATTTATCATGATAAAGATCATCTATCAAAAATTACCCTGCCTGTATTGGAGTAAAAACGTATTTTTAATGCTCCTGATAAAACTCTTAAACACTCAATTATTTGCTATGAAAAAACTTTTCTTCGTTTTCCTTTCCTTTATTTCTGTAACCACCTTTTGCCAGACAAAAGTGGTAATTGTGCCACAGCCCGTTTCGATGGAAATGCATACGGGTAATTTTAATTTCAGTACTTCCACCATTATTATTGCTTCAAAAAGCGACATGCATGAAGCAACTATGCTGAATGTTTATCTTAAAAAATTATACGGCTTTACGCTGCCGGTAAAAGGCACAGCAAGCGCAACTTCAAAAGAAACTTCTATTGTTTTTTATCTGCTTACTTCCGGAAAAAAAGATGAATATAACCTTGACGTTAAGTCGAATAAAATAATGATCAGCAGTGCATCAAACGAAGGCCTGTTTTATGGAATGCAAACGCTGCTTCAGCTTTTACCAGAAACAAAAGAATCACTTTCCAATGGTTTTTTAATTCCGGAACTTTCCATAAAAGATTATCCGCGATTTGCCTACCGCGGGATGCACCTGGATGTGGGCCGTCATTTTTTTGACGTTGATTTTGTCAAAAAATATATCGACTACATGGCTTACCTTAAATACAATACTTTCCATTGGCACTTAACAGAAGACCAGGGTTGGAGAATTCAAATAAAAAGATATCCTCGTCTAACATCTGTTGGTGCTTACCGCAACGGAACCATCATCGGGCATTATCCGGGTACAGGAAATGACAGCATTCACTATGGCGGATTTTATACACAGGACCAAATTAAAGAGATTGTAAAGTATGCAAAGGATCGTTTCATTACGATCATTCCAGAAATAGAAATGCCGGGACACGCTTCTGCTGCAATTGCAGCCTATCCTCAATTAAGTTGTTTCCCTAATCAATCTACTGAGATAAAAAACACGACTCCCTGGGCAGGAAGCAGGGTTGGAAAACAAGTGCAACAAACATGGGGTGTCTTTCCGGATGTCTTCTGTCCTTCTGAATACACTTTTAAATTCATCGAAAATGTGCTGGACGAAGTGATGCAATTGTTCCCTTCGAAGTACATACACATCGGTGGAGATGAATGCCCGAAAACCTATTGGAAAAAATCTGCTTTTTGCCAGAAGTTGATCAAAGAAAAAAATCTGAAAGATGAGAATGGTTTGCAGAGCTATTTTATTCAGCGAATAGAAAAATATGTAAATAATAAGGGAAGAAGAATTATTGGCTGGGACGAAATTTTGGAAGGAGGGCTTGCTCCTAATGCAACCGTGATGAGCTGGCGCGGCGAGCAGGGCGGTATTGATGCTGCCGAACAGCATCATAATGTAATTATGACTCCGGGCAAATACGTTTACTTCGATCATGCACAGACGAAAAACTCTGACAGTGTAACAATCGGTGGCTATTTACCACTTGATACGGTTTATAATTACCACCCGGTTCCTAAAGAGCTGAACGATTCTTTAGCTCATTACGTTTTAGGAGCCCAGGCAAATGTGTGGACAGAATACATGTCGAACCCGCAAAAAGTAGAATACATGATCTTCCCCAGGATGAGCGCATTGAGCGAAGTGCTTTGGTCGCCGAAAGACAGCAGAAATCTTGATGAATTTAAGCACGAGCTACCGGATATGTATAAACGCTATCAACTTTGGGGTGCGAATTATTATAAAGGAGACTAAAAGCCGACGAATATTTTCAAATAGCCATGATTGTTACGTTGGGATCAAAATAACAATCATGGCTATTTGTTTGTTTACTGTTGAAAAATTAAGGCTGAATAACTTTTGCGCCAAGCACCCGCAGTCCTACACTGTCTGTTCCTTTGGGTGCAAAATATTTGGTTTTAAAATCCTGTGATTCACCTGGATTTAAAATTTCAAAAATTGTTTCTTTATCCGTTTCCAGTAAAGCTTGGGTCTTTGAATAAAATGACAATTTGATATCTACATCTTTAAAAGTAGCAACAGAAGCTTTATTCACTAACGTTCCCTTGACCACTGTTTGGCCCACAATATTTTTTTTACTGTTTCCTGAAACAGTTATAAAAGCAGCGGGATCATTTTCTTCTTTATGGAGAAGCGCTGTTTTCGTCGCGTTATAACTTGCTTTTTCCTTTAAGGTAGTATCAGAATTACACGCAGCCAGAAGCATCGAAAAAAGGAGTAGGAAAGCAAGGGTTATTCTCATAAAGGATTTATTTAAAAACTGAAAATAGTTAAAATATCCGGACACGAATTCTTAAATATTATTTTTTAAAAGTTAAATCAAGCCTCTGTTCCCAGCCACAAAGCGCCGCCAATACTATTTCTTAACGCTCCTGTAACCGATGCTAAAACGGTATACTGTTCGCGCCAGCGAAGCGTACCCAGCAAAGCCATAATTAAAGCTTCTTTATAAATTACCACTTCATCTTCAGGAATAAAAACTTCAAAATTTATTTCCTGCAAATGCGCTTCAATTCTTGAGATCAAATACTTATTGAAAGCGCCGCCTCCGGTTACCATCAATTTCTGCAATTGGGTATTAGTAAACGAAGAAATAAGCGCATTTTTTATTTGCACGGCAATGTGTTCAACAAAAGTGCAAAGAGTGTCTTCGGTTGAAAGATTAAATTCTTTTATCAAAGGATAAATGATATCTGTTCCAAAACTGTTCGCCAAAGATTTTGGATGAGGAAGCGAATAATATTCAAGAGTATTTAATTTTTGCAAAAGATCTTCATTTACATTCCCCCAGGCAGCCATATTCCCATCTTCATCATAAGCAAGATTTTTTTCTGAAGCAAGCATATTTAAAACACGGTTGGCAGCGCAAATATCAAAAGCAATTATTTCATTTTGATCAGAATAAGAATTTGAATTATTGGTTGCTTTACTATCTATGGAAACATTGGCGATGCCACCGATATTTAAAAAATAATGATAATCAGGAAATAGTAACCTCTCTCCCATGGGTACTATCGGCGCACCTTGGCCGCCAAAAGCTACATCCATCGAACGCAAATCACTTACTACCGGGAGTTGCGTTACCGCGGCAATGGCTGCACCATCACCCAATTGATGCGTCATTTTCTTTTCCGGGATATGAAAAGTAGTATGCCCGTGAGAGGCAATTAAATTCACTTTATGATGCAGCCTGAATTGTTCAATAAAATCATTCACTTTTTCTCCAACAAATCTTCCGTAATCCGTATGTAATAGCTGATAATCAAAAGCAGGGAGATGGATTGCATTTTGTAATCTTTCGGTCCACTTATTATCATATTCTATACACGAAGCGCAATTAATTTTATAATCCCATTTTCCTGCTGTTTCAGAAAATTCCACAAACGAAATATCAAGTCCATCAAGAGAACTGCCGCTCATTAATCCTATCACATTATAGATCATAAAAGAATTATTATCTTTTTAATTTTTAGATTGGTTCAAATTTATAACTTTAAATTTTCCGCTTATCTTTAAGCTACTTTAAAACAGCAAAAATGGTAAAAAATCTTAGCGACAATCATTCTTTAGTTACCAACTGGATAAACGAACTGAGAGACGTGGAAGTACAGAACGACAGAATGCGTTTTAGAAAGAATCTTGAAAGAATTGGTGAAGTTTGCGCGTATGAGATCAGCAAAACGTTACCATGGGTTGAAAAAGAAGTAACCACTCCTTTAGGCACATCAATTTGCAAAGTGCTTAAAACACAGCCGGTTCTCGCTACCATTCTTCGTGCCGGTTTACCGATGCACACCGGTCTATTGAACTATTTCGATAAAGCTGATAATGCTTTCATAAGCGCTTACCGCAAACATCATTCAGATGGAAGTTTTGAAATAAGCCTCGATTATATTAGCTGTCCTGAAATGGAAAACCGCGTGGTTATTATTTCTGATCCGATGCTGGCGACCGGCGCCTCTTTGGTAAAAGCCATGCAGTTTATAAGAGAAGCCGGTAATCCTTCTGAAATTCATATTGCTTGCGCACTTGCCTGCACAGTTGGTCTCGAATATGTTCAACGCGCTGAACCCAAAGCGACGATATGGTGTGGCGATATTGATGATGAATTAACGGCTAAGGGATATATAGTTCCGGGGCTTGGAGATGCCGGAGATCTTGCCTTTGGTGTAAAAGTTCAAGTGTAATAATAAAAATTAATCTCCTTTTAAATAAAGATTAAAATTATCTGATATTAACTCAAAACGTTAACTTATCTTTAAGTATCTGAACTCTTTTAAAAAATGAAAAAGACCTTTGTTTTTTTATACCTGTTTTTGAGCCTGTCTATTTTTGTTGCTGCACAAGATCCACACTTCTCGCAATTTTTTGCATCGCCGCTCACATTAAATCCTGCGTTCACCGGAAAGTTTGATGGTACTCTGCGTGTGGCCGGAAACTACCGGAATCAATGGCCGGCATTTAATAATGCATATACCACTTCTACCTTGAGTGTTGATTTTGATATTTTAAAAGATAAACTTCCTGATTATGACCGTTGGGGAATTGGCATATTAGCACTCACCGACAGGGCAGGTAGCGGAGTTTTGACGAACAACTATCTGGGCATTTCCACCTCCTATCAGAAATCACTGGATGAAGATGGGTTTAAACAATTGGGAATTGGTTTCCAGGGTACCTACGGACAAAAAAGACTGGACAGAAGTAAACTGGTATTTGAAGACCAATTAACGCCTTTTGGTTTTACCGGAGTTACACAGGAAACTTTTGTCAATAATAACCTCAACATAAACTACCTTGATGTAAATGCCGGTTTATTATATTCTATGTCAACTGATGAATCGAATAATTTTTATGTTGGCGCTTCAATGTATCATATCAACAGGCCAAGCCAAAGTTTTCAGGGTGCAACCTGGAATATAGCAACCAGAACAACTGTTAGTGCAGGTGGGTATTTTCCGGTCTCTGATATACTGACTTTACATACCAGCGGCATTTATCAATACCAGAATAAATCTTCCGAGACAGTTTTCGGTGGTGCGTTGGCGGCGGTAATTGACAGCAAATCGCAAGAACCATCCAATGTGTATGGCGGATTGTGGTACCGCTTAAACGATGCTATCATTCCTTATGTAGGACTGGAATTTGCGGGATTACGAATCGGTGCGACCTACGATATTAATGTTTCCAGCTTAAAAGCCGGTTCACAAAGCCGCGGTGGAATGGAACTCTCACTTATCTATATAAAAAAACCTGCAGGTTTTAAGGGAATTCCTTGCCCGAAGTTTTAAGACAATCACTTATCTGTAATATCCTGATTCTCAATAAAAGTTCGATTTTAGCAATAAAAAAATGCTTCTCACGCAAATGAGAAGCATCGATTGTGTAGCACGTACGGGATTCGAACCCGTGATTCCTCCGTGAAAGGGAGGCGTCTTAACCCCTTGACCAACGCGCCAGTTTTTGCTAAGGGACGGCAAAGATAATCTTAGGCTCTTTTGCTGCCAAATAATTTTCATTCTTTCACAGAATTAAAATAAAATGTCCTTATATTTCAGTTAAATAATTAATAGCTACTCAACTATCTTTGCGCCATGCTATCAATAAGTAACCGCGGTAAAATCATGCCTGCCTCTCCTATCCGAAAGCTGGTACCCTTTGCAGAAGCTGCAAAGAAGAAAGGAATTACAATATATCATTTAAATATCGGCCAACCGGATATTGAAACACCACCTGAGATACTAGCTGCTGTCCGCAATTCTGATTTTAAAATTCTGGAATACAGTCATAGTGCAGGTAATGAAAGCTATAGAAAAAAATTAGTAGAATATTACCAGAGTGTAAATATCAATGTAGATCATAATGAGATCATGGTAACCACCGGAGGAAGTGAAGCCATTTTGTTCGGCTTTATGAGTTGCCTTGATGCAGGAGATGAGGTTATTATCCCTGAACCGTTTTATGCAAATTATAATGGATTTGCTGTTTCAGCAGGCATCCATATAAAACCAATTACTTCAAATATTGAAACGGGTTTTGCATTGCCTTCTATTGAAGAATTTGAACAACTAATTACCGATAAAACCAAGGCCATCCTCATATGCAACCCAAACAATCCAACAGGGTATTTATACAGCAGGGAAGAATTGGAAGTTCTGAAAGCGATCATTAAAAAGCATAATCTTTACCTGTTTTCGGATGAAGCCTACCGTGAATTTTGTTATGAAGGCGAACATTTCAGTGCCATGCAGTTGGAAGGAGCAGAAGACAATGTAATCTTAATGGATACGATCAGTAAACGGTATAGCGCCTGTGGGGCAAGGATCGGTACATTGGTAACACATAACCAGGAAGTACTGCAAACCGCCCTGAAATTTGCCCAGGCAAGATTAAGTCCGCCGGGTTTTGGCCAGATACTGGGTGAAGCAGCTGTTGACCTTCCTTCAGATTATTTTGAAGGAATAAAAGCCGAATACAGGTTAAGAAGAGATACCATCGTAAAAAGACTAAACAATATACCTGGTGTTTTTTGCCCCAACCCTGGTGGTGCGTTTTATGTAATGGCGTCATTATCTATTGATGATGCGGATATCTTTTGCCAATGGCTGCTCAATTCTTTTGAGTACAACGGTGCTACGGTAATGTTGGCCCCCGGCACCGGTTTCTACGGAACAGAAGGATTGGGCAAATCGGAAGTGAGGATTGCCTACGTATTGAATGTGGAAGCGATCCATAAAGCAATGGATTGCCTGGAGAAAGCGTTAGAAGTCTATCCTGGAAGAATTGAAAATCAGTGATTGGAAAAGTATCGGGGAGCGGACTGGAACTGCCTACCGCCTCAGGCTGATTTGGATCCCATCTGGATAGTCAAAATACCTTAACTGCTTTCTCTTCTATCACCTAGTCGAATAATATAACCATTACTTTCAAATTGATCTCTTATTTTCTACCAAATTCATTCTTTATCCTTCATCTTTAAGATTTTTTCTTTTAAGGGCTTTTGATTTATACATTACAATCTCCCTAATAAATTCGGAGTGAATCTAATATAATTTTTTTGGCGAGTGGGTGAGAATAATATGTAAACTGTATAATTCACCGAGATAGGAGTGGCGAAAGGAAATTAAAAGTATCGGGGAGCGGACTTGAACCGCCGACCTTCGGGTTATGAATCCGATGCTCTAACCAGCTGAGCTACCCCGACATTTTGGGCGGCGAAGATAATACTTTGCCCAAAAAATACAATGCAAAAAAATGCTATTTTAGTTTAGCTTTTCAAATTTTTAAAGACTGGTTGCAGTAAATGAACAAATTCCCCTGTTTCCAATTTTCAATTCTGATAAAATAAAAATGCCCACCCGAAAAAATCAAAGTGGACATTTCAATAATTCAAAAATTCTTACCTCGCTCCCGGAGGACAATTTTTCCTCAAATAATCAGTATATAACGTTGATAAAAATTTTCTCGTTCCCTCTCCTTCTGAAATAGCATGAGTGCGATTGGGAAAAGGCATAAACTGAAAGGTTTTATTGTATTTTATCAACTCATTCAACAATGCTTCTGCATTATCGTACTGCACATTATCGTCGCCGGTACCATGGATGAATAATAAATGACCCTGGAGATTTTTTGCATAATGTATGGGCGAGCCCAAAATATAATTCTCTTTATTTTCAGGAATCAACCCCATATATCTTTCCTCATAAATATTGTCATAAAACAACATGTTGGTAACTGCGGAAATTGAAATGCCCGTTTTGTATATTTCAGGATATTGGAACATTAGGTTTAAGGTAGATGAACCTCCGCCGCTCCAGCCCCAAACTGCCACACGGTCTTTATCAAAATAAGGCTTTTCTAATATCTTTTTTGCAGCCATTGCCTGGTCGTGAATGTTCAATCTTCCGATTTCACCATAAATAGATTTTCTCCATTCCGCACCTCTTAAAGATGGAGTGCCGCGGTTATCAACTGATACCTGGAAATATCCGTCCTTGCTCATATCTCCCTGGTATAAAAAATTATGTTGCGCTCCAAACTGATCGCCAACGGTAGAAGCTGCAGGCTCTCCGTATACATAAAATACGACAGGGTATTTTTTGGTAGAATCAAAATTATCAGGATAAACCATCCATCCATCCAGGGTAATATTATCCTCAGTAATTACTTTAAAATAATGCACGTTACTATTTTCATTTACTTTCATGTTATTAGTAATGCTCTTTTCCGGGTTTAAAGGTTGCCCGTCAGGCAGAGAGATCCACTCCCCGGCAGGATAGGTTTTATAATTGGAAAAAGTATGAAATGCATATTTTGCCTCCGGTGAAATATTGTAATCATGAGTGCCCACTTCACCAGAAGGAGAAAGCGGTTCCAGTTTTCCCGTTCCATCCAGCTTTGTACGGAATAGATAAAGTTGAGTTGCATTATTGGGCGAAGCCATAAAATAGACATACCCATTTTTATCGTCAATGCATTTAATATTATCAATATCATAATTGCCTTTGGTAACCAGTGTTTCTTTGCCGGCACGGCTAACCAGGTAAATATGACGCCAGCCATCCTTTTCAGAAACCCACAAAAAGTCTTTTCCTTTATCAAGCCAATCCCAACCTGTAGGATCATCATCATTCCATCTCGATTTTATGTCGATAAACGCTTTATCTGTTTCAGTATAAAAGTTTTTGGCAGCGCCGGTATTCACATCGCAATAAAACAATTTGCTTTCATTTTGTTTGCGGTTTAATTGTTGCAAAACGACTTGAAAAGAATTATCGGCCCATTCCATCCTTGGAATATAATGTTCCTGAGGATCCCCGGGAACTTTCATCCATTTTATATTATCATTATCCACCGTAACAACACCGATACGAACGGGAGACGGTGGCTGGCCAACTTTTGGATATTCTACCGGAATAACAATTGAGTAAACCGAATCGGTTGTATTCAACATATAATAATCGCGGGTTTTTCTTCCGTCCACCTGCCAGAAAGCAATTTTTTTGCTGTCAGGACTCCAGCGAAAACCATCACGACAACCAAATTCTTCTTCGTACACCCAATCAAAAGTGCCGTTCACAAATTTGCGTGTACCATCTACCGTTAGTGGCTTTATTTTATGCGTTAACAGATCTTCCACATACAAATTATGACCACTAACATAACCGGCCTTCTTTCCATCAGGAGAAATTTTTGCAAACATTAATGATTGGGATGGAAGTGTTTTACCCAGTTGAGTTAATTTATTAGTAGTTAAATTCAAAACCCAGTAATCGCCGCGGGTATGATATCTCCACACTTTAGCTGTGTTCGTAAATATCAGCAGCATTTTATAATCAGGAGAAAAACTGTAAATATTAAATTTGAGAGGTGTTTGTGCTCCCGCCGGAATCAACTGATCTTTGTGTACCAAAATCGTTTCCTCCCGTGTTTTTATATCTGCTTTTACAATATTTCCATCTTTTATTTCCAGCATTGAATTTCCATCATCTGTCCAATAAATTTGTTTAGGCCTGAACTGTGAAAAGGAAGTAAATGTTGAGATTGAAAAGAGGATAATTAATAAGAATCTTACCGGTTTATGCTTCATATATTTTGCTATTTATGGGTAAAAATACAGAAACGCGTTTAGCTTACCTTGCCTTTTATATAAATGGAATAAATTTGTGTATGGCAGAAAAAGAAAAACTGAGAATTGATAAATATTTATGGGCCACCAGGATCTTTAAAACAAGAAGCCTCGCATCCGAAGCGTGTAATACAGGAAAAGTGAAGTGCAACGGAACAAATGTAAAACCTGCTAAAACGGTGGCTTTAGGTGATCTTTATGAAATAAAGACTGAACAAAAAAAATGGAAAATTGAAGTGACTTCCTTTTTACACAACCGCGTAAAATATGAGGAAGCCATCAAATATTATCTGGACCTTTCGCCAAAAGAAACTCTTGATAAAACACAAACCAGCGCTTTTGTTTTTAATACCGGAAAAAGAAAAAGCAAACAAGGCAGGCCTACGAAAAAGGAGAAAAGAAAGTTGGATGATTTATTTGGTGAATGGTGAATAGTGAATTGAAAAACTTCAAAACCAATTAACCAATAAACTAACAAACTAAATAAAGTAATTAACTAAATGAACCAATTAACTAATAAACGAATTAACCAATTAACTTCTTAAATGAAAATCGACATTATATCTGTTGTTCCACAATTAATGGAAAGTTTTTTTGCTCATTCAATTTTGAAGAGAGCCAAAGAAAAAGGATTGCTGGAAGTAAACCTCATCAATTTAAGAGATTATACCCATTATAAACATGACCAGGTAGATGATTACCAGTTTGGTGGTGGTGCGGGTTTGGTAATGATGATCGAACCGTTGGTGAATGCTATTGAATCTTTGAAGGATAAAACTTCGTACGATGAAATTATTTTTCTTACTCCGGATGGAGAAATGTTTGATCAAAAGATGGCCAACAGTCTATCTCTAAAAAACAATTTACTCCTTATCTGCGGGCATTATAAAGGCATTGACCAAAGAGTGCGTGATCATTTTATTACCAAAGAAATTTCTATTGGCAATTATGTTTTAAGCGGAGGAGAACTAGGCGCTGCGGTTTTGGCAGATGCTATCGGCAGGTTGATCCCCGGTGTATTAAATAATGAAACTTCTGCACTTACTGATTCTTTCCAGGATAACTTACTAGCACCGCCTGTATATACGAGACCTGAAAAATTCAGAGAGTGGAAAGTGCCTGAAATTTTAATGAGTGGAGATCATAAAAAAATTGAAGAATGGAGGCATGAAAAATCTGTTGAAAGAACCAAAGAGAGAAGGCCGGATTTGATAGATTAAAAAGAAATATTTGTTCCTAAAATCTTAGAGTTGATCTTACCGATAATGGATTTCTGTTCTTCATATTTTCCTTTTCTAAGAAAAAAAGAATTAACATATTTCGATTCCGGATCAACGATAAAATATTCTGTTACTCCAAATTTCTCATAAACTGATTTCTTCTCTTTGTAATCCAATTTAGCAGTGGACGGAGAAAGTATTTCAATTATCAAATCGGGAGCGACATACAAACCATCTTTTTGTACTTTATCAAGGTTTTTATTTTCGATAAAAAGAAGATCGGGTTGTAAAATGTTTTGTTCTGAAAAATGTACATCATAGGGTGCTATCCTTACCTCGCCTAATTTATTTTTTCTTAAGTAAAGAGAAATTTCAACATTAATTTCATTCAGAATTACCTGATGAATATTTGGCGGAGCAGGACTCATAATTAGTTGGTTGTTGATAAGTTGGCACAACGTTCCTTCAGGGAGGCTTTCCCAAACTTCCAGTATTGTTTTTGGCGGACGTGCTAATGCTTGTGTCATAGTTGTATAAAATTACAAATATTTTCTTTGACAGTAAAAGAACATATTTTTTAAATTTTTATTTAGTACACAAGCACAATTAATAAAAGTAATTGTAAATCATAAGCCATCAAATTCGGATTGAGTAGAATAAAAAAGGTAGCTATTTTGCCACCTTTAATTGTAAAAACTGTTGATCACCTAAAATTGCTTTTGCGAAGCAACTATTTTAATCCTTTTTCCGACTTATTATTAGAATCCTCTGATTTTAGATTTAAGATTAAATGGTTAAGGTTTTAATTGTCCGGGCTTTTTTACAAAGCCCGGTTTTATTTAAGCTACTGTTTTTTGGTAATACCCTGAATCTGACATGTCGGGAATATCTTCAGCTTTATATTCACCTGCATCTAATTTCTTTTTGGTCTCTTCAAAAGCTTTTAAAGTAATATCAACATCCTCATCAGTATGCGCAGCCGTAGGAATGATCCTGAAGATAATTTCGCCTTTAGGAATTACCGGGTAAACCACCACTGAGCAGAAAATATTATAGTTCTCGCGAATATCCATTACCATATTCGTAGCTTCAGGCAAGCCGCCTTTCATGTACACCGGCGTTACAGGACTGTTAGTGGCGCCAATATCAAATCCTTTTTCTTTTAACCCTGTCTGCAAACGGTTTACAATGTGCCATAATTTTTCACGCAACTCAGGCATGGTTTTCAACATTTGCATTCTTGTAAGCATGCCATCCACCACTACCAAAGGAAGACTCTTTGCATAAATTTGAGAGCGAACGTTGTATCTCAAAAACTCAATCACCTCTTTAGGGCCGGCAATAAATGCGCCTATGCTTCCCATACTTTTTACAAAAGTGCTGAAGTAAAGATCTACCTTATCCTGACAACCTTGTGCTTCATCTGCACCAGCACCCGTTGGCCCCATAGAACCAAATCCATGTGCATCGTCTATCAATATCCTGAAATTATATTTTTGTTTTAAAGCAACAATTTCTTTTACTTTTCCCTGAGTGCCACTCATTCCAAAAACACCTTCTGTGATCAAAAGAATACCACCCCCCGTTTTTTGTGCCATTACGGTTGCACGTTGCAATTGTTTTTCACAATCTTCAATATCGTTATGTTTAAACTTATAACTGTAACCTATATGTAGCCTTACACCATCTACAAGGCAGGCGTGTGCTTCGCCGTCATAAACAATTATATCATGACGATTTACCAATGCATCTATACAACTCATCACACCCTGGTATCCAAAGTTCAGCAACATTGCATCTTCACGGCTTACAAAGTCAGACAATACCTTTTCCAATTCTTCATGCAAAAATGTATTTCCACTCATCATCCTTGATCCCATCGGATTACCCATTCCCCATCTTTCAGCAGCTACAGCATCAATTTTCCTTGCTAACGGATGATTCACCATTCCCAGATAATTATTTAAACTCCAAACTATTTTTTCTTTTCCACGAAAAATCATCCTGTTTCCTAATTCACCTTCTAGTTTGGGAAAAGCAAAATATCCGTGCGCCCTTTTCAGGTGGGCACCGATTGGACCAGCATCTTTCTTCATCTTTTCAAAAAGGTCATTCATGTAATTTGATTTATGGTTGTTAATGTGCGCAAAAGTACAATATAGCACTTTAAAAATAATGGGTAAGTACAAAGATTTACCCAGTCAATGATGAACATCATATTCACTTTCTAAGAAAGACTTTTTTAGTCCTTGGTAACATTTATTTCATTTTAATTCCCCCTCATGAGTAATTACCTTCGTCCGAAAAAAATTCAGATGAAACGATTTTTTATTCTGGCAGGTTTTATAATCGGATCTAATTTTGCTTTTGCCCAGTCAAAAAAAGTACCAGGGCCAAAGCTGGTGGTAGGGATCGTGGTAGATCAAATGCGTTGGGATTACCTCTACCGTTATTACGATCGTTATGGAGAGGGCGGATTTAAAAGGCTTTTAAACGAGGGGTTTTCCTGCGAAAATACTTTAATCAATTATTTACCTTCTTATACTGCCGTAGGCCATTCAGTTATTTTTTCAGGATCTGTTCCTGCTATTGACGGAATTGTAGGCAACGATTGGATTGACCAGGTTACGGGCAAAAGCTGGTATTGCACTGAAGATTCTACAGTCAGCACGGTTGGCGCTGCAGGTAAAGTGGGAGAAATGTCACCACACAATCTGTTGGTAACTACCATTACAGATGAACTTCGCCTTGCCACCAATTTTAAATCCCGCGTTGTAGGCGTTTCATTGAAAGACAGGGCTTCCATATTGCCTGCAGGCCATACGGCTAACGGCGCTTTCTGGTTTGATGATGCTACTGCGCGGTTTATCACCAGCAGTTACTACATGGATGCATTACCTGATTGGGTGAAAAAATTTAATTCCATGGATGAGCCGGAAAAACTGGCGGCTAACGGATGGAATACACTATATCCTCTAAAAAACTATACCCAAAGCACAGACGATAATGTAAGCTGGGAAGGGAAATTCAGTGGTGAAACCGCCCCGGTATTTCCGCACGATATAAAAACCATTTATAAAAAAGATCATGAAACCCTGCGGAGTACACCGTTCGGAAATACGCTTACACTGGATTTTGCCAAAGCAGCAGTAAATGGTTACGATCTTGGCCATGGACAAGCTACCGATTTTCTCACCATTAATTGCGCCTCCACAGATTATGTAGGTCATAAATATGGCCCGAATTCTATTGAAGTGGAGGATACTTATTTAAGATTGGATAAAGACCTCGCGGCTTTTTTCAGTTTCCTTGATAAAAAAGTCGGAAAAGGAAATTATCTCTTGTTTCTCACCGCCGACCACGGTGTTGCCCATGCAATAGGTTTTATGCAGCATCATCAAATTCCGGCAGATTATCTGGAATCGGGAAAAATGGTTTCGTCACTGAATGAATTTTTGAAGAAAAAATTTGGCGTTGAAAATTTAGCATTCACTTTTATTAACAATCATTTTGGATTTGATCAGAAAAAGATCAATGATCATAAACTGGATTATGAGGCAGTGAAAAAAACTGCCGTGTCATTCCTGCAGGTGCAACCGGGTATTGAATTTGCAGTTGATTTGGATCACATGGGCGAAGCGGCAATTCCAGAGCCCTTAAAAACCGATATGATAAACGGATATTATTCAAAACGTTGCGGACCTGTAATGATTATTGCCGATCCTGGCTGGTTTGCCGGCCATGCAGAGGGCACAGGTACCACCCATGGCAGTTGGAACCCTTATGATACGCACATTCCATTGGTGTTTATGGGATGGGGAATTAAACACGGTACAACCAACCGGACGATTAAAATGTCGGATATTTCGCCCACTTTGGCTGCGTTACTTCATATTCAGATGCCCAATGGAAATGCAGGTAATGTGATTGAAGAATTAATGAAGTAGTCAATCCGCTACTGATTCAATTTCTTAAAAAATCTGATTGATCAGGATTCGCAAATCCAATTAAAAACCAAGGCAGCCGTAATTGAAACCCTGGAAGGACAAGCATTAAAATACTTTTTAAATGATTTACTGAAAGAATAAATATCATTAAAACCCACCTCGTAAGCTACGTCAGTTACCAGGCAATTTCCTTCTGATAAAAGTTCCATCGACCTTTCAAGTCTTTTTTTCAGCAGGTATTGATAAGGCGATAATCCAAAAGCATTTTTAAAGCATCGGTAAAAATGAAACTTCGACAACGCTGCTTCTTTTGCAAGCGTACTAACATCAACTTTACGTGATACGTCTTCATCAATCAAATTTTCCGCTTTGGTCAACTGAATTAATAATTCATGCTTAACCGAAGTTTTCGAAGTGGTACATCTTTCCATAAAACGGTATTTAAAAATGATCTGAAAATAAATAAAGACAGTAAACGAAGTTTTTCAAACGATTTTGATCTTCAAATTAATTTTTTTACCGCCAACGTTTTGAGGATAAATGATAAACGGAACTTTTAGGTTATAAAATGAAAAAAACAGGTAAACTCCTGCTCTTTATCAATTTAATTAAGGAATGGTTTTATCCAAATAAATTGCTGCTTAAATACCTGTCGCCACGATCGCAAACAATAAATACAATTATTCCTTCTTTTAATTCTTTGCTCAATCGCAACGAAGCTGCTGCTGCGCCCCCGCTGCTGGCGCCTGCAAAAATGCCTTCCTGTTTGGCCAGTTGCCGGCAGGTTTCTTCTGCTTCTTCCTGCGAAACATCCATCACACGATCTACCCTTTTTGGATCAAAAATTTTAGGAACATATTCTTTTGGCCAGCGGCGGATGCCGGGAATTGATGAGCCCTCCGAAGGCTGACAGCCTACAATCTGAATATGGGGATTTTGTTCTTTTAAATACATGGAGCAGCCCATTATCGTACCCGTTGTTCCCATCGAACTTACAAAATGAGTGATTTGGTGATCAGTATCTCTCCATATTTCAGGACCTGTAGTTTTGTAATGAGCCAACGGATTATCAGGATTGGCAAACTGGTTCAACAAAAAATATTCACCACTGGCGCCTTTTTCGTCTGCATAATCACGACTTGCTTCCATACTTTCCATTAAAGTAACTTTTGCTCCATACGCTTCCATGGTTAATACCCTTTCGCGCGTTGAGTTTTCGGGCATTATCAATTCTATCTGCAGGTTATAAATTTTAGCCATCAGCGCCAGGGCAATGCCGGTATTCCCACTGGTTGCTTCTATCAGTTTTGTATTGCTGTCAATTTCACCCCGCTCTAGTGCACTTTTTATCATGTTGAGTGCCGGCCTGTCTTTTACACTTCCCCCGGGATTGTTCCCTTCGAGCTTGGCGTATATTTTTACATTTGGATTGGTATTGAGTCTTTGAAGTTCTACTATCGGTGTATTTCCCACTGTATCTAAAATGGTCGGCATTTCTTACACGTTATTATTTACAAATTTATTTTCTACGATGGTTATCTGTGGTACCTGGAAAACCAGTGAGCCCGGCGGAACCGATTGAGTGAGCCACACATTTCCACCAATCACCGATCCTTCACCTACCAATGTATCGCCACCGAGAATAGTTGCTCCAGAATAGATTACCACATTGTCTTCGATATTGGGATGGCGCTTTTGCCTGGCCATACTTTTATCAATACTTAACCCTCCCAAAGTAACTCCCTGGTACATTTTTACATGGTTCCCAATTACGGAAGTTTCGCCAATAACTACGCCTGTGCCGTGGTCTATCATAAAATACTCACCTATCTTAGCTGCAGGATGAATGTCAATTCCTGTTTTGCTATGTGCGTATTCAGTAAGAATACGTGGTAACAACGGCACATCCAGTTGATGCAATGCATGAGCTATACGGTAAAAGCAAAGTGCGTAAAAACCCGGGTAAGCGCGTATCACTTCAAATTCATTTTTTGCCGCAGGGTCGCCCTGGTGAATTGCTTCAATATCAGTATTTAAAATGCGATACAGTTCAGGCAACTGGCTAAAAAAATTTTTTGCAACTTTATGATGATCACAATTGCTGCAAGCTTTTGTTGCATCCAGAAGGTGTTTGAGTTCCTGCTGCAGTTTTTCTAATTCCGCCTCAATTGTATCACGTGTAGGATAATTGCATTTCGACATTTCAGGATATAAAATACAAATGAGCCTGGAAGCCCAGTTGGCAATCACTTTATTGGAAGGAACCTGCTCTTTTTGCTGCTGCTTTAATAATATGTTTTTTAAAAATTCCTCTTTCATGCTTTACTTATTAACCGACGTTTAATTGTTGGGAATGTAAAATTAAACGTTTCATGGTAAGCTTAATCATTTTTTGCAAACCAATATAGTTACAAGGTGATTTTAAAGGCTTATAATGGCAGTAAACTAACAAAAAACAGGAATTCTTGTTTTTGCTTTACAATTTCTTAACAATTTCACGACAGTATGGCTGTTTCCTCTTATTTCAAACCGAAAGTACCAGGCAGAAACCATTTTTGGGCATCATCGTTATTTTTCAATAAAACTCAATACCAGCAAGGATTTTCACAATTCGTTCACACGATTACCATCCGTTAAACAGGGCTAATTTTATTATCATCCGGCATACATTGGTTCTAATTTTGCACAATTCACTTCTTAAATAGCAAAAGCTATAAGTGACAATAAAACAAAAATTAAAATTATGAACTTAGAAAATATAAATTTGGTTAAAAGAGGTGCTTTTTGGGCGAACCTCAATAAAACCAATCAATTAAACGATACCTATCACAAAAAGGATAACCTGCTTCGACGATACAGGATTGCGACCAGTGTATTCTTCTTTATTGCCGGCCTTACCTTTTCTACCTGGGCAAGCCGAATACCTGCCATACAATCTAAATTACATTTAAGCGATGGAGGACTTGGCGGTGTACTTTTTGCACTTCCTGCCGGTTTAATGCTAAGCCTTCCGTTATCCGGTTGGCTGGTTTCAAAGTATGGCAGCCGGCCAATGATGATTGCCGGTGCGGTATTTTATCCTGCCATTCTGTTGCTACTGGCTTCTTCCACTTCTGTAATGCAATTAACGATCTCTTTGTTTGCATTTGGAGTATTGGGAAACCTTATCAATATCGCCATGAATACCCAGGCTGTAGGTGTAGAAAGTTTATATGGAAGATCAGTAATGGCATCCTTTCATGGCTTATGGAGCCTTGCTGGTTTTAGTGGAGCACTTATCGGAACCTTCTTTGTTTCGCAGGGTATACCTCCACTTATCCATTTTTCGATCGTTGCCGCGCTGGCAGTGATGCTGGTAATCCTTTTTTTCAAAAATTCATTGCCACATGATGCCGGCAACCGGGAGCCTCAAAAGCTCTTTGTAAAACCTGATAAAAAGATCCTGCTTCTGGGTTTGATAGCCTTTTTTACTTTATTGTGCGAAGGCGCTATGGCCGACTGGAGTGGTGTGTATTTCAAGAAGATTGTAGAAGCACCTGCTTCGATGATCACTTTAGGTTATGTAGCTTTCACGGCTATGATGGCTACCGGAAGATTTGCTGGAGATTGGCTGGTAACAAGGCTTGGCTTTAAACGTATGTTACAGATCAGTGGTTCCATGATCACATCAGGCTTATTGCTATCAGTATTTTTTCCTTATTTGGCCACCGCCACCATAGGATTCTTACTTGTTGGTTTTGGAGTTTCTTCAGTAGTTCCCATCGTATATGGTTTGGCTGGTAAATCTAAAACTATGTCGCCAGGTACTGCTTTAGCATCCGTTTCTACCATTGGTTTCCTTGGCTTTTTGATTGGCCCGCCGGTAATCGGATTTATTGCCCAGGCAGTAAGCCTTCGCTGGTCATTTACCTTAATCGGTATTTTAGGTTTTGGCACCGCAATATTGGCACGTAAATTAAAAATGCCTGCAAAATCAGGTAATGCAGAAACAACTGATTCAAATGAAAATAGAGAAGGAAAAGCGAACAATCAATCGCCTGAAAATCCACGCAGTGGTTACGTAGCCTGGCCTGAAACACTTTATACAACTGATAACACAGACAGTCGCATTATCCACGGGCGTACCAGAGGCGGAGGATATGTGGCTTACCCAAAAATGGGATAAGACTCGATTAAATGAAATAAACTTTAATTATAGAACATTCATTAATGTACCTGAAAAGGCCTGCAAAATATGCAGGCCTTTTTTATAGCTTCAAATATAGTAAACGAACAAAAAGCGAGAATTTTAAATTAGCTGTTTCAATCTGCAAAAACTTCAGTATAAAAGAGTTGCCCCTGCTTGTTTTTAGCGACACCAATGCCGGCATATTTATAAGGGCCGAGAAGATTGCGCCGATGCCCCGGAGATTTTTCCCACATAATCACTACCTGCTTACCCGATACAGAACCATAGGCCACATTCTCAGCAAAACCGTGAAAGTTGCTGATCTCTTTTTCCGCTTTCGCAAAACGCTTCCCAAAACCTGCATGACCAAAACCCACTCTTCCTTTTGCCATGTCTTCGCTGTGTTTTCTTGCCAGGGCATTTAGATCATTTCGCATTTTTAATGCATTCAATCTATTTGATTTTCTGAACTCGTTCGTTTGGGTTAGAACATCATGAACCAGGTTGGAATTATTTGGCGGAGTGAAGGAATTCAAACTAAAAAACAATGATAAACCAATTATGCTCAGCCACAAAAAAATGCGTTTCATAGAGGTAGAAATTTTATACCAGGAGAGGCAAGATTTGTACCAAAAGAAAATTCTTTTTTGACACAACCTTCTTCTATTCCGTCCTTAAACTATTGGCAGGATTTGCCAATGCCGCCTTAGTAGAATGAAACATCACCGTTAACACTGCGGCAAGTACGATCACCAGCGCAGACACCATAAACGGTATAGCGGATAACCCATTATTGTAAGGGAATACACTCAGCCAGTTGCTCATAAAATAATAGGCGATCGGGAAAGCGATAGCAGCGGCAATCAACGCCAGCCACAAATAATTAACGGTGATGAGGCTCACAATCTGCGAAATGCTGGCACCCATTACCCTGCGTATGCTTATCTCCTTTTGCTTTTGTTGGGTAGTAAAGGCTGTAAGTCCCAGCAGGCCAAGGCACGTGATAAGTATGGTAAGTATAGAAAAAGCTGCGAATATCTTTCCACGCCTTTGGTCGGCAGCATATTGCGAATTAAAATCCTGGTCAAGAAATTTATATTCAAAGGGTAAATCCGGAAAGTATTTTTTCCAGGAATTACCTACCTGTGCAATGGTACTTTTTAGATTGGAAGTGTTCATCTTAAGCTGGATCATATTGCCGTTAGGCCCATAAAACAAAAGCAACGGTTCGATAGGATTGTACAGTGATTTCTGGTTAAAATCTTTTACCACACCCACCACTTCAAGGTATTGCCCCGAGGTATCCCCGGGAAATTTAACGCGCATACCTATTGGTTCTTTCCAGCCAAAATGCTTTACCATGGCCTGGTTCACCACAATACTATGCAATGTATCTGAAAGGTTTTCAAAATTGCGTCCCTTTACAATGGGAATGTTTAATACCGGCAAAAAGTTTTCATCTATGGCATAACAATTTACCGCTTTATCCACATAGCCACTATCTGTTTGAACCCTGAAAAGGTTCAGGTTCAGGTTGGTACTGCCGGGATAACTATTTCCTGTTCCAACCGTCTTCACGCCAGGTAAACTGCGGAAATCATTGTCCATCGCATTGATCTTGCTACGTTCGTCTTCTCCTGTGTTAACAGTCACCGTCATTACCTCGTTTTTATTGAAGCCCACATCTTTATTTCGCACATAAGAAAGTTGAGAATAAACCACCCATGTACAGATGAGCATAATCATCGAAATAGCAAATTGTATTACTACCAATGTACGGCGAAGGTTGATGTTACCGGAAGCTTTTGACAATCCACCTTTTAATACTTTTACCGGTTTAAAAGAGGACAAATAAAATGCAGGGTAACTTCCGCCCACCAGGCCAGTAACCAGGCCAATTGCCAGCAACAAAACAAGATTGAATGGCTGAAATAAAGTACGCCATGAAAAGTATTTTCCTGATAAAGAATTAAAAGCGGGCAGCAACAGTAACACCAGCAGAAAACTTAATACCACGGCTCCCAATGCAGTAAGTACCGATTCGCTTAAAAACTGAAACACCAGCCGTTTCCTGTTTGAGCCCAGCACTTTGCGTATCCCAATCTCTTTTGCTCTTCTTGCCGACCTTGCGGTGGTAAGGTTCATATAATTAATACTGGCAATCAGTATCATAAAAAAAGCCACGGCCGAAAATATCCAGATGTACGACATGCTGCCTACTTCTTCCGGCTCGTTTTGCAGTTTGGAATGCAAATGAATTTCAGTAATGGGCTGAACACCATAATGCATTTTCACATTAAACTGGGCAAACAGTGGCGCCATGTACTTCTCGTACATCGGCACCAGTTTTTTATTAAAAGCCGCTGCACTGGTTCCGGGCTTTAGCAACACATAGGTAAAGTTGTTGAAATTGCCCCAGTTGTCATTGCCTCCATTAAAATTTTTGGGCAATGACGTCCATGAGATCAACATATCAAAACGTAAGTGTGAATTCCGTGGAATGTCTTTGATCACACCTGTTACCTTATAAACATCATAAACCGAGCGAAGCGTTTTACCCACGGCAGGCTTGTTTTCTCCAAAATATTTATCAGCTTCCGATTTGGTAAGAACGATGCTGTTGGGCTCTGTAAGTGCGGTTGCAGGATCGCCCTGAAGAAAGGGATAAGTAAATATTTTAAAAATGCTGCTATCGGCATAATACACACTGGTTTGATAAAAATTGTTGTCGCCATTTTTAAACAAGGTTCTTTCCTTGCTCATAAACCTTGCGGATTCCTCCACCTCGGGATAATCTTTTTTTAAGGTAGCAGCAAGTGGCGCCTGGGTAAGCGTCCAATCGGTATTTTTATCGCGCTCCTGTATGTAAGAAACAATCCTGAAAATGCGATCGGCCTTTTTATTGTAACGGTCGAAGTTGAGTTCATCCCGAATGTAAAATATAAGAAAGAGGCTGAAAGTAATGCCAATAGTAAGGCCTAAAATATTGAGCAAGCTGTACCAGGTATCTTTTTTAAAATTTCGGGCCGCAATACGCAGCAGGTTTCTAATCATGGCATTCCCTTATATATTGATGTAATATTTGCTTTTTTCCGGCCCTTCCATTCTGTAACAACTTGCGTTTTCAAAACAGAAATATGAATAAAAAGTTCGTTTACTGTTTCCTCACACACAAACCACCCGACTTATTCTATTTAGTATGATACGATCAGAAGAAGACTTTAGTTACACATTCCTCTAATTTTTTTTAAAAGAACCTGCATTTCAACTGTAGTTGGCCCGACAGTGAATAACATTTGTTTTTCCCTGAACGGTGAAAAGGGTGAATTAATGACGAAAGTCAGGCTTTGTGCTTACTGACATCATTGTATTACAGCGCCAAATGACGGAAATTTAAGGGTTAAGTTGACAGTATGTGTTGAAGGAAAATTTTAAAATAAAATGTCATGAATCACTCAATTACCAACAGCAAAATAACTATAGATCATAAAGCCTCAGTCTCTAAAAAATGGATCTTGGCTCCATTGATCCTGGCCGCAGTTTTCATCATTATCGGTATCATCGGAGGCCTCATTTTTGGCAACCCGGCACAAGCACAAAACACGATCAATATAGATTTGATGCCGCCGGATTCATCTCTTGTTTATATGGATTACCGTAACAACTGGCCCAATTATATAAGCGTCTCTACCGACGCCAACATGCACCCGGAGGTAGAAGGCATAAAAAATTTAACCTTAACTGTCCACAACCGCACAGACAAGTTACTTGACAATGTGCAGGTGAAAGTAGATTACCTTACCGCAAACGGTAAAACCTATAAATCAGAAACTGTAACGCTAAAAAATCTGGAACCTAACTCTGCAAATACAGTATCAGCGCCCGACAGTGATAAAGGCATTTGTGTGAAAATGGAAATTGTTACCATCCAGGCACACTCTTTTGATTTTTGTTACTCGAAGGGAATGAAGGCCGGCAATAATACAGACCCCTACTTTTGCAAATAGTATCTTTCAATAATAACTCCAGGTGAAAAGGGAACAAAGTTTTTCAGAAATGAAAACGGTTCCCTTTTTAATTTTTGAGGAAAAAAGAAGGTTAACGTGCCGTGCAATATTTTTATCAGCAATTAAAACTCAATTAAAGAGATTTTTGCTCCAACATTTAACTTAGGCGATAATGATTACATAAGGGCTTACCACTTAAAATTTTACCTTAGTTTTAAATTTACATCAAGCTTTCTTCAATGAAAAAACGTTCTTTTAAAATACAGGTATCGCCAACCGCTGGAAAAGTTTCAGCAATTTACACAGATCCAGGGGATGCTAAATGTATTTTAGTGTTAGCCCATGGCGCCGGTGCCGGAATGGATCATCCGTTTATGGTTAAACTCGCCAACTCACTTGCTGAAAACGGCATCGCCACCCTGCGCTTCAACTTTCCTTTTAAAGAAAATAAAAAAGGCCGCCCGGATGTTCCCGCTGTTGCGCAAAACACTATTGAAGCTGCTATTGAAAAAGTACACCAATTATCACCAACTCTACCTGTATTTGCAGCAGGTAAATCTTTTGGAGGAAGAATGAGCTCACAATATTTATCCACGCATCCTGACGCTGCAGTAAAAGGAATTATCTTCTACGGATTTCCGTTGCATGCGCCCGGAAAGCCTTCAACAGACAGAGCAGACCATTTAAAAAACATAAAAGTACCCATGCTGTTTTTGCAGGGCACCAAAGATGCACTGGCTACATGGGATCTTATCCAGTCGGTTATTTCTTCTCTAAGCAAAGCCAAACTGGTAAAAATAGAAGGCGCCGATCATTCGTTCAAAGCAGGCAAAATCAATACAACAGAAATACTTACCAAAGCCACCAATAGGTGGGTGGAAAAATTATTAAAAAAAGGATAGACATTTAAAATTCAATTGATGAGATTGCCGCTTCGCCATTTAACTTCAACCAAACGACAATGATTTTCTACGGCTTCCGCAATCACAAAAACAAGGAAGATTGCCCTTTCAATAAAATTTAACCTATCATTATTATTTTGCTGCTTACCTGTGTATTACTATTTAATCTAAAAATCAATACCTTGGCAAAAATTTTTATTGAACCATCTTTATTCATTAAATCAAAAATTTATAAACGTGAAAATTAATGTTACTCTACTTATTGCTGCATTAGCAATGGTGTTTTTTACCAGTTGTACCAGTACAAAAAAGTTTAACGCCCTTTACTCCAATTATAACAAAGTAATGGCCAGGAACAGCGAACTCACCAGGGAAGGTGAAGAATGTAAAAACAATTTAGATAAGGCTACTGTTCTGATCTCAGGGTTGCGCGATCAAATCAATTCGGAACGCGAGCATGTAAAATCGCTGGAATCTGCATTAAACAAGTGCCTCACCTCTGCCAGCCAGGGTAATGTAAATGTTTCCAAACTGGTTGATGAGATCAATGCATCCAATAAATACATACAGGAACTGATTGCTTCCAAAAGCAAAAGCGATTCTTTGAACATGGTACTTACCAATAACCTTACCAGGTCGCTTAGCCCCGATGAACTGCAGGACGTGGATGTAAAAGTGCTGAAAGGTGTTGTGTATATTTCTCTTTCAGATAATATGCTCTACAAATCAGGCAGCTACGAAATTTCGGATAAGGCAGGAACGACGTTATCAAAAATTGCAAAAATTATTAAAGATTATAAAGATTACGATGTGCTGATAGAAGGTAATACAGATAGTGTACCTATTTCAAAACCCAACATTCGCAATAACTGGGATTTGAGTGCGCTGAGAGCATCCTCTGTGGTACAATCGCTGCAAAATACTTTTGGTGTAGATCCTAAACGCCTTACAGCCGGTGGCCGTGGCGAATACAACCCTGTTGCCAGCAATGCTACTCCTGAGGGCAGAACTATGAACAGGCGCACAGAGATCATCATTACGCCCAAACTTAACCAGTTTATGGATTTGATCGGCAAAGCCCCGGCAGACGGTACAAGCAATCCTTAAGGATCATAGAAAGTGAATCTTCTGCACCGAGAAGTTTTCTTAAAACTAAATATCTAAAAAAAGTGGTTCGTATTTTATGAACCACTTTTTTTATGGCCCGGTTACCTTCATAAAAGGTTAAGCCAAAAAGTGGCAAAAGCATTTTGAAGTCAACAATAAAATTGCGACATCGGCATTAAATCCAAAAAATAATAACGATCAATGAAATTTACTACAATGACAAAAACCAGGAGAAAGAAAAAGCTAAACCATTAAGATCTGTTATACACCTTTATCACAGGCTCTCTTAAACTACCCGCTTCATCGCCCGAATAAAAATAAATCACCTCAGCAATTTCAGAAGGCAATACCCAGGCGCTGAAATCTGCATCCGGCATAGATTTCCTGTTGGGCGGCGTATCAATCGTACCAGGAACGATTACACTTACCACTACATTTTTACCTTTTGCTTCCGCGTTCATTAATTCAGCCAAACGAAATATAAGCGACTTGGATAAAGAGTAGGCTACTACTCCTTTTCCATTTTTAGAATCTAAACCTGCACGGGAACCTATTACAAAAATGCGCCCGCTGTTTTGCTTCATCATTTCAATAAAAACAGGGCGGGCTATATTATAAGCGGTTTCAAAATTCAGTTGGTATTGTTTGTAAATGTCGCTGGTTGTAGTGTTGGCAATATCGTCCATGGTAAAACCTCCGGCTGTTAATACCGCAACATCAATTTGGTTGTTTTTTGCAATAACCTCCTCTACAAATTTCCGGCAATCTTCTTCCTGTAATAAATCCAGTTCTGCTTCTTCTGCATTTTTTTCATTGGTTTGGTTTGATTGCTGTTTGTGTCTAACTGTTCCAATAACATGGTAACTCTTATCACTAAATTTTTTTACTACTGCTTGTCCCAGGTTGCCGTTGGCCCCGGTCACTATCACTGTTTTTTCCAACATGGTGTGGTGTTTATTGTAAATGCAAATTTATTTCATTAATCTCTTTAAAAAAGGAGATGACAGATCTTATGGATGAGATAACCACATCGCCATTAAAATCAATAAAACGAAAACGATTAATGCAGGTTTCCATTACGTAAACCGCGAGAGATTTCAGTTGTATCCCTGTAAATAATTATCTACTGGCTTTTGCCGCGCGCAAGCATAGAAAAACGCGTGGAGCGATCGGGCGTGCCCGCCTCTGGCTGGTTTTCTTTGATTTTTTTGGAACATTCCGATGTTTCGGGAGTCTTTTGTACCAAGACAAAAGAAAAAGCAAAAGCATTTGGAAGTCAACAATAAGATTACCACGTCGCCATTTAAACTAACAAAATATAACGATTAATGAAAGCTTCCGGTTTACAAAACAGGCCTACATAGAAATCGCTACAACAGGTTTATTACTTTCGAGAGCAAGTTTCCTGGTATAGATTTTAAAAAGTTGATTGATAAAGCCCTCCTTTTTAGGAACCGTAATGATAACATCCGTTTCTTTGGTTTCCGCAAAACTGATGATCCCTTCTAAAAAATCAAATGACCTTAAAAAAAAGAATTCAGGATTATACTGCTTAAGTTTAGATTCCATTTCTCCTCTTTCGATCTTATATGATTCGGACAGCTCAATGTAATGTTCACTGTCTACATTCAGGATATTCAGTTTTGCGTTGAAGAAATCCAATACTTTTTTAAGAGAATCGAAAGGCGTTTTACGTGCAACATCTTTAAAATCTGAAGCAAAAAGTACATTTTCTATCTTTTTGAACTTTAGATCAGGAGGAATCACCATAATTGGCGTGTTTATATTACTTATCATATTAACGGTATCGTTTCCAATATTAACATTCGCCATTATTGAACTGCCGCTGATACCCATAATTACCATATCAATATCGTTGCTTAAAACGTACTTCGAAATATTATCAATAAAAGAACCTTCCTCTGATTCAATAGTAACTTTCTGATTCGGAGTATTTTTAAGGAAGTCTTTTACAATTTTCAAATCAGCATCTGTTGCCTTTTTCCTGGATTCGTCTCCACTATCTTTCAAAAGAGAAAAAATATCGTTTTTGTACACATGGTACAAAATTATTTCAGCGCCTGGAATATCTTTTGTCATTTCAATTGTATATTCAGCAGCGCTTTCTGATGGTAGAGAAAAATCTACCGGGACAAGAAATTTTTTCATTTATAAATTTTTTCTAAAGATAAATAAAATAGAAGCAAAAAAAATCAGATGGCAGAAATAACGTTACACTTATACACTCACATTTAAGAAACTCCCATCTTTCGGCTTTTGCCGCGCGCAGCACGGAAAAACGCGCGGAGCGATCGGGTTTTTCTTATCCCGATTGCTATCGGGATGGTTACTCTTTCTTTCAGAGAAAAAAAGTGACAGCAAAGCAACAAATTCCTATATTTCTTACTTTACTGCAATACAGAAAAACATAACAACTCCCCATCAAACCAATTCCCAAAAATCAAAAGCAAATAAACTTTTACCTGCCAGGGTTTTGCAAAGTAACCGGCTGTATGCGTATCGTTTTTACTTTTTTGCCATTGCGCTCGGCAGGTATCCATTTAGGACCCGCGTCAATCGCATTAAAAGCAATCATTGCCAGCCTGGAATATTTTTTAGTAAGCGGCCTTACCTCCGAAATATTTCCTGAAGTATCTACTACAAACCTCAGCAGCACGGTACCATAATCCGCGTCGGTAAGTTCATCGATATGTTTAGAGATGGCATTGGATATAAAATGCGACCATTCATGCATGCCACCCGGAAAGGAACATTCCTTATCCGTATTGAAATACAAACCGGTATAGTTCTCTGGTATATCTTCGTTTGAAATCACTGCTCCGTGTGTATCGTATGTAGTTATATACAACTTATTATGGGCCACATCATCTATTGTTTCCAGCGTTTGTTTATTCTCCGGTAAATAATAAAAACCTTTTGCTATAGTAGCTCTTCCATTCTTAAATTCGATAGAGTCATCAATCTTTCCTTCCCAGGTATAACCTGTCCACAAACCGTCTTTTTCACCATTGCGGTAGTTGCCTTCAGTAGAAGTGATGCCATTGTCAAAATAATATTGATACCATCCTTCATGAACCTTTTGGGTAGAATCTAAAAAATGGGCAACGCAGGCAAGCGGGTGTTTTCTTTTCATATAATAGCAGGTAAGTTTATACAGGCCGCTGTCTTCTGTACCGGTCCCGAAAATTACCGCCTTCTTTTTTGCCGCCGGGTGCATTGCTGCATCAAAATAAAATTGGGTGGATGACTGGCTAAAGCCCGTTGCAAAAACAATAAGCAGTAAAGAAGTAAGAATGATCTTCATAAAAAATTAGTTTTAATAATATCCAAATATAAAAATCCTTTTTGATTAATAAAATATGCAGCAAACCAACAAATTCCCCGGTTTCTTACTTTGGTAACTTTATATAATGGCAGACGCCCACACCAAAGAAATAAGAAGCTATAATAACTTGTCCGCCGGTGGCGGATGAGTTTGATCAATGCTATATCAATATCACTATACTGGGTAACCTCACCTTTTGCATAGGAGCTAAAAACAAACATCAGTACTCCGTTTCCGGCTTAAGATCTTTTTTCATTAGCCAGCCTTTTATGGGCTTGCCATCCGCGCCGATAAAGATCGCGTATTGGAAGTCGCCGCTTTCTTCCTTTAGGGTAAGGTCTGCATCACCCGGCGTTAGGTAAACACCAGTCCTTTTGCTGGTATCCGGGGTGCTGTAAAAATAGGCATTCTTTAAAATCGCATAGGTCTCGCTCTGCCGAAGGTGATATTTACTGTGATGGGTAACAGGTTTGAGGTTTTTAACCGACCTTTTGTTGGCATTGGCAACCGGCAAATTCGACTTCTTCCGTGGCCTGTTCCAGGTTTTTTTTATTGGTTTATCGCTGGCCGGCGCATCAGAAGGAGTTGTGGTTGCATCGGTAGTTGCCTCTAATTTCTTTTCAACATTTTTCGTAGTGCCTGTCTCAACAAGCTTACCGGGGTTGTAGAACTTATCATAGGCTGCAAAGCCACCCAGCCCAAGGGCAACGATAAATACCAGGAAAAAAACAGATTTTGACACACCATTCCGCTTTGCTGCCAGGTAACGCCTGGCTTCTATCAACTCCCGGTCACGGGTTTCAACAACATATTGAAGATCTTTGACCAGGTTTTCATTTTTGGCAAGAGCAACTTGCAATGCCAGTATTTCTTTTCTCAATACAGGCTCATCTAACTCTGGCTTTGCCGGTTGCACAATAAGGTTATCAATGCCTTTTTTTCTTTCGTCACTGATGGTACCCCGCTGGATAAATTCCTGCAACTCGCAGCCGTTCTTAAACCGTTTGGCGGGGTCTTTTTCGAGGCATTTATAGATCATGCTCAGCAACCATACGGGGATCTCCATTTCCCTTTGCTGCTTATCGGCGCTCCAGTTGCCGGGGAGGGCATTGCGCCTGAGCGTAATTATATCGGGCGGCAGCTTTTCCATATGAGCCAGCATCACAGCATTGCGTGCCATCTCACCCTTATTGGTTAAGGGAAACGGCACGTTGCCTGCCAGGAGTTCAAACAGGATAATTCCATAACTATACACATCAGTTTCAGTAAGCGTTTCCCCGGTACTTTGTTCCGGCGCCATGAACTCTATGGCTCCTGCATAGCGGATGCTGGTGCGCCGTTGTTCATCAGACATTACTGAAAGTCCAAAATCCAGGAGGACATAGTTGCCCGTGCGTTGGTTGAATTTTACATTGTTGCTTTTAATATCTCCATGCTTGATATTGGCCCGGTGGCAATGTGCCAGCGCATTGGCCAAATGGTCCGTCACTTTCAGCGTTTCTTTCACCGTAAAAACCGGATCATAAGGAGGCTGAAGCAATTCACCAAGGTCAGGTCCTTCGATGTATTCCATTTCAATAAAAGGAAGATTGCCTGAGCTGGTGATTCCCGATGCGATGATGCTTACTACATTCGGATTGGGAACTTCGTTTACCCGCTTTAATTTTTGCACTTCATTGCGGAAAGAAATAAAATGTTTGTCGTCATCGTTCTCGCTGGCGATAGGGGTGGGAAGGATCTTAATTGCCGTAATGATCTCGCCGGTTTTACGGGCTTTATACACTGACCCCTGCCCTCCCGATTTCAGCGCACCGAGATTTTCCAAACCTTCTGCTATGGTAAAAATTTTTGCCATCGTTACTCTTGTCCTGAATAGGTGAATTCCAATACGGCCATATCGCCCAGGATCACCTGGTCGCCTTCCTGCAGGCGGTGGCCTATTTCAATTGCCTGCATTTTTATTAAAACGCCTTCGGGCGTGCGCACCTTTACTTTATTATTTGGTGGTATCCCGCCTTCGTCAGCGAAAATCAAAAATGAATTGCTGTCAGCTTCCCACTCGATGTGTGCATGCTGGCGGCTTACTGCACGGTTGCGCTCCGTAGGCATGAAGGCAATCGTATTTTTTCTTACATAATTTCCGGCAGCCTGCACCCTTGATTCGCGGCCGATATTGATCCTTCCGCCGGAGGAATCGAGCAGGTAAGTATCTTGTTCTGCTTCTCCGTTCAACACCTTTATGAAAGCACTGCTTTGTTTATTGGCTAACCCTGATCTTTTGGTGGATATAAAAATGGCCGCATCCATTTCTTTCAACAGTTCGGCTTGCGGTGGAAACAGGTTGGTAAAAGAAACCTCCAGCCTCAAAGATGATGATAAGCTAATGGCGTAGTCGTCTGCAATCTTCTGCACTTCTTCTGTCTTAAATTTCCCTGGACTACCGGCATACACCGCAGACTCATACAGGTGCTTGTCATATTCACTGCAATTGATAAACAGGTATATCCCCATTATATTTCCCCCTTCACCGCCCTGCACTCTTTGCAGCTTTTCCTTTATGTTTTGCAACAGGATATGGCGGATGCTTTTTACGTCACGTGTTTTTTCTTTAGATAAATTGAACATATCGATGTTGTTTTTTTAATGAGTTAATGTGTATCATGAGCCGGGGGACGCAAGGTCAGGTCATTCGTATTATCCACCTGCGGCATTCCCGCTTTTGTCAATGGTCCAAAACTTTTTATATAATTACTTTCCAGCAATAAAGGAATGATGTGAGCACCCGCGAGCGCCATGGCATCACCGGAACCCCTGGTTCCTTCGATACGAATGCAGACCACTACGTGACCAGTATCGTTAGCTGCAGGCGCAAAAAAGACGTACCATCCATCGTTGATGCTTTCTCCTTTCACGATTCTTTCAGGCGTTCCCGTTTTACCGGCAACAAAAATCCCAAATTGCGATTTTTTCGAAGCACTTTGTTCCCTCATATACGTTTCGAGGTATTGTGCGTACACCGAATCACCGGCAATCGCAATGCCACGTTTGGGTTGCGTCGGGTGACCATTTATATCAAGCACATAGCGGGAAGGCATCATAATACCGTTATTGGCAATCCCGGAAGCAATGCGTGCGACAGATGCAGGCGTGGCGACCAGTTCGCCCTGTCCCCATGCCATGCCGGAAATACCAAGCGCCCTTGTGCGGTGTATGTTGTTGGGGTCATAACGCTGCAAACTTTTAAATTCTGTTTCCCGCCAAAACTTTCTCCACTTTTCCTGTTGCGCTGTATTGTTATTATCATTTTCAAAATAATAGCCGCCAACACCACGCAGGAACATGCCTGATTGCATATACAGGTTTACCATTTGCTCCTGCAACCGATTTTCATTGGCCAGCCGTATGAAGAAGGAGTTGTTGGATCTTACAATGGCTTTCTCCATATTGATAAGGCCCGCTTCGTCCGGTTCGGGTCCGTTCACCCTTATTAAATCTTTTGGATAGATTCTTATTGTTTTTTTGGCAGCGGCAACACCCAACTTATTGAACGCAGCCATGGCTGTCACCAATTTTGCCGTAGAGCCTGGTTGAGTGGCATGTGTAAATCCAATGTCACTATTTACATTCCAGCCGGGCAACTTATCGAGTTCATTTTGCGGCAGCGTAAGCTTATCCCAATCATTTACCGGCGGCAGGGGCCAGCAGGCTGAAGCCAGCACATCGCCGGTGTTGTCTTTCATTACCACTACTGAAACTTCTTTCCTGTTTACGCTATCATCCTGTTGCAGCGCCAGCTCTATCTTTGTCTGCAACGCTGCATCCATAGTGAGTGTGATGTTCCTGTTACGTTTTTTAAATTCAGCCACCTGGTCACTGTTAATACCCGAGGTGAGTAAATCAGCAAGGGCGCTAAAATCTCTTTTAGCGACGGTCATCTCGGTACCGGATACGGGTAAGAATTTTTCTTCGCGGTAGCGATCGGCGCTCACTTCGTATTTTGCAAGTGGCACAGGGAAACCCCTGAGTTCGGCGGCGTGAGCGTATTCGGCAAAATAGCCATTATTGCCACCGGAGAACACTCCTGTATTGGCATCACCCGTCCAGAAAAAAAGGTATTCGCCGAATGGATAATAGCGGTCCTGTCTTTTATAAGAAAGTGATTCGATATTTTCAGAAGGAATACCCAGAGCGAGCAACGAATCTTTCTGACTTTGTACCAGCTTCAGATCACTGGAGGCAAGTAACCGGCCGTTCCTGTCGTAAATATTTCCTGCCTGCAGCCTGTTCATTAAGATGCTGATCCTTGGATTATAACTGTACATGCGTACGCCACTACGGTCGGCTACCAGCGCTGGTTCCACAATCCATTTTTTCCTGTTGAGCGTATAGCCGGACACGTTAACCATAAGCAGCACAATGGCTGCACAGGCGGCGAGCAACGCGGGAACAAGATTCTTATCCTGCCTGCGTGAAATGTAGGCCATCTGCGCCTGCGTTCCCTTTAAACGGGATGCGCTCAGTAAAAAACCTATTGCCACCATACTACACAGAAGTGAGGTACCACCGTAGCTGGTAAAAGGCAATGCCACTCCCGACAGTGGCAGGGCACCGGTAGAACCTCCTGCGATCAGGAGAAATTGAACAAATAACCCGATGCCGGCGCCGGCGCACAGGTAAAATAAAAAGGGCGGCCCCGCCTGCCTTCCAATGATAATAGAGCGATGCAGCAGCACGAGAAATAAAATAAAGATGCAGGTAATACCTGCCCATCCGAATTCTTCACCAATCGCAGGAAGAATCATATCGGTATGGGCTTCAGGGATCGTTTTGCCAAAACCCTCACCGGCACCTTGCCCTGTGACGCCCCCGGTAGCAATCGCCCAGATGCCATTGGCTACCTGGTCACCACCATATACCTGGTTGTTCCATGGATCAGACCAGATCGCCTTTCTGTCTACCAGCCTGTGTATGGGTCCCGGTATTACTTTCGCTAAAATCGGCACCTGGTCGAGCAACAGGAATCCGCTTACTACAACCAGCGCCATTATGGAGGATTCACTTAATCTCTTTTTTCCAACCAGCATAAAAAGAATCAGCGCTCCCACTGTAACAGCAGTGGCAGTCCACACATTTTTGAAAATCCAAATGCTAAGCGCATACAGGAGCATGGTAGCAACCACCTGTATAAAATCTCCACGTGAAAAAGAGAATAGTATAATGAATGTAAAACAGCAAATGATGGCCGGACCGAGGTCGCCTATTACGAGGAACAGCAAAATAGTGCCGACAATCGCGATGACAGCCCATACAAAAAATGATAACCGCTTTCCAAATGATGGATATTCCGAGATGAACTTTTCATTGACCGCGAAGAATCCGGCGAGGAAGAGGATCACCATATACTTTACCAGCTCGCTCGGCTGAAATCCGAACAGGTTTACCTTAACGCCGCTACCCTCGGGGCCGGTACCAAATAAAATGTCAAGACATAGTAATCCCATAGCCGCAAGCGCCCACGGCCAGCCATTGGCAGCGCTTCTTTGATTTTTAAAAACAAACAGGCGGAAGAAGCCCGAATCAGGCGTAAACTTTTTCAGGTTGATAAACTGGAAAACCGCTATTGCGCCCATTCCTATGCAGAAATAAATAAAGGTGCTTTTCACAAGGAAGCGGTCTCTCAAGGGGTCCTGGAGACTGAATAATGCGATAAAGGAAAGGCCCGTCAGTATCATTACCACCGGCAGCAACAATTGATCGGCGCCCGGTGAACGGATGGTCATAATGAGATGCAGCAACAGGAAGGAAGCAAAAAAGGTGATTACGATGATACGGAACCAGTAAGTTACTTCTTCCGGTGTTCTTACAATAAATGCCTTTTCTTTTTTCAGGTTATTAAAATCGGGTGTCGAAAAAAGTTTCATCGTGTGTGGCGACTGTACAAAATGAAACGCAGCGCTGCCCTTAAGTTTTTCAACTCCCTTCGAAGGGCCGAATTCATACCCCGGCTGAAGAGGAATTATGTCAAAAGATTGGTTTACTGGCAAGCCTGAGAACAAAAAGTTTCCTGAAGCATCGGTACGCGCATACGCATTGAATGATAGCAATTGAAGCTTTTTTATCGAATCACGATAAAGCACTTTGCGAACCCCATTCTTAAATTGTATGACGTTGTTGTCGCCGTCACCTGTTGCATTTGTATTGTCGGGTGGAACCAACAGCCGCAGTCTCAGCAAGGCGCCTTGTACCGGCTGGCCGCTCTTGTTTTTTATGGTCCCTGAAATAGAACCTGTTCCCAATCCCACGTTAGTATGTGCAGCAACCTGCAAGGGATGTGTTGATTCCTTTTTAAATGAGGTGGAATCGTCTTTAGAAAAGCCAAGCAAATCTCTCGAGAGTTCCACCCGCTTTTTGAAAGAGGCTCCGCCCTGTGAAAAGGCCTGGTCAGCATTTACGAAATAGGGCTTTTTATTTAACGTGCCTGCATTGTCGATGGTTGTCCCCGGTGTTTTTGCAGCAGCAACTGTTGCGGCAATGAAGGAAATATCCTTTGGATCTTCGAAATACATTCCTTTTTCCAACACCTCTTTCATCCTTTCCCCCGGCTTATCATCATTCAGGTTGATCATGGTTCCGTTCGCCATGCGCGTGTCCACTTCGGCAAAATCCCGTTGCAACACCGAAAACATTTTCCAAAACAGGAATGCCATGATGATGCATGTCAGTAAAAGGCAGGTACGTTCTGCATTTCTGTTTTTAAACCATGAGCCGGAATTCGCCATACGTTATTTGTGTTTTGTCGGGGTGATGAATAGGGAATCTTTGAATTTGCCTGATATCACGGAATCCTTAAATGCCACTACATATTGTACAGGTATACGGCAATTAATAAAGCGTACATGCCTGAACGTTATATTGTTCTTTTGAATCACAAGACCCACATCAAAATTTTGAAATACCACACTATCAAGCACCATATTTTTTACCGCCGCATCAATGATAAAGGCAGGCCCTGTATACGAGTTGCCAGCAACGAAAACAGCACCATTACCGGAAAGGTAAAAGCTGTCTTTCGATATAGTCAGCGGGGCATTTAATGGTAGTGTAGCTTTATCACGGGGCAAGGAATACGACTTCGATAAGTCGCTCACACTCGCCTCCAGTTGGGTGAGTCGTCCGTTAGGTTTCTTTTCTATGGTAAGGGTAACAGGATTGGGGGTTACCTTTTTTTTATTTTTTTGAAAAGCAGCAGTGAGCGATACGGCGCCCAGGCCGATCAAAATAATGACCATGAGCGCCATGATCCTGCGGCTTTTCTTCTTAGCCCGGTTCAATTCGGTTTTTGGCAAGGCTTCGTTAGTGATAACAGGAGTCGCAGTTTCAGCTTTCTTTCTTTCAATAACCAAGGGCTCCCCTTTTTGGTTTGGCCAGTTATCGTTTTGTATCAGTATAGCAGTAATATTATCATTTCCGCCAGCCTCATTCGCAGCGTCTACCAATGCCTGCACTTTGGAAGCAATATCATTTTCAGCAATTAATACCTGCATGATCTTAGCTGAATTGATCATGTCAGTAAGGCCATCACTGCACAGAAGTAGCTGGTCTCCCGGCAGGAATGGCGATTCGCCGGTTTCGACAAAATCTTCGGGCAAGCTGATATCTTCTTCGAAGCCCAGGGCCTTATTAATTTCGTTACGTCTTGGATGGCGCATAGCCTCATCCTCTGATAGCCTCCCGGATTCTTCCAAAAAGCCAACTACCGAATGATCGTTAGATAATTTCACCAGCGAATCATCTCTCAGCAGGTAGATCCTGGTATCGCCGACGTGCGCATACCAGCAAATATGATTTTTTTTATCAGCCACCACGCAGGTAAGTACGCAGGCCATCAACTCATTGGCCGGTTCTTCCTTTTTGGCTTCGTTTATTTTTTTATTGGCAGCGATGATTGCCTGCCGAAGCGATTCAATAACGTTATCGCCCGAAATACTTTCCAGGCTTTCCAATATTACAGAACGCGCTATTTCTGCAGCGATATCGCCACCCTGGTAACCACCCACGCCATCAATAACACCGGCAACAAGTAGTTGTGTACCGGGAATTTCCCTGGCAAAAAAAGTGTCCTCATTTTTTTCGCGGCGTTTACCCTTGTCGGTTATACCATAAAAATATTCAGCCATTTTTGTGCGTTTGCTTAATGTCAGAAAAATTTGCCACCAGCAATACAATGCTGATTACTAAAAGTCCTATCGCTAACAGTTGATCCATTTTAAACCTTGAATATGTTGATTGATACGATGCCATTGAGTACAATCCTAGAGTTCATCGGAAGCCCCGTCCACACAGGTGCGTCCGGGTAGCTTTTCGCTACTTCGTTTTCATTTACCAGTGTCTTTTCACCAAATGATGCGATGTAAAACTTATCAGCCGTTTTATCATAACGGACAGACAGGTGAGGGCTGGATACCCAGTCAGACGGTACGCGGAAAATGCCCTGTTGATTGGGCTTTTCATCGCTTCCCGAAATCAAAAAAGCTTCATCCTTAATGAGGTATTCAATTTTTTTGCCCACATATTCTTTTTCAGGAATTGTTGCTTCGAGCCTTGCGAAATAGCGTGGCCGGTTCACGTCGCTCACATCCCCGGCTTCCAGGGAATCCTGCCAGGGAATTTCATAGTAGCCATCGCTGTAGTAGGTAAAGTCTTTTAATATTTCGTCAGCAATGTCAAAGGTTTGTGCAATTCCCGTTTGACGTGGAATGAAAGTGACACGCAGATTTTCTTCTCCTTTATAAGCATTGCCCGGAAGCAATTTCCCTATAAAACTTTTATCACCTTTTTCATAATCCGGGTGAGATACAAATCGGAATACCCATTTGTTGGAAGAGGCCGTAACTTTTTTTCCCTTCTGCCGATACTCCTGGAGTATGCCATAGAAAGATTTTACAGATTCTTTTATGATAAGAGAAAATATTCCGCGGTTGTTATCCATGAATTTATTGTAATCAGGGGGGCTGAAACAGATAATGTATTCATGGTAAAATATGATGCGGTCTGCAAAAGACAGTTCAGCAATTGATTCTTTAAATTTTTCAATGATATACTTGTATACAGAATCCGGTGTTGTTGAAGCCATTTCGGTATAACTCGTTTCTTTTTTCAAAAACCAGTTTTGTACGCCGGTCTTTTGCCAGAACGTTGGTTTTGTAGTGGTGGGCATTGGCTACTGTTTTAATGGTAATAATATTTGTGTTCGACTAAGAAAGGCTATACATAGCTTGCTCAGTCATTCACAATGTTTCCTTAAAATGTTTTAGTAAAAGTTTTAAATGCCAGTGCTGTAGTTAAAGTAAAATATCTTCTATACGCAGGTGTTGATTGAATGATAAAACGTCCCCTGACTAAAAAAACGATTCTTGTTTGAGAGATTGAAATTAACAGAATATTTCTTAAAGGTTTGCGAAAGCTTACTGCCAATAGTGAAGGAAAACTTAAAACTAAAAACTATTTCTTTGTGCCACTTCGTGTTCTTTGTGGCTTTGTGTATAAATGCTTTCTTATAAGCCTCACCCCGGCCCTCTCCCCCGGGAGAGGGAGAAGCATGAAACCATGATTAAATAACTTTGAACTCTTTAACGGCTACCGTGGCCTACTACCCCTGTCTTCATCCTAAGCCGCCTTCGACAAGCTCAGGCTGACATGGAAACGAATAGCTAAATAATTACTGTCAATGAGTTAAATGTCATCCTGAGTGGTTAATTTTTGCGTTTCCCAAAAAAGTTCTTTGAAAATGACACGTAAAAAGCGAATTTACAACTGCAAAAAAAGGCAACTTATTGCAGCGTAGCAGTTGCTCCTTTAGTGTTTTTATATACCTGA
>JAGWRO010000010.1 GCA_028876495.1 Bacteroidota bacterium
ATTCTTGAGCAGATCATCTACAAAACAATAAATTGATATAATTTTATCTTCATTGAGCATCGGTAAAATAATTTTAAGTGGGTAACTCAAAATTATTCTTTATTCCGATGCTCTTTTTAACTGGCAACTTGAGTTAATTAGGTAATTACATAATTAAAATCCCTTACCTTTGCGCCTCAAAAAAATAAAATATTAATAATGAAAACAATTACAATCGAAGGACAACTCAGGACCGAATTTGGCAAATCAGCCACCCGCCAACTTCGCTCTGAGAACAAAGTGCCAGCTGTAATTTACGGAGGTGCAAAAGAAATCAATTTTTCTGCTCCGGCATCAGCTTTTAAAGATATTATTTACACGCCTGAATTTATGCTGGCAGAAATTAAAGTGGAGGATAACACTTACAAATGCGTTTTAAAAGACCTGCAATTTGGCAAAGTGAGTGATGATTTGATCCACGTGGATTTTTTGGAACTGGTTGCTAACAAAACTGTTTTAGTAAACATTCCATTAAAATTTGTAGGTGTTCCACAGGGGGTTAAAGAAGGTGGAAAGTTAGTAGTGAAAATTAAATCATTGAAAGTAAAGGCACTTCCAAGGCATTTGCTGGAACATATTGAAGTGAATATTGACGATCTCAAACTAAATGAAAATATACGGGTACAAGATGTTAAACCAGAGAATATGGAAATCATGAATTCTCCACGCATCCCGGTTGCCTCAGTAACCATGACCCGCCAGTTGAAACAAGAGGAAGCAAAAGCTGCCCCTGCTGCTACGAGCGCTGCTGCCCCTGCTGCCGCTGCGGCAGCCCCGGCTAAAAAATAATTAAATAATTATTATAAAATGCCCTCTTCATCGGGGGCTTTTTTATTTTATACTATCATTTTCAAGCCGCTAACTATAAGTTTTGCGTACATTTGCACACTAATTTTAAAATGGGTATGGATAGAAATTCGGTTATAGGTTTCGTTTTGTTAGCTCTTTTATTTTTTGGATATTTCTATTATTCAAAACAGGGGCAAATGGCCGCTGAACAACAAAAGCAACATATTCAGGATTCTCTAAACAGGCTTAAACCCAAAATGGATAGTACTGCTAAACTCAAAGCAGTAGAGGATTCTATCACGGCTAAAAAAGATACTTTAGCTTCCGATTTTAAACAGGATACAAGCGGTAAAGAGCAATTGCTTACTGTAGAAAATAAGGTTCTTAAAATCACCTTTACCAATAAAGGTGGCCAACCCAAAGAAATTCAAGTCAAAAATTTTAAGACTTTTGATGGTAAACCGCTGATCTTGCAGAACGGAAGTTTTAGTGATATTTCTTATGCAGTTAACACCGGGAGTAATCAATCTATTCAGACTTCGGACCTCCTTTTTACTGCATCGCCGATACAAACTAATGCTGACAGCAGCCAGGTGGTTACTTTTACTTTACGAACTGACAATGGTGAATCTATAGAGCACCAGTATATAATTAAGCCAGACGATTATATGCTGGATTTTAATATAAAATTAAATGGTGTCAACAAGTTGGAACCTCAGAATAAAATTGACTTGGTGTGGAAAGCAAGGGCGGTAAAGCTGGAAAAAGATATTGTGTGGGAAACCCAGCAATCTCATATCTCTTACGTCGAAAATGGTGATTATGATTTTCAACATATTATAAAAGGAAAAGATGATAATCAAAAATTTGATCACCCTGTTGAATGGCTTGCTTTGAATCAGCAATTTTTTGCAGCAGCGATTGTTGCTAAAAATAAATTTAATTCAGGCGAAGTAAGCTGGAAATCTCCGGAAGACACCAGTTTACATATCATTGCAGAAGCTACTGCTAACCTGAAATTGGATGTTCCACCCGGAAATGATGCATTGATTCCTCTGCAATTATTCTACGGACCAAGCAACTACAAGATATTAAAGTCTTACGGTAACCAAATGTACAATATGGTTCCTCTTGGGAGCGGTATTCTTGCTTTTGTAAAATATATCAACCGTGGATTTATCATGCCGGTATTTGATTTTCTTTCGAGTAAAATTGCCAGTTACGGTTTGGTAATTGCCTTACTTACGATTATTATTCGTTTATTGATTTCTCCGCTTACCTATCAGAGTTATCTGAGCGGTGCTAAAATGAAATTATTAAAGCCCGAGCTTGAATTATTAAAAACGAAATTTAAAGACGATAAGCAGGCATTTGGGATGGAGCAAATGAAGTTGTATAAAAGTGCAGGTGTAAATCCATTAGGAGGATGTATTCCGGCTTTGTTCCAGATTCCGATATTTTTTGCTTTATATGATTTCTTCAATTCTAATATAGCATTGCGCCACCAGAGTTTTTGGTGGGCTAAGGACCTGTCAACTTATGATTCTATTTATCACATTCCGTTCAACATTCCTTTTTATGGCGATCATGTAAGTTTATTCACTATTACCGCCGCAATTACAAGTATGTTGATTTCGCTTTATGGAATGACTAATATGCAGGATAACAGTAATCCTGTAATGAAATACCTTCCTTTTATTTTCCCGGTGGTTTTGATAGGCGTTTTTAACAAGATGCCTGCAGCCTTAACCTGGTATTATACAGTCTCCAATACGATTACCCTGCTGATTCAACTGGTAATTCAAAAATATATTATTGACCATGATAAGATAATGGCCAAGCTACAGGAAAATAAAAAGAAGCCGGCAACACAAAGTAAGTGGCAGGAAAAAGTGAACGCAATGCAGGAATCCAATGCAAAGCTTAAATCAATGAAAGAGAAGAGCGATTCATTGAAAAAGAAAAAATGAGGTTGCAACTATTAATGCGATAATTCTATCTTTATCATTGAATTATCATTAATTAATAAAATAGTATGAAATTTAATCTGATTATATTTCTTTTTTCTTTCACCTTTCTTTCATCTGCAACAAATGCACAGAAAACACTTGCAGAAGGAACGCTGGTTTACAATATGTCTGTTGAAACCGGTAGCGGGGAGCCTAAGATTGCAGATATGTTTGATGGCGCTACCACTACTATTAATTTAAGAGGCCCGATGAGCAGAACAGAACTGGTAAGCAGCCTGGGGCGTGAAGCCACTATTCATGACGCTTCTAAAGGCACCGGAGTAATTCTTAAAGATTATAGTGGCCAAAAACTAATGATTACGCTTTCTGCGCAGGATTGGGAGCAGAATAACAGCAAATACGACGGAATTGTTTTTGAAAACACAAAAGAAACCCAAAAAATTGCAGGATTCAATTGTAAAAAAGCAATTGCCAAATTAAAGAATGGTACCAGTTTTACTGTATTTTATACTACAGAAGTAAATTTGGCTAATAAATCCTATGATGCCCAGTTTAAAACACTACCAGGGCTGCCGGTTCAATATGAAATGCAATCCGGAAATATGAAACTAAAGTTTACCCTTGCCTCCATAAATTACAATCCGGTTCCGGCATCTAAGTTTGAAATTCCTACATCAGGCTACCGGGTTCTTAGTTATGATGAAACAAAGAAAAAATAAATCTATTGCTTCAACAGTAAACGAACTTTTTTGATAGATTTTTGTTTTGTTAAAATAAAAAAACCTGCAATTCTGCAGGTTTAAAATTATTGGAAAACTAATTTCTTTTATCTCCTTCCCCTTATAATCAGTTTATACCCGTCCTTTTGAGAATATTCAGGAATTAATATTTTTTGCTTATATGGCAAAATGTATATTGTATTCCCTTTTCTATAGGAAATATAAGCATCACTTACCATCGTATTGCCAATTTTTTGAGAATTTGTAAAAAAACTTCCTCTATATGTAAGTCCGGATTTTAAATTAAAAGGAATAGAATTCTTCAAATTACCCCTGGTCTCAATATTGAGATGAGCCTTGTTTTTTTTCACAAAACCGCCTCTGTCCGCAAAAGCAAAAAGGTATACTCCGCAAACCAGCACCACTACTGAAACTATTTTGGAATATTTAGTCATTGTGAAAATTTATTATTTTTTACAAAATTAAGAAACTATTATGATAAACAGAAGCCATTCGTCATATTTTTTTACTTAAATACGACAAAAAGTGGAAGTTGGTTTTTATTTTAAAAATAATCAGTACTTTGTAATCATAAGGTGAATGATTATGAAAGACAACCATCATCGGCAGGAGAGAGAGGAAATGAACGAGCTACTAAGGCAGTATAATAATTTTAAAGCCGGAAAGAAATTTAATTTCATTGAAGAAGAATCATTCCAGCGGCTGATTGCCTATTTTGATGAAAATGATAATTTATCATCAGCTCTCGAAGCGGTGAATTTTGCGATTGAACAGTTTCCTTATTCTTCCTCCCTTTTTGTAAAAAAAGCTGACATTCTTATTGCTACTCAAAATTATCATGAGGGCCTTGCCATACTCGAAAAAGCAGAAATACTTGACAGCAATGATATCAATATTTACATTTTAAAAACAGATGCTTATCTCGCATTAGATTACCATCAAAAAGCAACAGCATTACTTGAAGAAGCCATTATAGTTTTTGATGGAGAAGATAAAATAGAATTGCTTTTTGAATTGGCAGATGTGTATGATGATTATGAAGATTTTGAAAAAGTATTCGATTGCCTGCAATTAATTCTGGAACAAGATCCAGCAAATGAAGAAGCACTTTATAAAATTTGTTTTTGGGCTGATTATACGGGAAGGAACGAGGATAGTATCCGGATCCATGAAAAAATTATTGATGAACATCCTTATTCACAACTTGCATGGTTCAACCTCGGGACTGCTTACCAGGGATTAAAGTTGTATGAAAAATCAATTGATGCCTATCAGTATGCGATTGCGATTGATGAAAAATTTGATTATGCATATCGTAACCTGGGAGATGCGTATTTAAGATTAAAAAGATACCGTGACGCAATAGAAGCACTCCAAAAAGTATTGGAACTTTCAATGCCTGAAGAAGTGATTTATGAAGCGATCGGGTATTGTTATGATAAACTAAAAAATCATGCCCAGGCTCGGTTCAATTATCGCAAAGCCGTACATTTAAATTCCACTGAAAGTCGCTTATATTACAAAATAGCAGGCACTTACATGCAGGAACAATATTGGGAAAGTGCGGTTAAAAACCTGGAGAGCGCGATGAATATCAACAGGTCTCAACCTGAATTTCATTTCTCACTTGCACTTTGCTATATTGAAATGGATAGAATAAAAGATGCGGTAATCCATTTTACTCATTTTATAAAAGCACGTCCAAGAAATGTAAAAGGTTGGAAAGAACTGATCAAGTGTCTGTATGATGCCGAATATTATGAAGAAGCGCTGGAACAAATTTATAATGCGCAAAAAAATACAGACAATAAACCTTTGTTTATCTATTATAAATCTGCTGTTCTTTTCGAATTAGGTAAATCAAAAGAAGCCTTATTGCAACTTGAGATGGCAATGAAAGAAGCGCCTTCATTGGTTAAACAATTTGTAGAATTAAATCCTTCACTATTACAACATTCAGCAGTTTTAGAAATTATCGGAACTTATAAAAACTCCATAAAAAGAAAAAAGAAATAGTTTCAATTTTAGCTTTTTCATTAAATTACCCACAGTCCGTTTAAAGTTTTTTCCACATCTTTGCAATCGCCAAACTATATTTGCTTATCTCAAAAATGAAAAATGAATTTTAATCTTAATCAAATTCCTGAAAGGGTTGAAAAGCCAAGAAAATATGGAGTGACGATGATTATGGATAAAGGGCTTAGCCTTGAAGAAGCTAGAAATTTAATCAGCGCAGCTCATCCTCATATTGATATTATTAAACTTGGATTTGGAACTGCGTATGTAACACCCAATCTTCGCGAAAAAATTGAATTGTATCAATCTTTTGATATTCCCGTTTATTTTGGAGGAACCTTGTTTGAAGCGTTTGTGATCAGAAATCAATTCGATGATTATGTCAATCTCTGTAAAGATTTTAATGTTACTTATATGGAGGTGAGCGATGGTTCCATCATTATTCCCCATGCAGAAAAATGCGGTTACATTGAAAAGCTTACCAAACATGGAACCGTTTTGAGCGAAGTAGGAAGTAAAGACGCCACTCATATTATTCCGCCTTACAAATGGATTGAACAAATGAGCGCTGAGTTGGAAGCTGGTGCTACTTACGTAATTGCTGAGGCTCGTGAAGCAGGCAATGTAGGTATTTACCGCGGTACAGGTGAAGTAAGGGAAGGATTAGTTCAGGAAATCCTTACGCAAATTCCGGGTGAAAAAATATTATGGGAAGCGCCGCAAAAAGCGCAACAACTCTATTTTCTTGAATTGGTTGGTTGCAATGCGAATCTTGGAAATATTGCTCCTTCAGAAATTATTCCATTGGAAGCAATGCGCATTGGTCTTCGGGGTGATACATTCCATCTATACCTGGATAAAGAAACTGCATAATGAACCGAGCATGATGGCATGTTATCACAAAGATTTTTGAAAAAGGGTAATGCCATCATGGAGATCCATCTGACCATAAAAAAAATAAATATTTCCAGATGAAAATTTACGGCTTAATTGGCCGTTCATTGGGCCATTCGTTTTCCGAAAAATATTTCGCAGAAAAATTTAAAAAGGAAAATATTCGTGATTGCCAATACCGCAATTTAGAATTGAAAGATCTGGGAAATGAAATTCCTGAATTGAAAAAAAAACCAGATCTGGCTGGATTAAATGTTACCATTCCTTACAAAACAGAGATTCTTTCCTTCCTTGATGAAATATCTGCTGAAGTGTCTGAGATCAACGCATGCAACTGTATCAAAATAAAAGACGAAAAATGGAAAGGATATAATACTGATATAATTGGTTTTGAAAAGTCTTTCGTTCCTTATTTAAAACCTTTCCATAAAAAGGCATTGGTTCTTGGTACAGGCGGAGCTTCAAAAGCAGTTGTGTTCGTTTTGAAAAGGCTGGGCATTGATTTTTTAAAAGTATCACGAAATAAAAATGAATCAGCTTCAATAATTTCTTATGAAGATATTTCAGCAGCACTATTTAAAGAATTCCAAATCGTTATCAATACAACTCCTGTAGGCACTTTCCCAAATGTGGATGAAATGCCTCCATTACCTTATGAATTGATAAATAGTCAACATTATTTTTTTGATCTTATTTATAATCCATCAAAAACTCAATTTCTTTCGCTTGCAGAAAAAAAAGGGGCTGTGATAGAAAACGGATCTAAGATGCTTGCACTGCAGGCAGAAGAAAGTTGGAAGATTTGGAATAGTTGATTCAGCAGTAAAAAAACAAATTCAACTAATTTTTATTTTACTAAAGAAGTATTGATTTTAATTCTCCAGGAACTGCAGTCACTTTTTTTATTTCGTAATCATAACAAACCATTCCTGTTTTTGCCAAAGCAATTACGATTTCTTCTTCAATTCTTTTGGTTGATATTTTATAGAAAAGTTCGAAAGCGACTCTTGTTATTTCTCCACAATAGATATTTATTTCAAGGAGGTCATTGTAAAAAGATTCGTTTTTATATTCTACTAAAAGTTCACTCATGATCAATGCAGTTCCGGCAATATCAAGTTCGGTAAATCCAAACTTTTTTAAAAATTGAACACGTGCTTCATGAATAATTTCAACGATCGCATGGTTGCCAACATGATTGCCATAATTTATGTCGGTAATACGTACGGGAACTGAAACAGAGACAAGAATTTTTTTAGGAAGATCAATTTTTAGCCGCGCCATATTTGAGAATCTTTATTCTAATTTATCGCTTTGGGATGCAAGTTGAATAAGATCAGCGAGGCCGGCTGAAGTTGCAGAAACCGTAGTGCTAAGCATTATTTTTTGCCATCTCTCGATCTTCTTGCTCCAGATGGGTTTCGGTGGAAACTCATTATCTGCAGAAATGATAAGCGTAGCTACTTTAGGTGAAATTTTTACAGGTTGTCCTCCAGGTCCTGCTACGGTGATATATTTTTTTGTAATGTTGGTTGCTTTCAGATCATTGGAAACAATCTCTTGTTTTTCCTTTGGGTTATGAATAATGGATTCCAGTATTTTTTGATTCAAAATAATAGAATCTTTCATTTTCTCAGGAGAAACCGTCTCTGCTTTTGATGAAACATTTGCGGTTGCATTCATGTCTTTTTTATTGGTTTTAAAAAAGAATGAACCGATAAAAATAATAACCAAAGAAGCGGCGGCCACAGCCAGGTAATAAATATTTTTTGATTTTTTATAGCCCGGAATGTCTACTGCTTTTTCATTTTGCAAATCTTCAGCAATATGTTGCCACATTTGCTCAGGGGGAGGTGCTTCAAAATTATAGAGTCTATTTTTAAAGGATTGCATTGTTTATCATTATTTACTACTTCTCATTTCAATTATTTTTTTCAAAACCCCCTTTGCTCTTGCCAGTTGCGATTTACTGGTTCCTTCTGTTATTCCCATCAGGTCGGCTATTTCTTTGTGGGAATAGCCTTCCACCACATGCATATTAAAAACCTGTTTATATCCCGGCGATAATTCATTCACAATATTCAGAATGTCTTTTGTTGCCATTGTATCCAAAGCATTCAGGTCATTATCTTCTATCGTATTTTCCTGTGCCTCAGTAACGTTATACAACTTTACTTTTTTTCTGTAATGCTCAATTGAGGTATTTACAAAAATGCGCCTGATCCATCCTTCAAAAGAACCCTCCGCTCTGAATTTGGAGAGGCTCCTATAAACTTTAATAAATCCTTCCTGCATCACATCATTGGCGTCCTCAGTATTTTCAGCGTATCGAAGGCAAACTCCATACATTTTTGAAGAAAATTTTTCATAAAGCAATTTTTGCATTTGGAGGTTTCCTTCAATACATCCTTTTATTAAGTCGCTTTCCGACGGTATATGGTTGCTTTGTGCAGTCAAATTTTTACGGGTTTTTCTGAATACTATATTGGTTAAAAACAGGAATTACTTTTTCAGATAAGCGGTTAGCTTTTCCATTGCTTTCTTTCTGTGGCTAAAAATATTCTTTTCAGGCATTGACATTTCAGCAAAAGTTTTGGTTGAACCTTCAGGTATAAAAACGGGATCATAACCAAAACCTGAAATTCCCCTTCTATCTGCAATAATAATGCCTTTGCATATACCTTCAAAAATTTTCTCTTCTCCGTTGCAGATAAGGCAAATTATCGTTCTGAACTGAGCGTGCCTGTTTTCCTTTTCTGCTAATTTAGTCAAAAGTTTGTCAATATTGTTTTCAAAAGACCGGTCTTCGCCTGCGTAACGGGCACTTTTTACACCCGGTTCACCATTTAGAGATTCTACTTCTAAACCGGTATCTTCAGCAAAGCAATCCTTTTGGGTAAGATTATGGATTACTCTTGCTTTTTCACAGGCATTTTCTTCCAGTGAATCATGGGGTTCAGGAATATCAATTTCAATTCCTGCTTCTTTAAGCGACAGAATTTTAAATTTTTGATCGAGTATTGACCTTACTTCATCAACTTTATTCTTATTGTTGGTGGCAAAAATGATTGTGTTCATTCAAGAAATAATTTTTGAAGGCTTTTCCATAATTCTTTCTTTAAAGCGGTGTTATTTAAAAAATCTTTTAAAAAAGGCGCGGTAAGATAGAATTGTTCATGGAATGGTTGAATCTGGAAATAAGGAATGTCGAACGGTAATTCGAGTTCTGCTGTAGTAACACCGAAAACCAATATTTTCTTTGGCTCAAATTGATCATTGAATTGGTGGTAATTGTACTTATTCAAATTAAAGTTTACCAATGCGATATCAGCAATAGAAAGCTTGCAGGCAGTGACAAGATTTGTTAAAAGTTCCATTTCGTCATCAGGCAGGAACTTGTACGAAGGATCATTTACGAGTAAAATAATTTTTTTCTGATTTTCTCCTAAACTGTTGATTTCGAATTTTTTCTGAGAATGTGTTATAGTATTAGATGTGGAATCTTCAATAAGATTATGGCTGAATAAAATGCTGCACAATTGATCGGAAAGTTGAATATTATCCAAACTCATTTAAGTTATTACCTCCTTTTTTTTCGTTTCTTTGTAGCAAATTTAAAGAATATGATTGCTACTGTAGATTTTAAAATTACCAAAGCTAAAACAAGCAAACTTGCTTCCCTGGATGTTAATAATATTCCTTTCGGAAAATATTTTACAGATCATATGTTCGAAGCCAATTATCAGAATGGCGAGTGGCAAACAGGGGAAATAAAGCCGTATCAACCAATAATGATCGATCCTTCGTGTGCGGCAATCCATTACGGGCAATCAATTTTTGAGGGAATTAAAGCCTATAAAAACGAGGAAGGCGAAGCTTATATTTTTCGTCCTGAAGATAATTTTAAACGGTTTAATATTTCTGCAGAAAGAATGGAAATGCCCGAGGTGCCTGAAGAAATTTTTATGGAAGGGCTGAAGCAATTGGTAAAACTGGACCAGGATTGGATTCCCAATAAACCTGATCATTCTCTTTATATCCGCCCTTTTATGTTTGCAACAGACGAGGCTATCGGGGTTAAACCGGGCCTGAAATATAAATTTATAATTATTTTAAGCCCGACCGGTCCATATTACAGTGCTCCAATGCGGATTTATGTAGAAGAAAAATATGTGAGAGCCGTACATGGCGGCGTGGGTTATACGAAAAACGCCGGTAATTACGGAGCTTCGATGTATGCAACTGCAGAAGCAAAAAGAAAAGGTTACGACCAGGTTTTGTGGACAGATGCAGTTGAACATAAATATGTTCAGGAGTGCGGAACAATGAATGTGTTTTTTATTATCGGGAATAAAGCCATCACTCCGCCGCTGGAAGATACCATTCTGGCTGGTGTTACCAGGGACAGTGTTATCCAATTAATTAGAGACATGGGGATGGAAGTTGAAGAACGGCCTTTAAGTATTGATGAAATTATGGAAGCTTATAAAAAGAATGAACTGAAAGAGCTTTTCGGGACAGGAACTGCAGCTACGATTTCAATGATAAAGGAATTAAGTTACCGGGATACGGTGATGATTTTTGATACCGATAATTGGGCGATAGCTCCTGAAATAGGTAGAAAGATGAATGCAATTAAAGAAGGGAAAACAGAAGATAAATATGGCTGGATGGTGAAAATTTAAATGTTTTGAGATACAAAGGATTTCATTTTTGCAACCCTTCAAATAATTTTGGTATTTAGCAAACCTACACTTACCTTTGCCGTCCAAAAAAATCAAGGTAAAAAACAATGCCTACCATACAACAATTAGTAAGAAAAGGAAGAACAATTATAAGAGCTAAAAGCAAGTCAAGAGCGCTTGATAGCTGTCCTCAGCGCAGGGGAGTGTGTACAAGGGTTTATACGACTACACCTAAAAAGCCGAATTCGGCTTTGCGTAAAGTGGCTAAAGTAAGGCTTACTAATAAAATTGAGGTGATCGCTTATATTCCCGGTGAAGGACATAATTTGCAGGAGCACTCGATTGTATTGCTTCGTGGCGGAAGGGTAAAAGATCTTCCCGGCGTTCGTTACCATATTGTACGTGGCAGCCTTGATACTGCAGGTGTAAAAGATCGTAAACAAAGCCGTTCTAAATACGGAACGAAAAAAGAAAAAGCTAAAAAATAATTTTATCTGACGGTTTCCGTGTGGTAAATCCCAAAAAATAAAAAAAGAACAATGCGTAAAGCACAAGCAAAAAAACTTCCGTTAGCTCCTGATCCTAAATTCCAGGACAAACTGGTAACCCGTTTTGTAAACAATTTAATGTGGGAAGGTAAAAAGAGTGGCGCTTTCACCATATTTTATGACGCGATTGAAAAAGTTTCGAAGATCACCGGTGAAGATGGTTACGAGATTTGGAAAAAAGCATTGGCAAATGTAACTCCTGGTGTGGAAGTAAAAAGCCGCAGAATAGGTGGAGCTACTTTTCAGATTCCTTCTGAAGTAAGAGCCGATAGAAAAACTTCATTGAGTATTAAATGGCTTATAAAATACAGTCGCGACAGAAACGGCCGTAGCATGTCAGAAAAATTAGCCAATGAAATAGTTGCAGCAAGCAAAGGCGAAGGTGCAGCATACAAAAAGAAAGAAGATACGCACCGTATGGCCGATGCAAACAAAGCTTTCGCTCATTTCAGGATATAAGAAAATAAATCATTTAAATAATAACCCTTTTTGTTTTGCAGAAAGGGTTTTTTGTTTTAAAAAGAATTGAATTACTTTACTGTATTATTCTGATTCTTAAACAAAAACAAATGATTCATTTTCCTCAAAAAAAGATTGTCCACTGCATATTGGTACAAAAACTTCTTCTGTCATTTTCAATTTTACTTTTTCCCATTACTGCATTTTGCCAAAAGCAAATTGCTCCGGCTTATCCATTAATCACACACAATACCTATTTCAGCATTTGGTCTGAAACTGATGCATTAAATGCTTCGACCACGAAACACTGGACAGGCGAAGATCAATCGCTTATCGGAATTATAAAAGTGGATGATCACTATTATCGTTTTTTAGGAAATGAGCAACCCAAATACAAAACTATTCTTCCCGCCGGCGACGAAAATAATTATGAAGTAAAATATACAGAAACAGAACCTGCTGCCAATTGGTATTCAGTTGATTTTAATGATGACAATTGGAAAACAGGAACAGCTCCGTTTGGCGATAGTGAATCGAAAGCAAAAACGTTTTGGGAAAGCAAAGATTTGTGGATACGACGTGAGTTTAGTATCTCAGATAAGGAATTGAATAACCTTTTCCTGAAAGTGCGTCACGACGATGATGTACAGGTTTTTTTGAATGGAAAAAATATTTATTCAAAGGGAGGTGCTGTCGGAAAGTTTGTTTTAATTGATCTGAATGATGCGATCAAAAGCAACCTGAAAGATGGTAAAAATGTACTGGCCATTCATTGTGTGAACACCGGCGGATATGCATATCTTGATGCAGGAATTGTAGAAAAGTTACCGACAGTAAACCAACAAAAAATAGAAATTCCTGTTCAGCAAAATGTGAAGGTTCAGGCTACTCAAACCATATATAATTTTAGCTGTGGCCCGGTTGATCTGAATGTAAAATTTATTTCTCCGTTATTATTAAATAATATGGAAATCCTTTCCAGGCCAGTGTCTTATATCACATATGCCGTAAAATCAACTAACAATAAATCTCATAACGTACAAATTTATTTCGGTGCTTCATCTGATATTTCGGTTAACGTGCCTTCTCAGGAAGTAGCCGCGAATTCAACTAAAACAAGAGATCTTGAAATTTTAAAAGTCGGAACTACTTCACAGCCTGTTTTACAAAAGAAAGGAGATGATTTAAGAATTGACTGGGGGTATTTTTACATGGCTGCTAAGAAGGATGCAAATACGAAGCAATTTATCACAACAAACGATGAAGAAGGAATCCAGTCGTTCTTGGGAGAAAATACGACAACAGAGCAAATGCAAAAAGGGAAAAGTCTGATGTTGAATACAGTTTTGAATTTCGGCTCAGTCTCCGGAAATTCTAAAGAAAAATTTATAGAACTTGCGTATGATGAAGAATACGCCGTTCAGTTTTTTCATCATAATTTAAGGCCCTGGTGGAACAGGAACGGCAATAGTTCGATTCAAGAGCAATTGGAAACTGCCTGCAATCAGTATAATGATGTTGTAAATAAATGCAATTCTTTTGACCAAAAACTTTATAATAAAGCCGTTATTTCCGGTGGAGAAGAATACGCCAAACTTTGCGAATTGGCTTACAGGCAAAGCATTGCGGCGCACGCTTTGGTAAAAAGTCCGCAGGGAGAAATATTGTTTTTATCAAAGGAAAATTTTAGTAATGGTTCGATCAATACAGTTGATGTAACGTATCCTTCCGCACCACTTTACCTTTTATATAATCCTGAATTTTTAAAAGGAATGTTGAACGGAATTTTTTATTACAGCGAAAGCGGAAAGTGGAAAAAACCTTTCCCGGCGCATGATTTGGGAACATATCCTTTGGCGAATGGTCAAACGTATGGCGAAGATATGCCTGTAGAAGAAGCGGGTAATATGGTGATTTTAACCGGCGCGATCGCAAAGGCGGAAGGCAATGCAAAGTATGCTCAAAAAAATTGGAAAGAATTGACGACTTGGGTGCAATATCTTTCAAAAGAAGGATTGGATCCAGCCAACCAACTTTGCACTGATGATTTTGCAGGGCATCTTGCACGAAATGCCAATCTTTCTGTGAAAGCAATTGTTGCCATTGGTTCCTATGGAATGATGGCAAAAATGCTGGGTAAAAATGATGTCGCGGCAAAATATACAGCCATGTCAAAGGATATGGCGAAAAAATGGATGCAACTCGCAGATGCCGGCGATCATTATGCACTTACTTTTAATGATAAAAATACGTGGAGCCAAAAGTATAATCTGGTTTGGGATAAAGTTTTGAATCTCGATATTTTCCCTAAAAGTGTCTATCAAAAAGAAGTTGCCTATTATCTAACCAAACAAAATGCATTCGGACTTCCTTTAGATAGCAGGAAGACTTACACAAAATCTGATTGGATTATGTGGACAGCAACTTTATCATCTTCGAAAAATGACTTTGAAAAATTTGTAACACCGGTTTATAAATTCGCAACTGAAACACCGGACAGAGTTCCGTTAAGTGATTGGCACGAAACTACCGACGGAAAAAAAGTTGGTTTCCAGGCAAGAAGCGTGGTGGGTGGTTATTTTATGAAGATGCTGAATGATCATTTTAATCATCAATAAATTTTAAAAGTTGAAAATAAAAATCGCTGTTATTTGTTTGTTTGCTGTTTCTCTTTTTTCCTGTAATCATAAAGTGACTCCCGATAAGTCCAATATGAAACACACTTCTGTGGTAATTCAAACGTGGCTTACAGAAGGCGATAAGTCCGCTTTATTCGCGCAGAAAAAAAGCCTGCAGTTTACCGATCAGGAAAATCAATTCCCATCAATAGAAATTGACCCATCTAAAAAATTCCAACAAATTGACGGCTTTGGATTTTGCCTTACAGATGGGAGCGCTTATCTCATCAACCAAATGGCTGATGCCGATAAATCTAAACTCCTAAATGAATTATTTTCAACTGACGGTAATTCTATCGGGATAAGCTATCTCCGCATTAGCATAGGCGCTTCTGATTTAAGCAGCCACGTTTATTCTTATGACGATGTACCGGCCGGAGAAACTGATATGGATTTGTCAAAATTCAATATTGCTGAAAATAAAAAAGACCTTATCCCGGTTCTTAAAAGGATTTTAAAAATTAATCCTTCCATTAAAATTTTGGGTTCCCCGTGGTCTGCACCTGTGTGGATGAAGGATAACAATAGTTCAATAGGCGGAAGTCTTCAGACAAAATATTATAATGTTTACGCCAATTATTTTGTAAAATATATACAGGCAATGAAGGCTGAAGGGATTGACATTGATGCCATAACGCCACAAAATGAACCTTTAAATCCGAAGAATAACCCAAGTATGTACATGAGCGCTGAAGAGGAAAGAGATTTTATAAAAAATGATCTTGGGCCTGCATTTGCGACTGCAGGTATCACAACAAAAATAATTTGTTATGATCATAATGCAGACGAGCCTCAATATCCTTTAACAGTTTTACAAGATGCTGCTGCGCGGCAATACGTTGATGGCTCCGCATTTCACTTATATGGCGGAAATATTTCAGCATTAACAGAAGTTCATAATGCTTTTCCCAATAAAAATATTTATTTCACCGAACAATATACAGGTTCAAAATCTTCTTTTGCCGGAGATCTTTCGTGGGCTATTCAAAATTTAATCATTGGCGCTCCGCGAAACTGGAGCAAAAATGTTTTGGAATGGAATCTTGCTTCAGATCCAAACCTTGAACCTCACACGGATGGCGGGTGCAATACTTGTTTGGGTGCGGTCACCATTGCCGGTAACCAGGTAACAAGAAACCAATCTTATTATATTATTGCTCATGCATCAAAATTTGTAAGGCCGGAATCTTATAGAATTTACTCCTCTGAAATTACAAATTTGCCGAATGTGGTTTTTGTAACTCCTGCAGGAAAAATAGTATTGATAGTAATAAATACAAGCAATCAACCACAATCCTTCAACATAAAATTTAACGGTAAATCTGCCACAACTTCGCTTAACCAGGGAACTGTAGCAACTTATGTATGGTAAAACTCTTTTTTTAACTTAAGATATTTAGATTGAGCCTTCCTGTAAGGCACTTTAATTTTTTTGTTAAACCTGCGGTGATTTTAGGAATTACTCTTCAAAAGTCTATACTTTTTTATAGAATCTTCGTACCTTTGCGCCCTCTAAATTTAGTGTGTTGAAAACAGAATAAGAAATGAGGTCAGTTTAGAAAATAAACGATCTCTTTGTTGGCAACAGAAGCACAAATTTTAAAGGCAATAATTAATAATTAAATAAAAAACAAGCCAAATGGCCGATTTAAGATTTCAAAGAAATTTTGGTATTGCAGCTCACATTGATGCTGGTAAAACCACTACTACAGAGCGAATTCTGTATTACACAGGTGTGAACCACAAAATAGGCGAAGTTCATGACGGTGCAGCCACTATGGACTGGATGGCACAGGAGCAGGAAAGAGGTATTACCATTACTTCTGCTGCTACCACCTGTTTCTGGAATTTCCCTACCAACCAGGGGCAAAAAACACCTGATAGTCATCTGTATAAATTCAACATTATTGATACTCCCGGTCACGTGGATTTTACCGTTGAAGTTGAACGTTCACTTCGTGTATTGGATGGTTTGTTATCCTTATTTTGCGCAGTAAGCGGTGTAGAACCACAGAGTGAAACCGTTTGGCGCCAGGCAAATAAATATAAAGTTCCACGTATTGGTTTTGTAAATAAAATGGACCGGTCTGGTGCTGATTTCTTAAATGTGGTAAAACAAGTTAAAGAAATGCTGGGTGCCAAAGCTGTTCCTTTACAGTTGCCCATAGGTGCTGAAGATAATTTTAAAGGTGTGGTTGATTTGATCACGCTTAAAGGTATTGTATGGGATGATGCTACCCAGGGTATGACTTTTAAAGAAGTTCCTATTCCTGATGATATGAAAGAGGAGGTAGCGGAATGGAGGCAACACCTTATAGAAGCTGTGGCAGATTATGATGAAAAATTATTAGAGAAATTTTTTGATGATCCCAATACGATCACTGAAGATGAAATGCATGAAGCGATTCGCAAAGCGACAATTGATTTGTCGATCATCCCAATGATGTGCGGTTCTTCATTTAAAAACAAAGGTGTTCAGGCAGCATTAGATGCAATTGTTCGTTATTTACCCGGACCAATGGATATTGAGGCTATCAAAGGAATCAATCCTGATACCGGGGAAGAAGTTTTGCGTCATTGCGATCCTAAAGAACCATTTAGTGGTTTGGCTTTTAAAATTGCTACCGATCCTTTTGTTGGACGTTTGGCGTTCTTCCGTGCTTATAGCGGACGTTTGAATTCAGGTTCTTATGTTTTAAATACCCGTACCGGAAAAAATGAAAGGATTTCAAGGATCATGCAGATGCATGCTAATAAACAAAATCCTGTAGATTTTATCCAGGCTGGTGATATTGGTGCGGCTGTAGGTTTTAAAGACATTAAGACAGGCGATACTTTGTGTGATGAAAATCATCCGATCGTTCTGGAAGCAATGACTTTCCCTGAGCCGGTTATTGCGATTGCAATCGAGCCTAAAACACAGGCTGACGTTGATAAAATGGGAATGGCAATTTCAAAATTGGTGGAAGAAGATCCTACGCTTCGCGTAAATACTGACGAAGAAACAGGGCAAACGATTCTTCGCGGAATGGGTGAGTTACACCTTGAAATTATCATTGATCGTTTAAAGCGCGAATTTAAAGTGGAGATCAACCAGGGTGCGCCTCAGGTGGCTTATAAAGAAGCATTCAGAACTACTATTGAGCATCGCGAGGTATTGAAAAAGCAAACAGGTGGTCGTGGTAAATTTGCCGATATCGTTTTTGAGATTGGCCCTGCAGATGAAGAATTTATTAAAGAAGGAAAAGGAAATTTCCAGTTTGTAAATGGTTTGTTTGGTGGTTCAATTCCAAAGGAATTTGTTCCCGCTATTCAAAAAGGTTTTGAGACTGCAATGACCACCGGTGTATTGGCAAGTTACCCGATGGAAAGCATGAAAGTACGTGTGTTTGATGGTTCGTTCCACCAGGTCGATTCTGATGCAATGTCTTTTGAATTGTGTGCCAAACAAGGTTATCGTGAAGCTGGTCGTAAAGCAAAACCTGTTTTGCTGGAGCCGATCATGAAAGTAGAAGTTTTAACTCCGGATCAATACATGGGTGATGTAACAGGTGACTTAAACCGTCGTCGTGGAATGTTGGAAGGAATGGATACCAAGCATGGTGTTCAGGTGATAAAAGCCAAAGTTCCATTGAGTGAAATGTTTGGTTATGTAACTCAGTTGCGTTCTATTTCAAGTGGACGTGCCACCTCTACCATGGAATTCAGCCATTATGCACCGGCTCCGAATAATATCGCAGAAGAAGTAGTGGCAAAACAGAAAGGTAAAATGAAAGTAGAAGATTAACTGGGTTGGAATAATTTTTATAAAAGGCTGTCTGAAAAGATGGCCTTTTATATTTAAATTAATCAGTAAACTAACAAAAGACAACAATTTTTATTTTCTGATCTGCCTCTTTAATTGCAAATAACTCCAGGCGGTGAAGGGTATTAAAATAAGCAGCAGCAAAGAATAGGAACTCCCTGTAGCAAAAAGAACAATCAACGTAATTGCCAAAACATATAAAGGATAAAAGAGAAACAGCAAGCCTGTCATTATGGAATCGTAATGGTCAATTGCCCGATCTTTAATTATCAAATGAATGATAAAATAAAAAGGAGCATTGATCGTGAAACCAATTATCGCCGGGATGAATAAAAATATTTTTTTTAAAAGTGGCTGTTTTATGTAAAAATGGCTTTCCAGCTTTTGATAATCATCTTTATCAATTTCAAAAACCAGTTGCTGCAATTGTGAATTTAATTCTTCATTAAATTGATTGATTATTTTTCCGTCAGTCCCTTTAGTAAAAGCCTCTTTTTTTGCGATAATATTTCCAAAATTAAGGAACAGGTTTTTTCCGTAAAAACGGAAGGAACTGTAATTAATTCCCAACGGCAACACTTTCAATTCAATATTATTTTGCCATGCACTTAGTGCAAGTCTTGCTGTTCCCTTTTTTAAGGGACGCAGTTTCCATTCATTGGTACAACTTCCTTCACTGAAGATTAAAACAGTTTTGTTTTCTTCAAATAATTTTTTGCAGGCATCAAAAGTGGTATAATTATGCCCAAGGTTTTCAACTCCTTCACTCACACGATAAACCGGGAGCATGTTGAACGATTTTAGAATTTTTGTAAAAAATTTTCCGGCAAATGCATCCCCACGTGCTAAGGAATAAACTGGGTTTCTGAAGAGGGTGCTTATGATAATTGCATCCAGGAAAGAATTGGGATGGTTGGCCGCAATAAGCATTGGTCCTTTTTCGCGCAGCAATGTTTTATTGTTAATAACAATGTTGCGGCAATAAAAATGAATTGCAAGCCTGGAGGGATAAAATAAGATTTTATACAGCAAACGTTTTTTAATAAAAATAAGGAATCAGGTTCAATGGTGAAAATGGAACAGAGAATAATTGGTGATTCTAAAAAAACAGGAATCGCCGTTATTTATTTGTCCACTGAATTTTCGAATTTTCACCTTAATTAATTCAATTGCGGATCGATTGGAAAATTGGCCATCATTTTATAATCACCGCCCAAAAAATTTAAAGATTCTTTCCAGGTTTCAGTTGCGCTTGTTTCAAAAATTAATTTTCGTGTAGCCTTTACCGTTATCCAGCTTTCTTCTTCCATTTCCATATCCAATTGGCCTTCCGTCCATCCGCTGTAGCCAATAAAAAAACGAATTTTATCGGTGCTGATATCGTTATTTTTTAAATGGATTTGTAAACTTTCGAAATTTCCGCCCCAATATACTCCGTCAAAAACTTCTACACCGCCGCTGATAAGATCAGGATACTGATGAAGAAAATGTAATGAATCAGGCTGTACCGGCCCTCCTGAAAATACCGGGAAAGCAGGCATTTCCAGATCCGGGATAAGTTCATTAAGGTTTTTTGAAAATTGTTTGTTCAATACAAAACCAAAAGTTCCTTCTTTAACATTCTCGCACAGAAATATAACCGTTCTACTGAAATTGGGGTCTTTTAAAAACGGATTGGCGATTAATAATACTCCTTTAGCTGGTGAAATCATGAAACTAAATTAATTTTATTTGCTCAAAAAAAATAAAAAAGCCTTTCTTTATTGGTAAAATAAAAGATAAGAGATAGTTAAAAAACTAAAGTTAAGTGGCTGCTATAGCAGTTTTGAAGCCTATGAAGTTTAAATTTGCCCGAATGAAAAAAATTTTTCCAATAATAACTGTTCTTGTTTTTATTTCCTTGTTGGGAATTATTTTTTTTCAGATAGTTTGGATCAAACAAGCTTTGCAGGATAAAGAACTCCAGTTTGAAGAAACGATAAAAATGGTTACTATCCAGGCGGCAAAAGACCTTGAAGATGAAAGATCAAAAATTTCCCAATTTGATAACAAAAAGAATTCAGACCTTTTATTTCCGCTGAACGTATTTCCTAATACCATCGCCCACAATTTTTCAAGGCAGGAAATAAGATCAATCATCAATAAAGAATTTGAAAAAAGTAATGTGAAAGGGCTTGATTTTGAATTTGCCATTACCACTACTTCTATGATCGGGGATGATCTTCAATCCAAAAACTTTTACACCGCTTACAACGACACGCTCAATAATATTTCTTTTGTTTATCCGCTTGATCCTCCGGGAAATAGCTTTGCTCAGGGATTAGCGCCGCAGGAACTTTTGGTGGTGGTGGTTTCTCACATAAAAAATGTGGTTTGGAGGCAAATGGTTTGGATGTTGATCGGTGCATTGGTTTTCACTTTTATCATTTTTACAGCGTTTTTTATTACGATACGCGCTTTGCTTAAACAAAAAAAATTAAGTGAAATAAAATCGGATTTTATCAATAACATGACCCATGAATTTAAAACGCCGATTGCAACAATTTCGCTCGCAGTTGATGCTTTAAAAAATGAAAAAGTGATCAATGATAAAACCAAAATGGAATATTTCTCAGGCATTATCAAAGATGAAAACAAACGAATGAACAAGCAGGTAGAAACGATATTGGAAGCTGCCCTGATGGATAAACAGGAAGTTCAGTTAAACCTGGTTCCTTTGCATGCGCATGAACTTATTCGTTCTGCCATGAATAATATTGAACTGCCTATAAAAGAAAAGAACGGTATTTTAGAAACAGATTTTAAAGCAGCCAACGACATGATTCTTGCCGATGATGTACATTTTACCAATATCATCAATAACCTGCTGGATAATGCCGTAAAATATTCAAAAGACAATCTCAAGATCAAAGTATCTACCTGCAATTTCAACAGCCATTTCCGAATTAAAATAGAAGATAATGGCATTGGAATGAACAAAGAAACGCTTAACCGGGTTTTCGAAAAATTCTTTCGTGCTCATACCGGAAACATTCATAATGTAAAAGGTTTTGGTTTAGGTTTGAGTTATGTGAAGACCATTGTAGATGCCCATCACGCCAAAATCAAGGCTGAAAGTACTCCCGGTAAAGGAAGCTGTTTTACACTCGACTTTTCTGTTATGAAAAGGAATGCCTCATAATCCTTAATCGCCATTATTTCCTTCTCTATTTAGTACTGAAATTCCAACCCTTTTTGGTATGCCTGGGAAATAAGAAACTGCCTTAAAAGTTTATCCACTGGTTTTCAACATTCAATTCACATTCATTTTAAACAAAACAGCCATTTTCTCCTTTAAACTCAATACGGGGGAAGGATTTAAGATTGTGCATAAAAAAGTTTTTTACGAAAATGTTGGGAAAGTGGGAAAAAGTGTTATTTTGTGGAGGATATTGGATTTTTTTAACCAACAAGTACAAAATGTCAGGCTTTATAGGTGAATACGAAGCTACCTTAGACGCAAAAGGACGCTTTCTTCTTCCGGCAGGGTTTAAAAAACAATTGCCGGAAAGTGGAGTGGATGTTTTTGTGGTGAACCGTGGTTTTGAAAAATGCCTGAGCCTGTACACACCAGGTAGTTGGGAACCTGTATTTTCTGAAATAGGCAAGTTGAATGATTTTGACCCAAAAGTAAGGCAATTCAAACGGTATTTTTTAAATGGCGCTACGCAGGTTAATGCTGATAGTGCAGGCAGGCTTTTACTCCCCAAAAACCTAATGGAATACGCGGGCCTGGAGAAAGATATCGTTTTGGTTTCTGCTATCGACAAAATTGAGATTTGGGATAAAACCAAATATCAGCAGTTCTTTGAAACTTTTTCACCGGAAGCATTTAGTGATCTGGCAAAAGAAGTAATGGCAGGTGATAAAATAATCAAACAATAATTATGGAACAGGCATATCATGTGCCGGTATTATTGAAAGAAGTTATTGATGGTTTGCAAATAATCCCTTCAGGAGTTTATGTTGATTGCACCTTTGGTGGTGGTGGTCATAGCAAAAAGATTCTTGAAAAATTGAATGAGGAAGGAAGATTAATCGTTTTTGACCAGGACGAAGATGCCAAAAAAAATGTGCCTGATGATAAACGGGTAATTTTTATCCCTCATAATTTCCGTCATCTCCTTCGCTTCCTTCGCTTTCACAAAATTGAAAAGGTAAATGGCATTTTGGCTGACCTGGGCATTTCAAGTCACCAGATAAATGAAGCTGACAGAGGTTTTTCAACAAGATTTGATGCTGCAATGGACATGCGGATGAATCAGGGTGATAAAAAAACCGCTGCCGACGTGATCAGGAATTATTCAGAAGATCAGCTCCATAAAATTTTTGAACAATACGGAGAGGTTACGAATTCAAAAACATTAGCCAAAAGAATAGTTGAAGCAAGAAAAACACAATCGTTAAGCACGATTAAAGAATTTAAAAATGCTGTTTACCCGGTGGTTAAAGGCAATCCTGAAAAATATTTTGCGCAGGTTTTTCAGGCATTGAGGATAGAAGTCAATGACGAATTGAACGTGTTGAAGGAATTGCTTGCGCAATCGGTAGAAGTTTTAGCAGAAGGAGGAAGAATGGTGGTGATCACTTTTCATTCGTTGGAAGACAGGATCGTAAAGAATTTTTTCAGAAATGGAAATTTTGAAACAGAACAGCAGAAAGATATTTACGGGAATGTCGCAAAAACCGAATTAACAGTTATCACCAAAAAACCTATTATCCCCTCAAAGGAAGAACTTAAAGTAAATCCGCGTTCAAGAAGCTCGAAATTACGTATTGCCGAAAAGATAAAAGTTTCATAACAAAATATTATTGAAATACTAAATGATTATCAGTATCAAATGATAAGTGAATCAAATATAAATGATGAAAAAAAAATGAATGGCTCATCCAAAAAAAGAAGGCTTTGGATGTATAACCGATGGATTGTAAAGAATATTCCCTTTTATTTTTTCATTTCTGCTATTGCAATCATCTACATAGCTAATGGCCATTATGCAGACAAAACCATGAGGAAAATAAATAAAACAGAGAAGAATTTAAAAGAGATGGAGTACGAATTTAAAACAGCGAAACAGGAAGTGATTTTCAGAAGTAAAGAAAGTGAACTGGCGAAGGCTGTTGAGCCATTAGGACTAAAGCCTTTGATGGCACCGCCTTTAAGGATTATAGATACGCTGCAGGAAAATGAATAAAAAAAGACGGCACTAACAGTTGAAAAGAATTTAAACCCTAACATTAAACTCTATAGCAACTTTTGGATATAAAAAAAGACATATTATGGCGCGTCCATCTTTCCTTTCTTGTCATTATACTGATGGGATTGGTAGTATTGGGCCGTGCTGTTTACATACAACGGGTTCAGGGAAGTTATTGGAAAAGCATGAGCAATAAACAACATTTGAAATATATGGATATCGACGCTGAAAGGGGAAGCATTTTCAGTGAAGATGGAAATATGCTCAGTACATCCATCCCTGTTTTTGATATTTACATAGACTTTGGCGCTGATGGCCTTCTTGAAAAAGATGGTAAAAGGTTTTATAAAAACCTTGATTCATTAAGCATTTCTCTCTCTTCACTCTTTAAAGACCAAAGTGCCGCTTCTTACAAAAAAATGTTGTTGTCCGATTACAAAAAGCGGTTAAGGTATTATTGTTTGAAAAAGAAAATTTCGTTTGAAGAATACGAAGCGCTCAGAAATTTTCCGTTGGTAAGAGAAGGAAGAAATAAGAGCGGATTCATTGTGGAAGTAAGAGATAACAGGATCAATCCTTATGTCCTCCTTGCTAATCGTACCATTGGCCTTTCACGTGGCGATACCAGCAAAAATGTAGGCCTGGAAAGATCATACGATAGTGTACTGAAAGGTCAGACAGGACAAAGGTTAATGCGCTATACTGCCGGTACGTATGTTCCTGTTGACGGAGCTGAAATAGAACCGGAAAACGGGAAGGATATTGTTACCACTATTAATACTTATATCCAGGATGTGGCTGAAAATGCTTTGTTGAAAATGATGGATCAAAACAGTTCCATCCACGGCAGTTGTATAGTGATGGAAGTAAAAACCGGGAAAATAAAAGCAATTGCCAACCTGGGAAGAAGGCCCGACGGCACTTATTGGGAAGATTATAATTATGGATTTGGTATGCGGACTGAACCTGGATCTGTTTTTAAACTGGCAACTTTAACTTCACTCCTTGAAGACAAATATGTTGATACAGGTAGTATTGTTGATTGTGAAGGTGGCAGAAAGAATTTTTATGGTTTAAATATTACAGATGCAGAGTTAGGCGTCGGTAAAATTACAGTCAAAGAAGCTTTTGCTATTTCATCAAATGTGGCATTTGCTAAAATGGCTGATGAATATTATCACAATCAACCGACAAAATTTTATAATCATCTCCATGCACTCCGGCTAGACCAGAAATCAGGAATTGACATCGCAGGAGTTCCAAAGCCTTACATAAAAAAGCCAACCAGTAAATATTGGGTTAAAACTACTATTCCCTTTATGGCTCATGGTTACGAAGAACTTGAAACTCCATTGAACCTATTGATGCTTTATAACGCAGTAGCCAACAATGGTAAAATGATGAAGCCATACCTCGTTAATTCAATAAACGATATGAGTGGCCCAATCGAAACATTTGAACCACAGGTTTTGGTTGATAAGATTTGCAGCGATGCAACGTTGGGAAAATTAAAAGCATGTTTACGTGCAGTAATAACCTACGAACATGGTACAGGGCATGGACTGGAGAGCAATATTTATAAGATTGCCGGTAAAACCGGAACTGCAGTTTCTGCGATGGATAATCGCGGTTATAACAAAAGTTCTAAAATTTATCAATCTGCTTTCATGGGATATTTTCCGGCTGATAATCCTGTGTACAGTATAGGAGTTGTTATCCAAAACAGCAGTGAATCTAAACACGTTTACGGTGCATCAGTTGCAGGCCCTGTGTTTAAAGAAGTGGCCGATAGATTGTATGCCAGCAAAGTGGCAAAGAAATATTTTGATCCGAATGAAGTGCCTGCTGATAATGACTTATACAAAGTTTATGGAATGAAAAAAGATGTGAATAACATTCTTGAGCAGTTTAAATATAACGAGACAGATTCTGCTGCTTCCGGTTTATGGTCAACCGGTTTTTTGCAGGATAAAAACGCAAAACTCATCAGTGATAATATTTCTGAATCCCGGAAAAAAATTCCTGATGTGCTTGGCATGGGTTTAAAAGATGCGATTTATTTATTAGAGAACATGGGATTAAAAGTTTCGGCTTCAGGAAGAGGAAAAGTGGTCTATCAATCCCTGGCAGAAAATACAGGAATTAGTAAAGGTGAAACAATAAAACTTCAATTGAATTAATGGCTTCTTTACAGAAAATATTGTATAAGGTAAATCTTGAAAAGGTAGTGGGAGATACCTCAATTCAAATATTGGATTTACAGATTGATTCACGTAAAGTGAAGCCGGGCTCATGTTTCATTGCTGTAAAAGGAACGGTTACAGATGGACATGAATACATTGCTACCGCAATAGAAAATGGCGCAACAGCAATTGTTTGTGAAAAAATTCCGGGCGTATTAAATGAAGAAATTCATTATGTAGTTGTAAGAAACAGTGCCAGCGCTGCTGCCATCATGGCTCATAATTTTTCCGGCCGTGTTACAGAAAAAATTTCATTGGTAGGAGTAACAGGTACCAATGGAAAGACAACGGTCGCTACTTTATTGTTCAAATTATTTAGTTCGCTTGGAAATAAATGCGGGTTGATAAGTACAGTTCAAAATCAAATAGCCGATGAAGTTCTTCCCTCCACGCATACAACTCCCGATCCGATAAGCCTTAATGCTTTGTTGGGGAAAATGTATGCGGATGGTTGCACCCATGTTTTTATGGAAGTGAGTTCTCATTCTATTCATCAGCACCGAATAGACGGTTTGCAATTTGCCGGCGGAATATTTACCAACATTACACACGATCACTTGGATTATCATAAAACTTTTGATGAATACATTAAAGTAAAAAAATCATTTTTTGATGCATTGCCTTCTGCTTCTTTTGCCTTAAGCAATGCTGATGATAAACGTGGAAGCGTAATGCTTCAAAATGCAAAAGCAAGAAAATATTTGTACAGCCTTAAAACAATGGCTGATTTTAAAGCGAGAATTATTGAAGACTCCTTACTGGGGCTTGAACTGATGATCGATGACGTGGAGGTCCATTTCAGGTTAATAGGCACTTTTAACGCTTATAACTTATTGGCGGTTTATGGTGCTGCTATGTGCATGGGTGAAGATAAAGTGAAAGTCTTGCAGGTGTTGAGCAATACATCCGGCGCCGAAGGAAGATTTGATTACCTGGTTTCTACTGCCGAAAAAGTAGTTGGGATTGTGGATTATGCTCATACTCCTGATGCATTGCTGAATGTACTGGCTACGATAAGAAATCTTAGGCATGGCCAAGAAAAAATAATTACGGTAGTCGGATGCGGTGGTAATCGTGATAAGGCAAAAAGGCCTCAGATGGCCGAAGTAGCATGCGAGTATAGTGATAAAATAATTTTTACCTCTGATAACCCAAGAAACGAAGATCCGGAAGAGATCATTAAAGAAATGGAAACAGGAATTCCGGTAACAGCAAGAAAAAAATGTATCTCAATTACGGATAGAAAAGAAGCGATAAAAACCGCTGTTTCCCTTTCTCAAAAAGAAGACATCATTTTAGTTGCAGGAAAGGGACACGAAAAATACCAGGAGATAAAGGGAGTAAAAAAACATTTTGATGATAAAGAGGTTTTGGCCGAAATGTTTCATTTACTGGAAAAATGATTAGGAATAAGAATATAAAATGATAAAAAGGCTTTTGCCAAAGTCCTCCCTTGGAGGATTTAGGAGGCTAAATAAAAAAAAGGATGCTGTATCAACTATTTGAATGGTTTGCTAAAAATGGAATAAAATTCCCGGGAAGCGGGCTTGTCCATTTTATCACTTTCAGGGTGTTGGTGGCAGTATTATTATCGTTGATCATTACCATGGTTTACGGTAAAAAACTTATAAAGATTTTAAAGAGAAAACAAATTGGAGAATCTGTAAGGGAACTTGGTCTGGCGGGAGAGCAGATGAAAAGCGGTACACCAACGATGGGTGGAATTATCATTCTGCTTGCTATCCTGATTCCAACTTTGTTATTGGCAAACCTGGATAAAGTGTATGTGAGATTGATGCTGCTTTGCACTGTATGGCTGGGCGTTATTGGCTTTGTTGATGATTATTTAAAAATACGTGCGCGCAAAATATCGAAAGAAAAAGGGATTGCTCATAAGAAAACAAATGCCGATGGTTTGGCCGGGAAATTCAAGGTTTTTGGCCAGGTGATTTTGGGAATTATAATTGGTGCCACCCTTTATTTTAATCCAAATGTGGTCGTAAAACGCGAGATCATGGGAAGTGCAACCAACACTTTTGTGCCCCAGAGAGGTGAACATAAAGTGGGGGAAGATACTCTGTTTGCCAATGGGCAATTGCATCGGTTTGTTACGGTAAAAACACCAATTACTACCATTCCATTTGTCAAAACTCACGAATTTAATTATGCCAGATTATTACCTGCAAGCCTTGAAGATTATACATACATCCTATATATTCTCATTGTAATTTTTATAGTTACCGCAGTTTCAAACGGGGCTAACATTACGGATGGGTTGGATGGGTTAGCAACCGGTGTAAGTGCAATCATTGGTTTGGGATTAGGTGTTTTTGTTTTTGTTAGCGGCGACCTCCGCGTTGCTGAATATCTAAATATAATGTACATCCCTAACTTAAGTGAACTGTCCATTTTTATTGCGGCGTTTGTTGGGGCTTGCGTCGGATTTTTATGGTACAATGCTTATCCGGCACAGGTTTTTATGGGTGATACCGGAAGTCTTGCGCTTGGTGGTATTATCGCTTCTCTCGCAATTATTGTAAGAAAAGAATTGTTGATCCCTATTTTTTGTTTCGTGTTTTTGATAGAGAATATCAGTGTGATGATCCAGGTTTCTTATTTCAAATACACCAAAAGAAAGTATGGTGAAGGAAGACGTGTTTTTTTAATGAGCCCGTTGCATCATCATTATCAAAAGTTAGGATATCATGAAAGTAAGATTGCTGTGCGTTTTTGGGTGGTAACCATTCTTACAATGGTGCTTGCAGTTGTTACATTAAAACTTAGATAAAAAATTAAAATAAATGAATTTGATATGTGCATATAAAAAAAATAGAACCCACAAGAGTATCAGGAATTTGTCTTTATGAAAACGATTTTTTTTGAATTAGAAAAGTTTAACCGATACCAATACCAGTGATGAACTTTTCTGGCCCATTAAATTTCATACCGTTGAAGAACCATTTTTTAATTGTCAAAATCCAATTAAAAAAAATCCGGAATGAATAGAATAGTAATACTTGGAGCAGGCGAAAGTGGCATTGGTGCTGCATTGCTTGCTAAAAAAGAAGGATGGGAAGTTTTTGTAAGTGATGCCGGCATGATAAAACCGGCTTTCAAAAATGAATTAGCAGCGGCTGCAATCGATTTTGAAGAAGGAAAACATTCAAAAGAAAAAATATTGAATGCTTCAGTTATTGTGAAGAGCCCTGGCATACCTGAGAAGAATGAAATGGTTAAAGAGATCAGAAAAAGAGGGATAGAGATTATCAGTGAAATAGAATTTGCCTACCGGTCTAAAGGAAAAAGTAAAATTATTGCAATAACCGGTAGTAATGGAAAAACAACTACTACAGCTATGATTTATCATATCTGTAAAACCGGCGGAGCAGATTGCGCATTGGTGGGAAATATAGGCTTTTCGTTTGCGAGGCAGGTAGCAAAAGAGCCGAAAGCTTTATACGTAGTGGAGGTCAGTTCTTTTCAGTTGGATGATATAAAAACTTTTCGGCCTGATGTTGCCGTATTAACCAACATTACCGAAGATCATTTAGACAGGTATGAATACAAGTTTGAAAATTATATCAAAAGCAAATTCAGGATTATTGAAAATCAAACTGAAAAAGATTTTTTTATTTATAACGATGATGATGAAATAACGAAAAAGTATTTAAACCAATTTTTAAAAAACACTAACCCATTACCAATAAGTATGAACCACGAATTACCAGAAGGCGCCTACATCGTAAATGCAGAAATGCATTTAAAATGGAAAAATGAAGAGATGGAAATGAATGTTGAGGACTTTGCTGTAAAGGGAAAACATAACCAGTACAACACAATGGCAGCAGGAATTTCATCAGCAGTGATGGGTATCAGGAAAGAGAAGATAAGAGATGCGATTCAAACTTTTAAAAGTCTTGAGCATAGGATGTCAACTGTTGCAATTATAAGAGGAGTTGAGTTTATTAACGATAGCAAGGCAACCAATGTAAACAGCACCTGGTATGCACTCGAGTCAATGACGAAACCGGTGATCCTGATACTCGGAGGTGTCGATAAAGGAAATGATTATTCATTTATCAAAGATTTGGTAAAGGAAAAAGTAAAAGCCATTGTGTGTATGGGGGTTGATAATACAAAGATTCATGAGGCTTTTGGAAATGAAGTGCAATTAATGATAAACACACAAAGCGCAAAAGATGCAGTGCAGGCAGCGTTTCATTTTGCTGATAAAGGGGATGTGGTTCTTTTATCACCGGCTTGCGCCAGTTTTGATTTATTTAAAAATTATGAAGATCGCGGCAACCAATTTATCGAAGCAGTAAAAGACATGTAAAATTTTTTGATTGTTACCGTTAAAAAAGCAATAAATGTAAATGAGTGAAACAAAACAAATAGTATCCAACACTTTATCTTCTGCACAGGGAGTTACGGACAATCTTTTGAATCGTACCAAGGGAGATAAAGTGATATGGGCTATTGTGATCTTACTTACAATGGTTAGTATACTGGTAGTATACAGCAGTATAGGCTCGCTTGCATACAGGATGAATAAATCTACCGAAAGTTACTTATTCAGGCAAGTGGGCTATATCTGCTTAGGCGTGCTGATTATTTATTTTGCTCACAGAGTTAATTATACAATTTATTCGCGTGTTTCTTCCATCTTATTTGTTATTTCAGTTCCTCTGTTGCTTTATACTTTAAAATACGGGAGCCATATTAATGATGCAAGCCGTTGGATAAAATTACCTGTTATCAACCTTACTTTTCAGACTTCTGACCTGGCCAAACTTGCATTGTTTATGTACATGAGCCGGCTTTTAAGCAGAAGGCAAAATGTAATTAAAGATTTTAAAAAGGGATTTCTTCCGCTCATAATTCCGGTTGGAATTATTTGTTTGCTGATCGCTCCGGCAAATCTATCAACCGCTCTGCTGATCGGGGGTATAGCGTTGCTACTTATGTTTATTGGCAGGGTTAAAGTAAGGCATATTATGCTGGTTGTTGGCGCTGCCTGTATTCCTATTATACTCCTAATTACGGTAGCGTCTCATTATTATAATCATGAAGATCATGTAACAAAAGATTTGCCTGCGGTATTATCTTTCGGAAGAATGCCCACATGGATAAAGCGTGTGCAGGATTTTATGTATGCAGATAAAGAGGATGCTTCTTACCAGGTACAACAGGCGAAAATTGCCATTGCCACCGGTGGAATTTTTGGGAAGGGCCCGGGGAAAAGTGAAGAAAGAAATTTTTTGCCTCATCCTTACAGTGATTTTATTTATGCAATTATTATAGAAGAATACGGGCTTGTGGGTGGAACAGTGATTTTACTCATCTATCTTCTTTTTTTATTCAGAAGTATAAAACTTTTTCAGCGATGTCCTTACGCTTTTGGTGCATTCCTGGCAGTGGCGCTCAGTTTTACTTTGGTGATCCAGGCTTTGGTGAATATGGCCGTAAATGTAAACCTGTTTCCCACGACGGGCGTGACGTTACCTCTTGTAAGTATGGGTGGAAGCAGTTTGTTATTTACCTGCTTTTCAATAGGGATAATTTTAAGTGTGGCAAGAAACGTAGAGCAGGCTGAAGGAAGAAATGTTGAACTGGCAACTCAGCAAACTGAAGAAGAAGAACTTGAATAAAAG
>JAGWRO010000089.1 GCA_028876495.1 Bacteroidota bacterium
ATTATAATTGGAACCGGTTCGGGGAGTGCAGTGGCTCACCGCTGTGCCAAAGCAGGTAAAAAAACCGCTATAATAGATTATCTTCCTTATGGTGGCACCTGCGCTTTAAGAGGATGTGATCCAAAAAAAGTACTGGTGGGACTTGCTCATGTTTTATCGCTCAACGAGCAACTGAAGGAAAAGGGAATCTCTACTGCCGCTACTGCTTCCTGGAAAGATTTAATGGAATTCAAGAAAACGTTTACAGAACACAGACCGCCTAAAAACGAAGAGAGTTTAAAAAAAGCCGGGGTTACTACCTACCACGGCAGAGCCGTATTTATCAATGAAAATATGTTGCAGGTTAATGGAACCACTTTGCAAGGAAAGAAGTTTGTTTTTGCCAATGGCGCTAAACCGCGCCGACTTAATATTCCGGGAGAAGATTTATTAATAATCAGTACTGATTTTTTGGAACTGGGAAAATTACCCGAAGAAATGCTGTTTGTTGGCGGGGGTTATATTGCTTTTGAATTTGCACATATTGTTTCGCGGTTTGGAGTAAAAGCAACGATTGTCCACCGGGGTGAAAGGCCTTTGGAAAACTTTGATGCTGATCTCGTTAAACTTTTGATGAAAGCCAGCGAAGACCTGGGAATTAAAATTATATTAAATGCTGAGGTAAAAAGTATAACCAAAGAAAATAGCCGTTTCATTGTTCATGCTGAGCAGAATGGGAAAGAAGTAAATTTTACTACTTCCCTTGCAGTACATGCTGCCGGAAGAACAGCCGATATAGAAGATATGGGATTAGAAAAGTTGGGCGTTACCGTCAATAAAAAAGGAGTAGCTGTGAATGAGTATATGCAAAGTGTGTCGAACGCGAACGTATATTCTTGCGGTGATGCCAATGATAAAGGTTTGCCGTTAACGCCTGTTGGAGGGAAGGAAGCAATTGTGCTGGCCAGTAATTTATTAAAAGGAAATCATGTTAAAATTGAGTATGGTCATATCCCTTCCAATGTCTTTACCATTCCGGCTCTTGGGGCTGTTGGGTTAGCGGAAGATGAGGCAAAAAATGAAAACTTAAATTACATCGTACATTTTAAAGAGACTACAGATTGGTATGCTTCAAGGCGGTTGAATGAACCGGTATCTGCTTTTAAAACAATTGTGGGTAGAGATACCGACCAAATACTTGGCGCACATCTCTTAGGCCCCAATGCCGAAGAAATCATCAACATTTTTGCGTTAGCCATAAACACAGGCGTGAAAGCAGGCGATTTGAAAAAAACAATTTTTTCTTATCCTACGAATGCTTCGGATATTGTTTATATGTTATAACTACAACTGAATGGAAAAGCTTCGCAGAAAATAAAACAATCAATGGGCTTTTATACAACTAGGGCGGCCTTCGCAGTTGGTCACTATGTGGAAGGCTTTTGCATAGTTGTTCGTGATGATATTGAAATACATTTATTGAAGCCGGGTGTGATGAAAGCTGGAGAAATACAGGTGCATCTTTACAGAAAACCCGGTATGGAGTGGTGCAGAAAGTTTTATAGAAGGCACAGCAAGTTACAGAATACAAATGCAAGGTATAGAAGAACTATTTGAAGAATACAAAAGCAAAGGTGCACTGCATAGTAGGAGCACAAAAGTGGAAAAGCAGCCCAGGGGAGATAAAGAATTTCATGCAGTAGATCATCATCATAATCTTCTTACTTTTTATGAAGAAATTTGAACAACGATTTTGAATTTTCGCGTCTTAGATTTGCAAAACAAGCATTCTTTAAACTATAATGGAAAGTATTTTAAATAATAAGTTTTATAAAGAACCCTCTATCTTTCTTCCGGAAAATCTGCTTCGCGAAGCAAGAAGGCAAAAGAATAAAAAAGAGTGCAAGGTGCCGGCTGTTTGTTTACTTGACCCAGATGGAGATGTAGCTGATTATCTTATAAGACAAAAGCTGGCATCAAAAAACGAATGCTGGGCTTGCTATCACTCTTCCCTTTACACGTTTCATCTTGATGGCATTACAATTGGTATTGTCCCTTGCATTGTCGGTTCGTCTTATGCAGTTTTGGTGGCAGAACAATTATTTGTGTCTGGTTGTAGTTTATTAATCAGTATAACGTCTGCCGGTATAATCAATCAGCCCGGCAATTCTAAAAGGTTCGCCTTAATAACAAATGCGATACGGGATGAAGGGACAAGTTATCATTATTTACCACCGGGTAAGCCTTCAACTTTAAAAAGAGAAATATTGCAAATACTATCTCCTTCAATGCAGGAATCAGGATGTACTTATTTTGAGGCACGTAGCTGGACAACCGATGCCCCTTACCGGGAAACACAGTCTGCTATTGATGAGATGAAAAAACAAGATGTAGTTTGTGTTGAAATGGAAGCAGCTTCACTCTATGCACTTTCACAAGTAAAAAATTATAGAATTATTTGTTTTGCGCATCTTACCAATTCAATGGCCCTTTCTGAAGGCGATTTTGAAAAAGGGGAAGAATTTGGAAGCCCCGATACCTTAAATTTGATCAGGTTTTTGCTAAGTGTGCCAGGGATTGTAAGAGAAAATATTGATTGACCTTTTATGAAAGGGAGATAACATATTGGAATGTATTTTAAGAAATTAATATCACAGAAATGATTACCAAAGAGCAACAACACTGGGATAATATTTATGATACAAAAGCTGAAGATGAGGTAAGCTGGTTTCAGCCTTATCCGAAAACTTCAATGGAGTTTCTTGAATTATTTAACCTGCCATTACATGCAAATATTATTGATATAGGTGGCGGCGACAGCCACTTTGTAGATGCCTTGATTGATAAAGGATATCAGAATATTTGGGTGCTGGATATTTCTGTTCATGCAATTGAAAGGGCAAAAGAGAGATTACGGGAAAAAGCGTCTAAAGTTCATTGGATTATTTCTGATATTACCGAATTTAAACCACCGGTTCAATACGATTTGTGGCACGACAGGGCAGCATTTCATTTTCTTACCACCGAAGAAAAAATAAATAAATATGTTTCACTGGCAGAACAGGCTATTAAACAAAACGGCTATTTAATATTGGGAACCTTTTCAGAAACTGGGCCTGACAAATGTAGCGGATTAGATGTAAAAAAATACTCTGAAACTTCCATGTCGGCCCGATTTGAAATAGCGTTTGACAGGATTAAATGCATCCATGAAAATCATTCAACTCCATTTAATACTGTACAGAATTTTTTGTTTTGTAGTTTTAAAAGAAAATAATACGTGAGTTGTACTTAATCTTAGTAAATCAGATTCTTTCTCATAATTTTTTTACAAATTGGTAATGTTCCCGCTTTTGCAAATCTTTCAATTTTATGGAAGGTTCATTAATTTAAATATAAAATATTATTTTCGCACCCGATGAAATTTTTTGCTTTCATAATGGCGGTTATAGTTTTGGCAATGAGCGTAATGCCGTGCGCCGATGACGCTAATGCTATGATTAAAGTAAAAACAGAATTTAAACAAGCATCTCATCAACAGGATAATCCAAAAAATGATGCCTGTTCGCCTTTTTGTCAATGTTCATGTTGTGTGGGTTTTACCATCAGTCATTTCCCTTCATCATTTCCTTTAATTTCATTTACAGTAAAAAAACAAATAAGTAGTTTTCTTCCTTCTGAAGTTATAGATATTACCCTTCCCGTTTGGCAGCCGCCGCAATTAGTATAACACTTCCAGTTTAGTATTATGCCTTAAAGCCTTATGGCTACAGCGCATTATTATTTCATGTTTAGAAATTTATATTAATGTTAGAAAATATTATACAGTTTAGTATTAAAAATAAACTCGTCATTGGCGTAATGACGTTAGCTCTTGTTGTTTGGGGTGTATGGAGTGCCACACAATTGCCGATAGACGCAGTACCGGATATTACCAACAACCAGGTGCAGATTATAACGATTACGCCTACACTGGCAACCCAGGAGGTAGAACAATTTGTTACTTACCCGATAGAACAAAGCATTGCCAATTTGCCCGACCTTGAAGAGATTCGTTCTATTTCCCGTTTCGGACTTTCAGTTATTACGGTGGTTTTTAAGGATAATGTAAATATTTATTTTGCCCGGCAACTTATCAATGAAAAATTAAAATCAGCGGAAGAACAAATCCCCAAAGGTGTCGGCACACCTGAGCTAGCCCCTGTCAGCACGGGTTTAGGACAAATATATGAGTATGTTATCCATCCCAAAAAAGGAAGTGAAAACAAATACAGTTCTTCTGATTTGCGCACCATGCAGGATTGGATTGTAGCGCGTCAATTATACGGCACGCCAGGCATTGCAGAAGTGAACAGTTTTGGCGGAATGCTGAAACAATATGAAGTAGCGGTTAATCCTGACAGGTTGAAAGCATTAAATGTTAGCATTGCGGAGATATTCACTGCTCTGGGAAAAAATAATCAAAATACAGGTGGCGCTTACATTGAAAAAGGGCCGGATGCCTATTTTATCAGGGGCATTGGTTTGGTTACTTCATTGGATGATATTGGAAAAATTGTTGTAAAAAATACAAATGGTATCCCTGTATTGATTAGAGATGTGGCTAATGTACGTTTCGGACATGCCATAAGATATGGAGCCATGACAAGAAATGGAGAAAATGAAGTGGTGGGCGGTATTGTAATGATGCTCAAAGGCGCTAACAGCGCGGAAGTTACCAATCGTGTGAAGGCTAAAATGGAAATCATTAAAAAATCTTTGCCTGCTGATGTGGATATAGAACCTTATCTCGATAGAACCAATTTGGTTAAAAGAGCCATTTCTACGGTGGAAAGAAATTTAACTGAAGGGGCTTTAATTGTCATTCTTGTTTTAGTAGTTTTCTTAGGAAATTTTCGGGCAGGTTTAATTGTTGCATCTGCCATTCCTTTATCGCTGCTTTTTGCATTAGCATTAATGAATGTATTTGGTGTGTCTGCAAATCTTATGAGCCTTGGTGCAATTGACTTTGGATTAATTGTAGATGGCGCTGTGATAATCGTAGAAAATGTTTTGCACAAACTATCTCATTCGCATAAGTTGTCAGGGAAGCTAACTCAAAAGCAAATGGATGAAACCGTAAACGGCAGTGCAAAACAAATGATGAGTTCCGCGGCCTTTGGTCAAATCATTATCCTGATTGTCTACTTGCCTATTCTTTCTTTGCAGGGAATAGAAGGAAAGATGTTTCGTCCAATGGCCGAAACAGTAGCCTTTGCCATTCTGGGCGCATTAATTCTTTCATTGACTTATATCCCGATGGCATCTTCTTTATTTCTTTCAAAAAACATAAAGCATAAAGTAACTTTTGCTGATAGAATGATGAATTTCTTTCAGCGTTTATGCAATCCCGTTATACACTGGGCAGTCAGATTTAAATATGCAGTAGTTAGTGTTGCGGCTTTGTTAACCATCATCGCAATTGTTATTTTTAGCCGTATGGGTGGCGAATTTATACCGCAATTGGAAGAAGGCGATTATGCCTTTGAATTTTTTATGCCGCAAGGCACTTCACTTTCACAGAGCATCGAAACATCCATGCAGGCATCAAGGATTTTAAAATCTTTTCCAGAAGTAAAAGAGGTAATTGATAAAACAGGAAGTGCAGAAATTCCAACCGACCCAATGCCGCCGGAGGCTTCAGATATAATGATTATTTTAAAAGATAAAAAAGATTGGGTTACAACAAAAGATTATAAGAAACTGGCTGAGTTAATGGAAGACAAATTAAAACAAATACCAGGTGCTTCTTTTGAAGCAAGCCAGCCAATACAAATGCGTTTCAATGAATTAATGACTGGTGTAAAACAGGATGTTGCCATAAAGATTTTTGGTGATAATTTAGATACACTTGCCGCGTTAGGACCGAAGCTTGCAAAAGTTATTCAAACTGTACCCGGTGTGGAAACGCCCAAGGTAGAACGGACAACCGGGCTTCCACAAATAACTATTACTTACGACAGAAACCGCATTGCCAGTTATGGATTGAATATTGAAGATGTAAACGATGTGATTAGTACTGCATTTGCAGGCAAGAAAGCAGGTGTTGTTTTTGAAAATGAAAGAAGGTTTGATTTGGTGGTTCGTCTTGATACTACAAATCGTACTTCTATTGAGGATGTTGCTAATTTATATATTCCGACTCCAAGCGGTATTCAGATTCCTTTAAGCCAGGTGGCCACCGTAGCATTTAAAGATGGACCGGCGCAAATAAGCCGTGAAGATGCCAAACGAAGGATTGTTATTGGCTTTAATGTAAAAGACAGGGATGTGCAATCTGTAGTAAAAGATATTCAGCAGAAGTTGAAAAACTTTTATCTTCCTACCGGCTATTATCTTACTTATGGCGGCACATTTGAAAACCTGCAAAAGGCATCTGCAAGGTTAATGATTGCAGTTCCGGCAGCTTTGTTGCTTATTTTTATAATGCTGTATTTTACTTTTAATTCAGCAAAACAGGCAACCATTATTTTCACTGCTATTCCAATGGCCGCTATTGGTGGAGTGTTTGCTTTATTGATTCGCGGCATGCCATTTAGCATCTCAGCAGGGGTTGGCTTTATTGCTTTGTTTGGTGTGGCAGTTTTAAATGGAATTGTTTTGATAAGCACTTTTAATCAATTGGCAAAAGATGGAATAACGGATGTAGTGCAAAGAGTGTATGAAGGAACAAAAATCCGTTTACGCCCCGTGTTGATGACAGCAACCGTAGCATCACTTGGTTTCCTGCCAATGGCAATATCTACAGGTGCAGGTGCAGAAGTGCAAAAGCCTTTAGCGACAGTAGTTATAGGTGGATTGTTAACGGCAACCATACTAACATTGGTGGTACTTCCATTACTTTATATCATTTTTACAAAAACGAAAAAAATAGGAGATTTCTCAATACAAAAAGTGGTAAGCATAACCGTTATTATCTTTATTTCTCAAACTATTTTTGTTCAAAAAGCAAACGCCCAAACCCGCATTTCTTTTAGTGCAGCTTATGATACAGCTTTGGTAAACAACCTTCAAATTCATGCAAGTGATTTACAAATTCAAAGAAGCAGTGTATTGCAAAATACGTGGTTTGATGTTCCAAAAACGGGTGTGTTTATAGAAAATGAAGATATCAATCCGCAGGATAAACAGGGCGTTTTAAAAATTGGTTTATCCCAGGGACTTGAATGGCCCGGCGTATATGAAGCAAGAAAAACTTTATTGCAACAACAAGTGAAATCTGTGGAAATATCAAAAAGAATAAAAGCATTGGAAATTAAAAGGGATGTACAGGAAACCTACTATAATCTATGGTATTTTGAAAGCAAACAATTGTTATGGAAAAGATTGGATAGTATTTATTCTTCATTGGCCAAAGCTGCGTTGCTAAGGGTTAGAACCGGTGAAAGTGCAGGACTGGATAGTATTGCAGCGTTGGCAAAATCAAAAGAAGTTTCTGTTCAACTAAGTTTGTTGCAACGGGATATACAGGTGCAACAGGAAAACTTGAAAAAGCTGTTAAGTACATCGGTTAATTATTTGCCGGAAACAAATACACTTCAAAAAGTAACAGTATCATTTTTAGATAGCAGTTCACTGAACGATCATCCGCAATTGCAATTGCAACAACAGAATATAAACATTTCACAAGCCGAAATAAATGTGCAGAAACAAAACCGCAATCCGAACTTTGAAGGAAGATTTTTTTCACAGCGATTGTATGGATTGAAAAATCCTTATTCCGGCTTTTCAGTTACAGTTGGCATTCCGCTTTTTGGCGGAGGGGTTTATAGAAATAAAATAAGAGCTGCCGAATTGGAAACTAATTATCAGCAAACCGTTTTGGATTATGAAAGACTTTCATTAAGCACCAATTACAACCAGGCTTACCAGCAATTACTCAAAGACAAGGAATTGGTAAACTATTATGAAAGCACCGGATTGGAACAGGCAGGCGCCATTTTAAAATCAGCCAACATTGCATACAGGGCGGGCGAAATAAGTTTTGCAGAGCTATCCCAATTCTTAACACAGGCCATAGACATTCAGAAAAATTATTTGGATGTACTCAGCCAATACAATCAATCAGCAATTCAATTGAATTATTATTTAAACAGATAAAAGAAATGAGAAAATATATTTTAATACTAAGCCTAATCACTCTTATTACTTCATGCGGAAGTAAGGCAACCGAAACCGTAAAAGAAGAATCACACACTGAAGAAGCGCCATCAAATTTTGTTTCATTAACGGGATTACAAATGAAAACATCGGATATAGAATTAGGCACAATTGAACAAAAAAATCTCAAAAATTCCATTAAAGCAAATGGCATGCTTTCAGTTCCTAATCAGAATAAAGCATTTGTAACTTCTGTAAATAGTGGAGTGATAAAAACCTTGCTCATTCAACCGGGTGATTTTGTTCGCAAAGGCCAGGCTGTGGCAACTATAATTAACCCTGATGTAGCGGGCATTCAGCAACAATTGCAAACTGTAAACGCACAAATAAGCCTTAATGAAATAGAATATAATCGCCAGAAAGAATTGGTAGCAGGCAATGCAGCGCCATTAAAAAATGTTCAAAGAGTGGAAAGTGAATTAACAACGTTTAAGGCTACACGAAATTCATTACAAAAGCAATTAACAACTATGGGCATTCCTGTTTCAAGCGTAAATAAGGGGAATATCATTACTACACTCACTATCACTGCGCCTATTAGCGGCACGGTGAGCAATGTAACAGCCCAAATTGGTTCCGATGTAAACCCTTCCACGCCTATTGCAGGTATCGTGAACAACGCGCTACTGCATCTTGATGTATTTGTGTTTGAAAAAGACTTGCCCAAAGTACACGACAAACAAACTATCCATTTTACATTAACCAATAATCCCGGAAAAGAATATGATGCACAGATTTATTCCATAGGCACAGCATTTGCCAATGAAAGCAAAACAATTCCTATTCATGCGGTAGTAAAAGGAGATAAAAAGGGTTTGATTGAAGGAATGAATATCACCGCTGTGATTAGCATTGGAGACGCATTAGTTTCCGCAGTTCCTTCAGATGCGATAGTGAATTTTCAAGGACAGGATTATATCTTTGTTTTAAGCAAAGAAGCGCCTGCAAGTCATGAAGAAAAAAAGGAAGACAGCAGCGGAAACAAGGATGAACATAAAGAAGAGCGAGGTTTGAATTTTGAAAGAGTTCCCGTGATAAAAGGCATATCTGATGTAGGTTATACAGAAATAACTCTTTTTAAAAATATACCACAAGATGCAAAGATTATAACAAAGGGGGCATTTTTTGCAATGGCAAAAATGACGAATGCAGGAGAGGATGAGTAAAGATATAAACTCATATTCTTCTACAATAATAATGACAGCAGTAAAAGGACAAATAATGAGGATTTTGATTTTGATAATACATTTCAAAGGAATAAATAAACAAACGTTCATGTAGTTAAATACAGATTGTTCTAAAACTTAAATGTATGAAACGTGTTATTTAGTTTTCTTATTTCAGGGTTTCTTAGAGAATTTACCGATTTCGCAAATTGAACCGATAAAATCAAAGGAAATTGCACGACTAAACTCCATATTCAAATGCGGCCGCTTATCTCATATAAAATTATTACGAAGATTATTGTTTCATTTATTGTATGTAGCTTTTATAGTACAATTACATTTTCTCAGGGATTGCCTGATAAAAATAAATCTTCTGATCACTTAACTTATCAGGCACGCACACTTATCAACCTTCTTGATTATGTTTCGCAGGATTATGCAAAAGCAGTAAATAATGGCCGGGTTATAAATAAAAGTGAGTACGGTGAAATGCTTGATTTTACTGCACAAACAGTTTCGCTTTTTGATTCAATTGCAATGAAAATTTCTATTACAAATAAAAAAAATATTTCGCAGCAATTATCATTTTTACTCACTTCAATAAAGCAAAAAAGCAGCAAGGATTTAATAGCAACGAATGCCCGGCAGATAAAAAAAGAGATTCTACTGCTTCATCTTATTGATATTTTTCCTGAACAATATCCTGACATTACCGCAGGAAGAAAACTTTTTCAAACAAGCTGCCAGTCATGCCATGGAAAGAATGGCGAAGGTGATGGGCCTCTCTCTGCTTCTTTCACGCCACGCCCGGCCAATTTGCAGGATGATTCGCTCATGGAGCACATTTCCCCTTTGCAGGTCTTCAATACAGCCCGGTTAGGTGTGCAGGGTACCGGCATGCCTGCTTTTGATGGACTATCAGATAAGCAGCTTTGGCAAATAGCCTTCTATATAAAGTCATTAAGATTCGAAAAAAAATATTCCGGAAAGAAGGACACTCTTGAAAAAATTTTCAAACAAATCCAAACTGTAATTTCTCTTTCAGATGTTGCACATCTTTCAGATAAAGAATTGGAAAATAAATTACCTGGCAAAAACAAAGAACAAATTATTGCAGCTATCCGCTTGCATCATCCAACAAAAAATGAAAACAATTTACTCAACATTGCAAAGAATTATCTCGATGATGCACTCAGTCTTTATAAAAATAATAATTCTTCCGATGCCGAAGAAAAAGCACTGTATGCTTATCTGGATGGCATTGAACCATTAGAACAACAGCTTACAGCTATTGATGCCAACATTGTTTCTGAACTGGAAAACAAAATGAACGCAGTACGTTCGGCAATCAAATCGAAAAAATCACTCGCCGAAGTGGAACAAAAGATTACTGAAGCAAAAATATCTATCAACAAAGCATCGCAATTGCTTGGCGAACAAACTTATTCATTCTGGTTTTCTTTCTTCATTGCTGCATCCATCTTATTGCGGGAAGGTTTAGAAGCTGTTTTAATTATTATCACCATTCTTAGTTTGCTTCAATCATTAAAAGCAAAGAAAGCTATCAGGTGGGTTCATGGCGGATGGATTACAGCAGTTGCAATAGGTGCTGCAAGCTGGTTCTTCACGGACTGGCTCATTTCATTCGGTTCACAAAACCGTGAAATTATAGAAGGGGTCGGCGCAATCATTGCCGTCAGCATTCTCATGTATGTTGGTTTTTGGCTGCATAACAAAACCGAAGCAAAAAAGTGGCAACACTTTATTCATACACGAATAACCAGTTTGCTTAACCAGGAAAAAATGTTCGGGCTTGCTTTCATTTCATTCATCGTTGTTTTTCGTGAAGCATTTGAATCTATCCTGTTTCTTTCATCTATGCAATTGCAGGTGGATGATAACAGCCGCAATGGTATATGGATAGGTGCGGTTTCAGCAATCATTGCCGTCATCCTGCTTGGTTTCTTATTGCTTCGCTTTGCAGTACGCATACCTTTGCGAAAGTTATTTCAATATTCAGCTATCGTCATCATGATACTCGCTGTGGTGCTGACAGGGCAAGGCGTACATGCATTCCAGGAAAGCGGATGGCTTTCAGTTACCAGTATTCCTTTTAATTTCCGGGTTGAGATACTTGGTATTTTTCCAACGGCAGAAACTTATGGAGCACAAATAATAGTTGGCATAATGGTTTTTTTAATGTGGTATAAAAGGAAAAAATCAGTAATTGAGTAGCTGTTGAGGAAGGTTTACGATTTCAATTTGGAGATAAAAGATAATGGTAAAATGGAAGAAGAAAGTCATTAGTAAATGGAAAAAGAGAAGAATTAATATCAAAGTGAAATTGTATTTGGTCTGATTTATATAAAATTAAAATCCTTATTATTTGTTGGTTTACTATAAAAAATAGTAAAATCAGAGTGCAAATTGTAAATCACTTTGGTAGACAGGATTAATTTTTTCGTATTGCGGGATTACCTGCCTGTTTTTTACCAAAAGAAAACAAGAATAACACGATGGAGCATTCATAAATAATACTTCAAAAAAAATAAACCATGAGCAAAGAATTAGAAAATATGCTTATCGCAAAACAAATCAGTCCAACCGCAATGCGCTTGCTGGTTCTTGAATTTTTATTAAAGCAAACAACAGCTAATAGTTTAGCTGACCTGGAAAAAGAATTCCAACATTCTGACAGAACCACCTTATACCGCACATTGAAAACCTTTGAAGAAAAAGGTTTGATTCATAACATACAAGACGGCACCGGGGCTACCAAATATGCACTTTGTGTGAATGAATGTAAAGATGGTGTGCATGATGATTTGCATGTGCATTTTTATTGCAATCAATGTAAAGAAACATTTTGCCTTCCCAGAAATAAAATTCCCGAAATTCAACTTCCAAAAGATTTTATGCCTGAAGAATTCATCCTGATAGCAAAAGGTATTTGCGATAAATGCAGCGGTAAAACTTTGCAATAGTGTTGCATAGGTTTCCTTGATACCTTTAAGTTGTTTAGAATGAATATTTATGAAAAATAACAACGAACAAAATCAAGATACAGTCCTTCAATTTGATGAACTAATAGAAGTTTCTGATAAAAAGCCGCGGTTAACGCCTGTTAAGGATGAAAAGCAGGTCCCTGAAGATAATAATGGCAGCAACTATAATGCAGAGGTAACTTCCAATAAACCGGCATGGATGGAACATTTGAATTTATTAGCCGCATTATTCATCCTTGCTGTTTTATTGGTAATGGAATATGGTTTTAAAATAACTCTTCCAAAAACCTTATCATTCGCTATAAATTCTGTCGCTTATTTGCTGGCCGGTTGGAGTGTGTTGCACATGGCATTTCGTAAAGCTAAAAGGGGGGATATTTTCAATGAGTTTGTTTTGATGAGCATAGCAACACTTGGCGCGTTTTACATCGGCGCTTATTCGGAAGGGGTAGCTGTAATGGTTTTTTATACTATTGGAGAATGGTTTCAGAATTCAGCGGTAAGGAGGGCAAAAGCAAGCATTAAAGCGCTGTTGGACATACGCCCTGATGAAGTAAATGTGATGCGAAATGGACAAACAGAAAGAGTTCATTCTTCCGAAGTGCAATTGGAAGAAATAATACAAATGAAACCCGGAGAAAAGGTTGCTCTTGACGGCGAACTAATTTCTGAAAGCTCATCGTTCAACACATCTGCACTTACGGGAGAAAGCAGGCCTGATACAAAGTATAAAGGCGAACAGGTATTAGCAGGAATGATTAATTTGAATACTGTATCAGAAGTAAAAGTTACTGCTTTATTTAAAGATAGTAAGCTAAGTAAGATTTTGGAGATGGTGCGGGATGCTACTGCCCGCAAGTCGCAGACACAATTGTTTATTTCACGATTTGCAAAAGTTTATACACCGATAGTATTTTTTCTTGCTTTGGCTCTTGTATTAATTCCTTACTTTTTTGTAGCCAATTATGTTTTTAATGAGTGGCTATACCGTGGGTTAGTTTTTCTGGTAATTAGTTGCCCCTGTGCATTAGTGGTATCTATTCCGTTAGGATATTTTGGCGGAATAGGCCTTGCTTCCAGGAATGGCATACTGTTTAAAGGCGGAAACTTTATGGATGTAATGACGAAGGTGAACACCATTGTTATGGATAAAACAGGAACCCTTACAAAGGGTGTATTCAAAGTACAAAAAATTGTTGCAAATGGAATGGATGAGAAAGAGTTGATAAGGCTTACTGCTGCACTTGAAAAAAAATCAACGCACCCTGTAGCTAAAGCCGTGGTTGATTATGCAGGCAATATAAATGGCAATACTACTGTAACTAATGTAGAAGAAGTAGCAGGACATGGCCTGAAAGGAATTATTGATGACAAAAAAATACTTGCAGGAAATGCAAAACTGATGAAGAAATATAACATTAGTTTTCCTGATGAAATAGAAGAACTGGTTAATACAGTTGTTTTAGTAGCCATTAATAATAAATATGCCGGATATATTACAATAGCCGATGAAATAAAAGAAGATGCAACTACAGCCATTAAAGAAATGCACGAACTCAATTTAAGAACGGTAATGCTTTCCGGCGACAAACAAGTAGTAGTGAATGAGGTGGCAAGAGAACTTGGTATTGATGAGGCTTATGGAGACTTATTACCCGAAGGAAAAGTGGAAAAAGTACAACAGATAAAACAAGAAGGAAAACACATTGCGTTTGTAGGTGACGGCGTGAATGATGCGCCGGTAATAGCTTTGGCTGATGTAGGAATAGCGATGGGCGGATTAGGAAGCGATGCTACCATAGAAACTGCTGATGTGGTAATTCAAAATGACCAACCATCTAAAATTGTTTCTGCCATTAAGATTGGTAAAATTACACGAAGTATTGTTTGGCAAAATATTAGTCTTGCCATGGGAATAAAAGTGATTGTATTAATACTGGGTGCTGGCGGCATCGCCAATTTGTGGGAGGCCGTCATTGCTGATGTTGGGGTTGCATTGTTAGCAATTATGAATGCAGTAAGAATACAAAGGCTCAAATTGTAATTTATAAATAATCTAAATTTCCATGATAATTATATTACCTAAGTTCAAGTAGTAAGTGCAACACTATCTCAGCCCTTTTTTATAACCACATCAATTCAAAATAAACTTTACTTTTGCAATTAATTAAATGAAGAAAAAGAAATCCATACAAATTAAAGCAACCATACTGTTAATAGTATTTTCTTTGAATACTGTTATTGGTTTTGCCTGTGCTGTTGGAATAGACATGGGGTTTAATTCACATCATCATAAAGAAAGTTCTATAGCATCTGCAAGCATGCATCATCATGATGCTAATGTTGAAAATCATCCAACAAAAAATGATAAGGACAATTGCTGTAATGATGAAGTGATGAAATTTCAGAAGGTTAACAAGGCCCTTTCATCTTCGATAAAAATGATCAATCCCGTTTCTTTTACCTCTTACCTTGCTTCTTTCTACAACCTTGATATTTCATCTCCTTATTCCCAAATTTCAGATATAAAATATTTTGTCCGAAGCCATCATCCACCTATTCCAGACATCCGCATAGCTATTCGGAGTTTCCAAATATGATTTAATGTTTTTCAATTTTGTGCATGCGATATATTCCGTGCCTGTAATTATTGTACTAATATTAAATCAAATAGAAATGAAAAAAATAATTGTAATGGTTGCCATTTTTGCAACCGCATTGGTGCAACAAACTTTTGCACAGGATACTTCAGTATCCAAACCTTCTGAACTACTCACATCTTATTACAACATAAAGAATGCATTAGTTAGTGGCGATGCTAATAGCGCCGCTATAAATGCAGCGCAATTTGTAAAAACCATCAATGGCATTAGCCCGGAAATTATCCCCGGATCCACTAAGGAACCATTGCTAAAAGATGCGGGTAAAATCTCAGCTACTAAAGACCTGAAAAAACAACGTGACTATTTTTCTACGTTTTCTGCAAATATGTATGCATTGGCCAAAACGGTTAAACTCAATACCGAACCGGTTTATTATCAGTATTGCCCTATGAAAAGGCAACATGGCTAAGTAGCAACATGGTGATTAAGAACCCTTATTTCGGCAGCGCTATGCCCTCATGTGGTAAAACAACAGAAACCATTCAATAATCCGTCTTTCTTAAACTGATAAGTAGATTGGCATGGGTGTCAATTGCTTTCAGGATATTTTAAACAAATAAAAACAAACGAAATGAAAAAGATAACAATGATCATAAGCGCGGGAATTTTAGCGCTCACTTTTACAGCTTGTAATTCTACTGGCAGTAAACAAACAAATAATACAGATTCTGCTACAATGCCTTCTGTCACTACAACTTCACCGGCTATAGCTGCTAATGCAAAACCAGCGGATGGTATTTTGACCGGATATATAAACCTGAAAAATTCTTTGGCGGCAGACAACGGTAGCGATGCAGCAAAAAACGGACAGGAAATTTTAGATGCTTTATCAAAATTTGATGCTTCTGCATTAACGCCCGATCAGAAAAAAGTATTTCTCGGATTGGTTGGTGATATAAAAGAAAATAGTGAACACATAAGTGAGAACGGTGATAAGATTGCCCACCAGCGGGAACATTTTGAAATGTTAAGTAAAGATATGTACGACCTTTTAAAAGCTACAGGTACCAGTAAAGAGATGTATCTCGATTCATGCCCAATGTATGATAATGGGAAAGGCACCTGGCTGAGTGAAATGAAGGAAATAAAAAACCCCTACCTCGGTAACAAAATGCCGACATGTGGCGCCGTAAAGGAAACTATTAAATAGAAAACATGCATATTTTTAAAAAAATATTGTTGGCTCTTTTAATCGTATTTATTGCCATTCAGTTTGTTCAACCTGCCCGGAACAAAAACGGGCTGGTTGAACCTGTTGATGTTACCAAGGCTGTTTCTGTTCCTGAAAATGTGAAAATGATTTTGCAAACTGCTTGTTATGATTGCCATAGTAATAATACCAATTACCCCTGGTACACTTATGTGCAACCTGTTGGTTGGATTTTGAACAATCATATCATCAACGGAAAAAAGGAACTGAACTTTAGCGACTTTGGTTCTTACCCAATCAGAAGGCAGCAAAGTAAATTGAAAGCAATTGCAGATCAGATTAAAGATGGAGAAATGCCGCTGTATTCTTATACTATTATTCACAAAAATGCAAGGCTTTCAAAAGAACAAAAGGCGTTACTTACTGATTGGGCACAAAAAGCTAAAGACAGCCTTGATAAAATAAATCCGTAGATGGTATTGGCGTGCAAGGCCGCGGGATACCTGCGGAAGACGATATGTAATTCCATCTTTATATATTAAATAGTCCAACGGACTATGTATAAATATTAGATGGTATTATGCCGACAGAAAAATAATTTGGACTACATATTATTTACATTCGGTATAACTTCAATTTATTTATTAAATTATTTATTAAACGAAAAAAAATTAAAATATGAAACGGAATCTTATTATAATACTATTGGCAACTATTGCTCTTTCATTTGGTGTTCATCAGCAAGCAGATGCTTCCACTGCCAATGATATAAATACGGCTTACCAGCACTATGCCGACATAGATAATGCACTGACAAAAGATGATGCCCAGGCTGCGGCAAAAGCAGCCGGTAATCTGGAAGCAGCATTGAAAGATGTAAAAGATGCAAACACTGCCTTAGGTCTGGCAACAGCTATCAGCCAAAGCAATAATATTGTTGAACAACGTAAATCTTTCGCCGCTTTAACCATAGCGATGCACGATTTGTTTAAAACACAGAAACCCGATAAGATGCTGTATATCCATTATTGCCCAATGGCAAAGGCTTACTGGATGGACGAAAGCAAGTCTATTGCCAATCCTTATTACGGAAAAGCAATGCCTACCTGTGGTAAAACCACCGGAATGGTCATGTAGATTTTATATTGATAAAAAAATAAGAATATATGAAAGCATTTAATGCTGTTTTTACCTTTAAAAAAGAAATACTTTTTACTATTATGTGCATGCTGGCTACGCTTACTTTGCTGGCACAGCATCCCATAAAAGAATATACACTGGTCCTTCGGCAGCAAAAGGTAAACAAAGCGGGAGAATTGGTGAAAGCCATTACTGTTAACGATTCTATTCCCGGGCCAACGCTCTATTTTACAGATGGTGATTCTGCTGTTATTCACGTAAAAAATGAAATGAGTGTGCCCTCTTCGGTTCATTGGCATGGCATTCTTATTCCCAACTATTACGATGGCGTACCCTATTTGAGTACGCCGCCGATAGCGTCCGGAAAAACATTTACCGTACGTTTTGTCATCCGGCAAACGGGCACTTACTGGTACCATTCTCACATGTCATTGCAGGAGCAAAGTGGTTTATATGGCGCTATTGTTATTTATCCCAAAAAAGAAACCCGAAAATATGATACGGAAAAAACAATTGTACTTTCTGACTGGACAAATGAAAATCCGCATCATGTAATGAACAACCTGAAAAGAGGGTTGGAGTGGTATTCTATTAAAAAAGGACAGGCTCAAAGCCTCAACCGCGTAATAGCGCATCACGGCTTTGGTGAAAGATTCCAAATGGCCTGGCAGCGCATGCCACCGATGGATATTTCAGACGTATATTATCCTGCCTTTTTAGCCAACGGGCATAAGGCTTTATATTTTCCCAATGCTAAGCCGGGAGAGCGTATCAGGTTGCGAATTGTGGATGGTTCTTCTTCTACTTTTTTTCATTTGCAATATGCCGGGGGCAACATGGAAATCATTTCTGCTGATGGGCAAGATGTAAAACCGGTAGCCGTTACCCGGATGTTGATGGGAGTTGCCGAAACCTACGATGTTATTATTACTGTTCCCGAAAATGGGCAATACGAATTACGCGCCACCGCGCAGGATGGCGCTGGCTACACTTCTTTATATTTTGGAAATGGGCAAAAACATGCTGCGCCTACTTTACCCAAACCGGACGTGTTTCATCTGGAAGGCATTTTGATGCAGGGAATGGCCGGGATGAAAATGGACATGAATGGCATGAAAATGTATATGAGCAAAAAAATGATGCAACGCGAAATGCCTTATATCAATAAAGCTTTTATAGACAGGGAGGATATTAACCTGGCAGGCTCGCTGGGCATGCAAATGCCCGGCATGGATATGAAAGGCATGGATATGGGCGGGATGGATGGCATGAACATGAACGGAATGGACATGAAGGATATGAAGATGGATAGTTCAGGAATGGGCAATATGAACGGCATGGACATGAAGAATATGAATATGGATAGCTCAATGGGCAATATGAATGGAATGGACATGAAAGATATGAAGATGGATAGTTCAGGTATGAGCAACATGAATGGAATGGACATGAAGGGTATGAATCATTCAGAAATGGGCAATATGCATGGAATGGATATGGGACAGGAAGGCAGCGAAGATTCGGTCATATTTAATTACGATATGCTTCGTGCATTGCAATCTACTAATTTTGATACCACCAAACATCCAGTGCGCAATCTTACATTTAACCTTACCGGCAGCATGTGGCGATACATTTGGAGTATTAATGGTAAAACACTTTCAGAAAAAGATTCAATACAGGTAAAAGAAGGTGAGATATTGCGTATTACCATGAAGAACCAAACCATGATGTACCATCCCATGCACCTGCACGGGCATTTCTTTAGAGTGTTGAATGCAGACGGAACTTATTCACCTTTAAAACACACAGTGATTGTACCACCGATGCGTACAATAACTATTGAATTTTTGGCAGATGAAGTGGGGAATTGGTTCTTTCATTGCCATATCCTTTATCACATGATGGCTGGTATGGCCCGCAGTTTCCAATACAAAAATTATGAAGCGCCACCGATAATGAAAAACTATCCCATGAGTAAATTGTTCAACGATGACAATCATTGGTTTTTCTGGGGCAACGCCACTGTGGCATCCAATCGTGAAGGAGGCTATTTATCATACTCAAACCGAAAAAATTGGGTGCAGGTGATGGGCGATTACAGCGCATGGCAAAAGGGCAAAAGCTATAAAACCTCTCCCGGCTGGTTAAAATCGGCACATCCGTATGAAGTTACCGGAACTTACGAACACTTTGTAACGCGTTTTTTAAGGCCTTATGTGGGTGTAGTAGCCAGCAACCAGGATGAATACACCAAATATTACATAGACCACAACAAACCGGTTCCGAAGAATGATGTAAGAGGTTTGGTGGGGGTGCGTTACCTGTTGCCTCTGTTTTTAAACGCAGATTTAAGAATTGATTCTCGGGCGCATGTACGCTTTGCCATGAGTGGCGAAACCTGGCTTTTTCCACGGATATGGCTTACTTATATGGCCAATACCGACAAAGAATACGAAGCCAATTTAGAATATATGCTCAGTCAGCGTATCTCATTGACAGGCGGCTACAATTCTGACTATAATTGGGGTGGCGGTGTAATGGTGAGGTTTTAAATAGCCGGTTTTGAAAAAAATCTCCCTGATATCAAGCAGGCTACAGAAAAGAGATTTTGCAGCCTGCTTTGAATTTGAAAATTAAAATTATGATACACGTGAGCTACTGTGAATCCTGACTCTTACAGTAATTGTAAACAAACAAATAATAAGGATTTCAGTTTTATTTAATTATAGCAAAGGCACTAAGTTATTCAGTTATAATCTCAATGTCAGAGCTTTTCTCCATCTGCACTTTTAATGCAAATTGCGCTTTGTTGGTAATCCTTGTTTTGTGCCTTTAAAAATGATGTTGGACTGCATACTAAATCAGATTTAGAGTCGGGCTGGCATAATCTTTCACTGCTCCATTTTTAGCAGATCTATCAAAATCAGCTTTGTTGCTCAAATGAACAATACCCGGCTTTTTTTTGTTATCTTCAACATAAGAGATTTTATTGAGCGGCAATTACACGATGAACATTTTTATATATACACATGCAAAAGGCCCGATAAGTTGCGCGTAATGCTTAAATCATTCTAAATATATTTATATGCCTATATATATGGATCGACATGACGTTTCGGAAACAGTTACCGCAGAGCATGTAGCACAATTGCACCAGCAAGATTTAAAAATACAGGATCAGTTTGGTTGCAGAGGTTTAACCTATTGGTTTGATGATAAAAGAAAAACAGCATTTTGCCTGATTGAGGCTCCGGACGAAAAGACGCTTGAGAATATGCATAACAAAGCCCATGGGCAGATACCCAATAGTATCATAGAAGTAGATGCGGGAATTGTTGAATCTTTTTTAGGGAGAATTGAAGATCCTGAAAAGTCACAAAAAACCGTTTTAAATATCATAGATGAGCCTGCCTTCAGAACTATCATGGTCATGGAATTACATGAAGTAACGGTTCAGGAAAATGATTCAATCCTATTTAAAGATTTGCTCAACAAATTTAATGCTGCTCTACCCGGAATTCTGGATACCTATACAGGGAAAGTAGTAAAACAGGCAAGGCATCATTACCTGGTTTCATTTAATTCCGTTACTAATGCGATTCGCACAGCAATTGATTTGAATGCTTTGTTCAAACATTTTTCCAGGGAAATAAATTATACCGGGCATCTTATAAAAATAGGAATAAGCGCCGGATTACCGGTAACAGAAAAAAAATCGATTTTTGAAGACACCATAAAATCAGCGGAAAGAATGTGTGCCGTTATCAATGGTGATATTATTATTTCATCTGAAGTAAAAGAATTATACAATAGTGAAAATGTAACCGCCATAGGTGAATACAAAAAAATTATCACTCTATCCCCTGCGGATGAAAATTTTCTTCATTTATTAATGGATTACACTGAAACAAACTGGAACAATGGAAATTTAAAAGCCGATGATTTTTGCAAACCCATGGGTATTAGCAAATCCCAGTTGTACCGTAAAATGATTGTACTCAACGGCAAATCTCCCAATACTTTTATTAAAGAATACAGGTTAACAGCCGCATTACAATTGTTGAACAAAAAAGCTGGTAACATTTCGGAAATTGCCTTTGAAACAGGCTTTAGCAGTCCTTCCTATTTTTCAAAATGTTTTCAAAAAAGATATGGCCTCATCCCTTCTGATTATATCTCTGCCATGAATTAAAGGAGACATTTACCATCCCAATCTGAACTAAAATTACCGGTTTTTGAACTAAAACTTACAGCCTTTGCTTTTATTATAAAGTAGTTTTGGAATGGCAAAGAAGTAAATCAATAACGGAAATAATAATTAAAAATTCCACCGGTGGTTATTGCCATCTGTACAACATTTCATTCGTCTTTACATTAAATTATTCGCCATGAAACAAATTCTTTTTGAACGCCTGGGAGGAACTCCTGGCATTACATCCATTGTTGATGATGTTATTGAAGCACACATGAACAACCCTGACATTAGTGCCCGTTTTTTACCTTATAAAGAACAGCCGGAAAAATTGGCAATTATCAGGCAGCATACCATTGATTTCTTTAGTGCCGGAAGCGGGGGGCCGATAGCCTATGCCGGAAGGGACATGCCCACTACCCATAAAGGAATGAATATAAGTCCGGGTGAATACATGCACACAATTGATGACATTATGCAGGTATTGGAAATGCATAAAATTGATGAGGAATCTAAAAAAGAAGTGCTTGCTATTCTTTGGTCATTAAAAGGAATGATCATTTCAAAGTAATAATTATTTCAAACTTTTAAACTATAATATTATGTCAAAAAAAGTAAAAGATTTAGATTCTACAGTAATAGAAGCATTAGTTTCCCAAATCAGGGGTAGAATCATTTTTCCAAAAGATACAAACTATGATGAAACGCGGAAAGTATATAATGCGATGATTGATAAACATCCTGGCATGTTTGTAATGTGCGTGGATGTGGCTGACGTTATGTATGCAGTAAATTTTGGCAGAGACAACGATTTATTAGTAGCCGTAAGAGGAGGAGGCCATAATGGAGGAGGACTGGGTTTATGCGATGACGGGCTGGTGATTGATTTATCAGGTTTAAAATCTATAAGGGTTGATACAACTGATAATACGGTAACAGTTGGCGGAGGAAATGTTTGGGGAGAGGTGGATCATGCCACTCATCCATTCGGTCTTGCAGTTCCTGCCGGCATTATATCTACAACGGGAGTCGGGGATTAACACTTGGCGGCGGAGTTGGTCATTTATCAAGAAAATACGGGCTTACCATTGATAATTTGCTGGAAGCAGATATGGTATTGGCCGATGGTAGTTTTGTAACTGTAAATGCTAACCAAAATACTGATCTGTTTTGGGCAATCAGGGGAGGCGGCGGCAACTTTGGAATTGTAACATCCTTTAAATTCCAGGCGCATCCGGTTAAAACAGTTTTTGGTGGCCCTACATTGTGGCCCATTGAAAAAACAAATGAAATCATGAAATGGTATCATGAATTTATTAATAATGCCCCTGATGAATTAAATGGATTTATTGCTACTTTGATTATCCCAGGCCCACCCTTCCCGGAATTTCTCCATAATAAACAGTTTTGCGGAATTGTATGGTGCTATGTGGGTGAATTAGAAAAAGCAGAAGAGATATTTAAACCCATACTTGCCATGGAGCCTGTGTTTCAGCATGTAGGCGAAATGCCCTACCCTTCTATACAAACATTATTTGACGGTTTGTTTCCCCCGGGTTTGCAATGGTATTGGAGGGCTGACTTTTTTAATGAATTAGGAGCTGATGTAAGTGCCAGGCATTTAGAATTTGGATCGAAGATACCAACCCCGCTTTCTCAGATGCACATGTACCCAATAAGTGGTGCTGCCAGCCGGTTGGCAAAAGATGCAACTCCCTGGGCATACAGGGATGCAAAATATGCCGGTGTAATTGTTGGGGTTGATCCCAATCCTGCAAATGCAGATAAAATTACAAAATGGTGTAAAGATTACTGGGAAGCGCTTCACCCCTATTCATCCGGTGGGGCCTATTTAAATTTTATAATGAACGAAGGCCAGGACCGAATAAAAGCAAGTTATAAGGGGAACTATGACCGACTAACAAAAATTAAAAAGACATACGATCCGAATAACTTCTTTAAAGTAAATCAGAATATTTTGCCTGCATAAATTAATTAAAAATCATTAAATAAATGAAAAGTGGATATAGTTGAATTTCCCTCACAAGGGGCGGTTGTTCGTGGAAGATTTTATACTCCTGAAGATAAAGTTGCACCACATCCTATCGTGATTATGGCTCACGGGTTTACTGCAACTATCAATAACATGAGTGCTGATAAATATGCAGAAGAATTCTGCAAGTCGGGTTTTGCTGTGTTGCTATATGACCACCGGAATTTCGGCATTAGCGATGGTTTGCCGAGACAGGAAATAAATAAATGGCTTCAAGCACGTGGATATGTTGATGCGATAAATTATGTATGCACTTTGCGAATTGTTGATAAAGAAAATATTGCCTTATGGGGCGACAGTATGAGCGGCGCAGAGGTGTTGCTTGTTGCATCTGTTGAAAAAAGGGTGAAAGCAATTGTGGTACAGGTTCCTGCCTGTGGAGATAGTGCGGCACCTGTTGACAAAGACGGCACTTTGGGTAACGCTATGATTGATTTTTTCCTGCGTGGCGATATAACCGGGAAGCCAGAAATAACAACCGGCCCCTTGCCGGTAGTATCCTCCGACCAACAGGGAACTCCTTCGCTATTGCTTCCACTGACTGCTTTTCGGTGGTTTATTGAATATGGCGGGAGGTATAATACTCATTGGAAAAACGCTGCCACTTTAGTCAATCCAAATGCAGTAACAGCCTTTCATCCGGGCTTATGTGCAAAACACATAAAGGCAGCCGTGTTAATGATGATAGCAGAAGAAGATGAAATGCCTGCAGCAAATTCCTCGGTGACACGAATGGTGTTTGATGAGATACTCTCACCAAAAGAATTAATTGAAATGGACGGCGGACATTTCGGGCTTCTTTATTATCCTGGTGAGTTATTTGACAAAGCAAGCAAAGCTCAATGCAATTTTCTTAAGCAAAATTTACAAAGCTAATTCCCATCTTCATTGCAAGTATCCTAAATCCCCCTTCGGGATTTAGTTTTCGTTGGGTGCTTCACGAATCAAAGAAAGAAGTTACTTCTCTTGATGTTGAATAAAATGTACAGACCTATTGCATCAACTGTATAATAGCAGCTTAAGAGAGATAACTTTTAGCAGGTTGGGTTTTCAATATATCTGGAGGCTCTCATTCTTTTATAAATTCCAATATCAGAGGCTTTCTCCTTCTGCCACTTTTAATGCAAACTGTGCTTTGTTGTATTCTGAAACGGATTTTAAATAATCAACCTTCGATTTTAAATAAAATTGCTGTGCCTGGAAAACTTCAAAAGGCTTTACAGTAACCAGCTTTTGCCGTTCTATACTTTGGTTCATTGCTTCAGCAGTAAGTTGTAACGCATCTTTAGCAAACTTCATTTGCTCGTTGGCTATTTGTAGCCGGGCATCTGCTGATGTGGTTTCCTGCTGATACTCATTTTTAAATTGCTCCACCTTATTCTGTTGTAATGCAATTTTACTGTTCCATTGTTTCAGGTCACCTTTATAAAATATTCTGCCTAGAGGAATGGTCCAGATTAGTGCTGCATTCAATTGATACGTATTATAAAGAGAAGCTGAATAAGCTCCAAATTCTCCGTTGTCAAAACCAACTCTCAGTTTTGGAAGCAGCAATCCCTGGTTAATCGACTTTTTTGAAGTTTGAAAAGATTTCAGTTCCGCGTTTAGTCCCAAATATTCAGGGCGTTTTTCAAAGCCGCTGGTATCTGCTGCCTGAACAGATAATGACAAAGGAACCAGAGAAGTATCAGTGCTCACTAAACTGATATTATTTTCTAAATTGAGAAGATTGGCTAATTGGGCTGATTGTTTTTGCCATTCAAGCTTCGCTTGGAGCATAGAAATTTTTAAATGATTCAAATTGCTTTGTGCCAATAAATATTCAGACTGGTATCGCAAACCGGCATCCACCTGGATTTTGATTTGTTGAGAAAGGGTGTCGGATTGATTAACCAATGATTGCAAAAAAGATATTCTAATTGGTCAGATTGCAAATCAAAATAAGTTTCAATTGCCTTTAATATTATTTTATTTTTTTCAGCAATACTGAAAAATTTTGCTGCACCTGCTTTTTGCCTTGCCGCTAATGATTGATAAATCCCTTTCCCAAAATCAATTTCTGCAGCAATTCCCAAACCGGCCCAAAGATTATATTGTTTTATACCGGTATATATTTTACCATCCGTATTCATGGCGGCGCCGCTTAAATAGTGAGTTGTGACTCCTGCGTAAATGTTGGGCAACCACCATTCATTCGCCTTGCTTTGGCCTACTAAAGCTTCTTGATATTTCAATTGATATACCTGCACCATTAAATTATTTGCTCCGGGTAATTTTAAAACTGTTTCAAGATTTACAGGAAAGGTTTGTTGTGCGTTTGCAAATGAAAATAACCCACAAAAACACAAAGGCAGGAAGATTTTTTTTATTGATTTCATTTTGTTTTGTTTTTTGTTTTGCCACGAAAGCGCAAAGGCAAGAAGATTTCTCCTTTGTTGCTGATTCAATGTTTTTATGGCTAATTAGTTTTTACATTAACTGCAGCTCCATCGCTGCAAAATTCCTTTCCCTGTATTACAACCTGGTCGGTTTGTTTAACATCGCCATTTAATATCTCCTTAAATTTTTCATCATGTAATCCCGTTATCACATTCACTTTTCTTGCTTTGCTATTTTCGATAACATAAATAAAAGATTGTCCATCTACATTTCCTATGGCTTCATTGGGGACAGAGAGAACATCCTGATGCCCGCTCAATTGTAGTTTTACTTTTGCATACATGCCGGGCCTTATTTTTAAATCTTTGTTAGGTAAATCAATTTCCACTTTCATTGTTTTGGTAGCATCACTCAGCCCGTAAGCAATTCGGGTAACAGTAGCGGTATAATTACCATTTGCCATTTCAGGAAATGTAAAGGCGGCTTTTGTATTTTTTTGGATCATTGCTGCTTCAGATTCAGGCACATCAAGTGTGAGGCGTATAGGAATTAAACTTTGAATTTCAAACAAAGGCATGGTATTGGCATTATTTAAACCATTTTGAATAATGGCTCCTTTATCTGCCAAACGATCTACAATTACGCCTGTAAATGGCGCTTTCACTGTGAGATAACTTATTTGTAAATTGATTGCATTTAATTGCGCAACGAGGCTTTGGAAATCAGCTTCCGCCTTGTCTTTTTGTGTGGTGAGCGAAGCTTTGACGCTTTCATAATCCGCTTTTGTTTTTTCAACGTCTGCTATTGTTGTAAGTTGCGGCGTTTTTTCGTATACGCTCTCGAGGCGTTCATAAATCGATTTTTTGCTGTTCATATCTGCACCTTCAGGTGTACTTAGCGGTGGGGTGGCATAACGGTTGTATAAACTTTTCTTATCTTTTAAAAGCGCTTCCAGCTTTGCCTTTTGACTGTATAAATCCGGGTTTTGAAGAACGGCAAGCGTTTGCCCTTCTTTTACAAAACTGCCTATGTCGGCTTTTAATTGTTTTATAAAACCATCGGTCATCGCATATAATTTCACCTGTTGATTAGGCTCGGCTATTCCGCTTATTTGCAGGTTGTCATCAAAGGCATGTGTTCCGGGATGAGCAACTAAAACAGTCGGTGTGTTTATTGCTTCCGCTTTCTTTTGGCTGTCATTATTATTATTTTCGCAGGAAGAAAGTAGAAATGCGGTAAGAATAATGAAGATTGAACTGATATGATTAAGTTTCATTTTTATTGAAGTTTTTTTATTTAGCAAATAAAATAATACAGGTACTACAAAAAGCGACAGGATAGTTGCTGCCAGCACACCTCCGATAATGGCTCTTGCCAACGGAACATTTGCTTCGCCACCGGTTTCATAACCAATTGCCATTGGCAACAATGCCAGGACCGTTACTACAGCGGTCATAATAATTGGCCGGAAACGATTGGCAACACCTTCTTTTATGGCATCTTCTAGGGGGTTTCCTTCTTTCAAAAGATTATTCATTTTATCCACCAGTAAATTACTGTAAGCCACCGAAATCCCCACCATCATTATTATTCCCATCATGGATTGTATGTTGAGATAAGTATTGGTTGCCAGCAGCATTGCAGTTACACCAATTAAGCCAAGAGGAATTACTGTGATGATAATTAAGGGCAATTTGAAAGAACGCAAGAGCGGCACAATAACGAGGTAAACCAAAAGAATGGCCAGTGCAAGGCCTAAGCCCAAATTGCTAAGGCCTTCCTTCATACTTTGCACTTCGCCTCTTGTTGTAATGGTATATCCTTCGGGCAAATTTTTTCTGATGTTTACCAGCTTATCTTTTATGTCTGAAGCCACAGAACCAATATCCCTTCCTTCCACATTTGAAAAGACATCTGTTACCCTTTGAATATTCCGGTGGTTGATTTCAATAGGTGCAGAGGATAGTGAAGTGGTAGCAATATTTCTCAGCAAAGTATTTTTGCCGTCGGCTCCGTTAACAGAAATATTATCTAAGGCCTGCGGATTATCCAATTCTGCTTCGGGATAAGTAACCCCCACAAAATAGTGATTGCCATTTTTATTATCAATCCAAAAAGAGGGTTTAAAATTAACTGAAGAATTTAAGGCGGAAACAGTATTTTTCACTACATCCTCAGCACTGATACCCAACTCTGCTGCCTTTGTCCTGTCTATATCTAATTTTATTTCAGGATGATCATACCGCTGCTGAATTCTTACATCTTGTGTTCCTTTTATATTCTGAACTACATCCCGAACCTTTACCGCTATGTCGTGGGATTTTTGCAAATCGTTTCCCGTTACCTGGATATCAATTGGAGAAGGCAAGCCAAAATTTAATGCCGTAGTTATAATTCCCCCCGTGTTGAAAATGAATTGTACCCCGGGAAATTGCTGTTTCAAATTTACCCGTAATCTTTTTACATAATCGGCTGTGCTTGTTTTATGCCCTTCAGTTAACTGAACAGAAATAGTTGCATCCTGGGTTCCTGAATTGGGCGTGTAGGCAGCGGGCCAGTCGTTGAGTACGCCAATGTTGGAAATAATAATTTTCTGATCTTTTCCTAACTGCTGCTTAATATAGCTTTCAATTTCGGAAACTTTTTTTTCTGTCTGGGTTATGGCTGTCCCACTTTCCAATCTTACATCAATAGAAATTTGCCCTACATCCATTTGCGGAAAAAGTTCAGTGCCCAACCTGCTAAAACCAAACATGGAAATGATAAATAGCAACGCTACACCACCCAGCAGCCACCATCGGAATTTCAGTGCTTTATCAATACTTTTCACATAGCGATGAGTAAGATTGGTAAACCCTTTTTCAAATCTGCCAAGAAAATTCTTCGGCTGGCCTTCTATATCAGGCTTTCGATTTTTGAAAAGTGCTGCTGCCATGATCGGCACTAAAGTCATTGAGAAAAAACGGGAACCAATCATTGCCAGTGAGACCACAATAGCCAAAGGAGTAAACAGGTATTTTGAAATGCCGGTTAAAAAAATGATAGGAAAAAAGACAATGATAATGGTTAAAGTAGTTACCAATACAGGCATTGCCACTTCCTTTGCACCATCATAAGCAGCCTGTTCGGGCGGCTTGCCCATTTTTAAATGTTTGTCAATATTTTCTATCACAACTATACTATCATCCACCAATAAACCAATTGCTAATGCGATACCTCCCAGGGTCATAATGTTAATACTTTCACCGGTAAAATACAATCCGATAAAAGCAAATAGGATGGAAAGCGGAATGCTTAATACAACAATAAATGTGGAACGAAGACTTCCCAGGAAAAGAAGCAAGGCCAATGAAACTAAAATTAATCCGGTTATCCCTTCTTTCATTAAACCACTGATGGAATTACGTACATAAGTTGACTGGTCAAGCACTACATCAAGATTTACAGATTTTGGCAAACGTGTTTTTAGTTCTTTCAGTTTACTTTTTATTCCTTCCACTGCCGCTATGGTATTGCCACCCACACGTTTGTAAATCGGAATATTGACCTGTCTTTTCCCATTGATATGCACCACATTGGTTTGTATAGCGCTGGCATCTTTTGCATAGCCTATATCTTTTAAAAAAATTGGAGCACCGTTTTTGCCCATTTTAATTACAATATTATTGAAATCCTTAACGGCAGGTAACATACCATTTACATTGACACTGTAATTCATATTGCCAATGTTGATATCACCAGTGGGTATCATCACATTGTTTTTTTGGACTGCATTTACCACATCTGTTTGGGTAAGGTTGTATGCCTTTAATTTATCCGGATATACATACATATAAATTCTTCTCAACTTACCGCCAAATACTGCAGGAGCTATTACCCCGGGCACTGAACCCAACAGGTTTCGTAACTGGAAATAAGCAATATCATATAATCCTTTTTCTGAAAGACTATCACTGCTCACTGCCAATAAGGTTAATGGAATTGAAGCAGTAGGATCAAAAGGCATCACCATGGGCGGAATGGTGCCGGGTGGCTGATAATATAAATCAGACATGGCCAATGAAGTAACCTCTGATAAGGCCGTGTTGGGATCGATATCTTCATTGAAAAAATCTTTTAAAATACTAACGCCAATCATGTTTTACTTTCCTGGCGGGCAATTCCATAGGCTTGACCTGTTCACCATTCTATTCGGCGGGAAATATCTTTTTCCATTGTTTCGGCTGGCATACCGGGAAAAGCGTCAGTACCTGCTTAGCGGAGGTTTTGTTTTGTGGCAGTATTTCTACCGGCAGCTTATTCAAAGTTATGATGCTGATAACTGCAATCAATAATGATAAAACGATAATCGGGAATTGATTTTAAATGCCAATTCTAATATTAATATTAGATGAATTAGTTAATCTTTAGATTAAAACAATATGGCTCCTTTCGATAAGGGCAAAAGAAGGCATGTTGAAAAAGGAGAAATGTCAGAAGCGATCAACAAGAAGTTGGGCCAACAAGGGGACTATCGAAAATTAGGTAAGGACCTCAAAGACAAGAAAATAAGGGGATATCTGTCTTTTTGAATATAGGGAGAATAGTGTAATTCCTGGTAATATTAGAAGAGTAAAAATGATCATTAAGTTTTTTAAACGAATACTTCTGCTGGTAGTGTTTATTTAATTGAACATCGTTGCAAAAATATTTCCTGTAAAAAATCGACATCTGTGAATGGCTGTTAACTTCAGCCTTCCTGATGTATTCGGTAGGGTTTTCTATAAAACCGCGTACAACCTTTAGTATTGCAGTAATCCGAGTAGCAAGTGTATGAATGCCATTACATATAGCCAATAATGATAAGGATATAAAGCGGGAGACCTGAAACAAATATAGTAATAATTAATTGTTTCCATCCGGCTAATTTTTTATATCAATTATAGCCTTAGCCACCTCAATTTTATTAGTCCCTATATATGAAAGTTTAGCAGACAAAGGGAAAATTAACTGTCCTATTCTTTATAAATGCCATCTGCAGCTCTTCCTGTACAGCATCAGCTATATCCCAGCCGGGTGAGGCTACCGTTATAATATCAGCCGGATTTACGCTTATTTGATCTGCCGCTCATTTACAAGTTCCAGGCCCAGGTTTATATTTTCTAATTGTATCTATGCTTAACGTTTGTTCAAAATATTCAAAGAGTCTTGAATTTTTTAATTATTCAAAAAGAGTACTTGCCGGCGAATTTGTAAATGTTGATAATCGGAAACTATTTTTCTTTAAAAAGTGTTACGCCCATCCTGACATCTTTATGTGCATTCAACTTTTTCATTATTGCGAGTACTGCATTGATTTCTTTTTTAAGAGACTTCTATGCCATTTCTAATGTAACAAGAGCAATTGAAGGAAAATCATGATATTGATTGGTGCAGTTATCAACAAGAGGATAGCGCAAATGCATGCCAAACCAGGTATTCAAAACTTTCCTGCTGCCCAAAAGTTTAATAATATTTTTCTTAAAAGCAGTGCTATCTGCTAATATTTCGATCACATCAAATAGTAACCGATGATTGATTAGCGGGACAGGGTTTAATTTTTTGATTCAGTTTTTTGTTTGTTTTTATTGTAAATAAATAACTTACATTCTTCACTTCCAAAAAATCCATAAATCAAAATTGCAGACAATCTTTTTCTCAATATCTGCAGGTAACCTTTAAGCGTTTTCAACATATGGTGTATAAATAAATAATCCGAACCTGAATTTCTAATTTATTATTGCAACAAGTTTTTGGTTATAGTAATGTGAGTTTTTTCATTACTGTATTAAAAGGGAATCAGGTGAAAATCCCGGACTATCCCCGTAGCTGTAAGCTCCTTTAAAAAGTTGTTTAATCCTCATGCCACTGTCGAAATGGACGGGAAGGCTTTAAACAATGGAGCAAGTCAGAAGACCTGCCAAAATCAAATATTTAGTAACAACGCTTTCGGGAGAAAGGCAATCGTACTGGTAAGTCTTCGCTGCTTCATTGCGGCTCATTCTTTCAGCACCATACTTTTCATCTGTAGTTAAAAATTGAAACAATTATTTATTATGCTGTATACAGAAGAAATACTTTTAAAAGAAAACAAAGACCGCTTTGTTATCCTTCCCATCAATTACCCAAAAATCTGGGAACATTACAAGAGGCATGAAGCCAGCTTTTGGACAGCCGAAGAAATTGATTTAAGCAGCGACCAAAAAGATTGGGACAATTTAAATAATGGCGAACGCCATTTTATCTCTCATGTACTTGCCTTCTTTGCCGCCAGCGATGGCATTGTAAATGAAAATCTTGCCGTGAACTTTATGAGTGAAGTGCAATTGCCTGAAGCAAGGTGCTTTTATGGTTTTCAGATTATGATGGAAAACATACACAGCGAAACGTATGCATTGCTCATTGACAATTACATTAAAGACCCGCAGGAAAAACATAAACTATTTCATGCCATTGACACCGTACCGGCCGTAAAGAAAAAAGCAGGATGGGCTTTGCGTTGGATAGATAATGGAAATTTTGCAGAACGCCTTGTTGCTTTTGCAGCCGTGGAAGGAATATTTTTTAGCGGTAGTTTTTGCTCCATTTTTTGGATGAAGAAAAGAGGACTTATGCCTGGCCTTGCATTCAGCAATGAATTAATAAGTCGTGATGAAGGCTTGCATTGTGAATTTGCCTGTTTGCTTTACGATATGCTGCAAAATAAATTGCCTGAAAAACAAGTACAGGATATAATTACAGATGCAGTAAAAATAGAAAAAGAATTTATTACAGAAGCTTTACCAGTTGATTTAATTGGAATGAATGCAAAACTAATGCAGCAATATATTGAGTTTGTTGCTGACCGTTGGCTAAGTGAATTGGGCTGCAAAAAAATTTACAATGCCACCAATCCATTTGATTTTATGGAAATGATTTCATTGCAGGGCAAAACTAATTTCTTTGAAAAAAGAGTTGGCGACTATCAAAAAGCTGGTGTAATGGGCAACAAAGAATCACAGGTATTTTCAACAGAAGAAGATTTTTAAAACCATTAAAATAAATATACTAAACCATGTTTGTAATAAAAAGAAACGGCAAAAAAGAATCTGTAAAGTTTGACAAGGTAACTGCAAGAATTGAAAAACTCAGTTACAGTTTGAGCCCGATAGTAAGTGTTATAGATGTTGCCAAGAAAACTATTGAAGGCATTTATGAAGGTGTGCCTACCACAGAGTTGGACAATCTTGCAGCAGAAACGGCAGCATCGCTTACCATTACACATCCTGATTATGCAATTCTTGCATCAAGAATTGCTGTGAGCAATTTGCACAAGAATACCATTAAAAGTTTTTCGGCAACAATGCGAAAACTATATAATTATGTGGATGCATCAACAGGAAAAAAATTACCCCTCCTTGCTGATGATGTGATGCAGATAATTGAGGAACATGCAGAGCTGCTGGACAGCACCATTATTTATGATCGGGATTTTGGTTTTGATTACTTTGGATTCAAAACTTTAGAAAAATCCTATCTCTTAAAAATTGATGGAAAAATTGCAGAACGTCCGCAGCACATGTATATGAGAGTGGCAGTGGGTATACACAAAGAAGATATTGAAAGTGCCATTATCACTTATCACCTGATGAGTGAAAAATGGATGACACATGCCACACCAACTTTATTTAATGCAGGTTCACCCAAACCGCAAATGAGTTCCTGTTTTCTTTTAACCATGAAGGAAGATAGTATTGATGGCATATACGACACATTAAAACAAACCGCAAAGATTTCGCAAAGCGCAGGTGGCATTGGTTTGGCCATTCACAATATAAGAGCAACGGGAAGTTATATTGGGGGAACAAACGGCACCAGCAACGGCATCATCCCTATGCTTCGTGTGTTTAATGATACTGCCCGTTATGTTGACCAGGGCGGTGGCAAACGTAAAGGAGCTTTTGCCATTTACTTAGAACCCTGGCATGCTGATGTATTTGAATTTTTAGATTTAAGAAAAAATCATGGTAAAGAAGAAATGAGAGCAAGGGATTTATTTTTTGCTTTATGGATTTGCGATTTGTTTATGAAGCGTGTGGAAGCAAACGGTGAATGGAGTTTGTTTTGCCCCAATGAAACTCCGGGATTAAGCGAATGTTGGGGAGCGGCATTTGAATCTCTTTATATAAAATATGAAGCTGAAGGCAAAGCAAGAAAAACTATCAAAGCACAGGATTTATGGTTTGCCATTTTGCAATCGCAAATAGAAACAGGCACGCCATACATGCTGTATAAAGATGCTGCTAACAGTAAAAGCAACCAGCAAAATTTAGGTACCATAAAGAGTAGCAACCTATGCACGGAGATAATGGAATATACCAGCCCCGAAGAAGTGGCAGTATGTAATCTGGCTTCGTTGGCATTGCCGAGATTTGTAATAGACGGAAAATTTGACCAGCAAAAATTATATGAAGTAACTTACCAGGTTACCAAAAACCTGAACAAAATAATTGACAACAATTACTACCCGATTGAAGAAGCAAGAACTTCCAATATGAAGCACCGTCCTATTGGTTTGGGCGTACAGGGTTTGGCAGATGTTTTTATTTTATTGCGTCTGCCATTTGAAAGTGAGTTGGCTAAAATGCTCAACAAAAATATTTTTGAAACCATCTACTTCGCTGCGATGACCGCCAGTAAAGATTTGGCAAAAGAGCAAGGTGCTTATGAAACTTTTGCGGGCTCACCTGTTTCTAAAGGAATTTTCCAATTTGATATGTGGGGTGTAACCCCCTCGGAGTATTGGGACTGGAATTCATTAAAAGAGGAAGTAAAACAATTTGGTGTAAGAAACTCTTTATTAGTTGCCCCAATGCCGACTGCATCCACATCGCAGATTTTTGGCAATAACGAATGTTTTGAACCATACACCAGTAATATTTATACAAGAAGAGTTTTAAGTGGTGAGTTTATTATCGTAAACAAGCATCTTTTAAAAGACTTAGTGAATTTGGGGTTGTGGAATAATAGTATGAAAAACAAAATTATTGCTGCCAATGGCTCTATACAAAACATTGAAGAAATACTTGCCGACATAAAAGAACTCTACAAAACAGTTTGGGAAATAAAACAACGTAACATTATTGATATGGCTGCTGACCGGGGAGCATACATTTGTCAATCGCAGTCATTGAATTTATTTGTTGATAATCCAACTACATCCAAACTCACATCCATGCACTTTTATGCATGGAAAAAGGGTTTGAAAACAGGCATGTATTATTTGCGTACACAAGCCGCTACACAAGCAGTTCAATTCACAGTAGAAAAACAAGGAAGCAATGAAGTGGAACCTGTTGTTCCAAAATCAGAAATCAAAAGTCACCATTCGAATCACAATAATATCGAACCTGCACAAGCTGATGGACCTGCTTGCAATATGGAGGATGGTTGTATTAGTTGTGGCTCTTAATAGTTTTTAAAAGCATTCACGAAGATGAGGCCTATTATCAACGGGAATGGTTCATGCCTTTATTTTATTTTTCAATGGCTCGAAATAGGCTATTTTTGCACCCTAAGTTCTTTACTTAATTTCTTCATCAAACGGATAAGGTTTTACTTAACGTAAATTAATAGGGAATTGTGTTTAAATCACAAACTGTCCCGCAACTGTAAGTAACGCAAAATTTTTACCCATTGTTGTCCACTATATTGCCTCAGGCTATACGGGAAGGACGGTAAAAATGTTACAAGTCAGGAGACCTGCCTTTACCGTGTTGACAATGCTTTCGTGGAATGAAGCAGATAGTCAGGTTGGTGTACATATTATTTCTACAAAAGAGTCGCCTCTTTTTATGTACATACATTCTCTTTATTTTTCATTTTACAAAACATCGAGAAGTTTAGCAAAAGGGCTTTTAACTGGTTTATTCATTTTAAAAGCAATCAAAAATGCAAACACACAACTTAGGTTACCCGAGGATTGGTAGCCAACGTGAACTCAAAAAAGCCTCCGAACTGTATTGGTCGGGAAAGCTGACTGTACAGCAATTATTGCAAACGGGCAAAACCATTCGCCAACAAAATTGGCAACTGCAAAAGGATGCAGGTATTGATTTGATACCCTGCAACGACTTTTCTTTTTACGACCAGGTGCTTGACATTAGCCTGATGGTTGGGGCAATTCCTGAAAGGCATCATATCTTAATGCAGGACAAACAATTGCCCGAAATTGATTTGCTTTTTGCAATGGCAAGGGGGTATCAAAAAGATGGCTACGATGTTACCGCTATGGAAATGACAAAATGGTTCGACACTAATTACCATTACATCGTTCCTGAATTTACCGCTAATCAAAAATTTACATTGTATTCAACCAAAGTAATTAGCGAATTTATTGAAGCAAAGCAAAGTGGATTTAATGCAAAGCCTGTATTGTTAGGCCCTGTTTCATATCTATCTATTAGGAAAGGAAAAAGAAGAAGGTTTTCATCGTCTTGAACTGATAAAAAACTTATTGCCTGTTTATTTGGAAGTGTTGAAAAGATTGGATGATGCTAATGCTAATTATATTCAGTTTGATGAACCTTGTCTTTCGTTAAATCTTACCGAAACAGAACGACAGGTTTTTATCAAAACCTATCAGGAAATAAAAAATAAGTTTCCTCACCTGCACCTCATTTTAGCAAGTTATTTCGAATGTTACGGACAAAACCTGCAAACAGCATTGAGCTTGCCCGTACAAACTGTACATTTGGATTTAGTACGTTGTCCATCGCAATTAAATGATATTTTGGCAAGTGATTTTGTAAAAACAAAAACTAATCTTTCGTTGGGTGTTGTTGATGGGAGAAATATTTGGAAAAATGATTTTCAACATTCGCTTTCATTAATAAATAAAGCTGTTGAAAAAATCGGAGCAGAAAGAGTTTGGATAGCTCCATCCTGTTCATTGATACATTCGCCATGCGATTTGGATTTGGAAACAAATGAACAAACATTAATCCCCGAAATAAAACAATGGCTTGCATTTGCCAAACAAAAAATTGATGAGGTGGTAACACTGAAGCAATTGGCAAGCAGCGAAAATTCAGAAACGGCAAATATAAAATTGCAGGAAAATATCCGTGCCAATGAAAGCCGTAAAACATCCACACTGATTCATAATAAAAAGGTGAAACAGCGTGTGGCTGCCATTACTGAAAAAGATGCACAACGTATAAATGGTTTTTCAGTACGAAAAATAGAACAACGTGAAGCCCTGCATTTACGGATGTTTCCAACTACTACCATTGGTTCATTTCCGCAAACAACCGAAGTAAGAAATTGGAGAGCTAAGTTTAAAAAAGGAGAACTGACACAAGAGCAATACGATGAACTAATTGCAAAGGAAACAGCAGAAGCAATCCGCTGGCAGGAAGAAATTGGTATTGATGTGCTGGTACATGGTGAGTTTGAACGCAACGATATGGTGGAGTACTTTGGCTAACAATTAGAAGGTTTTGTTTTCACTAAAAATGGCTGGGTACAAAGCTATGGCAGCCGTTGTGTAAAGCCGCCTGTCATCTATGGTGATGTAAGCCGCCCTTCACCTATGACAGTAAGATGGTCGACCTATGCCCAATCATTAACAAAACAAATAGTAAAAGGAATGTTGACGGGGCCGGTAACCATATTGCAATGGAGTTTTGTTCGCAACGACCAGCCACGCAGCGAAACCTGTACGCAGATTGCATTGGCTATCCGTGACGAGGTAGTTGATTTGGAAAAGGCAGGAATAAAAATAATACAGATTGATGAACCCGCTATTCGTGAAGGCTTGCCATTGCGTAAAGAAAACTGGCAGGAGTATTTACAATGGGCTGTTCATGCATTTCGTATTTCGGCAAGTGGTGTGCAGGATAAAACACAAATCCATACACACATGTGCTATTCCGAATTTAACGATATCATCCAAAACATTGCTGACATGGATGCGGATGTAATTACGATTGAGTGTTCCCGTTCGCAAATGGAATTGTTAGATGCGTTTGCGGATTTTAAATACCCCAACGAAATAGGTCTTGGTGTATATGACATCCATTCTCCACGAGTTCCTTCAAAAGCAGAAATGGTAGCATTAATGGAAAAAGCAAAAGCTGTTATTCCGGCCGGCCAGCTTTGGGTAAATCCCGATTGTGGATTGAAAACCCGCCATTGGGATGAAACAAAAAAAGCATTAATAGAAATGGTTAAAGCTGCAAAAGAATTGCGACTATTAATTCATCAATCCACAGTTTTATAATTTCAGGGTGCAGGTAATTGAATAAACCAATTGCCTGCTCTTTTATTTCTGTATAAATGGAGAAACAAGAGGAAAAATATTGTCCCAAATGCAATACGCCCTTTATCTGCAAAATGGGCGATATTGTTAATTGCCAATGCAACACAGTAAAACTAAGTGATGATACAAAAGATTTTTTATCAAAAACCTTTTTTGATTGTTTGTGCAAGGACTGTCTAGCAAAAATCAACCAGGATTTAAAAGCAGCAAAAAATTATCGTTTCCCAACACACAAAGAATAGTTTATTGAAGGGTTCGCAATGCCCGAAAACGTTATCTTTCATTCCAGTATCATTTTAAAATTTCTAAAATTCAATACCTAACGTCTGTGCATAAACGACCTTTTTAAAAATTTTGGTAACGCTTTTTTTCTGGTTAGTTTCTGCTTTTACTTTGTAAGTTCCAGGTTTAACTTTTATTGCAAGCATCGAAACATAACTGCAACCAAACATATCAGATAAATATTGCCTGCCGGTGTCTTAATTGTATAAATAAATTCTTGCCCTGCATTCGTTGGAAATGCTTACCAATACTTCGTCTGAAACTTTTAAATCTTCTTTCATGCAGCTTTGTAAAACGGTTGAGGTTATGATGGCCATAATGATTATTGTTTTCTTGGTTAACAAATTTGAATGTATTTGAGATAACCATTTACGGGCTCGTTTTTCACAATGTGGATCTTGGATTTCAAAAAGGCTATTTTATTATTTAAAGCCGTAAAGTTTTCAGGAATTACAGGAAAGTTGTTTAAAGAATTTTTATAGGACGATTTCAGTTTCTGAATAGATTTCATCGCCATTTCTTTTGCAGAATGATCGTTTGAATTCAGGCCGTTTAAAGCTTTATTATATTTCGCCGGAATGATTATATTCTCCCCTTTCTTTTTCTTTATCAACTGTAATTTAGCATTAAATAATTCCTGTTTGGTAGAAAGTTCTTGCAACGCGTCGAATGGTTCCTTTTCAGTCTGTTTAAGTTACAATTTCCCATTTAGTACTTCTCCTGGAATAAGACTTTTTTTCGATGTATTGATAAACTATCAATTCAAATTCACGGAATAATCTTTAGGGTTCGTAGTAAGGCAATCATTTCGGAAGTAGAATTTTTTCTCGCAATGGAACTTTTATTAATGCCTTGTCAAAAATTTGAGATTGTTTCCAGTAATAGCAATGATTGAGCAAATCAGCTTTTAAAATTTTTAGTAAATCCGTGGATGGCGCTAATTCATTATTTTTACATTGATCTTCCAATACTTTCTTTACTAAGCATTTTGCAACAGTTTCATCTTGTATAATTCGTCTTGAATATCTTTCTAAAAGAGGCTTGAAGTAGTCGATCGCTCCAACTTGAGTTGATTTAATTCTTGACATTATTTGATATTTATTTCAAACTTTTTCGAGTTTCTAAAAAAGTCAAACGTTAAAACAAAAATAAGCAATTCATTTCAGTACACAAATGTGTATCAAAATATTTTCTTTAATGGTTCAACTTTCCATTTCAATGCAAGAAAAAGGAAAGGAATATATTAAACTCAAACTGGCAACTTGTTTTAGGATTATCCTTAAGAGCAAAAAGAATCTTGATTTAGAAAACAAAGCAAAAAATATTGAAGATGTAAGGTTAGTAGCATCAATGAGACAGTTGGAAGCTGAGTCCGGTCTTAGTTATACGATTATTCAGAATGTTTCGGTAGGAAAAAGAGATTTGCAATTTACCAGCTTAATTGCATTAATTGAAAATTTGGGTATTAGTTTTTCTGAGTTTGCCGGATTATATGATACCATTACTGAAAAGCAAATGATAGAAGAGAAGGCATTAATAGAAAAAAATAAAATTAAGAAGAAAGTAAAATCAAAGAAATCCGTAGAAAACATGAAATGAGAGGAGAGAAAAGAAGAGGATCTTTACAGTCTCCGGGATTATTGCTCTATCAGATTAAATTTATAAGCTGCCTTTACCAATCCTGCCGTATTCTTTACATTCAATTTATTGATCAAATTTTGCCGGTGTGTATCAATAGTTCTTTTAGACAAAAATAATTTTTGAGCAATTTCATCATTAGTCATTTCCATGGCTATCATTCGCAACACTTCTGTTTCCCTGGTTGATAAAATCTTTTCCAATTGTACCTTTTGGGTATTCTTATTTTCTGCAGCTTCAATAATTTTTATAGATACATCATTGCAATAATAAATTTTATTTGAAAGAATCGTTCTTAAGGCCTTAAGCATTTCTCCAGGTTCAATATTTTTCAAAACAAACCCATTTGCACCTGCATCCATCATACTTTCAATATACGAAAGTTCATCATAATTACTCAATGCCAAAATCTTCAAATGAGGTTTTAATCTTAATATTCTTTGGATAGTTTCTACTCCAGACATTCCTGGCATTTGATAATCCACAATTGCTACATCAAAATTGAAACGGTTAATTTTCGTTAGGGCTTCTTTCCCGGATTCTGCTTCCTGAACATTAAAATGTACAGAATTTTTTAAAGATGCCATCATTATTTTTAATCCTTCTCTTACCATTTTATGATCATCAATGATCAGGAGATTAATTGTTTCCTTTATTCTGGAATTTGAGTTCATTTCTAAAGATTTAGCGGAATACCTATTTTATAGCAAGTGCCTTTGCCAATATTGCTTATGATATCTAATGTGCCATTATGAGATTTGACCCTCGATTTTACATTTTGTAACCCCATGCCTTTCCCAATTTGTTTACTTTCAAATCCTTTTCCATTATCCAATAATTTTACTTTAAGAATTTTTTTATTAAAATAAAAGGAGATTTTAATCTCGCTGGCTTCTCCATGGTTTATTGCGTTGTTTATGAATTCCTGGATAACTCTATACAAATCAATCTTGATTTCAGAAGAAAATTCAGGAAGTTTATTGCTTTGTTCAATAATAAAATTTGTTTTCCTATGATAAATTGAATGATTGCAAAATTCCCGAACAGCTTTTACCAATCCAAATTCATGAAGCGTCTTTGGCATGAGATTAAAACAGGTATTTCTCATTTCATTAATAACTTCAGAAAGCGCTTCATTTGAATTATTTAAAATTGTTTTTAGTTTTTGCGATCTTGAAAGATAGGAAGTTGAACTTATGTAAAACTTAATTGCAGAGAGCTGTTGAATCAGGCTGTCATGAAAATCTTTAGCCAGCCTTTGCCTCTCTTTTTCTTGTGTATCTATTATTGCCCTGATGATCAGGTTTTCAGTATTTATTTGAAAAGTAATATCACTTGCTGTTAAAAGAATGGGATTATCTTTTTTTTCATTTGTAAGGTACGATACACCGATTTTTACAGGAATCGCTTCTTTCTTTCTGGAATAGATCATACTTTCACTTTTAGTGTAAGGGCCATTCTTTTTTAATTGACCCACCATATTTGTAAAGAAAGACGGGGGATCATTTATCAATTCATTTATTTTTTTGCCTATTAAAGAATCGTGGTCATATCTCAATTGTTCCTTAGCTGATTTATTGGCGTCGGTAATTATCCCTCTCGGATTTAATATAAAAACCATATCCGAAACTGAATTAAAAATATTATTGAAATAATCCCTGGATATAGTAATGGATTTCAATTCTTCTCCTAGCATATTTATTCCACTACTGATGGCATCAACTTCATCAAGCTTTGGAGATATTTTTATATTATTATCAAAATTTCCAATAGAATATTCACTTAGCCGTAAATTGATTTCTTTGAGCCGGTTATCCATGATCAAAAGTTAAACTATAAAATAATGTATTGTTGTAACCATTTAACAGCCTTTTGCGTATCTGAAAATATCTTAACAGGCATTTTTGTTTTGTTGACAAAAATGAAAAAATTACCCAATAGCCTGCTATAGTCAGAGTTAACAATAATCGCTGTTGCTGATAAATCCCTTATTCCTTTTTCCGAAGCAAAATATTCCCTTGCCGGTTTATCTATACTAATTACACCTTGGCTTTTAATTATTACGGCCATATTTTTCCCTTTTGTAAAAGATAAGCGGTCCCTCACAATTTTCTCAGCTATTTCATAAGTGATATGAAGGCCTTCCTTATAAGTAACCTCAAGAATCTTTTCCTTTACAATAAGGCGTGCAAACGTTGTATCATGTTCCATTTTATAAAGATAAGTTCTGATCTTAAAAAAAATCTACGTCTTTATACTTAATAAATAAAGGAGCATAAATTACCAAAATTCAGCTTTTAATCTGTTGAATTTGCAATCAAAAAATTTCAGTTTTGAAAAATATTTTACAATTAAAAGTTTACGAATTATGGGTAGAAGCAATTCATTTTATGAAACAGTTGACCAGATAGTAACTTATGGAATTGAGAAGAAAATACTTCATCTATATACTTCCAATAAACCATTTAACGGAACAAAAATCGTTCTTAATGATAAAGATGTATTGAATTTCGGATCCTGTAGTTACCTGGGATTGGAATTTGATTCCAGAATAAAGGAGGGTGCCATTGACGCTATCAAAAAATATGGGACTCAATTTTCGGAATCCCGGGCTTATGCTTCCCTTGGCTTATATAAAAAACTGGAAACCCTTCTTGAAAAGATTTTTAATGCTTACTGTGTAATTACGCCAACAACAACCCTGGGTCACATTGCTAATATCCCGGTTTTGGTTGAGGACTCAGATGCAGTTATTATGGATCAGCAAGTCCATAATTCCGTACAAACTGCAGTTCAGATTGTAAAAGCAAGAGGAGTGCATATTGAATTGGTAAGGCATAATAGGATGGATTTATTGGAAACAAGGATAAAAGAACTTCGTTCCAAACACAAAAAAATATGGTATATGGCCGATGGCATATATTCTATGTTCGGCGACAGCAGCCCTGTTGATGAGATTTATTCTTTAATGGATCTATACCCTGAATTATATTATTATGTTGATGATGCCCATGGAATGAGTATTCATGGTAAACACGGTAGAGGTTATGTTTTAAGCAATCATGACATTCATCCGAAAATGGCGTTGGCCACTTCCTTAAATAAAGCATTTGCAACTGGTGGTGGTGTGTTAGTCTATGGAGATAAAGAACTCGCCAGGAAGGTTGGAACTGTTGGTGGCCCTCTGCTAAGTTCTGGTCCTATGCAACCTTCCGCGTTAGGTGCAGCTATTATTTCAGCGCGGATTCATTTGAGTAATGAGATCATTGAAATGCAGGAACAACTTAAAGTCAATATCCAGTTTACGATACGGATGTTAGCAAAATATAAACTTCCTGTTATTTCCCGTGCTGGGGCTGCGATATTTTTTGTGGGAGTTAGTTTGCCTAAGTTAGGGCACAATATAGTAAAGCGTATGCTTGATGCGGGTTATTATGTAAACCTTGGAGTCTTCCCTACTGTGCCTATGAAACAAACCGGAATAAGATTTACCATCACAAGGCTCCATTCCTTTACTGAAATTGAAAGTATGATCGCAAAACTTGCGGAAGTTTTCCCAATTACAATGGAAGAGGAAGGTGTTTCTTTTCAGGAAATTTATAAAGCATTTAAAAAACCTGTACCAGGAGAATTATTATTAGGAGATGCAATTGAGAATATTATTAAAAAGGCAAATTTGGTTCATCTGAAACATTTTTCTAGTATCCGGGAAATTGATAAAAGCCAATGGGACCAGTTGTTTAAGGGAAAAGGAACGTTTGATTGGGAAGGCTTGCAAATTTTGGAACAATCTTTTAGCAATAATGATCTTCCGGAAGATAACTGGATATTTGATTACCTCATTATAAAAGATAATGAGGGCAATATAGTTGCTGCTACATTCCTTACAACAGCTATTTGGAAAGATGATATGCTATCAAAAGATCTGGTTTCAGCCCAGATTGAAGATCAAAGAAGAAATGACCCCTATTACTTAACCAGTAAAGTGATTTGCTGTGGTTCTTTAATTACCGAAGGATCTCACTTATTTATCAAAAAAGATTCCACTTTGTGGAAGGAAGCATTACAGTTATTATTTGAGAAAGTGTACTCATTACAAGAAATGTATAATGCGAATCATATTGTATTTAGGGATTTTCAGGGATTAAATGAAGATCTTGATAACCTAATGATTGAAAATGGCTTTTTTAAATTCAATATGCCAGATTCAAATGTTATTAATAATTTGTCCTGGGATGGCCCAAAAGATTTTTATAATTCACTTTCTTTAAAATCAAAAAGCCATTTACGCCGATACGTATTGCGGAATCAAGCCAAATTTAAAACTGAAATAATACATCAAACTAATTCTCAATCTGAAATTGATTACTGGTATAATTTATACCTTAATGTACAAAATAAGGGGCTTGAATTAAATACTTTCCCGCTTCCGCTCAAACTTTTTAAGGAAATGAATTTAAATCCTAATTGGGAAGTAGTTAAACTTAGTTTGGACATTCCAGGCGATTCGAATGAAAGACCATGTTGCGTAGTATTCTGTTATAAAACACCGGAGGCTTATATCCCTGTTATAATTGGATTGGATTATGCTTATAATAAGCAATTTGGTATTTACAGGCAGGCCTTGTATCAACTGGTCTTACGGGCACATCAATTAAAAAAGAAAAAAATTTTACTTGGATTTGCTGCTAACATCGAAAAGAAAAAATTTGGCGCAAATTCTATTAACACATTTGCGTATATGCATACCAGAGATAGTTTTAATTTGGAGGCGCTTTCCACCCTTCCAACCTATGCCAAACAATTAGGGTAGGGAAGATTTTTCCTAAAACATTATTTCACAAGAATTTACTCTTTTAACAAAAAAAGCAAATTAAACCATGGAGGGAATAATTATTTCAATTGATAAAGAAGAACTCGAAGAAATTATTTGCAGAGCAATTGAAACTGCATTTGAAAGAGAAGGAATTATCCGGGAACAAAATGAGCCGGAAGATTTGAATGAATTAGTAATGAAATCACCAGAAGTATGCAGTTATCTTAAAATGAAAATATCTACTCTTTACCAGTTGACTCACAAAAGAAAAATCCCTTTTATTAAGAAAGGAAAAACCATGTATTTCAAAAAAGATGAAATAGACAAGTGGTTATCTGAAGGCAAGCAAGAAATGAAATCAGAACAAAATCTGGCAAGAGAAATACAAATAAGCCTTCTTGATAAAAAAAGAATGAAAACCATTGCTTAACAAAAAAAATATAAATGAAAGCGTCTGATTTAAGAATAGGTAATGTTGTAGGAGTATGCTATGAGAAAAATTTTATGCCAGATGAGGTGGTTGTTCTTGAACCAGGAGTTGTGCATCTTTCAAAAAGGGAATATCCGGATAGTGACAGGGATATTGTGGGAGTACCTTTGAAAGAGAATTGGCTTAGAAAATTGGATTTTAGTTTCAATTCCATTTTAGACAGGTGGGAATTAGAGAATATAATTATAAAGAAACTGTTTATTAAATCTGTATGTTATTGGGTATGGCAATCAAAAGCCGGTATAATGAAAATTGATTTTGTTCATGAACTGCAGAATTTAATACATATACTAAGACAAGTAAATTAATTCCTTCAATCTCTGTGGGCAAAGAAAAGACTATAGAAAATTATTCTTTAATTCGACAGCCCTACCGCATTACAATGGCCCGTTGGGATTTTTCTGTTTTGCAAAAAAGGATAATGACGAAAATTATTTCCAAATTACAGAGAGAAATAACACTTCTTGAAAATGGGGCTGAATTCGGTCAGTTGGAATTATTTAGGAATGTCATTGATAATTCAGATACAATAAAACTTCATTTTTTACTTAGTGAGTTTGTAAAGGATAGTAATAATTATGTTCAATTCAAGAAAGCCATTAATCAGTTACGTTCTATCAATGTAGAAATCTTTCAAATTGTTTTGCCTGCTGTAAAAAGTAAAAAAGCAAAAAAGCCTGAAGAAGAATTAATCCTGACCGGCCTGATAGAAAGGGCAGTTATTAAAAAATATGCAAGAGATATAACCATTTCATTGCATAAAGCAACTGCGATGGAATTAATTAAGACTGCTAATGGGTTAACAGCTTTTGCAGAAAATGTGATGTATGAAACCAATAATAAATACACTCAAAAGATTTATGAAATAATATGCCAATGGAAAGATATTGGAGTTTATACATTGGCAATAGAAAAATTCAGGGAATTACTTGTATTAGAAAATAAATATCCCGAAACTAAAATATTGATCAGAAATGTTATCAGGCCAACAGAAGTTGAATTAAAAAAAATCGGAGATGTGTTTTTTGATTTCAGTGTAACAAAAAGAGGAAATATAATTACTCATTTCAATTTTATCATTAAAACAAAAGATTGTCTCAAAAAACAAAACGAACATCTTATTCTTGTTAAAGAAGACACAATCAATTTACTTCGCCAGCACTTTGGTTTTAAAACCATCCATCTGGAGCAAATTAAACCTGTTTTAGGTGATTTCAGTAATATCCCAACACTTAGGAGTAAGTTAACAGAATTGGCTCTAAAATCAGCCGATAGAAAGTTGAGTTGCCAACCTATAAAAGATGTTCCAGCCTGGACAGTTAGAAGTATTTTAAATGAATTTCATATAGATTAATTTCTTTAAAATAGTAAATGCCTATCTCGCTTTTTAGTACTTTCTCAGATCGGAAAATTTAAGGGGCCTTCCCAATCTTTAAAATATTGCATTAATAAGAACATTCACCCGTATATTTATAGTATCATATCCTTGTAAAAATACTTTTCATTATAAAATCCATTTTTTTCCTACACTTTTTAGAAAAAATCCATTTAATCTTTACACTTAATCCATTTATTTTCTACACCTAATCCGTTTATTTCCTACACCTAATCTGTTTAATTTCTACACCCATTTTCGCCTAAATGGCTGTAAACAGTGGGTTTCATGGCAGCTTCTAAATTATCTATTGATTATCAATAGATAATCAATGAAAAAGATTTTTTTAAAATTTTAAAAAAAGGGAGAAAAAATAGTAGGGAAATTGCAGATTATTAAAGGGTATTGAAGACTTTTAAAGAAATAACTTTTAACAAGATCCGAATCCGTTAATTTAATTCACCTGGATTTTTTTTATTTTTTTTCAAGTAATATAAATAAATGGATTTAGAGATAATTGTTAATTAAGCTGTGTTTTTCGATTAATGCTTTGCAAGTTTTTATAAAAAGTATTAAATATTCTTCTTTCAACCAATAAGTCTAAATCTTTCGTTGGTCTGACTTCGTCGACCATTCTGTCTGCATACAAAGACACGGTAGCTCCTCCTACAAAAACGAAGTTATCTTTTAGCGCCTCCAGCGCTTTTTTTACTTCTTTTAGTCGCCTGATATTAATTGTGTGACTCATCTTTAATCATTTTATCTAATTCTGATACAGCGATTGGCAGCTCCCTAATTCTGCCGACTCATATCACATCTATATGAGTACAAGCATTTTGTATAGCTTTTCATCCGACATAACCGCTTTTACAACATCTTTATATAAAGGCTCTATCGAAAATCTCCGCACACGTCCCCTTTCTGCCGGCCAGACATAATTCACTTCCGTAGCAAACTTTTGTTGCATAAAAGGATACGAATGGGCAGTATAAATTCCATTGACCATGGCTCCCGGACTTGCGGGGTATATGTAACGCAGACCATGTTCAATAAATTCCATCAAAGCGTGGCCGTGAACCTTCTTTTTTTCTGCGTTGAGAAGGCCGCTAATTGCGTTCCTGTTCAAAGACTCGGAAATCTCTGACTGGCCGATGAAAAGTTCATTGGTAAGATCCAGGTGCCTCCAGGGATTACTTCCTCTAACCATAATTTTTAATGAGACCACGATATCCTGTGGTCGCATACCACTGTGCTTTCTCATGATACAAAGTCATTAAAATTAATCGCAAATCGCGATTTGCGATATAAAAATCAGGAAAATTGATCGCAATGTAGTATGGTTGGAAAAGAGCGCTAAAATGTAATTCAACAATTTGTCTTCCAGTATTCAAATCACCGAATGAAACTAGGTTGTAGAGGAAGATTATAATTGACTATGTCTTTTATTTTTGAAGTAAATCGCTTTTTCTCATATCATCCATATGATGGTTTCCAAGACAGCCAATCGGCCCTCCATAAAAATTAATAACTATATCCTCATAAGCAATGGAGGAATAAGCTACAGAATAAGGCCAGCCTCTTTTGCCTGCTCTGTATTATAATTGGCACAACCAGCAATTTTTTCTGTTTGTATTGCCCTACTATCATTATTGTCTATGAAAAACCAAGCGGTGGACTGTAATGAAATAAATAAATTTAAGTTTGACTATAATCTATATTTTAATTCCTCTGATTTGACTTTTTTTTAAATCTTCATTATAATCCTTTGATCTTGGAAAATCTTCAATAATCTTCCCTGGAAAAGTTTCATTAAATTTTTGTGTATAGATCCTACCCATTTCATCATTGTCTACTGCACATATTATTTTTAGCTCCGGGCTTACATTTGCACAGGCTATAATAGTCTTTACCGTTTTTAATTGGCCAAAAGTAACTGAGCCTCCAAATGAAACATACCATGAATTTTTCTTTCCCTTTAATTGATGATAGGATAATGCATCTATCGGGCTTTCGGTAAGTATTACGGATTCAAGAATTTGAGGTAGATTAGAATGCCAAATACCAAATGAGCGATCAGTTCCTTCAATAACATGCCTCAATTGTTTGTTGCGTAATTCAAAGCCTACTGTATCGCCAAAAGCATTATAATAAGGGAAACCTATGTTATTATATTCGTTCGATTTTACATTAAATATTTTCTTTTTGAAAAAGTAATTATTAATTGTCTGAGATTGAATTCCTCTAAAATACAGGTATGTAGGGTCTTTCAATTCCGAAAGCCCATCTGGAATGTGAAATTCTTTTTCGGAATATTCTATCACTAAATTATTTGCATCTATTTTAAACAGATCTTTTTTAGGCGTTGGCAAACATTGGTAATTGTAAAGCACAGCGTTGATGTTGCCGGCTTCTGATTTACCATTTAGATATGGAAATATGGAACCTAACCTGTTCTTTACAAAATTGATCAAGGTTCCCTTATCCTTTAAATCCTGTGGATTAAAATAACCCTGATTGGATATTGATTGAGGGTTGACGATAATTATCTTATCACCTGAAACTTCATCTTTTAATACCGGCCATTTAATACCATCCTTTTTCCTGAGTTTATATCCTACAGAAAGCGCTAGTTCTATGATTGAAATTTCATTGCGAAAATCCTGGAAAGATTTGAATTGATTCATTGATAAAATTTTTAGTTGACATTTACTTTGTAATCAAAATCTTTGGGAGTGGTAAAATCCCCACCGGACAATTGGTCATAAGAAAATGTTTGATTGTCTCTTAAATTTCCATCAAAATATATTTTTATAGTCATAGAAAAATTTTCATCCTGAGTAGTAGCATAAACTTTTGGAGAAATGGCAAGCATTACACTAACAGAGCTAACTTTCATTGTTGAGTGATAAGTGGTCAGGTTGTGAGACGCAAAATCTGAATTTTGTAAAAAAGGGCCGGCGGTAATTTTTCCAGTAGTATCGTTGGCGATGCTTATTAATTCTCCGGCAGCGTTCACTGCAAGAAAGGTTAGCACGGCAACCTGGGATTGAATATCCCCTTTACAGATAACCTCCATTTTCATTATCGCCTCCTTATTTTGTACAGTAGGATTATCAACTTTCTTTCCACAGGAAGAAATTATTAATAAAGACAAAGTGATCAATGCGAGTAATGATTTTGTGGTGGTATTTTTCATCTTTTTATTTTTTTTGAATTGGTAAATAATAATTGGCGCTGTCTGTTTTTAATTCTAAATATTGAATATTATTTTTCATAAAGATTTTCGCAGGGATCATGAATTGAGGATGCTGTTTACTCATTGTATTTCTGAAAAATAATGTTGAAAGAAATATAGTAACTACCAAAGAAGGGGTTAACCATTTTCCAAGCCCATATAAAAAATAATCCCACCCTGTCTTAAAGGTTACCTTAGGAAGGTTACGGATATCCTTTTTTAAATCTTTTTGCATCTCATTTACCCTGACAAAAAAATATAGAATTTCATCATCAAAATTGATATCGTATTTATTACGGTAGTAGGTTCTAAACTCTTCTAATATTTTTTTATAATCAGTCATACTAAACTTTTGCTATTTCCCTTTTAATGATAGTCCTGGCGGCAAATGAATGGTAGAATGAAAACCCCATTCCGTTTCGAATGTTTTCTGTAACTATTTGCCCTGAATTTCTATCCACATGGATATCGCCAAATCGTACAACCCTGGAAATATATCCCTTAGCTTTTTTGGCGAATTCATTTAATTCATCAATCAAAAGATTGTAATTCTGAAAGGTCAGTTCATTGAGATACATAACTATCTCAAATTTGCCTTTGACGATTTCAATAAGCTTTTTCAGGTACTCAAAAGTGCTTGCATAAGAGGTGCCTCCACAAAGGATAACATTGAATACAAATTTTGCCTTTAGTTCTTTTTCAAATTCTTTGAATTCTTCTATTGTGAAATCCAATGAAAAAAGCGAAGGAAGTTGTTCGCTTTCCGGTGCGCCAAAGTCAATATAGATCTCTTCAAAGGGCTGCGAATTAAAAGCCTGTAAAACATCGTAAAGTTTTTCACGTTCAATCTTTTTCAGGTTATCAAAAATGTCAACAGAAAACAGCCTGTTAGCTTCCTGTCTGGTTAAAAAAGCAAGCTGCCTGGTTGAGGTTTGGGTGGAGCTATCGAGGTCAACAAATGCTGCCTTTTCATTTTTTTCATGTTTAAGGGCCTGTAGATAGGTGAGCATTGATTTGCCTGCCCCGCCTTTACTTTGAATATTGAAATAAAATGACTTCATAATTTTTTATTTAGTTTGAAAGAATAGAATAGAAATATTTTAAAGCGGAAGCATTATTTAATCAGCTTAATAAGTGTTTTGTTCTGTTTCAGTGATTCAGCATCGGAAGGTTTAAAGGTTTCCCATTCTTCGGATTGTTCAGCAACTTTTTCCGGTCTTGATTTTTCAACCTGAAGTAAGGATGTTCGTGCTGAAATAAAAGACCTGTTTTTTTTCTTGTATCGTTGAAGCCATGACCAAAAGGTTTTCCGGTTAATGGCTGCATCAGGAATTGAAAACCTATCAATGATATTTTTTAAAAGTATCCGGGGTTTGGCGCTAAGAATTTCCTCCTTTGAATAAACGGCATCAATCAAATCAAATTTGCCATAACCAGAAGATAATATTCTCTCCCTTATTTTAGCATCGCTTATTTTATCTTTCATAATAATACTTTAATGAATAAGAAGTGCAAATATAGTTAATAAAGTATTAAATAATAGTTCCTGAATAATTTTTTTTAAAGTTTGTTGAAGACAATTAGATGTTAATGAGGATATTTAAAGCCTGATGCAGACAATTGCAGATTATAAGAGGAATATCAGGAGAATAATTAAATACAAATGCAGATTAATACATACCAATAAAGAGTTTCAAGGATTAATTATTTTTTTAATAAAGGAACCCTGAAAAAAAAGTAGCCAGGACAAGATGTGTCTTTGTCTTTACATTCCAAAGACTATCTTGCCCGCTGAGGCGGGGAAATAAAATTATTCGCAACTCTGTTTATTAATATAAATTATTAAACTATAACTTTGGTTAATAATTATAGTATTATGAAGGAAGCCCGGATACAAGTGAACTTTAGAATGACGAAAGGTTTGAAAGAAAAATTGAAACAGCAAGCAAGCGAAATGAAAGTTTCAATGCGAGAAGTGATTGAGCATAAAATTGAAAACACACCCATAGTAGATCATAGAATGAAAAATGAAAAATTCCTGGCAATACATACACTTTGCAAAGAGATTAATTACATTGGAAAAAACATCAATCAAATCACTATAGCGATACGCCAAATAAAATCTGACAGGAAAATAGAAGATGGAGAATTTTTAATGCTGATTCGGGAATTGAAAAATTATAATGAAAAGAGAAATGAGATCAGTGAGCTACTTGGGAAAAATTTATTCTAAGAATGAAAAGTGCCATCTTTAAAATAATGCCTGCGGCAGGGAGCCGCTTTAATGCAGTGAATTATAATGAGAAGAAAGTAAAACAAGGGAAAGCAGGGCTTGTTTATTTTGAAAACTTCGGAAATCTTCAGGACAGATCACAAATATCAAAGGAGGAATTTAAAAAATATCTACAGAATTATTCTGGCAGAAATACTAGAATAAAAAATCCGGTATTTCATGCAACGTGTAGTTGCAAAAACAATGAATTAAGCCATGAACAATTAAAAGAAATTGCTTTAAATATTACCCAGCAATTGGGTTATGCAGAAAACCCTATCATGATTTATGAGCACCATGATACAAAGAATAACCATGTTCATATTGTATCCAGCCGGGTTGGAATTAATGGCAAGAAGGTCAACGATAGTTTTGAAGGTAAAAGAGCGAACCATTTTCTTAATGCGATTTTAAACAGAGAACCCCACCAGGAATTTAATCAACATTTGAACTCTGCATTGACTTATAAATTTGGGACTCACGCTCAGTTTTGTTTGCTTATGGAAATAAACGGGTATAAAGCTCAAAAGACCAAAGACCAATTATTATTTTTCAAACATGGGGAACAACAAGGGTTTGTTCAATTGTCAGACCTTGATAAAAAAATTGTGATAACCGAAAAATCAGGGAAAAATATTAATCAGATAAAAGCTATTATTTATAAATATAGAAAACAGTATTCGGGCAAACTGCAAAGCAACCACGATATTAAATTCACGACAGAACCTACGAAGTTTGAAAGCGACTTGACTAATCTATTAAAACAAAAATTTGGTTATGATTTTATTTTTTTCTCTGGAAAAAATAAGGATATACCTTATGGCTATGTTTTTATAGATCATAATAAGAGAGAAGTTTACAAGGGAAGCGATTTATTGAAGCTTGATCTACTTATTTCTGACGTAGTTAACAAGGAAAAAACTTCTTTTTCTAAATCAGGAGGCTATATATACACTAAAACTGTGAACGAAAATAGTATAGCATATTTTCATCCGGAGATTGAGTTCAAAAGTGAAATGCAATTAGGTAACATTTTAAGTGATTTCCTGGAAGAAGTTGAAAGAGCAAATTACCTGGGTAATGGGCGGCCGAGGAACAAACGAAATAGAACGCGAAAAGGGATTTGAACTCTGATTAATGACGAATAGCGTTCTTAAAAGGAAATGTCTGAAGACTCTCAAAATTCTTTCTGTTTCTCCCTTCACCCAATATTTTTGCTAAGTACAGTATATCCCTGGATTTTATTGATTAGGAATGTATAGATTTTTACTTTTCTATTTTCGGGAAAATAGAAACTATTTTTTAAGGAGCGTCTATGTTGCTTTAAATGAATAATTAAAAGGTCTTTTTATAAATAAGAGTAATAATAATAAAAATTATTTTTATTATTATAAATAAAAGTATTAATATTGTGTCTAAATATTAATATAGTTTATAATTATGCCTTTCAGTAAATTCATTTCCATTGTATCCGGAATTTTAGGAAGCTACTATTTTATCATAATTCTTTTTGATTTAATAAAATCAAATAACAGAGTAGCCCAGGTTACAAATCACGCCGTTCAGTTTGAGGGCCCTGATAAACCCGTGCTGGTTTCAGATGAACCTGAAGAAAGTGTCCAATTCAATAATTCGGAAAGAGAAGAAAACTTAAAGAAATATTTACCGCCGGGTTATAACACTCAAACCAGGGAAGTTGAAAATAAATTCCCGGTTATTGATTTGGGATTAGAAACATTGTCCGGAGAGCCTTATACCGTGGATGCGGAGAACCTTTCAAAATTTATGATTGCCTGAAATTAATGAATACAAAAATGGGGATACATCAAGTATTGGATATTATGCCAACAGGAAGTTTACCGGAGATCAATTCATCTTTTAAACATGAAATATGGCCGCTTCTAAAAATGCTTTGTTATGCAATTGCAGCCATGTTGGGACTGATTGCCGGATTGCGTATATATAATCTTTGGAACGTGAATGGAAGGCATCATGTGCATATTGACGCCCAGGTGATTTCATGGGGCGCGGCTGCTATATTTTTAGTTGTAGCGACTGCATTTATTAATGTGGCATTAATGTAAATGAAATGAAGCTATTGGATATTGGAATTGATTATGGGGACTTGTCCGCATTGATTCTGACAATTGGAGGTTGCCTTGCACTGGTGGGAGCTGTAGTCATTTATAAAAAATGGAGTATGGGCAACCACAATATTGAAAATGAAGTGCTGATGTGGGCAGGAGGTATAGTAATGCTGATCATTATCCAGGTTTTTATTAAAGTAATGTTTGGAATGTAACGTTGGTTTTTCCCGGATAGAATGATTAAGAATGAACTGTCCTATTGAAAAATAGCTTCTTTAAAGATAGGTTTCGATTTTTTAATTATTAAACAATTATTTATGAACAAAATGCAAAATCAAATCGGAAAGAAAAAGATTATTTTCTTTTTCCTGGTTGCCTTACTTGGTATTATTCCGGGGATCGCTGATGCTGGTAACTTATTGGATATTAATAGTGGTTTAACCCAGGCGGCCACTACTATTAATGGCACTTATGACCTGGTGTCAAAACTATGCCTTGCTATTGGAGCCATAGTCGGTCTTGCCGGTGGTATTCGGGTTTATGTGAAGTGGAATAACGGAGACCATGAAATTCAAAAAGAAATTATCGGCTGGGGTGGCGCTTGTGTATTCCTGCTCTTAACAGGAACGGTTCTCAACGTATTTTTTGCTTAGGACTAACACTAAAAGCCTCAAAACTAAAGTTAGGGTTAGGGTGCCGGGAGGGTATTTAAAAGAATTTTATTTACCCTCCCTATTTTAAAAACCGGATCAGAAATTATAGCCATGCAAACACAAGAATACGCAATTTACAAAGGGTTACAACGTCCTTTGGTATTTAAAATGTTCAAAGGAAAATTCATTTATTACGCAGCAGGCGTATTGGTTGGAGGAATTATTATCGCAGGTCTTATAACAGCCATCATTTCAAGCATAGTGGGGCTCGTAGCGCTTTTTATTCTTACAGTACCAGGTTTGCTATATGTGCTCAATAAACAAAAAGATGGCCTTCATGGTAAAAAAAGAGAAAAGGCAATATTCATTCACAAACCGGTTTTTAGAAAATAAAAATTGAAGTAATTTATAATGAAAAGGAAAGAATTTATAAAACCGTTTATACGCATAGAGGAAGAAATACCGGGATGTAATGTGGTATATAGCAGCACCGGTAGTTTATCACTCATTATACAAATTTTTAACCTCTCTCCCCAGTATTGTGCCGATGCTGAAAATTATGAAAATTATCACCTGCTGTTCGGACAGATCGTTAAATTATTGGGTGATGGCTACATCCTTCAAAAGACAGATATAATAGCCTCTCAAAAATATTCAAAAGACAAGAGCCGTATAACCGATTATTTGTCCAAAAAATATTTTGAGCATTTTGAGAATAGAATATACAAGGAAATCACCACCTACTTAACCATTACTAAAGAATCCGCTAAGGGGCATCTCTTCAGTTACGATGGAAAATCATTAAAAGATTTTTTAGATAAAGCCAATAAAATTGTTGACACGATAAAGAGTCAAAAAATTGCCTGCTGCTTATTAACAAAAAAAGAGGTTGAGGCTCTTTATAACAGGTATCTCGCATTTAATTTTTCAGATAAAAAATTTTCGATTGGTAATCTTTCATGCGATGAAAAAGGCATCTATTATGAAGATAAAAGCATAAAATCCATTTCCCTGGTTGATATAGACGAAATCAACCTGCCATCAAACGTTACCACCTTTACAGTTAGCCAGGATATAGGGAAAACATTTCCTGTTGATAATCTTGCATTTCTTCTCACGGTAAACGCAGATACCATTTTATACAACCAGGTAATAAAAATACCGGATCAACGCAAACTGAAAACGGAACTCGAATTGAAAAAGAAAAGGCATTCATCCATGCCGGATCCTGCCAACGACTTATCAGTAGCAGACATAAATGATATGTTTGTTGACATAGCACAAAATAACGAACTGCTGGTTTATGCTCACTATAATATTATCGTATGTGATACTAAAGACAGAATAGAAAAAGCAGTCAATGCAGTTGAAAACAGTTTATTCTCTGTAGGAATCATTCCTGGTAAAAACACTTACAACCAATTGGAATTATTCCGGAGTGCAATTCCCGGGAATGCGGAAGAATTAAAAGAGTATGATCTGTTCTTAACCAGCCGCCCTGCGGCGATATGCTTCCTTTTTAAAGAAACGCTGCCCGAATCTGATAAATCAGATTATCAATTATGGTTCACTGACAGACAAGGGCTTCCTATTGCAATTGACACCAGTGAATTACCAATGTTTACCGGGAGGATTTCTAACAGAAACCGGTTTATACTCGGCCCTTCCGGAAGTGGAAAATCTTTTTTTACGAATTCTTATGCAAAGCAATGCAGGGAATTGGGTGCAGACATTGTGCTTGTTGATACAGGTAACAGTTACTATGGCCTGTGTAAATATTTTGGCGGCAAGTATATCACCTATACAGAGGAAAAGCCAATCACCATGAACCCATTTAAAATAGAAGCCATTGAAAACAATGAGGAAAAACGACAAATATTAAAAGAACTTATCGGGCTTATATGGAAAGGGGTAGATGGAAAATTATCGCAGGTAGAAGATGATATTTTGACAAAAACAGTTACCAACTATTATAGTGATTATTTCGGAAAAAAGGAGAAAGTAATCCGATTGTGTTTTGACACATTCTATGAGTTTAGCTGCCGGGAAATTGAATCCATCATGCAGGATGAAAGAGTACGTTTTGACCTTGATGAATTCAGGTTTATTCTCCAAAAGTTTTATAAGGATGGCATTTATGATAAAATCTTAAATGATGAATTTGATAATACGCTTTTTAGTGAAAGTTTTATCGTTTTTGAAATTGATAATATCAAAGAACACAAGCTTTTATTTCCCATAACAACGTTGATTATTATGGATGTTTTTATTCAAAAGATGCGCCACAAGAAAAACAAGAAAGTGTTGATTATTGAGGAAGCCTGGAAAGCCATTGCCTCGCCAATGATGGCGGGTTATATCCTTTACCTGTATAAGACGGTAAGAAAATTTGCCGGAGAGGCCATAGTTGTAACCCAGGAACTGGGGGACATTATCGGAAACGCCATTGTGAAAGATAGTATCATCAGCAATTCCGATACTATTTGTTTACTGGATCAAACAAAGTTCAAAGACAATTTCTCCCAGATAGCCCAATTACTATCACTCAGTGAAGTAGAGCAGAACAAAATTTTTACCATTAATAAATTAGATAACAAAGATAACAGGAGCCGGTTTAAAGAAGTATATATCAAACGTGGAGCTACCGGTGAAGTATATGGAGTGGAAGTGCCCATTGAAGAATACCTGACCTACACAACAGAGCGAAGTGAAAAAGAGGCGCTGCAGATTTACCTGGATTTTTTCGAAAAATATGAAAATGCAATGGACCATTTTGTCTCAGACATGAAAGGTAGCGGATTACAACTTCCTGCCTTTGTAAAGGAAATCAATAAAAGAGAAACTATTTATACAAAATTAAAAATAGTGTTATGAAAAGATTTTTAATATTTTTTCTGATCCTGACAGGTACTTCTTTTATAAAAGCCGGAGGCCAGAACATAGATCCTTTTCTTGAAGGAGCCATTATCACTGCCAACGCAACAGAGAATGCGGACTACAATAATATTAAGGATAACCAGACAGCCATACAAAAGGCGCAGGAAGCCACCATCCTAGTTGTTGACCAGGTCAATCAAATTCAGAACAAAATATACCAGGGATTGATGCACGTAAGTTCCCTCTTAAAAAATGCCTATCAAATTAAAGAGTGTTTACAGGCATTGAACGACATCTTTTCTTATGAAAGTGATATGCTTGCCGAAGCACAACAAAATCCATTAGCCCTTGCTTTTGCATTAAAAATTCAAAATGAAATGGCTAATAAGGCGATAGCCTATTATGCCAATATCAGCGCGGTGGTATTAAAAGCAAATACAAAAGATTTATTGATGGATGCAGGAGAAAGGAGCACGCTGTTATATAAGATACAACTGGATTTGAACACACTTAGAGCAATGGCAGCGTATTCATATTATAAAGTCCATCTCGCTGTAATGCAGGGTATCATCAACAGCTTTAATCCTTTCAAAGGCTATGTTGATATTGACGGAAAAATTGTAAAGGATTTACTTGCTAACTGGAAACATTAGACTATGAAGACGAAATATATTTTAGGTGCTTTATTATTAATTCATTTCTCATTTGTGAGAGTAGAAGCACAACCAAACATCTGGGATATTCCTGCAACAGAAGCGCTGATATCACACAATAAAACCAACTTTTCTGATAACAAGACAGCGAAAGAAAACCAGGTAAAATCTACAGTTACAATAGGTGTCCTGAAAAGTACGAAGGATAAGTGTAAACAATTAATTGACTCTCTTGATAAGAGAATGACCTCTCTTTATATCATACTGGCAGATGCCACTCTTGCGATACAAGTATCCAAAATCATAGCTGACATCTATGATTACCAGGCTGAATCTTTTCAGTTGGTTATAAAATACCCTTATGCCGCGTTTTTATATTATAACAATCAACAAAAGATCATAAAAGATGCAGAGAGCCTGCTCGGCCTGATTTATATGGTGGTGCTTTCTTACGGAGATATTGGGAAAATGAAAGTCTCCGAAAGGAAAATGGTTTATACGCACATCATCATGCAGATGGGGTATTTAAGAGCAAAATGCAGCGCTTTGGAAGGGCAATTAAAAATGATTCATTTTTCAGAAACCTATAAAAATTCAAAGGGGTGGAACTATATAGATATGGATAAGAATAAAGTAAACCAGATTTTAAATAATTGGAAACATTAATTAAAAAATAATGAAAGCATTTTTAATAATTGGTTTTATAATTTTTTCTCTAAATGGGAGATCCCAAAACATTGTATATCACCAGGATCTGATGCAAAGGGTTGCGGAGAATACTGCTGATAAACAAAGCTGGTTGTTGCTTTACAATAACAGCCTTGATTCCATTCAAAGCCATAGGAAGAAAGTGTTAGCCAATTGGAGCGTGATTGAAGCAGTACAACAAAAGATTTATAAAAACCTCACCAACGTTGACGATGGTATCAAACAGAGCAGGCAGCTTTATTATATAGCGCAGAAGGTTCCGAAAATCTTTGATAACATTTTACAGGCGAGCCAAATTGCAGTAGGGAAGCCGTATTTAGTAATTTATTGGAATGGCACAGGGCAATTGTTGATTGATAAAATTTTATCCCTTCAAAATTTTGTAAGCACTTTCATAATGAGCCATGATAATGATTCATTGCTGATAGATCAAACCACCCGCGATCAGCTTTTATGGGCTACCTACAACCAGGTTAATACCATTTATAATATTAGCAACAACATGGTTTATCAGTTCAGACAATATACCCTGCAAATGGCGATCAATAAAGTAGTTCCCTATGAGTGGTATATCAACCTTGATAAGGGAATTACACAACAAATTTTAAATAACGCAAAATTTTGGTAATGACTAAAATGAAACCTTTTTTAATAGGTATCAACTTCTTATTATTCACTTATTTTCTGAAGGCACAAACAGTAACTCCTGTTCAGGACAAAGCAAATAACGGCCAGTTAAAACGAATGGTATTTAATCAATGGAATGATTGGCAACCTACGCCAAATACCAATTGGCTTGGAATTCCAAAAGATCCGATAGGATGGGCTTATTGGAGGGTATTGCATCATGATTATTGGAAAGGCGAAGACAAGCGTCCCTGGAAAACCGGAGGACAATTTCAACAAAATTATGTATCACTTCTGGCGCAGAAAGATCTGGATAAAAAAATAGTGGATACTACCAATGCAATGATGCAAACCAATCTTGCCACTGCTGTAAGTATGAGTGGAGGCGTTGCTGATTTACCCTACCAGCTTTATTTTGAAAATAAGTTTGCTGATTTATACCAGGACGTAACCAATTATTATGAGGCATTACAAATAAAGTACCCCGCTTCTTTTAACCTTATGATGAATTCTGCAAATGGGAAAAGGTATGTAGAATTTCTGGACGTTGAAAAAAAACGGATCGAAACGATTCACGGACTTTTCGTTGACAGGGGGTCAAGAATGATAAGTTATTTTAAAATATTGAATGAACTACAGCCTGCCTGCGAAGAAATAAAAAACTATGTACACTCATATATGCTCCTGGCGCAGTTACCTCCGCAACAAAAAATAAATGAACCTAAAAAGCCCAACATTTCTGATTCTACTGATTCGCAAATAGTAAGAGAACTTTTGAAAAACTGGAAATCGAACTAAGAAAAATTAAACAAATGGAAACCTTATCTATATTCCTTGACATACCTAATAAATTCTGGGATCAGAATATTATGGATCTCATTCATGGAATCCAGATGCAATTAGGTTCCGGAGAATTTATAACAATAGCTAAAGAAATTGCTGCGGTTTTAAGTTTGATCTATTTATCAGTAAAAGCATATGCCATGATACTTGGTGATGGAAGACTGGAGATAATGCAACTTTTCCGGCCCTTCCTCATTACACTCGTTATCGTGAATTTCGGATTATATGCGGGCGTTGCAGGAGGACTGGGTAATGCGGCTGCCAAAACAGAGGAAGGTTTGTTTAAAGCCAATGCAAGCCACATGGATGATTTAATGTTTTCAAAAGATTCTTTGAGTACCACATTCTGGACAAGAATATTGGACAGTACCAGTCAAATCCGGAACCAGATTTCAGAACAGGACAACCTCAATTCAGATAAAGTGATAGATGCCGGTGACCCCAATTGGTTGGTAGGCGGTGTTTCAAAGGCGGTAGCTCATGCTCAGAATGCAATCGGTTCTTACATTACTATTTATGAACAATTAGCGTGGGCAAAACTTTCGATGTGGCTTCAGGGATTAATTGAAAGTATCGCACTTTCCATTTTTAAGGGGATTGCTTACTGCCTGTTTTTTATACAAATGGTACTGATGCATATTCTTTTAATTCTTGGGCCAATCTCATTTGCATTGAGCATTGTCGGGGCGTTCAGAGATTCATGGGTTCAATGGACGGCAAGATACATCGCCGTTTCATTTTATACAGCTATAGGAATGATAGTGCTGAATATGGCCATCCTGATCATCTCTTATGGTATGCAGCAGGAAATCTCACGAATGCAGCAAATTTTAGACAAAGCTATAGGCCCTGATTTTTATCAATCGGTTATACATATTGACAACTTTCTTGGATACCTTCTGATTGGACTATTAGTAGCAGTCGGCGGCATTATGGCGGTACCAATGGTTTCAGGATGGATCGTCGGAGGAGGTGACAGTGGAAGTGTAATGCATGCAACAGGAGTGGCAGGTGCCAAAACAGGTATGAAGGTAGCTTCAGGTGCTGCTGCCAGTAAGATTGACGCAGTCAGAAGTAGCTTTAAACTCAAAAGGAATCTATAATAATTTTTTAAAAAATTAATTAACTATAAAAATAAGTGTATGGCATTTATAAAAAATATTGAGGCGAAAATGAAGATGGCTCTTTGGATTGCTATCGCATCTATGCTTACTTCAATAATAGTCAGTGCCCTTGCTTTTTCTTATTCAAAAAAGATGATTACAGAAGAAAGAAAGCATATTTATGTATTAGATAAAAACATCCCGCTGGTAGCAGTCAGTACTAACATTGAGGACAACAGGGAAGTAGAGTACAAAGCAGATGTAGAAACTTTTCATCAGCTTTTTTTTACCCTTCCACCGGATGATAAATTTATTGAAAACCAACTGCAAAAGGCAATGTACTTAATTGATGCTTCTGGGATAGCGCAGTATAATACCCTTAAAGAAAAAGGGTATTATACCAATCTCGTTGCAACAAGCAGTATCAGCACTTGTACCATGGATAGTATTCAGCTTGATATGAATACAGGACATTTTATTTTCTATGGCAAACAGAAGATTCAACGACCGTCCATGATAACCATTCGCTCCCTTATCACAGAAGGCTGGCTGATTGATCAGCCCCGAACAGATAATAATCCTCATGGAGTTTTAATTACCAAATGGAAGACTCTTGAAAATAAAGATTTAGAAAATGAAGCTAAAAAACTTTTTCAATAACCAAAGGAGAAATGACTTTGTCCGGGAAATCAAAAATGACTTTAAACCAATTTGGGAAAAAGTAACCGTACCCATAAAAACTCATGCAAAGAAGAATCCTCAAAGAACATTTTTTCTTATGATCACTATTGTCATCCTTAACATAATCATCTTATTCTTTTTCACAGATGCTTTTAAAACTAAAGGGAAAACTGGAATAACAGATTTTAAATCCCTGGATTTTAAATATGGAAGTAGTAAAGGAGCAACACCCGATATACCATTTTCATTTGAAAATATCAGAAAGGTTAAAGCCATGAAAGACACATTGGCCTATTTGCTGTCCTTAAAAAGGATGACGTTCCAGGACACATTGACCTTTGTACGTGTCATGGATGAATTTCAAAAGATTAGTTCGGGAACCAGCGGTATCCCCACTTTAAAATTAGAAGATCTAAGAAAATCCGGGCAGTTTGATAAGTCGGCAAAAGATTCAGCAATTAAATAATAGTGATAAAATATTTAAAAATGAAAATCAATTTTAAACAACCCAAATACTTGATTCCATTGATTATTCTGCCCTTTTTAATTTTCGGTTTTTTTGTTCTCGGTGGCAAGATGAATGCAGATCAAAAAGTAATTCCTGATGAAAAGTTCGAGGGTATTAATACCAATATGCCTGGGGTGGACACCAGTATTTCGAAAGGGGAAATCAAAGATAAATTTTCAGCCTACCAACAGGCGTTTAAAAACGTAACCGATCAATCTGCAATGGGAGATATGGTTAAACCAGGATCCGGAGTTCAGGGTTTTGATTATGCATCATCATATACTTTGGCCGATAAACAAAGGTTGGAAGCCCAAAGAAGGATGGATAGTTTAAACCAAGTTCTAAAATTCGGACAATCTAAAATACAAACTAAAATAGCACAATATAACAGGTCGGGCGGATTTGATGAATCCGGAGAAACAACGGAAAGAAATTCGGCTGATGATTATTTGCCAAATAAAAATGAAAGCGGGGAATTACTTCTCAACAAATTATTGAAGAAACAGCAACAGGATAGTAAACCAACATTTAATAAGGATAATGAAAACCCTGGTTCTTATGAAAGCCAGATGCGCGTTTTTCATGAACAGATGAGATACCTGGATAGTATGCAACATACGAATGAAGTACCCACATCAAATTGTAAGAGTGAAGCAAAATACAAAACATTCAATAAAGATTTTAATCCGAAAAAGGATACTTCGTTTAAACCGTTGCCCATTTCTTCTTCAAATGCAAAAGGACAAAATGTATTTAATACGGTCCGCAATTTTGAAGATGACGATGACAACATTGCTGCCATGATTGATCAGGATGTAAAAGCAACTTTGGGATCAAGGGTTAGAATACGTTTATTAAAAGATATGTATGTCGGTGATTACCTAATAAAAAGAGGAACCTATATCTATGGTGTGGTTACAGGCTTTCAAAAACAAAGAGTGAATATCAGTATCGCGCAGGTACTTTATAATCAAACATCGCTTCCTGTTAAAATAGATTTATTCGATAATGACGGATACTTAGGTTTATATGTTCCCGGGAGCAACTTTCGTGAATTTTCAAAAGAAATTGGAACACAGTCCACTCAGGGTTTATCGCAAGTGGCTACTCCGGATAATTCAAATGTAAAAATGAATATACTTAGCCGGCTATTCAATACCACTACCACTACTTTATCTAATTTAATTAAAAACGACAAAGCCTTTTTAAAGTACGACTATATCGTTTATCTCAAAGACAACAGGACTTCGAATTATTAATCACTCTAAAAAATATAACATGCAAAAGATAATAACTCTATTTTGTTTCTTGTATATCATTCAAAATTCTTACGCTCAAACTCCAAATTATACTGTGCTTACCAACAATATAGCAATCAATGAAAAAAATATAAATCGGGTTACCATTCCGGCGAATGCAACCGTGCATTTTGTATCGCCTGAACCTATTCAATATGTGGATATTTCTTCTCCGGATATTCAAGGAGACTTACCTGAAAAAAATATTTTTCGTTTGCGTCCGGATGGTGATAAAATCCATCCTGGTGATAATTTTACGATAGCCATAGTTACACAGGTTTACATTTCAGTTTATAAGTTAATAGTGGCAAATCCTTTGAACAATGATAGTACTCTTAAAAATGAAGCTTATGTTATTTCTATTAATCCCAATGATGCCGTTCAGGTAAATCAATCAGATGTATTAAACAACCAACAATGCTTTGATTTAGCCATAAAGGCAATACAGAAAAAGCAGAATATTTTCAATATTGGTACTAAGGCTTATGGAATGAAAATGTATGTAACCAATATTTATTCAATCGGAGACTATATCATGATTAGGTTGGAAGCTAAAAATAAAACAAGGCTCCCCTTTGATATAGATCAAATCAGGTTTAAAATAATGGATAAGCATCAAATCAAAGCAACCATCAGCCAGGATATAGAGTTAAAGCCTGTTTATAGCTTGTACCGATCTGAAGGAGGAATTATCACTAACAAGTTTAGTGACTTTTTCATCTTCAAAAAATTTACTTTCCCAGCACAAAAATTACTTCAGATAGAAATGACGGAAAAACAATATTCAGGAAGACACCTTAGTCTTAAAGTTGAGTACAATCAGATTTTAAAATCTGAACAATTAGATTAATTGAAAATCTTTGGTACTAAAAATATATTGTCAATATTAATTTTTCAAGGACCTGCTTTATTGTGAATACGTTTGGTAGTTTTAAAAATCAGCAAATTAATAAATGGAAGAAAGCCAACATCTGAAAAAAATTTATGGGATGTTTGAAATGATCATCTACCTGTACATTTTTTTAGATGTTTACATCAATACACTTTCCCTAAATTACAATCACTCTAAATTAGCAATAAAAATTAATTCCAAACTTTGGAGGCTACATGTTTTCACGGATGTAATCCTTAGCCATGCTGTATTATTGGGCATCATCATGATGGTAGCATTAGGCGCTAATGCAAGAAAAAATCTGGAGTATGATTTTTATAAACATTTCTTTTATCCATTTTTAATTGGCGGTTATTTATATGGCAGCAGTCTCATCGTAATACAGAAATATGACGGCTGGACACAAGTAGCCTTTTATGGCTTAACCTATTTATTCGGTGCTGTCATACTGCACGTTTCATTCGCTAATTTGACAAAAAGAATAAAGGCAAAGCTTAAAAAGGATTTATGGAATGTGCAGGAAGAAAGTTTTTTACAAAACACAGAACTAGTTGAGAGTTCTGATGTTTTTAACCTTCCCATTCAGTTTGTTTACAAAAAGAAAGTGCATGACGGATGGATGAATATTAATCCATTCAGAGGGATAATGGTTTTGGGTGTCCCTGGATCCGGTAAATCTGAAAGTGTAATAGTTCCGGGAATAAAGCAATTTCTGAAAAAAGGCTATTCCATGCTTGTCTATGATTTTAAATATCCGACACTTGCAGAAATTACTTATTATCATTACCTGCTAAATAAGCAATATGGAGGCCCCTTAAAAGATCATGTATTTCACTGCATCAATCTTGATAAAATTGAACATTCAAGACGCATTAATCCATTAATGCCTCAATATATAAATACCTTAGCTAAAGCAGGAGAAACTGCGGATGCTATTGTTTCGGCATTGAAAAAAGGAGAGAAGGGAAGCGGAGGCGGCTCTGATCAATTCTTCACACAATCTGCTATCAACTTTCTGTCAGCTTCCATTTATTTTCTGGCCCATAAAGAAAAAGGAAAATATTCATCATTGCCACATCTGTTAGCCTTTTTATCCCGGCCTTATGATATAATATTTAATCACCTCTTTTCAATGCTGGAAGTACAAAGTCTTCTATCTCCTTTTCGTTCCGCATATGAGAATAAAGCATTCGAACAATTGGAAGGACAAATTGGTACTTTGAGAGTAAATATATCAAGGCTCGCAACACCTGAAAGTTTTTGGGTTTTTTCAGGTAATGACTTTGATTTAAAAATCAGTAATCCCAAAAGCGTGTTGGTTCTTGCCAACAATATTGATGGACAAAATATTAATAGTGCTTTCTATGCAGCAGTATTAAACAGGACTATAGCAGAAGTAAATTCAAGAGGTAATAATCCTTGCGCTTTGATAATTGATGAAACGCCTACATTGTATCTGCATAAAATTGAAAATCTTATCGCCACGGCTAGGAGCAATAAAGTAGCTGTAATTCTGGGTTTACAGGAACTACCCCAGTTTAACCAGCAATATGGGAAATCAACCGCAGACACTATCTCATCACTCATGGGTAGTGTAATTTCCGGTGCAGTACGGTCAAAAGAAACGTTACAATGGCTCGAAACATTATTCGGGAAAATTAAACAAAATAATCTTGGCCTAAATATAGACAGGTCAAAAACCACGGTAAACATTAATGAACGAATGGATACAGTAATACCGGCCTCAAAAATCGCCAACCAAAATGCTGGTGAGGTGGTAGCCATTATTTCAAGAGATAATTATAACGATTTAAAAGAATATCAAACCAATACTTTTAAATGCAAAATTAAACTTGACCTTTCAGAAATTGAAGAAGAAAAAAGACAGTATAAGGTACTGCCCAAGTATTACGACTTTGGGGGTGAGGAAAAGAAAAGAGGATTTTTATTAAAAAATTTGAAGAAGATTTATGCGGAAATTGAAAATTTATAAAGCCTTTCATTCTAGATAGCAAAACCAGAGAAGTCTGTATGTTTGATTTACTGGCCCTTTATATTCTCTAAAAACCTTCACTGCATTCAGGGAACGGGTTATCGAGAAGCAGAAGGGATGTAATCACAAATGATCCCTGACCATTCTTAAAGAATTTTAAGTAGGGGGTGTTTCCGAAAATCCCTTATCCCAGATGGAGGGTTAACTTATATGATTGATAATGTCTTCAATGAATTGATTACCTGAACTTGTAGGTTTAGAAAGAGTGGATAACAAATTCATATTTGATTAACTTTAATTCGCAGCTTGTTTAACCATTGAAAGTAAGCAAGTATATCAATCTCGGCATTTATAACCAAATGTTATAAAAAGGCAGGATATTCAGCAATTTGTGAAGACTAATTATATTTTATTTTGGCTGCCAGGTCATTGAAATATCCGGCGGACCAGATATCGGTTACCTGCCCATCGGGGATGAAGCGTACAATGTCTTCTTTTACACGGTCAAAAGAAACAGCGTTGATCCTATCCTGTAGCAGCTTTTGGAATTCAGCTGGTGACATGGTATCTTTTTTCCAGTCGCCACTGTCACGTGCTCGCGCAAGAAAATGGTTGAGGTGCAGTGGTACTCCTTTTTTGATATACCATTCCATATCATACCAATCCCTGCCCTTAACCCGTTGCTTCCATTTCCGGAATAGAAGAGCATGCATTTTTCCTGCAAAGAGGTCGGGAAGCGCAAAACATTTTACATAAAAGGAAAATGGTTTCAACAAAAGTTTTTCTTCGGTAATGAAACCGGGTGGTGGCAATTTATCCACCTCAATTTTCACTTTAATGGCTGGAAACATCGCCAGCCCTTCCTGTGGTATTACACCCTCCAGTATCAATACTTTCCAGATGGTTTCTGCTTTCAGAAAAGCAGAATCAATATTGGTTTTTGCGGTCTTCTTTTTCTCCTTTACACTTACCTCCATCCCGGCTGCCCTGAATTCGGTGACAATTCCTTCCAGGTAGGGTTCCAGCGAAAAGTCCGGGTCCGGTTCCAGCAAGGAAAAATCAAGATCTTCCGAAAACCGGTCCAGACCATAAAGGATGCGTAGGCAGGTACCGCCGTAGAAGGCAGCCTTGTCAAAGAAGCCACTGCGGTACAACCCTGCCAGCGCAATCTCCTGTATGATTTCGCGTAGGGCCTGTTCTGCCTGCTCCTTACCCGCCGGATGATATTGTTCGAGCCATTCTTTAATCATAAACTTTTCAATGTTTTAACGAGTATAGCAAGGCTTTCCATTTTTGGGGCTTCCGGTATCCAGGAAGTTATCTTTGAGACATCAAGGTTATGAAGCATATTTTCATCCATACGCAGGTCTTCGAGCAACAATTCCGTTGCCTGAAGCACGCTTCGAAGCAATATGCCGGGGGTGGTGGCCACGAGGTCACACAGTGCCTTTTCAGCTGAGGCCACCAGCGCTGACTGGTCCTTTGCCAGTTCCACCTGCCGGATCCCGTAAGCGTAATAAGGCAGGGGAAGGTGGGTGTAGGTAAACTTACCCTCCGGCGTCTGGTACACCTTGCTTTTTTGGGTGGTAACGGAGCTGATCTCATATACCCGTTCCGGGATAAGGCCGTGCCAGGACAGGGCTGCTTGGAGCGATACATAACTGGGGCCTGCAAGGTGGTTGGCCAGCAAAAATGGTTCAGGTGTGGCCATGTTCAGCCGGGGGCCGGGAATGTAAATGCCTCTTTTCAGGCGGGTCAGCAGTCCCTGTTTTACCAGTTCATGGATCTTGTCCCACGGTCTCTTATAGTCCTGCAACGCATCAAGCAGCACCTGCCTTGAAAGCGGCTGCCCTGCATATTGTTGTATGGTTTCCCTGAATTCCATTATGTAAAATTAATAACTATATATCGGAAAATAACCGATAATTGAATTATTTTTGGACATATAAATGTAAATTTTAGATCAGAATATCGGAAATAATCCGAAAATCGGGTAAAAAATTTACAACAAATAAAAATGAAACTAGCAACTTATAGGGAATGTGTGTAGCAATAAAGAAAGAAAAATATACGCTTCCTTGTCTATTATTTTTTTGAAGATCATATGGCTAATAAAAATGGTTATTAATAATAATGCTGTTTTTTATTTCTGACATTGTTTCAGGTACGAGAGTTTTTCCGGAATCAGGAAGTATCTACTAATTGCCTCTAACAAAGGAAGTGGGTCGATGAATTTGCCGTTTTCCTTAATTGCAAAATGCAGATGTGGTGCAGTCACAGCTCCCGTCGCTCCACTAATTGCAATGGTATTACCAGCAAAAACCAAATCTCCGGGACGGCATAAAAATTTACTTAAATGGCAATAGATACTTTCAATTCTATTTTCATGTTGAATAATTAAATAATTTCCTGCCCTTTTATCATAACCTTCCTTTGCAATAATTCCATTTGCAATCGTCTTTACAATTTTATAATCGGCTTTTAAATCTATTCCTTCATGAAAAATTTCTTTGTGATAAACGGGATGGAACCGTTCACCAAAACCCGATGTTACGTACTGCATTCCATTCAATGGCAGGGAAACGGCTTTGTTTGATTTTAAATCTGATTCTTTTCTGAAATCAACTTCCTTTTTTGGCTTGCTTGTTTGAATATAATCAAACTCATTATTTTTCCCAGGTATCTTCTGAGTACGAGAGCCAAGGATTCTTTGGTTACCATGAGCTTCGGGCGTGACAATTGTTCTTCCTTTTTGTGAAATCGTTATTAGTTGTGCATAAGAATCGGTTCCTTTAAATAATAATATTATTAATAAAAATTTTATCATAAATTTGATTTTTAGAACTTAAAGTAATAAATTTACCTTAAAATAATATGAAATGACGCAATTTTCAATTGAAGAACTTCCTGAAAAGCAGCTGGAACTGGTGGGGCTTACTAAAAAAGATATTTTAAACTTGCCTCCAAGGACTTTTAACGCATTAATGTCGGGAAACAGAACTTCTTTAATTAGATTTAATAAGTTAAATGTACCAGGATTGGAAGGGGGCTCATTGGATGCAAAACTTTCTTTGCAAAGAAAACCGGATGGCAGTGTAGCGATCCGTTTCCATCCTATCAATCAAATGCCGAAAAACACCTTTAACCTTACTAAAGACGAAATAGACCAATTAAATAATGGAACCAATTTTATTCAGAAACAATTTGCAAACGGAAGGGAATATCTTGTTGGTATTGATAAACAAACCAATGAATATATTGCTATCAATAAAGATTCTATTGAAGCGCCTGAAAAAATTAACGGAATTGAATTAACCGAAGCTCAGGTTAAAGATTTTAAAGAGGGACGTGATATAAAAGTGGGAGGCCAGAAATTCCGGTTAAACCCTAATGATGAATTAGGTATTGGTAGTACCGATAAAAATTCGATGCTTTCCAGTCTTGAATTCAAACATTCCAAATATAATTCCTCAGAGCTATTATTTGACCTTGCCCTCTTATCAACCGGCGCAGGATCCATTTTTATGATTGGACACCTTGCCGATTTATTGATCCTTACTACAGCCTCAGCAATAAGGGGCAAGAAAGAAAATAATATCAGTCAATTGGTAAACCAAAATAAAACACTTCGTGATGCACTTGCAAAAGCTTCACCAGCAATTGCCGGCAAAATTAAAAAAGGTGAATTTATATCTCCGAAGGAATTAAAACAAATGATCGAAAATCATTTAGACCGCCATATAGAAGTGGGAGCGATGGATGATTTGGAATTTAAACCTGGTTATCCTACAGGCGTAAATGCCACTGTAACAGACGAGAATAAAACTGAAGAAGTAAAACAAAATCATAAGCCGGATATTTTACTTACACCCGATAAAATTGCGGGAGACGTAAAAGAAGAACATGCGGGTAAATCTAAAATTATTAAAGATCAACCAAAGAAAAAATTCTCCATCAAATTGTAAATAAAAAAGATTTTTCAATTAATACTTTCAATTGAAAATTGGTAAACCTCATGGAAGATCTTACTAATTTATATTATATACCTAATAAATTTAGTCCTAATGAAAAAGGGATTGAGATCTACCAAACAGCGACAAAAGAAAACATTTATTACAAAAGCTTATTCCCAAAAACTTCCTTTGATGCAAAACTGGACCACAACGCGGGATCCGGAAAAATATGGAAAGAAAGAAATTCAGACAGGCCCCTGGCTCCTAAATTAAAGAAAGGTGAATTCGCAGTGGTAGAGCGCAAATATGCCAAAGTTGGAATGTTTGAATTTACCACAAGGGACAATCATAAAATAAATAATGCCGCAGATGTGGCCTTCATATTCCGGCAGTTAGAAAGTGAAGCCGTTGAACAAGCTTTTGCCGTTTATATTGATAAGGAAAAAAGGCCATCCGTCCAATGGCTGAGTATGGGGGGAATAAATGCTACCATCATTGATCCGCGGATCATGGTGGATGCAGCACAAAGATTAAAAGCCAGGGAGATTTACCTGGTTCATAATCATCCTTCAGGAAATTTGAAGCCATCCACAGCCGATATGAATATCGTTGCAAAATTGAAAAATGGTTTTGAGCCAATGGGAATTATGGTAAATGCAATCATCATTAACCTGGTGAGCGGTAATTATTTGCAATTTGATGAAAATGGTATTTCTGTCGCAGGTGAAGGGATTGCCTCTTATGATTCAAATACAGAAAAAAGAGTCGAAGTATTTTCTTTTAATAAACAGGCATTCTTACAATCACCAATAAATACCAGAATCCAATCTCCTGCTGATGCTGCCCGGTTTCTTTCACAACAAAAATTTAGTTCAGGCAAAAAGGGCGGTTACCTTTTGCTCAGTACAAAGAATGAAATCGTGGGAAATTTTTTTGCAACAAATCACGAAAGAAATAAAGCCTATAAAGAAGTTGCCGGGTTGGTATCAAAATTTGGCGCCACCAGTGTTATTGCATATACAAACAAAGCTGACAATGCATCCTTTTATAGGGATTTACGTGCTGATTTAAAAAATCTGGAAATAGGTCTTATGGACGTAATTGAATGTGAGAGCAGCGAATTCGTATGTCAGACTTTTGAAAAATACAAGTCATTAATGGAGCAGGGAAGGTTATACGAGGAATCCACAGATTATAATGTAAATAAAACGGGAAATGTGAACACGGAATATGAATTAGGATTTGGTCGGTTAGGGAGTGGCATTACAGTTTGGAACAGACATCAAATTGAAAATGATGATTATAAAACAATTGCACATATTTCGGATAGGGGACAAGTTAATTTTTACGATGAAAACTTACCGGATACTGTCAAATTGCAGATAATGAACATGGCTGACATTCAGGAGACAAAGTTTGGAAAGTACCAAAACAACGAAATGGGATATCATGAGAATAATTTACCCCGGAAGTCTTACTCTTTCAATCAGAATTCAGAAGTGTTTCTGCAAAGCAATCAGAGATCATCAAACGATACAGCAATTGCCAATGAAATATCAACCAATTATAAAACAAATAAAACAAAAATCATGAACACTCAAAACACATTAAGCGAAGAAAACCTTACTGGCCAAAGTTCAGAGTTAGATAACAATGAAGAAAACTATCTTCAAAAAAATCTGGATTATATCAATAACCAGGTTAAGTACCTCGGGTTTGGTGAGGGACATAGTGAAGTCCTAAAAGAAGCAATGAGAGGGGAAAGTGATAAAATTAATTTTCCAATTTCAAAAGAATTCTATTCTCCTCTACATTCAGAAAAAAAGCAGGAAGTTGACTTTATTTTACATTTTGGCAAGGGCAAAGAAAGTAGCATGTATTTTTTAAATAGCTATTCTGCACAATTAAAAGGAATGCAGGAGGATAACAACGAGAGTCAGAAATTTTATATCAATAAAGGAAAAGGAATTACAGCAAAAGAATCCTTCAATTTACTTTCCGGCAGGGCAGTAAATAAAGACCTCACCAACAAAGAAGGGGTTACTTACAATGCCTGGATAAAACTAAAACCATCAGAAGGTAACAGTGAAAAAGGAAACAGGGATTTTCAAATTTTTGGTGAAAATTACGGATTCGACCTGGAAAAAACTTTGTCTAAATACCCTGTCAAAGAGATGGAGACGCCCGAGGCAGCGGACAAATTAATGAACTCCTTAAAAAAAGGAAACCTCCAGGCAGTCACATTTTCTGAGAACGGCCAGGAAGCTACAAAGTTTATTTCTACCAATCCTCAATTCAAAAATCTTGACGTTTTAAATCTTGACGGATCCAAAATGTTTATACCTGCTTCCGTTTTGAATAAAAATGAAACCGCTCCAAAAAAAAATGTTCAACCAGAATCCTCCCCTTTTATGAAAGAAAATAAATCAGCAGGTATTAAAAGGTAATCGTGTATGCCTCGTTGTTATTATTAAATCTTTATTGGGACAATAATACGAATTATTATGAAAGTAATCATTACCGAGAAATCTTCGGTGGCAAGAGAAATAGCTGAAGTATTAAACATCAATACGAAACATGATGGTTATATGAGCAACCAAGGATATGCTATTACCTGGGCCTTCGGTCATTTGGTTGAATTGTGCCCACCGGAGGTGTATGGATGGAAAGAATGGACGAAAGAAAATTTACCTATGCTTCCCAAAGAATTTAAAATACAGCCTGCAAAAAGATGGAATACTTCCAAAAAACAATTTATGGAAGACAGTGGCATTCAAAAGCAATTGTCTGTAATAGATGATTTGTTTTCTCAATGCTCAGAAATCATTGTCGCAACAGATGCAGGCCGCGAAGGCGAATTAATTTTCAGGCTTATTTATCAGCACCTGCATTGCACAAAACCTTTTAAAAGGCTTTGGGTTACTTCACTTACTAAAAAAGCTATTGAGAAGGGATTTAGCGAACTTAAAAACGGTAGCTTTTACGACCACTTCTATGAATCTGCACGGTGCAGAAGTGAAGCGGACTGGTTGGTAGGAATGAATGCCAGCCGGGCTCTCACCGTTGGTGCAGCTTTTCTCAGCCGGTTTTCTTTAGGTAGGGTTCAAACACCAACCCTGGGCATTCTCTGTAAACGATTCAACGACAATAAAAATTTTATACCTGAACCTTTTTTCAATTTTCGCATAACCCTTGAAAAGCAAGGGCAGAAGTTTACTGCTGCAAGCCAAAATTATACGAATAAAGAAACGGCTGAAAACGTTTTTAAGATGGTACAAAAGGCAGAAAAAGCCTTGGTGATTTCTATGGAAAAAAAAGATAAAACAGAAAATGCACCACTTTTATATGACTTGACCACTCTGCAAAGAGATGCCAATAAATACCATGAATTTTCTGCGGACGATACTATCAGGTTAGCCCAATCACTTTATGAGAAAAAGTTGATCACCTATCCACGTACCGGTTCCTGCTATATCCCCGAGGATGTTTTTGAAGAAATTCCTGAACTGTTAGAGGTAGCTGAATTAGATGCAACTTTCGGTACCGTAGCTGCTAAATTAAAATCCGGAGCATTAAATAAAAGAAGCGTCAATGGTGAGAAAGTTACAGACCATCATGCGATTTTAATCACTGAAAATTATGCTGAAAACTTAGGCGAAAAGGAAAATAAAATCTACCGGCTTATTCTTTGCAGGATAATAGAGGCATTTTCAGCCCCTTGCTTCAAATCGGTAACGACCATTCAGTTGGAATGTGCAGGTGAACTCTTCAAATCTTCAGGAAATATCATTAAAGAGGGAAACCAGGGATGGCGGGCAGTCAAACAAATTGCAATGATGAATGAACCTGATAAAAGTGATCCCGAAGAAGAAATACAAATTTTCCCTGAACTGATTCCTCATGAAACGATTTCAAAAATATCTGCAGAGTTACTTTCAAAGATGACAAAGCCAAAGCCTCTCCATACTGAAGGCACTTTATTGCTTGCTATGGAAACCTGCGGCAAAGAAATTGATGAAGAAATTTTTAGAGAAGCCCTAAAAGAATGCGGGCTTGGAACACCTGCAACCAGAGCCTCCATCATAGAAACCTTAATAAAGCGAAACTATGTTGAGAGGCAAAAGAAGTTTCTTATTCCGACTCCAAAAGGTTTGGCCGTTTATTCTTTATTGAAAGATAAAACAATTGGTTCAGCGGAGCTGACCGGTAAATGGGAACAGCGCCTGGAGCAAATCAGCAGGGGAAAACAGGATCCTGAATGGTTCATGCACGATATTGTTAATTATACAAAGCTTATCACAGAGGATATCCTAAAAATCGGAGGATCCTTACTGGGCGCTGACTTAAGCGAAAAAAATACTGCCGGTATCCAATGTCCCAAATGCAGAAAAGGAGAATTGAGAAAATCTGAAAAAAATTATTACTGCAGCAATTACCCCAAAAAAAATACGAATGGATCTGCTGATGAGGGTTGCACCTTTACAATCCGGACACTCATTGCCGGGAAGAAAATAACTGAAAATACAGTAAGACAGATTTGTGTAAAAGGAAAATCTTCTTTAGTAAAAGGATTTAAAAGTAAGGCCGGAAAAGAGTTTTGCGCCAACCTGGTTTTGAAAGAAGACTGGCAAATAGGTTTTGAGTTTGAACAAAAACTTCACAAGGTCTAAATTCTTTCCCTTTCATTTTACCTGAATTACCGAATTTTACAATGAAGAAAAAACAGAATTATAATTCTTTACAATTATCCTTTTTTGATGAGGTAGTTATTCACAAAAATCGCGATAACGAAAATCTTTTGGAAGATAACTGGAAAAGTGTAATTGATCATTTTGAAAAAGAGAAGCAAACCACTAAAAATTTAAAAACTGAAAATAATGAAAGAGACCTATCAGAAAGTAACAGGGGAAAACGGTCAGGATTATCTGATGCTGACAAACGAGGAAACTATCTTGATTTCGGAACTTCCCTGGAAGGGTCGGGTACTTTACGAAATGTTGAAGGAACAACAGCAAAAGCGATTTTTAATGATGAAAAAATCAGGAGAACTAATTCCCTTCCTGCAGAAAATAACGAAGAACTATTACGACAGAATGAACCATCACATCATAGAAAACGGGATGAAAGAGACGGAAGCGGAAGAACTGGAATGGCCGGAACTGACGAAAGCGGCTGGCCTGAGTTAGCATCATTAGAATACATTTTGGATTTTAAGATTATAGAAATTGTATTACCAAACAACAGAGATCCTAATTACATTGTTACAGCATCCATCGGCGAAAGCCTGGGTGAAAGATCCGAAACAAGAAGATTTTTGTTTGACGACTCACCCAATGATCAGGAAATAACCAAAGCTATTCTTGATACCTACAAGGAAATTGCAAGTCAGCCGGAATATGCTAGTGGTGATTTTTACGAACAAAAATTACACACCATTGCTGCAAACGTATTAGCTGAAGTAAATAAAAATATTTCTGAAGAAAAAACGATTGAAGAACCGATTACCGATGTTGCCAACTTTCACAGCCTTTCCGCACCCTACGAAAGCAGGACATTCTCAAAAAAAATAAAATACCAGGATAATATTGCAGCACTGGGACTTCTTTTAAAATTGGAAGATGAACATAGAAATGCAACACCTGAAGAACAAACTACTCTTGCAAAATATGTTGGCTGGGGAGGATTGAAAGAAATTCTTTTAGACCCGGGTAATGATGCGTTCTGGAAGACAACCTCAGATATTGAGCTACGAAGTTTTGTGAGCGATGTATATGACCGGTTTAGCCGATTAGATATCGACGGTAGTCAGGGATTATTACAAGCGGCTAAACGAAGCATTATAAATGCTCACTACACTCCTTACGAGTTAATCAACGCCATCTATGATGGTGTAGAAAAAGCAGGGTTTAAAGGCGGTAATATTTTAGAGCCTTCTGCGGGTGTCGGAAATTTTCTTGCAGCGATGCCGGTTGACATGGCAAACAGTTCAGAAGTTACTGCCATAGAAATGGACAGGACAACCGGTAAAATTTTACAACGACTATTTCCGACGGCAGAGACATACATTACTGCCTTTGAAAAAATAAACCTGCCTGAAAATCATTATGACCTTGTCATCTCCAATATTCCTTTCGGCTCTGTCCCTATTTATGATAATCAATTAGCCGCGTTAAAAGACAAACGATACAAAAACGCCTCTGGTAACATTCACAATTACTTCTTTGCCAAATCCATACTGCTTTCCAAACCAGGCAGCATGATTGCGTTTATCACCAGCCGTTATACGCTCGACAGTCAACAAAATAATGATATCAGGGATTTAATAAATGGCAATTGCGAATTTTGCGGAGCGATAAGACTTCCGGATAATGCTTTCCAGGCCAACGCAGGCACACAGGTGGTTTCAGATATTATCTTTCTCAGAAAATTTAACCTTGGCGAAGAAAAAAAACAATCTAATAATTTTCTCAATGTAAAATCAAGCCCCTTTAAAGATCATAAAAACCAATCAGGCATTATTAGTTACAATGAATATTTTCATGATCACCCTTCTCACATGATTGGCCAGGTGGAATTTGGCGGCCAGTACAGCAAAGAAGAGTTTAATCTTAAAGGAAATAAAGAAACAAACCTAAGAGAGAAGATCAATAAAATTACTGATTCACTGTTTAAAAATCCGGTTTTACTAAGTAATAAAATACAAGGAAATAAAACAGAAGAAATAAATGCAGAGGTAGAAAGATATATACAATTGAACCAGTTTGATAATATCGGTAACCTGATCGTAATGAAGGATGGCTCTGTGGGAATTATTTCCGACAAATTTCATATCAATGAAGAACTGGATAACAAAATAAGAGCATTGGGATTAGACCCGGGAAGTATTCGCCATAACAGAAAAAATCTTAGCTGGAAAGATGAGGAATCACTAAAAAATAATGGTATAGATATTTCTGATTTCTATTACCGCGTTGTTGAAAATGTCCGAATCCGTAAAGATGACTTACCCAAAGTGAGGTACATTCAATCTTTGAGAGAAAAAACCAAAGAACTCATTTTTAAAGAATCTGGTGGTTATAGTGATATTGCTCTCAATAACATCAGGGCTAACCTCAAAGCCACTTATGAAGAATTTGTTTTTAAATATGGAAATATCTTAGATAAAAACAACAGTAAACTTACCGATTTAGATGCTGATAAATACGTTATTTCGGCGCTTGAGAATAAAGATAAAATAACGGGAAAAATAGTACCCTCCGATATATTATTTAAGAGAACCATCAATCCCGTAAGAGAGATACACAAGACCGATAGTATTCAGGATGCAATTACGCTCAGTCTTCAAAAATACGGCAAACTGCAGATGAACTATATAGCTGAATTGATGGATAAGACTTATGAAGAAATTATACAGAGCCAAAAAGGAGATGCAACTTTTATTTTTAAAGATGAAAGCGGTAACCATCTTACCAGAGAAGAATATCTATCCGGAAATGTAGTGGATAAATTAAAGTTGGCTAAAACTTTTTCTGAAACCAATCCGGATCCGATGGCTATCGGATGGATCAACAATGTAGAACAATTGGAAAAAGTGCAGCCAAAACCAATCTCAGCTATTGATATTTATAGCCCGATGCACGCAAGGTGGATACCTCAGCATTATATTCATGAATTCCTGCAGGCCCTTTTAAAAACCGACCAGCTGGATCTTAATTTTTCAAAGAGTTCCGATGCTTATTCTATAAACATTTATGATAGATCAGGCATTGTTGCAACTTTTGCCACCAAAAGGAAAAGCGCTGCATGGGTTATTAACCATGCACTAAACGGTATGGAACCAAAAGTTACTTACACTGTAGAAGTAGAGCCTGGTAAAACTAAGCTTGAATTTGACCCGGAAGATACCCAACTGGCAAAAGAAAATTATCGTAAAATAAAAAGTGCATGGGACGATTGGAAATACAATGACTACAAACGAAGAGGACATCTTGCAGGTATCTACAACCAAACATTTAATAACACCATTCTCAGAACTTATGACGGCACTCATAGCACTTTTCCAGGATTAATAGGCTTTACTCCCAGGCCACATCAAAAGGATGCGATCTTTCGAAACATTCAACAAATGGGTGGAATCAATGACCATATAGTAGGCGCAGGAAAGACACTGATACAAGTAGCTACTGCAATGGAATTGCGCAGGCTGGCCATGGCAAATAAGCCTTTAATAATTGGCTTGAAAAGTCAGATACCTCAACTATATGAACAGTTTAAAAAAGCGTATCCACTCGCTAAAGTACTTTTCCCCAATGAAAAGGATTTTATTAAGGCCAACCGAAAAAGGCTTTTGAATAACATCGCAACAAACGATTGGGATGCGATCATTTTATCACATGACCAGTTTACCCGGATCAATCAGCCGGTGGACATACAGGTATCATTAATCGAAGAACTCACTACAATCCTTAAAGAGGAAATGAGCAATACTGAAGATAAGCAGGAAAAGAAAAGATTGGAAACGAGATTATATAAATATGAACAAAAAATAGCAGCGCTGATCGATACTCCGAAAGACCAGGGTGTACTTGATTTTTCGCAATTAGGAATAGATTTTCTCATGGTAGATGAAAGCCAGGAATTTAAAAACCTGGAGTTTTCGACAACCAAAAAAAATGTCAGGGGTTTGGGAAATCCTCTTGGAAGCAAGAAAGCATTTAATATGCTCGTAGCTTGCAGGCATCTTCAAAATTTGCATAAGGCTGATAAAGGCATCCTATTCTCATCAGGGACTCCTATCAGTAATACAATGGCTGAATTGTATTTATTATTCAAATACCTGCGTCCCAATAAAATGAAAGAAACCGGGATTACCAGTTTTGACCGGTGGGCGGCTAATTTTGCCAATGACTATTCTGATCTTGAATATTATATGGGAAGGTTTAAAGAAGTTCACCGCTTTCGTGAATTTGCCAACCTTCCGGAACTACTAACCATGTACCGGGAAATCGCAGACGTTCGCAATAACAATAACCTTACACTGGATAAGCCTAAAGCAGAACATACGCTCATTAAAATACAGCCCTCCGAAACTCAGCTAAAACTTATTGAAAAATTACAGGATTTTATTAATTCGAAAGGGAATGATTTTGCAGAAGAACTTGGCCTTATTGCAGGCTATGATGATCGCAAGGGAATCAACCCTTCCTTCGCTCTTTTAGCAATTAATTTCGCAAAAAAATTAAGCCTCGATCCAAGATTGATTGATGCTTCCCATTCACCAGGAACCAAATTAATGGAAGCTTCAAAAAACATTGCAAAAATTTATTTTGAAACCAATTCTTTTAAAGGAACGCAATTAATCTTTAGTGATATGGGTACTCCCAAAAGCAACAATAAAATGGATAACCTCTTTGAACACCTGTCAGGAGATATTCCGCAAGCTGACTTATTGGAAATCTTCGGTGAAGATTATTATGAAAAAAAATCGAGGCCAAAGATGCAAGACATTGATGCAAAGATTAGCGAAGTTTTAAAACTTACCGATAATGAAGTTGGGGATCTCGTGGAAGAAGCCAATGCATTGGAAAACTTTAATGTTTATTCAGAATTGAAACGCCTACTGGTAGAGAAGGGAATTCCTGAAAAAGAAATTGTATTTATTCATGATTATAATACCCGAAAACAAAAGGAAGATTTATTTGAAGCAGTCAATAAGGGAGACATTCGAATTGTTTTAGGTTCAACCAAAAAACTGGGCACGGGAGTTAACGTTCAGAACAGGGCTGTCGCAGGACATCACCTGGATATTTCATGGAGGCCTTCAGATTTAGAACAAAGAAACGGCAGGTTTGAAAGACAAGGAAATGAAGCGGCAAAAATTTATTGCGATAATAAAGTAAATGCCTTTTATTATGCTACCGAACGTACTTTGGATGCCAGCATGTACAATACCGTTTCACAAAAAGCAAAGTTCATAGCTCAGTTAAAAACTACATCCAGCGCCGATGTCAGAACTGTTAAGGATATTGAAGAAGATGTGGATATGGGTAGTATGGCTGCTGAATTATCGGGCGATCCTGTGTTCAAAGAAAAAGCAAATCTTCAAAAAAGAATTACTGAATTAACCCAACTTGAAAAATCTTTTAAATCAAAGAAATATGATTTTGAAAATAATATACGGCGGTCAGAAACAAGAATTAAAGCATTTGAAAAGCAGGCCGTCATTTTAAAGAAGACAATTCCATTATTAAAATCTATTCCAAAAGATGAAAAGGGGGAATTTATTTTTTTGGCAAAAGTGGCAGGGCAGAATTATAACAAAGTTGGAGAATTTGGAACCGCAATGATTTCAGAGGCGGAGCATGCTAAAAAGTATAAACCCACTGGGCACGTTTTTGTATTGGGAGAACTTTGGAATTTTAAAGTTCTGGGAAAAGTGGAGCATAGCTTTATGAATAATAGAAACCAGGTAAGCAGGGAATTGATGTCTCCATTTAACGAAAAAATTGGAGAAACAAAAGAATTGCCCATAGGAGAAATGGCAGCAGGCTTACAAATTAAGCAGGCCATACTTGAAATGCCTAAGGATTTGGAAAGATTTTCCCGAAACATCGGAAAAGAAAAGCAGGATGTAGGAGAGTATTCCAAACAACTGAATTCTGTGTTTCCATACAAAGAAGAATTAAATACTAAAAAAGAAAGGCTTTTAGAAGTAGATAGTATCATCATCAATAAAGCAAAGGAGATTAATGAATCTAAAAAAGTAACGGAAAGCCTTCAAAGTATAGGAGAAGAATCTCAAAAAGCGTGTTGTATCAAAAGAAGTTTTTAAATAAGCTATGGTATGTTGGACTATTTTGAAACAAGCCTGATTTCTTTAATGTCCATTATTTTGATTTTAAAAATTATAAAACAGGTACTTATTATAAGAAAAGTAAAGAATGAGAAAGTGGAAAAAAATAAAAAAATGGAGCTTTAGGACCGAGCTAAAGTTTTCAGGATTCAATTTGGTTTAATCATTGTTATGGCGTTCCTAAAGGCCGGGCTTTCCACTTCAATCCTGGTTGCAGCCAGGGATTTTCGATTTCAATCCCTAACGCTGGCCCCTTGCTTCTTTTACCTCCACAAGCCAAATGAAAAAGTGTTTTTTTTCATACCGCTTGCTCAATTTTTTTTAAAAATGCAAAAGATAATCCGTTTCCAGGCCTCCATTTCGCACTCTTGCTTGCAGCCTGTAATTCGTTTATCATTTGCGCCGGGCTTTTAAATGCAGGTAACAAAAGGGAGAAAAATACTATCGAAAAAGATAGAAAAATTAAACAAAATTGCCCGTTAGTAGGCGAATTCTCAATGCTTCTATAAGTAGTTATCTTTAGGATTAACTCGGTGATAACTTCTTAAAACTGAGGCAGCCTATTTCAGATTTGGGGGGAAGTAAAAAACTTTACATTTGAAAAAACCTATTTGGAAATTAATTGAGTAAATGAAAGCGGTAGTTAAATTTGAAAAGTTATTAAATTCAAAAAGTAAAGTATAGATGGTTTTGAGGTGAAAAAATCATAATTTCAAAAACTTGTAGTATTTTCAAAAACTTAAAAAAGTTGATATGTTGGACATGGTTGAATTTGGAAAACGGGTGCAGGCAGTGCGCGAGAATGTCCTGCAAATGAATCAGTCAGAACTGGCAGAAAAGATAAATACTTCGCAGGTATTGTTGTCACGAATTGAGCGTGGAATAGGAGGGAATATTAATGTGGTATTCGATTTGGTTAATTATTTGTATTCCAGAAGAATTGCTGCCAAAGAAATCTTTGGAGAGAGATTTTCAATTGACTTAGTAGCGAAAAACTCTAACAATCCCAAAACAACAAATACACAAATTGAAAGCTTGGTAAAAGAATTACAAAAGACCATGAGTGCCGATTTTGATAAATTATTATTGTTGTTGTCATTACATAAATGAGACTGTAGGTTACTGTCTCCATCTTTTTGGATTGCCTGGTAATAAGGTGTTTTAATATGAATTTTGCCTGGTAGTTCATTCAAATTCTATCAAATAGAATTGTTCTTAAAATTATTTTTTGAAAATGGAAAGCAATGCTTTAAAATTCTTTTCATTGTTCTAACTTTTTTAAGTAAGCTTCCTCTTATTACAAACCTAAAACCCGATTTTTAAGGAATGCTGAAGAAGGTTTTCTTTGAACGAACAAAAAGCCACGATTTCAATTTTTTTAAAAAAAAGCTATTCCATTTTCGGGGAATAGCTTTAGATAAATGGATTCAGCAATAATTATTCTGATTTTACAAAATTACCGTTGGCATCAAAGATTTTATCTTTTCCGTTGATCTCTACTTCATAAGACGTTTTTCCACGGGCATCTAACACCTTTCCAACATCACCAAATTTAGCACTTTTATAATGTTCTTTTATATAACTGGCCGCAGATTTTGGGAGTTGGCTTACAGGAATTGCTTTTACGATCTCAATAAAATTTCCGACAGGAGTATATTGAACAGAATTCGCTTCTCCATCTTTTCCACCCCAGTTGGCTTCATAATTCCCATTCTCTTTTTCCCATGTAATGTGGTGCGTTTTTGATTCAGGATACTTTTTCATATTTGCGTTTTTTACAACTGCGGGAACGTTAATATGTTCATTGCCTCCTTCATTTTCCTGGGCGAATGTTGCGCTGCTTAATGCAAACAATATCGCAGTTAAGCCTAAAATTTTTTTCATAATTTCTTTTTTTGAATTGTTTTATTACATAAATTTATAAGCTGAATCTGGAGAGAATTTGAAGATTGGTAAGAAAGTAAGTTTAAAAAATGTTAATTAAAATTTCGGCCCTTTCTTATTTCTTCCTGAACAGAAGTTTATAGATTACCGGCACAGTTGTAATTAATACAATAAAAATTACTATTACAAATAAATGCTTCCTAAGGTCAAACGCGAAGGCGCTTAGAAATAATTTTTCAAGATAGTGACCGGCCATTAATACCGTAAAAACCCATGCCGTGCTTCCCATAATATTATACCGAAAGAATTTTTTTTTCTCCATCTTTACAATACCCGCCACTACGGGTGCAAACTGGTTCACCGCATTTCCAATAGCATTGGCTTCCTTTGTTTTTAGCACAAAAAGCGGCTGGCCCTGGTGCACATAATCTCCGTATTTAATATTTGATTTTTGAATGTAGCCGTTCAGGTTGGATTTTACAAAATTCTGTTGCATAAAAGTAGAGGTGGCATTCAGTTCAATATACTGATCCAAAGGCATGTGGGATACGGTAGTAACGGAAACGGGTGTACGCACATCAGGGGTATCATTGGAAGTATCTGTTGAAGAAGAATTACAGCTTCCCACCAGTAAACCAACCAATAACACGAAAAATAATTTTAGTTCCGTGGCAGGTGGCTTCACCCTCCATTTAGAAAAACGCTTCATCCATTTATCAAAATATTTTTTCATTGAGCTTCATTTACAATTTCATATTCCAATAATTAATTTGTTGAATAACCTGGTAGCGCGCGATTTGATTCTGCACCACCAGGTTTTTGGCGGTGATATAGTTATTCAATGCCAAAATGTAGTCTGTGATCCGAATATCTCCGGTTTCCAATAATTTACCATCCACCTTTATCAGGGTTTCCAGGTAACCTATTTGTTTATGGATATTAGATCGCAGGTTTTCTATATCATTGAGTTGTTGCTGCAATTGTTGTAACTGCTGGTGATATTGATGATCAAAAAAATCCTGCTTTTTCTGTAAGGTCCTTTGCTGAATATCTAATTTTGAAAATTGTAATTCCTTTTGATGTCCATCATAGATGGGAATGGTAAGATTGATTCCGAAATTATAACCAAAGTTTTTATAGGGCGTAAGAATGAAAGAAGATTGATAACCGGCGTCTGCGAAAAGATTTACTTTGGGCCGGTATTGAACACTGGTAATGGATCGTTCATTTTCAATGCGCAGGCTATCAATTTTATATTTTAAAAAATAGGCGGATTCAGTAGGCTGGTAATTTGGAATCACATGCATCTCTGGCTCAGAAAGGGTTTCAACAGTAGTATCTACTATTCCGGCAAGATAATTAAGCGAAGCGTAATCATTTTTATATTGAACGAACAACTGGTTTCTCGCTAATTGCTGTTGTTGAAGGGTAACTAAAAAGGTTAAATAATCTGCCTGTTTATAAACATTTTTTTGAGTAAGCTGTTTCAATAATTCTTCTTCCCTGGTTAAAAGCTGAATCAATTCGTCATTAAAATCAAGCTGAAGCTGATCTCCATAAGTAGTAATATATTGAGTGATAATTGCCTTTTTAATATCCTGTTTAGAGATAGCCGATGAATTGAGTAATGAATCATTTTGTAATTGAAGGCTGTTGAAAAGAAGGCCCAGATTCCTTTTGTTATAAATTTGTTTGCTTACTGCTACCAATGCGGAGAGTTGCTGACCGTTAGTAATTGCCATGTCATAACCCCACCCATTGATAATAGGGGCATAATAAGCATTGCCGTTACCGGAAACCTGCCATTTATTACCTGCAACAATTAACTGGCTGTCGAGTTTGTTTTGTAAAACCTGGTTCCTGAGTTCAAATATCTTCGGGTTATTTTGCAGTGATTGATCGATAAAATAATTGAGGTCGCGATTTTGCCCCAACGAAAAAAAAGGCAAAAGAGAAAGAAAAAATGGTAATAGATGTTTGCACATATTAGATAATAAAATAACAAAAGCTATTCCGGCATTACCGGAATAGCTAATATCTTGCAAAATAATTTTTGATTTATTTTGATTTTACAAAATTTTCATCGGTATCAAATATTACATCTTTCCTGTTGATCTCTACTATATAAGATGTTTTTCCCTTTACATCTAAAACCTTTGCTACATCACCAAACTTTGCAGTTTTATAATGGTGTTCTATATAACTATTAGCAAGCCTCCAAAAAATCGCTTCCAAGGCTAATATGTAGAAAACTTTGCATTAGCATGTGGATATAAATTCCCCAAACAAATAGTAAAATGTAGCCGGGTAAAGAAAACAATCATTAATCCTGTTTCAGCAAAAATGATAAATAATACAATCCAACACCCCCCCAAACCCTTTTGCTAATATCACTTTCTATTTTTTCCGGGATTTCGGCTCTTGCTAAATTTACTTCTATTTCAACACCGCTTTTTTACTGGCACTGTAGAATTGGTTATACTTATCAATAGTAAAGTTGATGGATACATTACAGATATTCATGAGCAGGTACGTATTAGTAACGATATACGGAAATTGTTCAAATGATTTAAGCAAGGCAGATGTAGAATCGAAGGTGTCTTTTTTCGAAGCCTGTGCCTCACTGGAAATTGTAATAATAAACAGTTTTTATTGATAGAACGTAACAATCGGTGGAGGTTAAAATATGTTTTGTTTTGAAAGGGAACCGGCTGCTGTATTACCAGCTTCTCTTTATAATTTTTCCAGTCATTTGAATGGAGCTTACCAACTTTCCAGGGAAGAATACCTACCCGTTCATAGCGATGTAGTTCTAAAAAAGATTTTGTGTGTAAAGGATAAATTACAAACCCATTTTCTGGATTCTCAAAAAAACTTAAAGCAGAAGAAGCTTGAAGCCTCAAAAAAAGGACTAACATTATTCGGATTATATCCTCCCAACCGGATAATATATTTTTCACCGTACTTGCTTTTACACTGATTATAGCCAGGGCTATAATAAAACCAACAATCACTGCTATGGACAATGGTTGATGCAATTGAGCGCCGGTGCCGATTCCTAAGGCCAAAGGCATTGAGGGCAATGATAGCACCACGTCATCAGGTTAGAGCAAAGCCTAGTAGAAATCGAATACACCGCAGATTCGTCAACACTCTTATCAGCTAACGTTACCTTAAACTGGTTAAGGGTAAAGATCGAGTTTTCACCAATAATTCCCACAATCATAATGTGTCCGTTATCGCTTCCCAGGTTTAACGGAGAGGGGAAATTTTGAAGGATTAAGCTGCGAGGTAAAAAAAAAAGAAAAAAATCTATTTTTGAAAGGCGTAGATATATAGGGACACAGCGTTTCACAAAAAAAGGCACAGAGTTTCACTGAAAAGGCGAAAAACTCTATATATCTCTTTGAAATAACACTGTGATACTCTGTGAAATTTTACAGGTAATGGAATCGGTTTGGATACAGAAAGTAGTGCAGGGGATCATTGAGAAAACGAAAAAATCAGTATTACTCTTGTGTAAAAAAAACAAATAAACGAGAAAATTAAATGAAAGCGATTACCCGTTTCCATTGTCAGAAGGGACATTTAAATTATCATTAACCGGTTCTTTATCTTTTTTAAATTCTAATTTTCCAAACTTCCAGGTAAAATTAATTCCGATAGAACGAAAAGGAATTTTACGCGTTCTGTCAATATGAAAATCGGGGCCAAAACTGGTACTTTTTAAGACAAGATATTTATTAAACGGATTAGAGGCAGTAAGCGCAAGGCTTGCTTTTTTATTCCAGAACTGTTTGCGGATAGCAAGGCTATAACTGGTGAACGCGGGTTCAGTTCCCTGCGCCTGGTGGCTGGGAGAACGGAAGTTTCCAAAAAATTCTGCTACCAATGTCTTTGAAAACTGGTAATCAGCATTCATATTTATCCTGTAATTAAAACTGCTGTAGTTGTATCCTTTATCAATCGTGTTGATCGTGTGTCTTTCGAAGAAAAAAGCGTTTGTTCTTACATCTAGTTTTGAAAAGAATTTTGCGGAAGCAAACAAATTAAGGCCAAAATTATTTTCGCGGCCTATGTTCTGCTGGGTGTTTACTGCCACATCCTTATAGGTCGTATCACCCACTTTATAGGAAGGGTAATAGACGATGTAATCTTGTATATCATGGTCATTTATCCTGTAGAATAAAGTCGCCATAAAAGAGCCGATCTTGTCAACGTCGATACTATAACCTAACTCATATCTTCTGCCGATCTCCGGTAAAAGATGAGGGTTGCCTGTAGTTAAGTTTTTTGGATCACTGGTATTGATAAAAGGATTAAGATCTCCGTAATCCGGCCGTTCGATCCTCTTGGTATAACTCAGTTTTATTTGTGAATTTTCTCCAATCTTTTTTGAGAAAAAAAACGAAGGAACTAAAGTGTTGTAGCCCGGAACACTTTCCTGTTGCTGTGCATTGGAATAGTAGGAATTGATCTCTGTTCGTTCGTAACGCTCACCGATCTTGGCATCAAATAATTTGAAAACAGGAAAAGTAAGTTCGCCATAAAAAGCATATACTTTTTGATGGTAAGCAAGATTATCTGATAAATAATTATCAGTTAAATAACCACCGGAGCCGTTTAATTTCAACACCTCGGAATTGCTGGTAATATCATAAAAGCTAAGTTTGCTGCCGACGCCTAAGAGTATTTTCTTTTTAAATGGCTGTGTATAATCAAGCCTCACTTCAGATTCATTTTCTGTCCCGGGATTGTTGGCCTTAGTACTATAAAAAAGTGAATCTTGTGGCAAAAGATACTGATAAATATTATCCCTGATCGTGCGGGTGCCCTGGCTTGTATTCATTTCCACATCTAGTTCCTGCTCATCTTTCTTAAAAGTTTTTTTATAATTGAGGCTTGCGTCAATATTATGAAAGTGAAACTTGTGATCAGAATTAAGTGAGTTTTGAATGTACGATAATAGATTTCCAGCCTTATCTTTTGTTTGTTGCAACTGATTAGTTACACCATTGCTTTTGTGGCCAAAATTGACGTAGGAAACAGAACCTGAAATTCCGTTGTGCTTGTTAATATCCCAATCAAAGCCAAGCCCTGTATGGTAGCCACTTCGTGTTTCCTCCGCGGAGGAAACCTGGTTAAGAAAGACATTATTATTCGCGGCTGTATCATTGGTCACGCGATCAGAAGAATTAGTAGTAGTACTTTTTAACCTCCCATTGCCGCTGATATAGGCATTCATTCCAAAACTTCTCTTTCGGGCGTTAAAATTAAAAGAGCCATTTTCATCTCTTGTTCCACCGGTGAGTGATAAATTTCCATTCACGCCCTGCGAATTATTTTTCTTCAAGATAATGTTTATAATTCCTCCAAGTCCTTGCGCATCATATTTTGCTCCCGGCGTAGTTATCACTTCTATGCTTTTTATCTGGCTTGCCGGAATGGATTGCAACACATCTGCAATGTCGCTTCCAAAAGCGGCAGATGGTTTTCCATTAATCAAAAAGCGGATGCTTGAACTACCTGCCAACTGTACATTTCCGTCAACATCTACAGAAACCATTGGCACTTTCTTTAATACATCTGTTGCTACGCCCACTTGTGAGGTCACATCTTGTTCTGCATTAAAAACTAACTTATCAATCTTGTTTTCTACTATTTTTGGTTGCCCTGAAATATTAATATTCTGAAGCGTTGTGACCTTCGGTTGTAAAACTATTTCTTTCACATTGGCAACAGGGTGCTCTTTATCAACTGTGATGTTATATAATGCATGAGCTTTGTAACCTATAAATTCTGCAAGTAGTTTATAAGTGCCGCTGGCTATATTATCAACTACAAAGTTTCCTTTGTGATCTGAAACTGTCCCGTTGACCGGTTTTTTAGCACCTGCAGGAAAAATAGAAATGGTGGCATAATCTATTGGTTGATGTGAAACTGAATCTATCAGTTTTCCTTTTATCTTAAAACCAGTATTTGCAGATTGCTGAGCTAAAACGGATAAACTTAAAATACAAAAAAGGGTGGGTAAAAATATTGTTTTCACTTTAGGTGATTTTAACAGAGGGTCAAATGTAATCTGAGAATCTGGAGGAAATTGGGAGAAAACAAGCATCCATGAGCTGGTACGCATTGGTAACGATAATCAGAAATTGTTCAAATGATTTTAATAACTGTTAGGGATATACGAAGTATTCATTTTCTAAAGCCTGTGCCTCAACTGGTAATTATAATAATTAATAGTTTTTTTTGATAGATAGAACGTAACAACCTGTGGAGGTTAAAATAAGGGATATACCCCATGGAATTCAGTTTCAAGATATTTTTACTCAATTAGAAAATGGGGTATTTTCTAAGCTGGCATTAATTATGCTAATCGATATGGTATTAACGGCACACAATACGAACTCTATCTTTTTCCACGAATTTCTTCTCCTATGAGAGCTTATGTGGGAGCAGCAAATTCTAAAGACTATATTTTTCCTAACTACAATTTTGAATTTTCGGTTTATCAAAAATTTTTAAAAATCGCAGAATTTGAAACAGGAGGAAGATATTTAAGTTATACAAGATTCCAGCCTACTTCTAATTTATACCGGCGGGGTAAGAGTATCAAAAGGCCATTGGCAGGGTAAAATACTTACCTATTTAATTCCTCAGTCTTCTAAGGGCAATCAATCATACCGGTTTTCATTACGGCACTCATTTAAAATCCTGATAATAGAATTATGATAGTATTCAACAGGATTATCACCTCGTAATTTACTTGACACAGTAAATAATAAAGGTTATATATATCCTAAAAAATCAAATAGAATTGAATTTCGAAATCAACGGCCTTTCTTATCAAATAATACAATTATTAAAGCATCTGCAGGCTATGAGAAAAATGAATATTTTACCGGATTGAAACCTCATAGAATATCCACAGGAATTCTATTGATTTTGTTCTAATACTTTTGGAAATTCTAAAATATACTTTAGTCCTTATGTTATTTTTGGCCCATTTGCAATCTGGTGAATTATTCCGGATTAGTAGCCCAATAATATAATTTTGATATTAGCCATCCTAAAAATGATCCCAATATAGCCCCGGCTAAAATATCCGATGGATAATGAACACCAAGATATATCCTGCTATAACATACAAACAGCGCAACAGGAAATAATAAACAGGGCATCCATTTTATTTTTTTTAGAGTTACTAATGAAAGGTAAGTTGCCAATGCAAAAAAATTGGTTGCATGAGACGACGGAAAACTATACAAACCTCCCCTGTATCGGTTTACATAATGTAGTAAGTGATCTAAATCCCGGTTATGACTGGGGCGCAGGCGATGTAGCAATGGTTTAATGATGCCTGATGCCAATTGATCGCTCATTATTATAAGTGGAATAATCAGAAAGATTAATAACCAGCTTTGCTTTTTAAATTTCACAATTAGGAGTATGATGATAAAAGCATACAACGGAAACCAACTTTGAATACCGCTTGCAAACCACATTGCCGTATCCCAAAATGAATTGTGATGATTATTGATAAATAGCAGTATTGCATCATCCCACCTTTTTATTATTTCAAACATTATTTGTTTGGTTAGTAATTTTTTTCGTAAAAATCCTGTTAACAATAATTGCGTTTGATGTGCCAATTAACATACCCCCAATTACATCGCTGGGATAATGTACACCCAAAGCCAGGCGGGTATAGGCTACTACAAATGCCCATAACCAGATAATGGAGAGTAACCACTTATTATTACTAAATAGAATAGTAATAGAGGTGGCTATTAGAAAAGCAGTTGAGGTATGACCGGATGGAAATGAAGGGCTGCCTCCGGAGGAAAGTTTTTCAATATGATTATCAATTTCAAATGGGCGCTGCCGGTTAATGGAATATTTTAGTATTGTTATTATAATTGAGTCGAATACTATTGAGGCAACCATCTGCCATGCTTTTATTTTTAAGGCTAAATCATTTTTTAAATAAGAATACAAAAAAATAAAAAAAGGAATTAATAAAGCAACCAGGTAAGTTGTATCAGTAATATGGATAAAAATAGAATCCAAAGTTCTTATTCTATTATGGTTTATCAATTCTAAAATGTGTTGATCGTAATCAAAGAGAGACATGCTATAATTTATTTATTGCAAAACAAGTATGAGAAACCAAAGAAAATCTGAAGCATAATGTTATTCATTATTGCTAAATTGGGAATAATGAATAACACACCTCTCTTTGAAGGATATCAAATAATTTCAAATTCAGAAAATGTTACCCGCTATTCAGGGTTAAATCACTTTCGTCGAAAGTGATAAAAGTCTTTCCCTTACTATATTCTTAAGAATTTATTCCTGCATGCATTATTCATTAAAATTTTGAATAAGTATAAGATGGTACCTGTGCTTCCTTTCGTATATAGTACTATTTGTTTTTTAAAATGGTTGGCAGGGATGGATTTTTTAACTCTGAATTAAAATTGCAAGCTGAACTGTTTTATTAATCTTCTACTTCAATATTTCCTCATATTCGGGATATAAATTTGTTGAATTAATAAATGAATAAAACATGAAAAACATGAAAAAACTAAAATTAATTATGTCGCTCCTAATTGGAGGAAGTATTCTTCTTGCGGCTTGTTCGCAGGGACTTAATGATTCAAAAGTACCCGCGGCTGTTAAAACTTCTTTTGCAACTGACTTTCCGGGGAACTCCCCCAAATGGGATAAAGAAAATTCAAACTATGAAGCCAACTTCAAAACAGATGGTAAAACGATGTCTGCATCATATGATGAAAACGGTAACCTGCAGGAAACAGAAACTGACATAAATGTTTCTAATTTACCCACACCAGTTCAGGACTACATTGCTAATAATTATCCGGGTGAGAAAATTAAAGAAGCAGCCGTAATTTCAAAAGCCAATGGAGAAGTTAACTATGAAGCTGAAGTGAATGATATGGATGTCATTTTCGCTCAGGATGGCAAGTTTATAAAAACCGCTAAAGATTAGACACGGTGAATTAACTTAACAAAAGCTGTTCTCTATTAATTAGGGGACAGCTTTTTTAAGATGGATCCGATTTGGTAGCCTGTTTGTTATTATAACTTAAATAATTGATTCCTGGAATTCAAATACAGAATAAAAACAGAATATGCTTTTAGTTTTGGAAAATATTCAATAATCAGGTAAGGGCAATCAATTGAAATTACAAATTTAAGCCTTAATTATACCCGGTAATTGCGGAACCAGTATAAAATTCCATAAGATATAAAAAATATAGTTATTTGATTTTTACCATTCCGGAAAGTGTGGGTTTTAAAATCAAATTAAAGAATAGTAAGTCATAAACGATTTTAAAAATTAAAAATAAAATTTCCATGAATAAAATGATCAACAAGGTTCCTGAGGTTACTTTAACATTCTGGATCATAAAAATATTAGCAACTACCGTAGGTGAAACGGCAGCGGACTATTTATCAACTACCTTAAATCTTGGGTTAACAATTACCTCATACATAATGGCTGGCATTTTATTGATTGTGCTTATGTTTCAATTCAGGGCCAAAAAATATGTTCCAGGGATTTATTGGGGTGCTGTTGTTTTATTAAGCATTGTTGGAACGCTGATATCAGATAATTTAGTTGACAATCTGGGAGTGGCGTTATCTACTACTTCAATAATATTTGGATCTGCGCTGATTGTAGTCTTTATATGGTGGTATGTAAGTGAAAGAACGTTGTCTGTGCATAAAATTGATACTGTGCCAAGAGAATTTTTTTACTGGGCCGCTATTTTGTTTACATTTTCATTAGGCACCTCAGCAGGAGATCTGATTTCAGAAAGTTCCGGCCTGGGGTATGGGTATGCAACGCTACTTTTTGCTGCAGTAATTGGAATAATCTTTTTTGCTTATAAATATTTAAAGATGAATTCCATTCTTGCGTTTTGGTTAGCGTATATACTTACACGTCCGCTTGGGGCGTCTTTGGGAGATTTACTTTCTCAAAAAGTGAAAGTCGGAGGTTTAGGCCTCGGCACTACGGTAACGAGTATTGTTTTTCTTCTAACGATTCTTAGCCTGGTAATCTATTTAACAATAAACAGGAAGAAACCTTCTCTTGTAAAGGTGTGAGTAAAAGATTGCTATTTGTATTTCTTGCTAAGTGATGAGCAAGGAAGTAACTCTCTATTAATTTTCACATACAATACTTCCTTTTGCACTAAATATCACCTCTTTCGAAATATTATCTTTTATGAGGTCAACACTATATTGAACTGACTTGTCGGCAAGTGTTAATTTTTCGATTTGATTTCTTGGTGAATAATCAGAATAATTTCCTTTTAAAATTGATTGTATTTGTGAGGGGGCACTACTTAAAGGGATGTCTTCTTCCTGCTGCACAAAGGTTCCGTCTGGTTTAAATATTAATGAAAAATCGGGGGAGTTGGTTTTTACAATGGATACGTCAATTGCATCTCCGCCGCTGCAGAGTGGATCAGCAACAGCGATTATTATTGAATAACCCGGATAATATTTTTTGACATATTCTATAATATTTTCGGGTAATGAATGTAATGGCTTCGCACCTTTAGGTAGAGGCGAATTCGATATAACCTTATCAGCACTCGCATTTTTTATCGGCCCGTGCTGCTGGTAGACGGTTTCGGAACTGTTACTGCTGCAACTTATAATAGCGGTAATAATGGTAATTAGTGTTGTAACAAAAAATATAGTTTTAAAACTCATAAAAAAATTGTGTTATTGTGTACCTTTTAAAAGGAATAAGATATAAAAATTTACAAAACTTTACTTTTGCCAATTTTTATTAAAGGGAATTTTAAATAAGGTTTTGAAGTTTCCATTGTCTTCTTTTTGCATGTGTGTATCTATACCAAAAATTAAATCCTCTAAAGGCATTCTTTTAAAAGTGCCAAAGAGCCTGTCCCAAATACTTAACACATCTCCAAAATTACTATCGGTATAAGGCTGTTTGTAATGATGATGCACCTGGTGTAAATTAGGAGTGATAAAAATCCATCCTATTATTCTGTCTAATCTTTCGGGGAGTCGATAATTAATATGCGCGAAAAGAGTGGTAAATACCTGGATAATTTGCCTTAATAATATTGCCCAAAACACAGCCCCAGATAAAAAAACCCAAAGCAATGTAAAAGATAGCCTTATAATATTTTCTCCAGGATGTTCCCGTAGCGTGGTAGATACATCCACCACAGTATCGCTGTGATGCACCACATGAAACATCCAAAGTCTTTTTACTTTGTGCATGATTAAGTGATAAATGTATTCACCTAAATCAAGAAAAACAAAGGTGGTAATGAAGATGAAGAAAGAGCTATGTTTTAAAGGTAAATGATTTAGAAAACCAAAATGATGCAAGCTTGTCCATTCAATAGTTTTGGCAAAGGCCATGCCAAGCAGTAATTGACCTGGAATATTCGTAAAGATGAACTGGGCATTTATAAAAGCATGTTTCCATTTTTTATAATTGAATAAAACTCCTGCAATATTTTCAATATTCCAACTTAAAAAAAATAATCCTGCAAATAAAAATAATTGAACCTGCGGCCCATATCCTAAAATAAATTGTTGAAACTTTTCCATTAGTTAAATTGACAGATTATCGTGTTTTTTTAAAGGATATCCATTTTCCTATAAACTCAAAATTCCAATATCCCCGAACTTTTAATATGCCATCTTTTGTCAGCCATGCTTTGGCATTCCATTCTTTACCGCTGTCCGGATCATAAATCTTTCCATTGTTCCATTCGTTTTGTTCGGGATCATATGTAAGCCCATACATCACTTCCAAACCAATAATTTTCCGGTTACGGAGTTTCTCATCCGGATTATTTTTGTCGCGTCTTTCATTCATAGGCCTGCTTTTATCGTTACTGTCATCAATCCAAACGACTCTTGCGTTATATTGGCCAACTGCTTTAAATATTTCAACTTCAAGATTATTTTCAGAACTCATCCACAGGCCTATAATAGCATCCGAATCATTTTGAGAAACCGCCTTTAATACTTGCGTTATTGTTATCAATGAAAGAAAAAATATCTTTATCATAAAAAAATATTAGAATGATAAGGTAAGGCCAAGATAAATACCATCCTTCCTGGCATAAGGGTTATTTAAATAGGATAATCTTCTGTAATATTCCACAGATATTATGTGGAATATATTTTCAATTCCTGCGCTGGCTTCCATGAATGGTTTTTTACCCATTAAATTAAAATTTGAATTTTTATTATAATCCAGATTCGCCTTGCTCATACCTCCCCAATAGGCATTAAAGGAAAAACGTTCCCGCCAACCCCACTTTTGCAATAGGGGAATTTTATCAAATAATACTCCACCGAGATAAAACCTTGCATGAAGGCTAATATACCTGTCAGTGGCAAATTCATAAGGAGCCATAGTATTAAACTGGTATTTACTGGCAACATAATACTCATTTCCAGCCGGTATATTTAATAATAGATAAGGCAATGTACCATAAGTTTTTCCTGCTTCCAGTTTATAATAAAGCATGCTCTTAGGTGGCAATCGCAATCGTTGTTCTACTCCCACTTTTATCTTATGAAACTCGAAAAGCGAGTTGCTGAATTCAAAACTAGAAGTATAGTCAGCTGTAATTATTGGATAAAAAGAACCTAAACGGATATTATCATAGTTAAGGAATTTTGTTCGTTCCTTGTGTGCATAACGTACCCCAACAGTTATTGAAGTAACAGGTAAAATCCTGGAAAATACACTGTCATAAGGTTTGTCTAATGCCGGATTGATAGGCCTGTATTTGAAATCAAAAACAGGCCTGATTTCTTTATAACTTGCTATTGCTTTAACTGAAAAATCGGATGAAATATATTGCTCATGCTTCAGTAATCCTTGTTTTACATACATTCTGGAGAACGGAACTTTTTTCCTTAGAAAAGAGTTGATTATATTGTCTTTATCCAGTTCGTCATCATTGTCTATGATAAAATCATAGTCGCTGCTGTAGCTAATCGTTGTTTTAGTCCACTTCGCTTCATTCCATACATATTTTAATCCCAGCATACCTTTTAGGTGATGATCTTTGGTTCCATAAGCTCCATAACCAAATAGGTTTACTTTTTTGTTAATGCCGGGCATTGTCCAAAATCCAAGTCTGAAGCGCCATCCTTCAAGTGAATTTTTACTAAGAAAAGAGGAATAAGGGCCAATGCGTAGCTGCTTTCCAAAATCCCAATACCCTGAGCCTGCAAAAGCAACCAATTTTATATCTCTTTGAAACCTGTCATTCTGCTTCAGAGAGTCTACCATTTTGTAAATATTCTTTTCGTGTAGAGTAAGTGGATCAGGTCGGTTAGTTTGCCAAAAAGATTCAGGCTTTTCCCAATTAGTAGTTTTTTCTTTTCTAATAAGCTGTGCTACTATTGCGGTTGGCTCACCCGTATTTAGTTTGATTTTATCAGTAACAGTGGTGTTCCTGATAATAAATTGCATCCTATTTTTACTTTCGGGAACAGGAAGCCCCAATAAAGCTAATCCACTTTCAAACTTAACGGCTGAAGTAAATTTAAAGGGCATGTACACCATTTTATCAGAAGCGCTATCATAAACCTGCGCATAGTCTTCACTATAATTAATATCCTTTACAAAATTAATATTGGCTGTTTTATTCATATGCATTTCTACAGATTCTATTGCAAGATTGCTGGTGTTAATCCATAAAATACCACTAAAAGCCCTTTCATATTCGCGTTTAGGTACGAATCGTATTTGCAGAATGGTATCTCCGGCTTCAATAGTAGTATCACCTTGAAAGAATTTATAATAAGAAAACGCGTTTGAATTTATAGGGCTTACATAAGTCTGATCAAAAACAGGAATCCAATCATCATACACATTAAAATTAAAATAAAATTTATCCAGCCTGGCAACCAGGTCATCAGTTTTAAGCCCGAGCTTCTTTTTGGCTATTATGTTCTCCCTGTCAATATTGGGAGAAACAGAATGATAGTTATTAGCAAGCCTTTCTTCAAAATAAACAGGGAGTTCTTTATCTTCAATTGCATTACTATCGAGGCCGGCGTAAGTTTTCAACATAAGACTTTTTAATCCTGAACCTTTTGCTTTTTGATAATCAACTTTGTCAATATCCAATTCATTACGGGTATATCGCTGGTAACTGTAACTTCGAAACCGGGATGGATTATTATTGTTCTTTTGTTCAATCACTTTTTCCATAAATGATTTGCCGGGCTTTTTAAAACCACCAATCACAACTGTTTTTAAAACATCCAATTTATTCTTCATGCCAATGTTGAGATTAATAGTATGCCCTTCAATTAGCCCTATTGTAAAACTTCGAAAACCCACAGTTGTAACTTCCAGGCTATCATACCATTTGTCTGTATGTATTCTGAACGAGCCATCCATTTTTGACAGAGTGCTAAAACCACTCCCCTTTAAATGAACTGTAGCATTTTGCAGAGGCTTGCCACTGTTGGCATCACTTATCTTTCCTGATATTAAATAACCATTCTGCGCATTAGTAATCATTGATAAAAATATTGAAACAATGGACAAGGCAATTCTGAAAGAGGTTTTATTCATTTAATTATTTAACTGTAATATCTTATTGATGAAAAATTAATTTTATTGCCAGATCGGTTTTTTATTTAATAGTACCTGTTATGCAATAAAAGAGTTGGGATAAAAAACAAATTAAAAAGACAATTTTTAATTTGTTTAAAAAGTAAAGCTGCAGGCATACTTAATACAGAATTAATCCAGAATTCAGTTGGAGTTTAGCATCTTCCTGTTATTTAATTTAATGACCCAACCATTCTTTATGGAACCTGGTACTTTTTATTTAAAACCATCTGATTTATTGGAGAATTATGAAGTCTTGATACAGGCATGTATTAGTGGTGATAGAAATGCGCAAAGCAAATTGCATGAGCAGTTTGCTTCAAAGATGTTGGGAGTTTGTATGCGATATTCAAAAAGCAGGGAAGAGGCAGAAGAAGTTATGCAACAGGGATTTGTACAGGTATTTAAATCATTGCCCAACTTTAAATATAAAGGATCATTTGAAGGATGGGTAAGAAAAATTATGGTGAATAGTGCTATAAGGCATTACCATACAAAACCAAAAATGCACCCGGTGGTGGAATTAGAAAATTCACCGGCGATAGAGATAGGAAATGAAGATATAATAACCAGGATACAAATAAAAGAATTGCTGGAAATGGTTCAGGCTTTATCTCCTGGTTATAGAATGGTTTTTAACTTATATGTTTTTGAAGGAATGAAACATCGCGAAATTGCTGAATTATTAGGAATTTCTGAAGGAACCTCCAAATCCAATTTTTTTGATGCGAAACGCCTATTACAGAAAGCAATTATGAACAGTTTGAAAATTGCTGATAATTATTAAAATATGGATAAAAATTTACAAAATATTGAAGACTTATTTTATTCAGCGCTCAACGAAGTAGAAGTGGAGCCGTCGCAAAATTATTGGGAGGCTATGGATCGGGAATTTGGTAAGCATAAAATAATAAGTATAAAAAGTGGGTATACCAATTTAAAGCGAATAGCATTATTGCTATTATTATTATTAATAAGTTTTTCCCTTTTTGAAATAAATTCGATTCAGCATAATCAAAGACTTGCAAAGAAAAATGAAATTCATTCAGATAAACTTAGTAAATCAGCGATAATAAATAATAAGGGGCTCAGCGGAAAGGTTACAAATGATTCAGCTATTGCAATGGGTGCGATTCATATTAGTGGCTATAAGAAGGAAAATGCAGTGGGCAAGAATTTAATTAGCGCATATAATGGAAAGAATTTACCTAGCGGGACCAGTCCTAATGACAATTATGATCAACATCGGAAAAAGAATATACTTGGAATACCCATATCTGAAAAAAGTGTTCCTGAACCTTCAAAGAATCATACTCCTGGTTATAAAGAAAATCCAACCAGACAATTGGCTTACCTGGACAGAATTAAAAATTCCAAAGGGATAGAAGATGAAAAATTGGGTGTTGAGAATAATGGTGAAAAGATTGAAAATCGAATAATTGAAAATATCAAATTACAATTGAAAGATTCGGTTAATGCAAAAAAATCTATCAATTTAAAAATTGTTTTTGATTCCAATGTTGATAATAAAAGCAATAATGTACTTACCAAAAGAAATAATGAGGTAAAGGCATCAGCATTTTCAATTATGCCATTCTTTTCTCCGGATGTTGCATGGTACAGACTGCAGAATGATAATTTAAACAACCAGTTTAACAATGCAGGCGAATTTGAAAGTGAAGAGAAGCATGAATTTTCATCTACCTATGGTATTCTTGTAGGTTATAATTTAAATAAACGTTGGGGTATACAAACTGGTATTACCTTATCTAATATCAATATTACGATAAATCCTGAAACGCTATATGCGCAACCTGATAATACTGGAAATATTAAGTACCGCATCAATACTTCTTCCGGATACGGATTTGTACTACCATCATTTAGTTCTAATCCTGTTATGGGCGATAGCTTGTACGCTTTTACTTCTCTCCATTCTTTACAATATATAGGTGTACCGATAGCTGCCACCTACAATTTTACTTTAGGGAAATTTAATTTGAACGTTGTAGAAGGAATATCTGCCAATTTATTGTCTAAATCAAAATTGGAAACCACTGTGGAAAATGGATTTCAAAATTCAAGCGAATCAATTAACAAAATTCAGGGATTAAAAAATATCTATTTCAGCGGGTTGACAGGTTTAAATGTTGATTTGAGATTAGAAAAAAGAACAACTATCTCTATAACGCCTACCATTCGGTATGCTTTAAATTCAATTAATAAAAATACACCCGTAAAATCTTATCCCATGTCTTTTGGATCTGTAGTTGGCGTAAAAATCGGCTTATAATAATATGACTGGCAGTGCTTTTCTATATCTCGTATTATTTTTTGCTTTTGTTTTAGTAGTGTTAATTATAAGGTATTGGCCATCAGGTAAACCTCCAAAAATAGCAATTATATGTAATTGATAAATCAAATACTTTTTTTGAGAACATCCAAAAAACTTTTTATAAATACCCAACCAAACAACCTTTTAACAGGTACTTCTTTATAAAATGGAATAAAAAAAATCAACTTTAGATAGAAAGGGCTTTTTGGATTTCACTTAAAAATATAGAAGTAAAATCATGAAAACAATCAGTATTAAGGCATTCACTATTATCAGCGTTTTAATTGCTGTTTTTTATTTATTGGTTTTTCTTTCTTTTTTATTAATAGCCTCTGAAAAGAAATATGTTTTATCTTCTAAAGAAATACTAACCACTAAAGATGTGATGATAACCCCATCTTTTGATAATTGTGGTGAAAGGTTGGAGGGAACAGAAAATACAGTTCCCACTTTTTACACAAAAATTGAATCCCCTGCGATAGATAAAAATACCGTATTGATTTTAGGCGTTCATAACAATAGCCCTTCCTTCTTTATTTTGAGGGGCTATTTTTCTAAATTTATTTTAGGGCAAACAATTTTAAAAAAAGCCTGTCTTTTTGAATAATGTAATGAAAATTTTTACTTTACTTCCAATTACTATACTCACTCTTTCCGATTCTGATTATATTCGATTACAATCCGTAAATAAAAACATTTTCAATTTTTACGACAACCTCGACAGGCAAAAATTAGCACAGTATAATCCTTTTGTAGAACCAGTATTAATTATGCCAGGGCAATTTAAAAATGCTATCGGTGTGTTTGGGGCTTATGCTGTTTCTGATTCTGTTTTATTTGTTTATCCGGAATAATACCTCAAAATTTACAAAAACCAAAATGTATAAACAGGTAATTTCTTTAATTGAACACCTTAAAAGACTTGATAAAATTCTGTTTATTATTATCCATAATGATTCACAGCATCAGGTATGGGACGGAGTAATGCTTGCAATTAGAAATCCGGTTACCTGGATTCCATTATACATCTTTATGGTATTTTTTATTATAAAAAAAACGGAAGTCGGGCGTGGCTATTTATAGTGTTAAGTTTATTTACAGTTGCAATTACAGATAGCAGTACCGGGCTGTTATTAAAACCACTGTTTGGCAGATTAAGGCCATGTTTCGATCCTGAGCTTCCTAGGTACATAAGAAACATTATTGATTGCGGAGGATTATATTCATTTCCTTCTTCGAACGCGGCTAACTATTTTGGCTTGTCTGCTTTTTGGTTTTGGTCTTTATTAAAAATAACCGGAAAAAAATGGAAATGGCTTTGGGTTTGGACTTCTCTGATTTGCTATGCGCAGGTTTATGTAGGCAGGCAATTTCCATTCGATGTAGTAGCGGGTGCTTTTTTGGGTTTGATTATCGGAATGTTTATGGCAAAACTTTTTGCATATTTTTGGGACTCTGATAAAACTTTCAAGGAGTATAAAGAAATGATCAGGAATATTTATTCGCCTTAAACAGTAAACAAACAAATATTCAAGTAACAAACTCTGTGGCTCGTGTCTACGAAGGATATTTCCACATTCGGATTATACTTCAGCTCTTATTGGTTCGTGAACACGAACTTTTTATACCGGAGATTTTCCCTTCCCAACCATTTATGCATTCCACTGTTACTATTCCATTGTAAACGATTTATTTAAATTAAAAATCAAAAAATTATGAAAAAGGTAATCTTAATGGGCTGTTTTTTAGCAGCAATGAGTTTGGCAGGAGTTCAGGCACAAACTACCGGTTCTGAAGATGGTACCGGCAATTACAACTATGAGTCCACCAGTGGATTAAATGAAGTGGATGGCACAGGCGTGGCAGAAGCTGCTGACAAAGCAGAAGTTGGTGATAAAGCCGGGCTTAATGACAAAGCAGAAGTTGGCGACAAGACAGAAATTACTGACAAGACAGAAGTCGCCGGCAAGGCAGAAGTTGCTGACAAAGCAGAAATTGCTGCTGACAAAGCAGAAATAGCTGCTGACAAAGCAGAAGTTGCAGAATCTTTGAAAGACTAAATTTTTTAGAAGTTGTCACTTGAAACAGCACTCTGAACTTAAAAAAGGACAGGTGAACGCCTGCCTTTTTTAATGATTTAATTTGAGTAGTTCTAATTTAAAACAATAATGAAAAAAGATATATACCTGCTTCTAAGTAAAAGTTTTTTATTGGCTCTTTCTATTTTTATTTTTGTTTCTTCCTCCTACAGTCAGCATATTGCAAAACAAAGTTCTGATACGAGCGGCTTACGGAAAGCTATTTACCTTATATCCATAGGCCAATCCAATAAAGCCATCAATGAATGCAAAAAAATACTTGAAAAAAAACCGAATGAGATAGGTGCCAATATATTATTGGCAAGATTATATTCATGGGAATATAAGTTTGACACTGCCAGAATAATACTTCTTAAGGTTTTACAAGATCAACCACTTAATAAAGGTGCTTTAAATGCTTTGGTGAATGTAGAGCTATGGTCAAAACATTATGATCGCGCCTTAAGATATGCTGACAGAGGATTATCAGTATACCCTGATAATGAGAAACTTCTCATCAAAAAAACTGAAATATTGATGAGACAAGATAATTTTGTTGAGGCCTTAAAGTTTATAAATAAGTTAATAAAAATATATCCTAACTCTAAGGAGGCTCTGAACATGCAGGCGTTGATAAAGGATAAAAAAGTGAAAAGTACTCCCAAAAATGGAGTTGGGCTCTTTTACCAGCATGATGGGTTAAATAAGGGATATACCCCATGGAATTCAGTTTCAGCATATTTTTACTCAATTAGAAAATGGGGTATTTTCTCAGCAGGCATTAATTATGCTAACCGATATGGTATTAACGGCACACAATACGAACTCGATCTTTTTCCCCGAATTTCTTCTTCTATGAGAGCTTATGTGGGAGCTGCATATTCTAAAGACTATATTTTTCCTAACTACAATTTTGAATTTTCGGTTTATCAAAAATTTTTGAAAATCGCAGAATTTGAAGCAGGAGCAAGATATTTAAGTTATAAAAGATATTCCAGCCCACTACTAATTTATACCGGCGGGGTAAGAGTATCAAAAGGCCATTGGCAGGGTAAAATACTTACGTATTTAATTCCTCAGTCTTCTAAGGTCAATCAATCATACCGGCTTTCATTAAGGCACTCATTTAAAAATCCTGATAATAGAATTATGATAGTGTTCAATACAGGATTATCACCTCGTAATTTACTTGATACAGTAAATTATAAAGGTTACCTATTTCCTAAAAAATCAAATAGGATTGAATTTCGATATCAACGGCCTTTCTTATCAAATAATACAATTATTAAAGCATCTGCAGGCTATGAGAAAAACGAATATTTTACCGGATTAAAGCGTCATAGAATATCTGCAGGAATTGGTATTGAAAGATTATTCTAATAGTTTGGGAAATTTAATATGCTACTTTAACGTGAAAGGGTTTACAAAATTATTATGCTAAAAGTATCCATCATAATTCCTGTTTTTAATGAAGAAGGAAATATTCTTGCCATAGTAGAAAAACTAACCGTGGTTTTTGAAAGTTCACCAGCAATTGAATTTAAAATTATTTTTGTAGATGATGGAAGTACAGATCAGAGTTTACCCATTTTAATGAGTTTATCAGCTAAAAATCCTATTGTTTTTTATGTAAGCCTTTCAAAGAATTTTGGTAAAGACAATGCACTGATGGCGGGCATTAATTTTTCAGATGCTGATGCCGTAATTACTATGGATGCAGATCTTCAGCACCCTCCTGAGCTGATTCCTGAATTGCTTAATTGGTGGAAACAAGGATACGATGTTGTCTACGCCTACAGAAAAGATAAAAATATTCATGCGAGTTTTTTTACAAGAGTAAGATCACAACTTTTTTATTATATAATTAATAAACTTTCTGATGTTAAATTGGAAAATGGAATTTCTGATTTTAAACTGATGGACAAAAAGGTTACAGAAGTTATCAATAAACTTCCGGAGGATAAGCCTTTTTTAAGGGGAATTATAAAATGGGTAGGGTTTAAACAAATTCCGATTGAGTACGAACCGGATGAAAGAAGCTCGGGAAGTACAAAATATGATTTTAATACTTTAATATCTTTAGCGACCAATGGACTCACATCGTTTAGCACCAAGCCCCTTTCATTTGCTATTTATTTGGGGTTTTTCTTTTCTGTAATTTCGCTGCTTTATATCCCATACGTGTTAATGAGCTTTTATTTTCATTGGGACCGCGGGCCCGGCTGGGCATCCATAATTGTCACTATCGCTTTTTTTGGTGGATTACAATTAATGATTATGGGAATTATTGGCCTTTATCTTGGTAAAACATTTATTCAAAGCAAAAAAAGGCCAAAATATATAATTCAATCATCGAATATAGAAATACCTGAATGATTTCTTTTTTTTTGATACAATAAAAAATTTCAGCAATTTTTAGTAATTGTTTTTAGCCGGCCTCAATTGGGCTTCATAAGCGATTCCCTTATTTTGGAAATCTTTTTTCATCAATTGAAATACCAATATTATCCAAACCAAAAAGCATGGTAAGGCTTTAAGCTTATAGGGTTGAATAAAATTTAACCTGACGTATTTAGGGAAAAAATCGGTTGAAGATAAACTTGTAAAAATTATTGTAAAGATTAATAAAAAAATTACGGGCCAATGCTTTTCGTCTTGCAAAACAAACCAAAGTCCTACGCCAACAACCGCAATAATATAAGTTGGGCTTTCTGCTGATGAGCTAAAAATTACAACCCCTATTAACACAAGGCTTACATAGCTAAGCTGGAAAACAGGATTTTTGAGTTGATGGATTCGAAGTAATGGAAACAAGTAAAGCAAAGCTGCAATAAAAATAATTGATAGGTTTAAATATTGTGCTTTGGAAATTTGACTTAACATCCCCATCACAGAAATATTTTGCATGCCAGAATGAGCATTCACATTGTTTTTAATAATTAAAGTATGATACCAATCAATATATGAGTGAAAAATAAAGGAAGTTGAGGAAATAAAAATAGGAAGCAAAAAAAGTACTACCAACCAGAAAAGAAAGGATAATATAAATTTTACCTTTTTTTTTGAAAAAAATAAAAAAGCTATTCCCACTATTCCATATAATTTTATTAAAAACCCAATGGCAATTAAAAATGTAGCCCAAATATCACGCTTTGTATGAATGAAAGTGAAAGATAAAATTATTAATGCTACAACTATACAATTAATCTGCATATTTTGTATGCAGGTCATCATTTCAATAGTTGAAATAAGCAAGATGATATTCTGATTTTTATAACCAACAGGCAACTGTCTAATTGCTAAAAAAAGAATTGCTGCATTTACTATACACCATAAAAATGCGCCAACGTTTATTGGAAACAAAGAAAAAGGGGAAATTATAATACTGAAGAGAGGGCCATAAAGATAATGATCTAATTTTTCTGAGGGATAAAGATAATATAAGTTGGATTGATGAAACATATGAACGTATGCATTTCTATAGATGAGGAAATTGGAAATTTTATCATAGCCTAATCTTATTTTTAGCAATGCTCCAATTACGGCAAGCAAAAACCATAAGATTGCTACAAATGAAAATTTTAGTTTATAAATTTTAAAATCTTTTAATAAAAGGTTCATCCGTGGCATTTGTTGAAAGTGAAAAGTAGAAATAAATTTTAATAGAATTATCTAAAAAGCAATAATTTATTGACATCCGGGTTTTAAAGTTTTCAGATAAGTTTACTTTAAAAAGGAAATAGTATTTTGCAAATTTTCAAAATTTTAAAATATGCACAAGATATTACTATCATTTGATGTAGAAGAATTTGACTTGCCATTAGAATATGGTATCAAAATATCAGATGATGAACAAATGTCTAAAGGGGCAAAAGGATTAGATGCTATCAATGGAATTTTAGAAGATTTAAAAATTCAATGTACTTTATTCACCACCGCTAGTTTTGCTTTAAAATTTCCATCTAAAATTGTCGACCTTTCAGAAAGACATGAAATAGCCTCTCATACTTTTTTTCATTCCTCATTCAAAAAAGATGATCTTATAAATTCGCGTCTTGTTTTGGAAAATATTACTTCAAAAAAAATTTTTGGATTGAGAATGCCGCGAATGAAAAATATAGATACCAGTTTAATTGAGGAAGCTGGTTATAAATACGATTCTTCTATAAACCCTACCTGGCTACCTGGAAGATATAATAATCTTTCCAGGCCCCGGACCTGCTATGATGAGAATGGGATTACTAAATTTCCGGTTTCGGTATCGGCTAATTTAAGGATTCCCTTATTTTGGCTTGCCTTTAAAAATCTCCCTTATTTCTATTATAGAAAAATTGCTTTACAGAGCTTGAAGAAAGATGGATACTTATGTATTTATTTTCATCCCTGGGAATTTATAGATTTACATAAATATAAAATCCCGGTAATCATCAAAAGAAAATCAGGAAATGCTTTACTCGAAAAATTAAACCGATTGATTTCAGATCTAAAAAATGAAGGAGATTTTATAAGCATGAATTCTTTTTTAGATAAAAAGAAACGCTAAGTTATATGAAGTTTTCATCAGTTATATTTTCAAGTTAGGTGTAAAAAATAATCTTCGAAATGGAACAGGATTGGATTTAAAAAGTTTGTTGAAATAAAAATCTCTGTTATTTGTTCATTTGCTGATTTTGGATAAGCGAACCTGAGATTTATGATTTAATTTTTTAAATAGATTGCTCAACTTTTTTTATCTTATAATTCTTCATTTCCTTCAAAATTTCCCCAGAATCTTTTTTTAAATTTGTAATAGTTTTAAATATACAAAAAATAAAAATGATAATAGCTTTACGGAGATTTTTTTGCGTGAATGATATTGATTAATTTACTTAAAATAATTTCTTATGCCTGGTTTTGAATTTTTCAATTTCATTTCCGAGGAACAAAAAATTTTTTTTGATAAAAATGGATTTATTCAGTTTAAACATTTTATTACCAGGGAGAATGTTGATTTATTTTTAAGAGAAATACAAAGGATTGAAAAAGACCTGATAGATAATAATATTGAAAAAGTAAATGGAGTGCCCTTAAAATTTGGAAAGGATATTAATGGGAATAAAATCATTCAAAGAAATACTTTCTTATCTCTGAAAAGTAAAATCTTGCACGAATTTTTGCAGGATCCACGTTTGAACAGTCTTACCGAATTGTTATATCCTTATGAAGGAAGAATTGCTGAAAATGAAAAAGATGGCCTGATACTTAATTTTTTTGAACGCACTCCAAACAGTACGTTTACAAAAATGGGATGGCATACAGATTGTCCCCGCGATATTTTTTTAGGCAATAAAATTATGCCCATGTTAAACATAGGTTTACACCTTGATAATTTTGCTTTTTCAAATGGTGGTTTGCGGGTAATACCGGGAACGCACAAGCAGAAAGTTTTTGATTTATTATTCCGAAAAAAATATTTTATTGACAATAAACCCGATCCTATGGAAGTTGGTTTTGACATAGAAGCCGGCGACCTTACTATTCATCATGGCAGTTTGTGGCACCGTGTTCAGGAATCCAATAAATACGGGCTAGAAAGCCGGCGCCGCGTGATGTATGTTCCGGTAGTTACGGGAAAATTTATGCCAAAAAATGAGAAAAGTAAAACCCCTTTCTATCACAGGTTTACAAAGAAAATACTTAAATAAAACTACCTAAACCGTCATTATGCCGTATGCTCTTATAACCGGAGCCAGTAAAGGAATTGGAAGAGCAATCGCGCTTGAATTAGCCAAACGTAACTATGATTTATTGCTTACTGCCAGGTCTTTGGATTTATTAAATGAAGTAGCAGAAGAAATTCAAAAGTTATACCCGGTGAATGTTCACTTTATTGCTGTAGACCTGTCAGAAAATAATGCGCCTCAAAAATTATTTGAATGGTGCATCGAAAAAAACTACGCAGTTTCAATTTTAATCAACAATGCGGGAGCAGGGATGAGCGGATTATTTCAAGATTCTTCCTTAGAAAAAAATACAAAACTTATTTATTTAAATGTGGTAGCGCCAACTCAATTGTGCCAACTTTTTATACCATTACTCCTGCTTCAGCAACATTCGCAATTGTATATTTTAAATATTGCGAGTACGGCAGCTTACCAGGCTATTCCTTACCTGGCAGTTTATGCTTCTTCAAAAGCATACATCCAAAAATTTAGCAGAAGCCTTTCGCTGGAACTTTCTGAGAAAGGCATTTCAGTAACGTGCATTTCACCGGGGCCAACTGATACAGATTGGGCAAAAACGGCATCCGTTCCTGCAAAAGCTTTAAAGATGGCCGCAAAACTGAATATGCAGTCTTCAGAAGTCGCAAAAAATGCAGTTGAATCAATGTTTTCAAAAAAGACGGAAGTCGTACCGGGTTTTTTGAATAAGCTTGGTGTATTTATGACGTGGCTACTTCCAAAAAAAATTAGCGAAAGAGTGGCCGTAAGCCTTTATAAAGAATAATAACATCTATAATTTACCTGATTGATCCTGATAAATCTTTTCAAATGATACCAGGGTTTTATTTATATCATGTTGCTGAACATATTCCAAACTTTTTATTCTCATTTTCGAATACACGTCATCCTTACTCATAATATTTTCAATGGCTTTTACGATAGCAGGGATATCACCTTCCTTATATAAATAGCCATTCATCCTATCTTTTACTAATTCACTAAGTGCTCCTGCATTTACAGAAATAACAGGAAGGCCTGAAGCCATTGCCTGCAAAGTTCCCAAACTCAATAGTTCCGCAATACTTGCAATTATAAAGCAACGGCTTAATTTATAGAAATAAGGAAGGTTCTCATCAGAAACAAACCCTGTAAAAATAACTTTGTCTTTAATACCTAATTGATCAGTAAGTTTTTCAAGAGGGATTTTGCTGGTGCCTTTTCCAACCACAACAAAGCAAAAATCAATTTTTTTAACGGCAATTGCCACGGCCTGAAGTATCTCTTCCATATGCTTTTCCGGATCAAGCCTGCCTACATAAAGCAATATGGGTTTATCAGGAATGGGATATTTATTTTTTATCGCACGCGCATCTCCGGACGGATTATAAATCTCCAGGCTTATTCCACTGGAAACTGCAATAGTATTCACTTTTAATCTTGGCCTTATCAGGCGGGCGCCGGTTTCCGTAGGAGTCGTTATCAGGGTTACCTGGTTAAATACTTTGGAAAAACCTTTCCATAAATAATTCTCCAATCTTTGTTTTAAATTTTCATTCTTTATAAGCACCGTCAAATTTTCAGGCATAAAATGGTTGGTGCCCATTATCGGTATTTTTAAATTCTTATTTACCCCGACAACAGCTTTACTTAATGGAAAATGATCCTGGATATGTATGACATCCGGTTTAAAATTTTTTAGGATTTGCTTTATCCGGAATTTTAATAAAAATGGAATAGGAAGGCGGATGGTTGGGTTGATTATAACAGAAAGAGACGGCATCCCATACACATCAAGATTATCAATTTCTTTAAGAGAGAAATGCGCAGATTCCGAAGGAGCTATCACCGCCACTTTATGCCCTCTTTCCTGAAGCAAAGGCCCAATGCGGCATACAAAATAATATACTCCATTGATGTGAGGATAGTAACTACTGGATACAAAAAGAATATTCATAATTTTTTGCGGATTGATTTTATAATGTAAAATAAAATAACAGATAAAAAAGTGACAATCGAAAGCGCAGCAAAAAAGTTTAAATAATGGTCGATCTGTTTATAAGCCGAGCCAAATAGTAAGCCTATTCCAAGATATACCACATATTGTAATGCAGATGTAACCAGGCAGATTTTTAGGAATCGTGCGTACGGGACCCTGGCGTTTCCGGCAAGATAAATACCGGCAATTCCGATACCAAGTGTAATTTTTGAAAGGGAGATAGCTCTTTGGGAATTGGCATCAAAATAAACCCTCGCCTTTTCCAGGTTTTTAGTTTTCATGCCAAAGCGTTTTAGGATTTTTTTGAGAAAAACAGGTATTCCCCATCGGCCAAACATATAAACAATGCTATCGCCAATGACATCCCCCAGCACAATGATAGGATAAGCCATGAATAGATTTAAGTATCCCTCGCTACAAAGAAAACCTGCAATTACTGCTAATATTGGCCCTTCCACAATAGCTAAAGGAAATAATATTATGTATTTGAATTTGGGTAGTAAATAAAAGATGGTTTCCAATTATAAAGATTTTATAACCATTATAATTTCAATTTTTATAAATCAATAGTCGGCAAATTTCGTCCCTGGGATATAAAATTTGCATTTACCTTCCTGACAGTCCTATTATTTTCTTTAATCTTTGGATGGTTTTAAAAATTGGTTTCTTTAGTAATAAAAAGTAATAGAAAGCTGCAAATTTAATTCTAATACTTCATTTAGTAATTTGATTGATTAGAATATTTTGCATTAGGCAACCATTTGAGAAATTTGCCAGGAAAAGTTTTCTAAGACATGCATGCAATCTTACCTAGGATAATTTTCAAATCACAAAAATATTGCTGTCTGTATTTCTCTGACCAATGAATCTTTCAGATTTTATAGAATAAAAAAGATATCCGATAATTCATTGAATTATTTTATGTACCTAAAGTAGTTTGTTCTTTAGTTTTAAATGAAGTTAGATATTTGGTTATTTCACGTTTCTGATCACTTTCAAAACTTCCTAAATAGATTTCAGTTGTTTTTATTGAAGTATGGCCTAATTGCTCAGAAATCATTTCAATTGGAACCCCGGCACGTTTTAAAACAGTAGAAAATGAATGACGTGCAAAATTTGTAGTTGGCACTTTCTCAAGTTTGAGGTTCTCTGCAATTCTTTTCATGTATTTGTTTATAGTCCTTACTGCTTGGTTTATATCTCTATAAATTTGCAGGTCAGATAAATCGTTTGGATGAAGAATATCAAAAATGAATGATTTTGACTTTTGTGGTTTCTTCCCCCATTTATCTATGATCCGTTGAATATCCTGCGTAATAAAAACTTCAATATTTTGGATATCGTCTTTTGTTGAATGTATCGTTTTTGCTCTAATAAAAGTGATTACATCTTTCTTAATGTTTTCATACTTTAAAAATGCGATGTCTTTTACATTAAGGCCATTAGCAAAATAGGCAAACAGCCACAAATCCTTGGCGCGGGCCTCTTGAAAATTATCAGGTTTGTAATTGTATATTTTTTCTATCTCATCAATTGTCAAGGCCTTTTTAGCTTTTTTTGTTGACGGAGGAACATATTTCCCTTTTCCAAAAGGATATAATTCTGAACTAATTATCTTCTTTGAAATTGCCTGATTAAAAACGGTGCGAATATTTCGCATATAAACACCTATAGAGGAATAAGACAATTTTATATCGGAGCTAAGAAAATATTTTTCAAGTAATACCAGGAATTCCGGAGTTATATCAGAAAATAATAAACAATCATCCTTTTTTTTCAAATAATCTTTCAAATGATTTACAGTAGTTGTATATCCTTTGGATGTTTTAATTGAACCTTCCTTATATAATTTTTCAGCATAATCTTCTAAGTGTGTAACAATATTTATTGATTGAGATTGATTTGTAGTTTTAGGATTTATTGCCTGTCGATTATAGTATAGTGTATCAAACTCTTTCCACGAAAAATTACGCCCTAAATCATTAATTATTTTATCAGCTTTATTTAAATAATAGATGATATCCTCAAATTGTTTTTTTAGGTCTTTACGCCTATGATATTCCTTAAATTCTTCTTCTGTCAAATCCACTCCTGTTTGATAAAAGCATATTAATCTATTAAAAATCACTTTTATTTTAACAGGATATTTCCCATTCTTTTTTTCTCGTTTTTTTAAAAGCCAAACTTTAGTGGTTATTTCCATAAAAAAAATTTACCCTACAATTTACCCTACAAATATAAAAAAATACAAAATAGAAAATACAAATTTATTTTGTAATATTAATTAATAAATTGATGGTTATCAAAGATTTATAGTATTTATTTTTATATTCTTTTATTTTTAAAAATAAATAAAAGAGTCTGCTTTCTTTCTTACAAGCAGAGGGTCCGCGGTTCGAACCCGTGTGCTCCCACTCAAAAATACCTCGCTTCAAGCGGGGTATTTTATTTTAACATGATGCTATTTTACGTTTATATATTATTCTCCAGCTCTCGAAATAAATATTACGTTGGATACACTGCTGATTTAGAAGAAAGAATTCGAAAACATAATGCACACCACAGAGGTTTTATCGGTAAAGCATCTGACAGGGCTTTAGTTTATATGGAAAAATATGACAGTAAAAAGTCTGCAATAGAAAGAGAACAAAAAATTAAATCATGGAAAAGCAGGAAAATGATTGAACAGTTGATCAATAAGAAAAGCTAAGTTGGTTTGGAACATCCCGATCTATAATCGGGAGGGTACGCGGTTCGAACCCGTGTGCTCCCATAACAGCAAAAGGTTTCAGACTATTTAAGTTTGGAACCTTTTTTATTTGCAGGCAATTTCAACACATTTTATTCATATCGAACAATCTGCTTCCACCAAAAACATACGCGGCTCGATGTGGTTCAAAAATATAAAGGGCAGGGGGTTGAATTAGGAGGAGAGGTGCTTTACTTCATTAAAATATCATGTATCAGTTGAATGGATTCATAGAAATCCAACAAATAACCACGATTTTAATTTTGTAAATTTTCTTTTAATATAATTTTTTCAGCAGTGATCTTTACAACAATTCTGCAAAGCAAAATTCTAAATAATTATATATATAGTTGCCAGATTGATTTTATAAAAAGAACTTTAGCTTTGAAGGCATTGATATAAAACCTTACCCTCTAATAATTAATGCAATAATGAAAAAATTATTTTTTATATCCATAATTTTCTGCTTACTAAATGTAAATGCAAGGGCACAAAAATCCTCACAATCTTTCCGTAATGCAAAACTTCCTTTAGAAATACGGGTGGATGATTTACTGAAAGACCTGACTCTCAAAGAAAAAATTTCTTTACTGGGATTTCGTAATCCATCTGTTGGACGTTTGGGTATTCCTGCTTATAACTGGTGGAACGAAGGCCTGCATGGCGTTGCGAGAGCAGGAGAAGCAACCGTTTTTCCGCAAGCGATTGGTATGGCAGCTTCTTTCAATAACGATTTGCTGTATAAAGTTGCAGATGCGATTTCAACAGAAGCAAGAGCCAAGTACAATCTCGCTATTAAAAAGGACAGGCATCTTCAATACATGGGGCTTACTTTTTGGTCGCCCAACATCAATATTTTTCGGGATCCTCGTTGGGGAAGGGGCCAAGAGACTTATGGCGAAGATCCGTTTCTTACGGCAACCATGGGAACCGCTTTTGTAAAAGGTATACAGGGAAATGATAAACATTATATAAAAGCATCTGCCTGTGCCAAACACTTTGCGGTCTACAGCGGACCTGAATCAGAACGACATACTTTCAATGCGATTGTAGATGAAAAAGATTTAAGAGAAACGTACTTGTATGCGTTTAAAAAACTGGTAGATGCAGGCGTGGAATCTGTTATGTGTGCTTACAATAGTGTAAATGGCGAGCCTTGTTGCACAGGTCATGCTCTTTTGAAAAATATATTAAGAAACGAATGGAAGTTTAAAGGCCATGTAGTTACAGACTGCTGGGCACTTGAAGATGTTTGGCTCAGGCATAAAGCCTTACCAAATAGTGTAGATGTTGCTGCAGCAGCTATTAAGGCTGGTGTAAACCTTGATTGCAGTAATCTATTGCAGGATGATGTAATGAAGGCTATTGATCAAAAGTTGTTAACAGAAAAAGATGTTGACACTGCATTGGCACCGATTTTAAGAACACAGTTTAAACTGGGATTTTATGATGCGCCTGCATCAATTCCTTTTAGTAAATACGGAGCTGATAGCGTTGCAAATGCTTATCATACGATGCTTTCAAGAAAAATGGCACAACAAAGTATGGTGTTACTTAAGAATGATAATAACCTGCTGCCGTTAGATAAAAATAAATATTCTGCCTATATGGTGGTTGGCCCGAACGCAGCATCAATGGATGCATTGCTGGGCAATTATCATGGAGTAACCGGTAATGCAGTAACCTTCGTAGAAGGTATAACGGGAGCAGTAGACGAAAGTACAAGAGTTGAATATGATAAAGGATGTAATTATAGCGATACAACTCATTTTGGTGGAATATGGGCTGCGTCCAATGCAGACGTAACGATTGCGGTTATTGGGCTTACACCGGTTTACGAAGGCGAAGAAGGCGATGCATTTCTCTCTCCCGGCGGCGGCGACAGACTCAGCCTGCAACTTCCGGCAAGCCAAATCGCTTTTATAAAAGCGCTTCGCAAAGGAACCAAAACGCCTATTGTTGCTGTGATTACAGCCGGAAGTGATTTGGATCTTTCTTCCATTGAACCGTATGTGGATGCAATCATTTATGCCTGGTACCCGGGCCAACAAGGCGGAAATGCATTGGCTGATATCCTTTTTGGCAAAGTTTCTCCTTCAGGTAAATTACCGGTTACCTTTTATAAATCTTTTGATGATTTACCGGCTTATGATAGTTACGCGATGAAGGGAAGAACGTATCGCTATTTTACAAAGCCTGTAGAATATCCTTTTGGTTTTGGATTGAGCTATACCCATTTTGATTATGCGTGGCAAAAAGAACCTGTTGATTTAAAAAATGAAAATAACAGTATTTCTTTCGAGGTAAAAATCAGCAATAAAGGAAATTTTGACGGCTACGATGTACCCGAGGTTTATATAAAATATCCCGACGTGCAACGAATGCCTGTAGAAGAATTGAAAGGATTTCAAAAAGTATTTGTTGAAAAAGGAAAAACGAAAACTGTAAAATTTTCCATACCGGTTTCCGAATTAGAAAAGTGGGATTTACAAGAAGGTAAATGGAAATTGTATCCCGGTAAATACCAGGTCTGCATCGGAAAAAATGCTGATGAAATGATTTTGAAAAAAACGATTTTAATAAAATAAGAACGATAAATTTTAATGATGGGCATTAATCCAAACTCTGGCAGTAAACAAACAAAAGACATAATCTTTTATTTTGTAAAAAGGACGCTTTTGAAAAACCTTTTCTTACTTATATTCCTTGTCAAATGCTTTACTGCATCTTCTCAGAATGTGGTTCAGTATGTAAATCCTTACATCGGTACCGGCGGACATGGCCATGTTTTTCTCGGTGCGAATGTGCCTTTTGGTGCGGTGCAATTGGGGCCGGTCAATTTATCAGAAGGATGGGATTGGTGCTCTGGGTATAATTATTCTGATTCTACAATTATTGGTTTCTCCCATACTCATTTAAGTGGAACGGGCATTGGCGACCTGGGTGACATTTTAGTAATGCCCACAACGGGTGATCTTATTATGGATAAAGGATCGTTGAAAGAACCCGGCAATTTTTCTTTGTTCAGTCATGCTGATGAAAAAGTAAGCCCTGGTTATTATTCTGTTGTTTTAAAAAGATACAACATCAAAGCAGAATTAACGGCTTCTGAGAGAGTAGGTTTTCACCGCTATACTTTTCCTGCTTCTGAAAATGCGCATTTGGTCATTGATTTGGTGCAGGGAATAGGTTGGGACAGGCCTGTGTATGGCTATATAAAAAAGCTCAACGACTCAACATTGGTCGGCTATCGTTTTTCAACTGGCTGGGCGCAGGTTCAGCGCATTTATTTCGCCATGAAGTTTTCAAAACCATTTAAAAATATTGAGCTTTTTAAAAACGGGCAATCTACGAAAAGCTTTGTGGCAATGAGCGATAGCGTAAAAGCGGCTGTAAATTTTTCAACCCACGCTGGCGAACAGGTCGAAATAAAAGTCGCCATTTCTCCCGTAAGTTTTGAAAATGCTTTGATGAACATGTATGCGGAAATTCCCGGCTGGAATTTCGATGAAGTAAAAGACAATGCAGGTAAAGCCTGGAATAAAGAATTGTCTAAAGTTGTGATCAAAACTTCTGATGCCAAATCAAGGGAAAAATTTTATACGGCATTGTATCATTGTTTTATTGCGCCTTCCATTTTTAATGATGTAAACGGCGATTATTACGGCACAGATAAACAGGTACACCGCAAGGCGCCTTTCACCAATCTTACTACGTTTTCTTTGTGGGATACCTATCGTTGTGAAAATTCTTTACTTACCATTTTGCAACCGAAAAGAGTAAGTGATATTGTCAATTCAATGCTGGCAATTTACCAACAGCAAGGCAGGCTTCCTGTATGGCATTTAATGGCCAACGAAACCAACACGATGCCCGGCAATAGCGCCACACAGGTGATTGCCGATGCTTACTTGAAAGGGATAAAAGGCTTTGATACTACTCTCGCTTATGAAGCAGCAAAAAATACTGCCATGCTCGATAACCGGGGATTAAAATATGTAAAAAGATATGGATTTATACCTGCAGACAGTATGGTAGAATCGGTAGCGATGGGTCTGGAATACGCCATAGCAGACGGTTGCACCGCATTAATGGCTAAGCGAATGGGGAAAGAAAAAGATTATAATTATTTCGAAAAAAGATCGGAATATTACAAGAACTATTACGATAGCACAGTTCATTTTATGCGAGGCAGAATTTCAGCAACGCAATGGCGCGAACCTTTTAGTCCGTTCATTTCACGCCACATGAAAGATGATTTTACGGAAGGCAATGCCTGGCAATATACATGGCTTGTTCCGCAGCATGTACATGGGCTGATCAGGTTATTGGGCGGAGAAAAAAAATTCACAAAAAAACTTGATTCACTGTTCACCGTTCACGGCGATATGGGAAAAGAAGCTTCCAACGACATTACAGGATTGATTGGCCAATACGCTCATGGCAACGAACCCAGTCATCATATTACTTACCTCTACACATATGCAGGTCAACCATGGAAAACAGCTGAAAAAGTTAGGTTCATTTTGGATAGTTTATATTTTGCGAATCCAAATGGTTTAAGTGGAAATGAAGACGTAGGGCAAATGTCGGCATGGTATGTAATGAGTGCCTTGGGATTTTATCCTGTTCATCCGGCAAAAGGAATTTATGTTTTTGGCAGCCCGATATTTGACGAAGCCTCCATTGATGTGGGTAACGGGAAACGCTTTGTGGTAAAAGTAAAAAACAATAGTCCCCAAAATATCTATATTCAAAAAATGAAGCTGAATAACGGGAAATATACCAAAGCGTATATTTCGTATTCGGATATAATGAATGGTGGCGAAATGGAAATTGAAATGGGTAAAAAGCCATCTTCATGGGGAACAGGCATTAAAGATCGACCTTAAATAATTAAAACGGTTTTTTAAAATGGAGGATCTTTTTAAAATATTTTACACTTTTTGTCTTCTGTTTTTTTCTATGAAAGGAATTTCACAGCAGACAAGAATAAGAAACAATTATTCTACAGAAACCGGAATTCCACATTTGAAAATTGAAAGGCAAATGATTTACCGGCCCGATTCAGCCTGGATGTATTCTCATCATGCTTCCATTGCTCATTTTAAAGATCGTTTTATTGCAATTTGGAGTAATGGATTAATTGGTGAAGACCAGCCCGGACAGCGGGTTGTATTTGCTACTTCCAAAGATTTTTTCCATTGGTCAAAACCCAAAGTGCTTGCTAATCCTTCTTTATTTAAAAATGATACGCTCAATATTCTTACTGCCGCCGGCTTTCACCAGTTTCATGATACGCTGGTAGCTTATTATGGCGAATATTCTCCTCACAAAACCAACACTCATTTATGGGCGAAAGTATCAACCGATGGTGAACACTGGAGCGCTGCAAAAGATATGCATGTGCCTGTCAACCCGAATCATGGTCCGGAAAAAATTGCAAGCGACAGGCTAATTATTAGCGGTAATTTTACTTTTCCTTACACGGATGATTATCGCGGTTTGAGCGGATGGAAAATGAGCAGCTTTTATGCTGATTCATTGTACAAAGAAGATAACCCAGCCACCTTTTATGCGCCTGCTGCAAAAAATAATTTACCACCGCTTTGTGAAGGTTCTTTTTTTCAGACTGATGATGGTGTTATTCACATGCTGTTGCGCGTAACCGGCAAAGGTTGGAAAGGCAGATTGTGGCTTACTGAAAGTAAAGACAATGGAGTTCATTGGTCTTTTCCTGTTGAAACCGGCTTCACGGACAATGACAGCAAATTTCATTTTGGGCGTTTGCCTGGTAAAAGATTTTACTATGTGGGAATTCCTGATACATTGCATCATTATGCAAGAACGCCTTTAGTTTTGTCTCTTTCAACTGACGGAAAATTATTTGGCCAAAATTATATCATTGCCGATCAGCCTTATACTTTAAAGAAAGAAGGATTATATAAAGGCGGTCAATACGGTTATCCACACACGATAATTTATAACGGTTATATGTACGTGATAATTTCAAGACAAAAAGAAGCTATTGAAGTGATCCGCTTCAAGCTAAACCAGTTAAAAGAAAACAGGAAAGATTGACCAGTAAACCAAAAAAAAATGAAATTTTTAAAATCACTTTTATTCCTTTTTTACTTTTTTTCTTTTAATGCAAAGGCACAGAAGTATGAGTTGAATAAAGGATGGAAATGTATCAATATAAAAGATACAAGGCTCGGTGGAGAAAAAATTTCTGAGCCTACTTATTCTTTGAATGGATTTGTAAATGCGACTGTTCCGGGTACGCTGCTTACCACGATGCTTAATAATAAAATGATTCCTGATCCATATTATGGAATGAACAATGAAAAAATCCCGGATATTTATTACACAGGGAGAGATTATTACACCTATTGGTTCGTGAACAATTTTTCTGAACAGGCTAAACCCGGAGAGCAGGTGTGGCTTCACTTTCGTGGGATCAATTATAGTTGCGATGTTTTTTTGAACGGCCATAAACTGAATGCGGAAAGATTTTACGGCATGTTTTTAAGACAGGAATATAATATAACCAAATGGCTTTCAAAAAATGGGAAAAACAGGCTGGCAGTAATTGTGTATCCGCCTGATCCCGTTGGAAATCCTAATGGCGGTCAGGGTGGCGACGGAACCATTGCCAAAAATGTTACTAATCAATATGTGGCAGGGTGGGATTGGATACAACCGGTAAGAGATCGTAACACTGGTATCTGGGATAAAGTTATCATCGAAAAAACAAGGCCTGTAAATGTGCAGAATGCCCATGTAGTAACAAAAGTTTCCGGGAAAAGATTCGTAGAAGGAAATCAAAACCCAGCAATCATTGACGTTTCTGCGGAATTGAAAAATGCAACAGGTAAAGCCATTTCCGGTGTTTTGCAATATGAATTAGCAGGAGAAAAAGTTAAAAAAAATGTTTCAGTTCCTGCTGGTAAAACCATTACGGTTTCTCTGCCTGATCATCTTTTGCAGAATCCAAAACTTTGGTGGCCGAATGGTTATGGTCCGCAAAATTTATATTCCATTGAGGTAAAATTTGTAACCGGTAATCAGCATGTCAGCGACAATGATACTGTTCGTTTTGGAGTAAGGGAAATTGCCACAAAATGGAATTCGTCTACCCATAGCCGTGAGGTAATGGTAAATGGAGAACCCATTTTCATTAAAGGTGGCAACTGGATCATTTCGGATGAAATGCTTCGCTTTTCTAAGAAGCGTTATGATGCAGAAATTAGATTTCACCGTGATATGAATTTGAACCTGATCCGTGTATGGGGCGGGGCAATAACCGAGCGTCCGGAATTTTATGATGCATGCGATAAGTACGGCATTCTCGTTTTTCAGGATTTTTGGAACTCCGGCGATTGCAACGGACGCTGGCTGGATCCTAAGAAAAAGGACGACCAATGGACAAGAAGAAAATATCCTGACGATCACCAATTATTTCTTAAATCAGTTGCAGACCAGGTGAAGATGATTCGTAATCATCCTTCACTGGCATTGTGGTGTGGAGGTAATGAGATTACACCACCGGAAGATATTCTCGTTGCAATGAGAGATTCTATAATTCCAAAACTGGACGGAACCCGTTATTTTATTGAATATTCTAATTCAGACAGCATGTCCTACAATTCCTTTGGCGGAAATGGTGATGGCCCCTATGGAATTCAAAACATCAACACTTTTTGGGAACATCAAACCTTTCCTTTTAATTCAGAAATTGGTTCAGTAGGAATGGGCGATTATGAATCACTCAAAAGATTTATTCCGGAAGAAGATATGAAGATACCGGGTAATTCATTTAAAGATATTGATAGCGTTTGGGCTTACCATAAATACATTGGTTATGGAAACCACATTGATGCTTATGGGAAACCAAAAGATGTAAAAGATTTTGCTGATAAAGCGCAGTTGGTAAATTATAATCAATACAGGGCCTTAATGGAAGGTTTTAGTGCGCACATGTGGGAATGGTATACGGGAGCTATCATCTGGAAAACACAAAATCCATGGACAGCTTTGCGTGGACAGATGTATGATTATTATTTGGATCCCAACGCCTGTTTATATGGATTACATAAGGGCAGCGAACCTTTCCATGTAATGTATGATCCGGTTGATGGTATGGTAATGATCGTAAACAATACCTTTAAAGCAAAACACAATATTATGCTTGTGGCAAAGGCATATGATATGCAAGGAAAGTCAACATTGCTGACACAGGTGTTCTCTGAAATAGAACCGACTCAATCAAAAAAATATCTTTCTTTAAAACATCGTTTGGAAGAAATGGGCAAAAGCAAAGGCATATTTCTTTACCTGCAATTGCTGAATGAAAATAAAAAAATGCTTTGCGATAATTTGTATTGGCTTCCGGATTCGACCGGAAATTATTCAGGCTTGCAGCAAATGAAAAAGGCCGAAGTAAAGATCACGGCGAGTGAAATAAAAAATGGAAAGATAGAGGTAACGATTCAAAATCCTGAGAATAACCCGATTGCTTTTTTCAACAGGATATCAGTTGTTGATTCAAAAACACGGCAAAGAATTCTTCCCGTTTTTTACAGTGATAATTATATTTCAGTGTTACCTGGCGAACAGAAAAAAGTTACGATTGATTATACACCTTCCGCAAATGAAAAAGCAGAAGTTGAAGTATACGGATGGAATGTGAAGAAGCAATATATTGAGATAAAATAAAACTTGGTTTTACCAGGATGCTTATTTAAAAGGTAAACGCTAAAGTGATAAATTTAAAAACTATGATCAAAAAAATTCTTACCGCTTTTATGTTGCTTATGTTTATAAAAGCCAAAGCACAACAACATAATTATTCTGATAAATACGTAGTTCCTGATGACCCATTGGTACAACAAAAACTCGCGCATTGGCAGGATATAAAATTTGGGCTCATGATGCATTGGGGAACTTACAGCGAATGGGGTATTGTTGAGAGCTGGAGCATTTGCCCGGAAGACGAAGGATGGACGCAGCGCCGTGGTGCTTATGCAGCTAATTATTTTGATTATGTGAAAGCGTATGAAAATCTCCAAACTACGTTTAATCCAACAAAATTTGATCCTGATAAATGGGCTACTGCTGCTAAGGAAGCAGGTATGAAGTACGTTGTGTTTACTACCAAGCATCACGATGGTTTTTGCATGTTTGATACAAAGCAAACAGATTATAAAGTCACTTCACCCAAAACTCCTTTTTCAAAAAATCCAAAAGCAAACATCGCCAAAGAGATATTTAATTCATTTCGAAAAGACGGATTTATGATTGGCGCTTATTTCTCTAAGCCTGATTGGCATTGTCCTTATTATTGGTGGCCTTATTTTCCGCCCAAGGATAGAAATGTAAATTATGATCCTGAAAAATATCCTGACCGGTGGAATGATTTTAAAAATTACACTTACAACCAAATACAGGAATTGATGACTGGTTATGGAAGGATAGATATTCTTTGGCTTGATGGCGGATGGGTGCGCCCGAAATCAACTATTGATACCAGAGTTGATTGGCAGCGTGGTATCACCTATGACCAGGATATAGACATGCCACGAATTGCAAAAATGGCAAGGTCTCATCAACCTGGATTATTAGTTGTCGACAGAACGGTAAGCGGCAAATATGAAAATTATGTAACGCCTGAGCAAACCATTCCTTCTAAGCCTTTGCCGCATCCATGGGAAAGTTGTATTACCATGGGGAACTCGTGGAGCTATGTTCCTCACGATCATTATAAACCTACCAATCAACTGGTACACATGTTATTGAAAATTATTTCACGGGGTGGAAACTTTTTATTAAATATTGGTCCATCTGCGGAAGGCGATTGGAGCGATACGGCTTACCAACGTTTAAAGGAAATAGGCGTTTGGATGAAGGTGCATGCCGATGGTGTATATAACACAATTCCGATGGCTCCTTATGAAGATGGCAACATTGTTTACCTGCAATCAAAAGACAAAAAGGATAAGTATATATATCTACTTAGTGATACCACAAACGAGATTGTGCTACCATCCAGCATAACGGTAAACCAAATTGTTGTTAATAAAAAAAGCAAAATTGTTTTACTGGATGCACCTAAGGAAAGAATAAAATGGAAGACATCAGGAAATGGTATAATCATACAAATACCTTCTAAACTAAAAAATAAATCAGCTGGGAATTATGCTGTTGCATTTAAGATACTAGAATAAATTTTCGAAAAATTGGATTATTTTTTCTAATCCATCCTTTAATACGAGGAGTAAAAATTCCGCTTATTTGTTTGTTTACTTCTCTGCTAACGTGAAAACTGCGTCATTTACCAGTTCTTCATATTAAAATTCTTTCCTGACTTTATCCTGACAATTTTAAAAATAAAATATAACATTTTTGTAAACTATTATCACAGTAACCCTATTTTTCAATCAAAAAAATTGCATTATGAAAAGTTTAAGAAAGTTATTATTTCTGCTTTCCTTTCTTTTTCTATGCTTTTTCGCACGAGCCCAACAGAAAACAGTGTCCGGAAAAGTTATAGATTCTGATGGAAACGGAATCCCTGGAATCAGCGTTGTAGTAAGAGGCACCAGAACCGGTGCATCCACAAGCAATGATGGAACTTATTCTTTAAGTGTTCCATCAAATGCCACTTTAGTGGTAAGTGGTGTCGGATTTGCTACCAGGGAAATACCAGTGGAAGGTAAAAGTGTTATTGATATCACACTTTCCAGAAGTCAAAGTGAGTTGAATGCTGTGGTAGTTACAGCATTAGGAATTTCTAAACAAGAAAGAAAACTTGGATATTCAGTAACTACCGTTGATGGTGGTCAGTTGGACAAGGCTAAGTCAACAAATGTTGCCCTTAATTTAGCAGGTCAGGTTTCAGGTTTAGACGTTCACGGTACAAATGGAGGACCTGGAGGTTCTGCCCGTATTTTGCTGCGGGGAATGCCGAGTATGAATGATGCCGGGTCACCTCTTTTTGTTATTGACGGTGTTCCGATGGATAATTCAAGCCGCGGAGGCGCAGGAGAGTGGGGCGGTGCAGATTTGGGTGATGGAATTGGAAATATTAATCCGGATGACATTGCCACAATGACTGTCCTGAAAGGTCAAGCAGCCTCTGCTTTGTATGGTGCACGGGCTTCAAATGGAGTAATATTGATAACTACCAAGAAAGGGAAAAAAGGTGGATTGGCTGTAGAATACAATACTAATTATTCCGTTGATAAAGCAATTAATAATCAAGATTACCAATATGTTTATGGTCAGGGGCAATACGGTGCAAAACCTGCAAACGCAACTGAAGCCCGAAATACCGACAGGTTAAGCTGGGGAGCCAAAATGGATGGATCACAAGTAATTGGATTTGATGGTAATCAATACCCGTATTCTCCTTTTAAAGATAATATCAAAGATTTTTATAGAGCCGGACCTACCTTCACCAATACTGTTTCTGTGGGTGGTGGAAGTGATAAAGGTAATTTCCGTTTATCCGCATCAAATCTTACCAATAGCTCTATCATACGAAACAGCGGTATTGATAGAAATACGGTTAATTTAGATCTTAACCATGATGTTACGGATAAATTACATGTATCTTTAATGGCCAACTACGTTGATGAGCAGGATAAAAATCGCCCAAATCTGAGTGATGGTCCTCTTAATCCGAACAACTTCTTATTCCTGGCTTCTAATGTAAATGAAAATATATTTAAACCCGGATATGATGCAAGTGGTAGTGAAATAGTTTTTAGTGATGATAACTATGTTACCAATCCATGGTTTGTAGTAAACAAGGCTATAAACAATACAGGAAGAAAACGACTTATTTCTGCTATTTCGGGTAAGTATAATTTTACCAATTGGCTTTATGCAATGGTGAGATTGGGCTACGATCATGAAGACGACAGGTATTTTACGGTAACTCCAACAGGAACTAACTATTCATATAATTCTGCAGGACAGTCGGGGCAACTTAATAATTTGTCAAATGCCCAAACCACAGACATGAATTTAGATGGGATTATTGGAGCTTCACATCAGTTATTTAAAAATCTGGAGTTAGATGCAATTTTAGGAGGAAATATTAGAAAAGATAAATTTGAATCTATTGGTGTAAATGGTAACCATTTTGTAATCCCAGAGCTATATACACCTGGAAATGTGGTGAGCTTTGGAAGAAGTTATACTTATTCAGGTAAAGAGGTTCATTCAGGGTATTACAGTTTTGATTTTAATTATATGAAGTATCTTACTTTAAGTACTACCGGACGTTACGATGCATATTCTACATTGTATAATTCGGGGATTCCTCAAAGTCAAAGAAATATTTTCACGCCCTCAGTTTCAGCAAGCTTTATTTTCAGTCAGCTTACTAACATCAATAAATTGAACTTTGGTAAACTGAGAGTATCTTATGCACAGACAAGTGGCGAGCCAGTTAATCCTTATCAAACTGCTGTTTACTATAGTGTTGGAAACGCAATCAATGGCGTGCCAACTGGAAATTTCAGCAATACATTACCTAATCTATTTCTAAAACCTTTTGTAAAAACTGAATTGGAAATAGGAACAGAATTGAAATTCTATGACAACCGTTTAGGTTTCGATATAGCTTACTATTCACAAAAAACCAAGAATGAAATAATGAATGGTGGCTTGAGTTCTGCCACCGGGTTTACCAGCACCGTAATTGCTAATGGTGCTGTCCAAAACAGGGGATTGGAAGTGAGAGTAACAGGAACGCCGATCAGGGAAAGTAAATTTAGATGGGATGTGTCATTTAATCTTAGTTCGGTTGAGAATAAAATTTTACAAACTGATGCAGCAGGTAATAACGTAAATCTTGGTACTTACCGGCCATTAAATGCGAACACTGCATTTGTGAAAGGCTTATCAGGGCCACAAATTTTAGCGCATGACTACACTTACGATTCTAAGGGTGATATCGTAGTTGATGCAAGTGGATTACCTGTTCAGGGCAAACTTATTCCGATGGGAAGTGTTTTACCAACACTTTACGGAGGGCTTAATAACTCCTTGGATTTTGGCAATTTCAACTTATCATTCCTCATAGACTATAACTATGGGAATAAGATACTTTCAGCTACAAGCTATTACTCAATTTACAGGGGTTTAAATAAAATGACTCTTGCCGGAAGAGAAACAGGGATTACTACCGGTGTAACTGCTAATGGTTCTCCTAATACTGTAGCAGCCGATGCCCAAAATTATTATCAAAGATTAGCAACCATTTCAAGAGTGAATGTGCTGAATGGAGATTATATAAAATTGCGCCAGTTAACTTTTGGCTATACAATCACTCAAAAGATGTTGGGAAATATACCTGTAATCAATTCAATTCAGCTTGCATTAGTTGGTCGAAATCTATGGACCATCATGAAAAAGAGTCCTAACATAGACCCTGAAAATGGTTTTTCATCAACTGTTCGCTATGCAGGTATAGAGGGCACCAGTTTACCTGCAACCACAACTTTTGGTATTAATGCTAAATTCATCTTCAAAAATTAATTATCATGAAAAAAATATTCATATATATAACTTTTGCATCACTGATAATAGTTGCAGGATGTACCAAAAAATTTGATTCGATTAATACTGATCCAACCCAAGCATCAGCTTCTACTTTTGACCCTAATCTTTTGTTGCCTACGGCCGAGCTTGGATACATGTCTGCTATCCAGGGTTATAGCGGACCTATACTATTCCAGAGTATGTGGGTTCAGACCTTAGCTAATGCAGAGTACCCTTCCTATTATACCAATGGCGATAAATACGTAGCATCAGGCAATATTCTTACTTATGATGCCAGCACATGGAATAATGCTTATATTGCTGCAAGTAAAGCCCACGAAATACAAGATCTTACCAAGGGCAATGCGGACCTGATAAATTTAAGAGGGGTGGCATTAATTGTTCAATTGATCAATTTGGAATTGGTAACTGATGTTTACGGGGATTGTCCCTATTCCCAGGCACTACAGGCAAAATCGGGAGTATCTTTACCGGTTTATGATAAACAACAGGATATTTACCCTTCTATGTTAAATACATTGGATTCAGTTATTGCTACATTGGATCCTTCTAAAGCTTTACCCACCAATGACATTATTTATAAAGGTGATGTCTCCAAATGGAAAAAATTTGGATATTCATTGATGTTGCGAATGGCAATGCGCTTAACGAAAGTTGATCCTGCAACTGCTCAGAAATATGCGGAGAAGGCCTATTCAGGTGGAACTTTTACCAGCAATGATGATAATGCGTATATCAAATTTGATAATAATAGCGGGTACCAGAATGGAAATTCAGGCGCTTTGCAGGTTCCTGAAGATTATACTCAGGTTAGATGGGGGAAAAAGTTGATAGATATGTTGAAAGCAACCAATGATCCGAGACTTGGAGTTATCGCAGAAGTTCCAATGCCTGGTAAGGCAAATGCCGGAAATGAAAGTCTTGCAGGCGATCCCACACCCGCAAATCAACAAGGGATGCCAAACGGGTATGATCAAAATGGCGGAGCTACAGACATTTCCACTGCAGCAGACTATCCTGGCGCTACAGGCACAGGAGATGATGCAAACCCGATTGGTGGATATTCAAGGCCTACTTCAGCATTGTATCTTAATCTCAACACTCCGGGATTTATCCTGACTTATGCTGAAACAGAATTGCTTCTGGCAGAAGCGGCTGCAGATGGATGGAATGTTGGCGCAAGTGCCTCTGTTCATTATGCTAATGGGTTAAGCGCTGCATTGCAGACTTATGGAACCTTAAATGGAAGCACATCTATAAGCGCAGCTACTGCTGATGCTTACGCTGCTTCCAATCCATTGGATATTTCATCTACGGCTAATTCTTTACAGCAAATTAATACTCAGATATGGATAACAACAGGTACGCTTTTTAACTTTGAAGAAGCATGGATTAACTGGAGAAGATCCGGCTACCCGGATTTAACTCCGGTAAATTATACGGGTAATTTCACGAATGCCACAATACCCAGAAGACAAATCTATCCTTCAAGTGAAGCTACAAATAATGGAGCCAATTATAAGGCGGCTGTAAGTGCTTTAACTGGTGGAGACCAATGGACTTCAAGAGTTTGGTGGGATAAATAAATTAGGTTAATGAACTCTTATTATAACATTGAAGAGGCTACCGAATGGTAGCCTCTTTTTAAAAAAATTATATTCAGGATAGTTATCTTTACTCTTAAAATCTACCTTTTGAAATTTCTTAAATACTTTATTGCAATATCAATAATTATTATTTTAGGAGTTGTTGCTTTTTTTCTGCTAAAAAGAAAAAATTTGCATTCTGACCAACCTCTTTTCAAATTACTTTCTTCAAAAGAGACCAATATAAATTTCCGGAACACTATTGAGGATTCCGAGGATCTAAATGTTCTCAATTATGAATATTTCTACAATGGAGGTGGTGTGGCTGTTGGCGATATTAATAACGATGGGCTTGAAGATATTTTTTTTACTTCCAATAAGGGGGAAAATAAATTATACCTCAACCTTGGCCACATGAAGTTTAAAGATATTACCCAGGAAGCCTGCCCGGAATTAGCAGGAAGAAAAGGAGGTTGGAAAACGGGCGTTACAATGGCAGATGTAAACGGGGACGGCCTATTGGATATATACATCTGTTATTCAGGCAAAGTTGATAGTAATATGCGGAGGAATCAACTATTTATTAACCAGGGTAACCTGAAATTTGTAGAAGAAGCAAAAAAATATGGATTGGATGATCCTGGCTATAGCACCCAGGCTGCTTTTTTCGATTATGACAACGATGGTGATCTGGATATGTTTTTGCTGAACCATAATGTAATAAAAATGGATAATACTGAACTTTCTAAATATAGAAAGGGGGTAGACCAGTATGCAGGAGATAAACTATTTGAAAATGAAAATGGACATTTTGTGGATGTTACAAAAAAAGCAGGTATCCATCAGTTCCCGCTCACTTTTGGCTTGGGTGTAGCTATATCAGATATTAACCAGGATGGATGGGAAGATATTTATGTAACTAACGATTACAATGAACAGGATTATGTTTACATCAATAATCATGACGGCACATTTACCGAAAAATCGGGTGATTATTTCACACATGAATCACAATCTTCAATGGGGGTGGATATTGCAGATTTTAATAATGATGGTTTGCCCGACATTGTAACACTGGATATGTTGCCCGAAGATAATCATCGCCAAAAGGTTTTGCAGGTGCAGGAAGATTACGGGAATTTTCAGTTAATGGTTGACCAGGGAATTGAAAAGCAATATATGCGCAACATGCTTCAACTTAATAATGGCGACGGCACTTTCAGTGAGATTGGACAGCTGGCAGGTGTGTCCAACACCGATTGGAGTTGGTCTCCGCTTTTTGCAGATTTTGATAATGATGGTTTTAAAGATTTATTTATTACAAACGGTTATTTGAGGGATTATACCAATAAAGATTTCCTGCGCTATTGGGGAGATTATAAAATAAAACAGGCGATGGACAGGCAACCGGTTAATTTATTTGACCTTGTAAAAGCCATGCCGGTTTCAAATTATCCTGATTATATTTTCAGGAATAACCATGACCTTACTTTTTCAAACGAACAAAAGCAATGGGGAATTGACCAGGCTAAAAATTCAAATGGTGCTGTATATGCCGATCTTGATAATGATGGAGACCTTGACCTGGTAGTCAATAATCTAAATGATGAGGCTACGATTTATAAAAATATGAGCAGGGAATATGATCATACTTCTTATCTGAATGTCAAATTACTATACAAGGGAGCGAACATCAATGCTGTTGGTTCAAAAATATACCTCTATGCCGGGGGAAGGTTGCAATATATTGAGGTAAATCCCAATCGTGGTTATGAGTCATGTGTATCAACTGTTGCTCATTTTGGATTAGACCATCTTAAAACAGTTGATTCATTGCGCATTATTTGGCCAAATAGTACAACTCAAATCCTTACAAATATTCCTGCCAATCAAAAATTAATGGTTCAATATAAGGCAGATTCTGTCAACAGTAAACCAATAAAATCTTCAGAATATTATTCTGGCGTTTTCTCAAAATCGCCTCAATTGATTCCATATACGAACGAAAGCTTTAACGAAAATGATTTTAAGCGGCAATTACTATTGACTTTTATGTATTCCAAAACGGGCCCGGTGATAGCAAAGGCTGATGTGAATAAGGATGGTCTTGAAGATGTTTTTGTGAGTGGAGATAAAAATAAAATGGGGAAGATTTATCTGCAAAAGCCGGGTGGAAATTTTGAAGCTATCAGGAATTTAAATATTGGCAACGAAAACACCTCAGCCATCTCTGCTGCTTCTTTTTTTGATGCTAACGGTGATGGATACCCTGATTTGTATATTGCCAAAGGAGGGTATTCCTTATTTCAACCCGGAACCTCAGCCCTTCAGGATGAATTGTATCTTAACGATGGTTCTGGCAATTTTACTTTAGCTGCAAATGCTTTACCGGACTTAACCGCCAGTAGTAAATCCTGCGTAAGGCCGTGTGATTATGACAATGATAGAGATATGGATGTTTTTGTCGGCGGCAGGGTTATTCCCGGAAGGTATCCTGTAACACCAAGAAGTTATCTTCTTTCCAATAATGGGAAAGGTAAATTCACTATTGTAAAGACTCCGTTTGATTCTATTGGTATGGTAACGGATGCCCAATGGGTAGATTTGAATAATGATGGCAGGAAAGATCTTGTTATTTGTGGCGAGTTTATGCCCGTGATGGTTTTTATAAATACGCCTAATGGCTTTGTTGACAAAACCAATGAATATTTTGATAAACAGGAAAAAGGATTTTGGTTTTCGTTGAAGGTTACAGATGTTGATGGCGATGGTAAACCAGATATTATTGCAGGCAATATTGGCAGAAATTCACCAATACATTTCTCAGATAAAGAACCAGCGGAAATGTATTATGCTGATTTTGATAATAACGGTACGATTGATCCATTCCTGAATTTTTATATTCAGGGCAAAAGTTATCCTTTTGTAAGCAGAGATGAACTAAATAAACAAGTGAACGGCATGCAGCATAAATTTAAAAGTTATAACGATTATGCCGATGCTACTATGAGTGATATTTTCAGCAAGGATCAGTTAGACAATGCCGGTAAACTTACAGCCAATGAAAGTAATACAGTTTGCTTTCTTAACAGGGGGGGCAAGTTTGTAAAAGAAATTCTTCCGGTTGAGGCACAGTTTTCTGTAGTTACAAAAATTATAGCTGATGATTTTGATAAAGATGGCAAAAAAGATCTATTGTTACTGGGTAATCGTTCCGACAATCGGTTAAAAATAGGGAGCATTGACGCCAATTATGGATGCCTGTTGAAGGGAGATGGTAAAGGTGGATTTGTATATGTACCACAAACATCGTCCGGACTCTCTGTAAAGGGAGACGTAAAATCAGCTCAAGAGATACTTATTAATAAAGAAAAATATATTCTTATTGGAATATCAGATCAACCTCTGGCTTTCTATAAAATAAATTTGGATACCAACTAATTTTTTATAAAATTTATTATCAACTTTTTAATTTCTGCCAAAAGAAATTATTGGTTTTTTTATTTATATCCTTTCTCTAACTTCATATTTTACCTGTTGTCATACCTTTTTATAAAAAATTAAAAAAATGTTTATTTACATACTATGCTTTGTCGCCGGATTGATTATTACTATAATAATCGCATCTGTTTTGCATCGCTCAATTTTAAAAAATCAAACGAGTGCCGCGCACGAAAAATTGCAACAGCAAATGGTTTTCAATGATGAGTTAAAAAGAGAAAAACAATTGCTGGCTTTGGAAAAAGATAAATTGATTGAGCGAATAGGTAAAGCCGAGGTGCGCAATACTTTTCTTGAAGAGAAGTTGCTTCAGCAAAAGGAGGATTTGAACCAAATAGGTGAAAGCTTCAAATTCGAATTCAAAAACCTTGCGCAAAATATTCTCGAAGAGAAAACGCAAAAATTTACTGAAGTGAATGAACAAAAAATGAAAGCAATCCTTGATCCTTTGAAAAATGATCTTGGGATTTTTAAAAAGAAAGTGGAAGAAACCTATGATAAGGAATCGAAGGAAAGATTTTCTCTGGGCAAAGAAATTGAACGACTGGTGGTGATGACACAACAGGTAAGCACAGACGCAAATAATCTTACAACGGCTCTCAAAGGAAATAACAAGATGCAGGGAAACTGGGGCGAAATGATATTGGAAAGCCTTTTGGAAAATAGTGGATTAACTAAAGGGCGTGAATATTTTTTGCAGGAATTTATTAGGGATAATGCAGGCAATATCATTAAAGATGAAAACGGTTCGGGGCTTCAGCCGGATGTAACGATTTGTTATCCCGACAAAAGAAAAATAATTGTCGACAGCAAGGTTTCTTTGATTGCGTGGGATGAATGTATCGCGCAACAAGATAAGGAAGATCAACAACGCTTTCTTCAGCAACATATTAAAAGTATCAGGCTTCATATCGACGGATTGTCAAAAAAAAATTATCCTAAATATGCGCTGGCACTGGATTATGTGCTTTTATTTATTCCGATAGAACCGGCATTTCTGGAAGCGGTGAAGACCGATATTTTACTTTGGAAATACGCTTATGATAAAAAGATATTACTGGTAAGCCCGACTAATTTATTCGCCGTTTTAAAAATAATTGCCGATTTGTGGAAAGTGGAACAACAAAATAAACATGCAATTGAAATTGCTGATAAAGCCGGGTTGCTCTATGATAAATTTGTTTTGTTCTATGAGAATTTTGAAACAGTTGGTAAAAAAATAGCTGAAGCCGGCAATACATACGAAACAGCATTAAAGCAACTATCAACCGGCCGCGGAAATGTAATTGGCAAAATTGAAGAATTAAAAAAAATGGGTGCCAATGCAAGCAAACAATTACCGGAAAGAATTTTTTCTGAATAGAAACTTTAGGCAATCGCAGTAAATCCAATAAACAACGGGCTTTTTTATTTTGCTTTCGGGATCAACTTTTTTCCAGCGCCTGCAAAATATCTGCTTTTATGTCTTCGATATTTTCCAGGCCAACAGAAATCCTGATGAGCCCCGGCGTAATGCCAACTCCTGTTTTTTCTTCATCGGTTAATTTAGCATGAGTAGTTGAAGCAGGGTGAGAAGCAATACTGCGCGTATCTCCAAGATTGGAGGTAAGAGTAAGCATTTGCAACGCATTCAAAAACTTCTTTCCACTCTTTAATCCGCCTTTCAAATCAAAGGTAACCAACGCGCCACCCCGCTTCATTTGTTTTTTTGCTGTTTCATACATTGGGTGGGAGGGATGAAAAGGATATTTGATACTATTAAGTTTCGGATGGCCGTCCAGTGCTTTTACGAGTTCTTCAGCGTTGTCGCAATGCCTTTGTATCCTTACATCCAGCGTTTCCAAACTTTTACTGAGCAGCCACGCATTGAAAGGAGAAATCGAAGGCCCGGTATTTTTGCAGAAGGCGAACAGTTCGTCAATCAATTCTTTTTTTCCAACAACCACACCTCCGAGCACGCGCCCTTGCCCATCGATCCATTTGGTGGCTGAATGTAAAATGAGATCAGCTCCATATGCTGCCGGTTTTTGTAAAATGGGAGTGGCAAAACAATTGTCGACCACTAAAATTACTTTATATTTCTTAGCCAATTTGCCCAGCCATTCCAGATCGATTATATCCAACCCCGGATTGGTAGGTGTTTCTATAAAGATCATTTTGGTGTTGGGCTTTATTAATGATTCCCATGAATCCGTATCATCAAGGTCTGCATAGGAATAGTCAATATTCCACCTGTGAAAATATTTGGTAATGATGGTATGTGTGGAACCAAAAACGGAACGGCAACTTAATAAATGATCACCTGCACTTAAAAATGTCATGAAGCAACCAAAGATGGCACTCATGCCGGAGGCAGTTGCAAAGCCGGCTTCGGTACCTTCCAACGCGCACATTTTATCAATAAATTCCTGCACATTCGGATTCTCAAACCGCGTATAAATATTATTATCCAACTCACCTGCAAAGGTCGCTGCCATTTCTTCAGCACTATCGAACTGAAAACTTGAAGTAAGAAATAAAGGGGTGCTGTGTTCCTTTTCACTTGTTCTCGGTGTCTGAATACGCACAGCCTGCGTATTGGGATGCTTCTTCATTTTGTAAAATTTGTATTGTCTTTACTTGTGTCTTTCTTTTTTTAAGAAAGGACTGCGAAGATATGAAGCAATGAATTTTATGAGGCGGATAAATTTTATAGCGTTTGTTAATTCTAAATTTTGTGGGCGGTCGACACCGGCCACGGCGGGCTGCCTCGGTTGGGGGCCTTCAACCGGCGACAATTTGGAATGCTCATTTTTAGGTTAGATAGAATAGGAGTAAAACTTTTATAGAACCATACCTGATCAATTGCAACTTGCTTTAGCAAGTGGTTACTATAGGATTGAGAGGCTTTAGCCAAAATTCTTTACAAATCACTTTAGGCTAAAGCCGGATAATAATCCTTCTATACACAGGGTTAAAACCCTGTGCAATTAAATTAGAAAGTATGATTGTGACTATTCTACCTAATTCTTATAAATTTTATAGCGTTTGTATAATTATTCGAAAACAAAAAGGAATTGCCTTTTAAAACAATTCCCTTTAATATAATGAGGTGCTATTTTCTGAATTATATTTTTATGGCTTTCCCGCTGCCGGCCACTTTTGTTGAAATGTTGGTGGCGTTTCCTTTGTAAAACACATTTCCGCTGCCACTGATATTTGCAGTAAGGCTTTTATTGGCATGTACTCTTGCGTTGCCGCTACCACTTATTTTTACCTCTACATCATTCGCAGCAACATCGCTGCAATCAACATTTCCGCTTCCACTGACCGCTACCGAAACTGTATTTGCCGGGCCACCTTTTGCCACAATATTCCCACTTCCCGAAATGGCGAAATGAAGGTCTTTGAAAGAGTCTGAATTCAAATGAATATTACCTGATCCTGAAAGCATAATTTCAGTTTTGTCATCAGTGGTAAATGAGCCATTCCCATCAATATTGCCGCTGCCACTAAGTTGCAGCATATTTATTTTTGTCATTGAAACATACACTACCATTTTTGACCGTGATCTTAAATTCATATTCTTTTTCGGCTGAATGATGAGTTTGCCGTTTTCAACGTTTGTTTCTATATAAGGAAGCAGGTTTTCATCAGCTTCTACCTGGATATTGTTTGAATTGCCATACACTATCTTTACATCCATCGGGCCACGGGAAGATAAAGAAGTGAAATCAGCAACGGTGCGTGTTTCTTTTTTTACATTTCCATCACCTTTAATCGTTTTCCATGGCTGCGCAAATAACTGTGTACTTGCAAGCATTAAAATAAGAATGAGTAACTTTTTCATGATTTTTGTTTTAATTTTTTTGGAAGGATAGTTGTGTAACGAATAGGATTGGTAAAAGTTACAAGAGTGAAAAAAAAATTTAAACGAAATAAATAATAAAATAATGCAACCCGAAAAATCAGAAAATGCTGCGCTGGTTAATCACCTGACCGATCTTTTAAATAAGGGGAATGCGCATGTGACTTTAGATGAATCTGTAAATAATATCCCTTTCGAAATTGTGGATAAAAAGCCTCATAATCTCCCTTACAATTTGTGGCAAATAGTTGAGCATATCCGAATTGCACAATGGGATATTTTGGAATTTTCAAAAGACGCCAACCATAAATCTCCTAAATGGCCTGACGGATATTGGCCTGAGAATACAAAACCTTCCAAAGAAGAATGGGGAAAATGTATTCAACAGATCAAAAAAGACCGACAGGCATTTATCAGTTTGTTAAAAGAATCTTCTGAAAGTTTATTTACACCTTTTGATTACGGAAACGGGCAGACTTTGTTGCGCGAAGCTCTGGTATTGGCAGACCATAATAGTTACCACACAGGAGAAATTATCCTTTTGAGGAGGCTTTTGAATAATTGGAAAAAATAAAAATCAGCAGTATTTATTTGTTTACTGCCAGAGATTTTTCGGAATTTTTTAATGGTAGCCTACCATTTTAGAAGTAGCAAAGCAGCCTTGCTTTGAAGTGGTGCAGGAGGTTAAAGTTGCACCCATCAAAAATACCAGCAGCAATACAATCAAAATCTTTCTCATGATTATAAGATTTAAAAAAAATACTTTTAGCAAACTGCAGGTACGAAAGTTTATTTTTCAATAAGATTGGAGGAAAAAGAAAACAAATTAACAAAAAATATTCCGGAAATACAAGTACGGAAATGCTCAACCAAAAACATAGTTTTTTGAGCACTGGAAAAGAAACAGGATTTAAAATGGAGATTTTAGAAAAAGCGATTCTCCAAAAATATTGAAAGGTGTATTTATTTTTCTATATTATATTTTTCTCTTCTGGATTGAATAAATAGAATGACATGGATAGCTATAAGCATTTCACAGACAATTTCTTTTACGATCATAGGTTGCGAATTTGAATAATGTTAAACAATGTGTATAGAAAATCAAAACGCTTCTTTGCTAATTTTATTATATAGGGCAAATTAAAAGCCAGAAAAAATTACTTTTTCCGGCTTAATTAAATTAAAAGGTTAATATTTGAAAAGGAATTCAGTTTTTTGAATTGAATCTTTTTTATCTTAATTGAATTTCAACTCCTGCCTGCACGTTTATTGAATTGAGATCTTTAAAATTATTTTTATGATAAGGTGCATAATCATAAGTAGCGCCTATGTTTAACCCGGATGTGCCTGTTTTTTTAAAAGGAATTACCACTCCAAGTCCCCCTTCTGCCCGAAATCCAAAATTGGATTGACTGATGTTGCCAAATTCACCATAGTATTGTTTGTAATCAATAATATTAGCACCTGCAGCCACAGATACATATGGGTTTAAAAACGAGGTAGTGCCCGGGAAATATTTTGCTTTTATTAAAATGGGCGTGGTTTGAACTGAGTTACTTAAAACAGCAGATATACTTTGGGTATTAGTCAAATGATATAACGCCCGCGGATATTTTTGGTAATAGTCCTGGAAACCATAAGATAAGCCTGCAGACCATTTATCTGAAAAAGGATACATCAGGCTTCCCATAAAACCCCGCGGAGAACCATTGCTTACCATATCTTTTTTAAAATTGCCTGTGGGAATGCTATAATTATAATTGAGCTCCAGTTTGAGTGGCTCTTTTTGGGCGGTTGCAGGCAAATAAAAGCAACTCAATAGGGAGACAGAGACGGCTGTCGCTATTATTTTTATTTTTTTCATTTCAGTAATTTTAATGTTTTAAATAAGGAGACTGATCGAATAAAGCTTTCACCTGGCTATCAGCTACTGATGAATTTAAAATTCCTGATCCTCGGATCAATCCTGTCCAGATGACATTGATATTATTATTATTGGTAGTAGCATTTTTTAAATTGAGTATATCAATAGATAGTGCTCCTTCTTTAACCTGGTAAATGCTATAGGCATAAGGAATATAATATCCATAATCGGGATAACCCCAGTAATACGGATCCCAATATCCACTGTAGTTGTACCAATAATCGCCATAGCTTATTACACCTGTTGAAGTGTTGATAATATGGTTTACATCAACGCCTAAGTCAGGATTTTCTTTTTTGGATACCAAAGTATATCCTGCCTGGCCCATGTATTTTTTTACCGCATCAATATAAGCCTGGTCAACTGCATTTAATTCACGCGTGGAGCTGCCATTTTCAATTACTGCTACAGAATCTGAAATACTGTAAGTGTTATAATTGGAAAAATTTACTGTAGAATCATGATCAGTAATGTAAATCCTGGATTCTTCATTGCTTAAATTGGTTACCGGGTCTTTGGTGCAACTTGTATACAAAATAGTGGCCGCCAAAAAACCGATTAGTATCAATAATCTTGTTTTCATAGTGTACGTTTTTAGATATTTTTCCACAAAGCGTATACCTAAAAGGAGTTCCAAATTCTAATGAAATCATAAGATCACTAATAAAACTGAGGGTCATTAAAATTGGGAATTAGAAATTGGTAATATTTGTTTGTTTTCTGTAAAATCATAAAAAAAACCTGCAGGCTTTTTTAACCTGCAGGTGTATTATTATCAACTAAAACCAAACATCAAAACCAACTTCCCGTCCATCTTTCACCCACCTGGTTACCCATCTTTCTTTTTCTTCTTTTTACCTGCGCATTATGAATAAACATGGTAATAAACATCAAAGGAATGAACAACAACGTAAGTGGCGGAATCCCCATCATTGAGATCCATTTTCCTCCAAAATGCCTGCGCATAGGCCGTTTTAGCCTTTCGGCAATAAGGTACATGCTTGGCACCATGATCAGGGTCATAAAGAAAGCAAATGCCAAACCAAAGATGATGGTCCAGGCAAGTGGTTTCCAGAAAACAGTGCTATCGCCTCCAAAGAAAATATGAGGATTTAACTCTGAGAAAGTAGTAATGAAATTAATATTGAAACCAATTCCTAAAGGTATAAGGGCAAAGATGGCTGCAAGTGCCGTAAGCAACACAGGAATGATCCTGATCTTTCCGGCCTGTATCACCGCTTCCCTGGTCTTCATTCCGCGCGCCCGTAATTCATCCGCAAAATCTATTACAAGAATCGCATTCTTTACTACAATTCCCGCTAATCCAACGATACCAATGCCCGTCATTACCACAGAAATCGTCATGCCCGTAATTGAAAAACCAAGGATCACACCGATCACACTGAATATGATTTCTGTTAGAATGATAATGGATTTGCTTACAGAATTAAATTGCAACACAAGAATAAACAAGATCAGCATTAAGGCTATCATCAGTGCTTTGCCAAGAAACGCACCTGTTTCCGCCTGTTGCGCGCCTTCCCCGGTTTGTTTGATAGTAACTCCCGGTCCTTTTTGACTAAAATTATTTATTGCAGTAGCAATATTTTTATTTACTTCTGTGGGGGTATATCCTGAAAGTACATTGGAGAAAATAGTTATTACACGCTTCACATTTTTTCTTTTAATACTTCCAAGTGTATTGGTGTAATCAACATTTACCAACGAGCTGATCGGAATGGATTTTACCTGTCCGCCACTCGCCATATCCCTGAATACAATGTTCATATTCAAAAGATCGCTCAGGCTTTTTCGTTGCACTTCATTGTTTCGCAACTGAATTTTATATTCATCTTCGCCTTCCTTTATTTTTGAAACTTCGCGCCCAAACAAGGCCGTTCTTATCTGCTGACCGATTTGAGCTGTTGATACACCTTCTATCAAGGCGCGTTCCCGGTTTACCGTAAGGGTAATTTCCGGATTGCTAAGGTCAACATCCAGCTTCAGTTCTTCTATTCCCGGTATTTGTAAACTATCCAGGTAGTTTTTTAAAGCCGTTGCAGTTGAAGTAAGCTGATCGAAATTCTCGCATGATACTTCAATATTAATTGGAGGATCAGTCGGCGGGCCACTGCTTTCCTGCGCAACAGAAATCTCTGCACCCGGAACTCCTTTGATCGCTTCACGGATGGAATCAAGATAAGGCGCGGTAGAAATTCCATGCCGTTGCTGGTATTCCACAAATGAAACCTGAACCCTTCCCAGGTTGGGTTGGGTACTCGTGTTACCGCTAGTTGGGTCAGATGCTCCTACAGCTACGTTGGAGATCACACTTTCTACGATGGGATTCGGTTTGCCTGAAGGGCCATCCAACACTTTCATCACTTTATTTTCGATATTTTTTGTGATGGAATCTGTATAATCAACGCTGCTTCCAACGGGTAGTTTTAAATAAACATAAATGAAATTCGGATCACCCTTAGGGAAGAAGACAACGGGAACTTGCCTGATTTGAAATAAAACGAGTGAAAAAAACAATAAAACAAATGTTCCTGCCAAAAGCCACACAGGCCTCCATTTTGCCGTAGCCCAACGCAATAACTTTTCGTAGCTGGTCATAATGGCCGGCAAAACGCGATTCTGAAATTTATGAATAAGAGAATCGAAAAGATAGGTATTTAAAACAACGATTATTGAAAAGAAAATGAGCAGGTTTCCTACAAAAGTTACGTGGAATAAATCAAACAATATTCCGGCCAGTAAAGGAATTAAAAAAGCTTTGCTGGTGAAAACTGCCGACTTCCTTTTTACTTTCCCTTCCGGATGGTTCATGAAGTCAACCGCGAAAACAGGGTTCATAATAAATGCCACGATCAAAGAAGCGGTCAAAGTAAAGATCAACATTGTTGGCAAATAGATCATGAACTTTCCGATAATTCCCGGCCAGAAAAGCAAAGGGAAAAAAGGCGCTAATGTGGTAAGCGTGCCGGACAAAACAGGCACAAAGATTTCACCCGCGGCCATTTTCGCACATTCTTTTGTAGATAGTTTGCCTTTATTTTCCATAAAAATGCGATGCGTATTTTCTATCACTACAATAGCATCATCCACAATAATTCCCAGGCCAAACAAAAGAGCAAAAAGCACAATAAAATTCAGGGTTACATTTCCGCCGACAATCAAATCAGCAGCAGGTAAAAAAAGGAACGCCACGAACATACTCAGCGGTACAGACAGCGCCACAAAAAAGGCGTTTGTAACTCCCATAAAAAACATCAGGATCAAAAGAACGAGTATAAATCCGATTACAATTGAATTTACCAAATCATTGAAGGAGGATCTGGTAGAGCGGCTCTGATCGCCTGTAATTACCACATTCAGATTGGTAGGTAAAATGGTTCCCTGCATTTCTGCCACCGCTTTTTTTACATTATCAGAAGTTTGAATTAAGTTTTCGCCCGCTCTTTTTACGATATTAAGGGTAACTACATTTTTGCCATTCAGTCGCGCATAACTTTCGCTGGTTTTTACAGTGTCTTTAATATTGGCAATGTCTTTTAAATAAATAGGGGCGCCTGAAGTATTACGTACAATTATTTTTTCAATGTCATACTTTGTTTTAAACTGCCCCCTTATCTGCAAAGTGCGTTTCATGTTTCCTACATCCAGCAGGCCGCCTGAAATATCTACGTTCTCTCTTTGAATTGCATTGTCAATATCATCAAAAGTTACCCCGGCGCTTTGCATTTTGTAATTATCAACGTTTATCTGGAACTCTCTTTCAGGAGCACCCACAATATCTACCCGGGTAATTTCAGGAATTTCTTCGAGCTTGTCTTTCGCATCATCAGCAAATTTTTTCAGGCTCATCATATCGTAATCGCCACTAAGATTTACATACATGATAGGCATTTCACTGATGTCGAATGCCTGTACGCTCGGTTCCTGCGTAAGATCGGTAGGTAAATCCGGTTTCGCTTTATCTACCGCATCTTTGGTTTTCTGCAGACCTACTTCTGGTTGTACACTTGTTTCAAATTCAACTGTGATAATAGAATAGTCCTGCATCGAGGTGCTGGTGATCTTATTGATTTTCGCGCCGGTAATACCTTTTAACTGTTTTTCAATGGGCTTGGTAACAAGATTTTCAATATCCTTTGGGGAGTTTCCCGCATAGATTGTTTGAACAACCACCGTCGGAATTACGATGTCAGGAAATTGTTCTTTTGGTAAAGTAACAAACTGGTAAACCCCCATCATCGATACAAAAAGTATCAGTAGATAGACTGATGTCTTGTTTTTAATTGCCCAACTTGTAGGTTTAAATTCTTTATACTTTTCCTTAAAATTTTCAGCTAAGCTCATACTTATTTAATTGTGCTTTTTATCAAAAGCAGTTTATTGCATATTTGTTTATTTACTGTTGGTGAAGATGGGCTCACCCTCAAATAAACCCTGGAAACCTTCAGTTATCAATTCGTCACCGGGTTGTAAACCTTGTTTTATCTCAATACTATCTCCATTCAATTGCCCGATAGTTACTCTTGCTTTTTTGGCTACCAGTTGGTTGGCTTGTTTTGATGCCAGCAATACATATTTTCCATCTTCGCCGGTTTGTACGGTATTCAAAGGAATTGCGATTGAATTTGGCGCGTTATAATCAAGAATTTTCACCTTTGCAATTTGATTAGGACGAAGTTGAGTTCCCTTTGGTACTTTTATTTCAGCGGTAACGCCGCGGGTTGTATTTCCAATTGCCTGGCTAATGAATGAAATGGTACTGTTGAAGGTTTTATTGATATCCGGCATGTTAACAATTACCTGTGAACCTTCATGTATATTTCCGAGATAGTTTTCAGGAACCGTTACCGTAATTTTTAAATCAGATTCATTTACAATCCTTATGTAGCCACCTGTAAGGGGATTGCCGTTAAATGTCTCGCCAACATGAGCGGTGATGTCATCAACAGTTCCGTTCACGTTGCTGTAAATATTACTTTGATTTGCCTGGTCCTGGGCAGTTTTTACCTGCGCCTCTATCGTTTTTAACTGGTTTTGTAATGTTTCAACATTTGTCTTCGCCTGGAGTAGCTGAACTTCAGTACCGATTTGCTGATCCCAAAGATTTTTTTGTCTTTGGTAAACCGACTGAGCCAGGCCGAGCTGGGCTTTTACACTTCCCATTTGTTGTTTTATAGCCACTACATTTTGCTGTGCTACTGCATCATCCAATTTTAAGATCAATTGTCCTTTATGAATTTTCTCTCCTTGTTTTACATAAATCGCTTTTATCTGCCCCGGTTGACCGCTTGGAGTTATGTAAGATATATTTTTAGAGTCGACACTGCCTTGTAATTCCAGGTAGTGTTTAAAATCTGCTTTTTGTACGGAATTTAAGGCAACCAGTTTGGGTTTGGCGGCAATAGTTGAACCTGTATCCAAAACACCGATTTGTTTTTGCAGATCAGCAATTTTTGTATCTATATCTTCCTTCTGAGTTTTCAATTTTTCAAGTTCCGCTTTCTTCTTTTTTAATTCTGCTTGTTGATTATTGGAATTAACACAAGAAGAAATAATAGAAACCGACAGTATGATTAAACCGATCGTTGTTATCTTTTTCATTTTTAATTATTTGGTACTTATTATTCTTTTTTATTTAAAGTTTTCCTGCTGCTTTCAGGTAATCAATTTTAGCTATGATCGCATCGTATAACGAGCTGTAATAATTGTTTTGAGCTGTTACCAAATCGGCTTGAGCAGTTGATATTTCCTGGTTGCTACCTAATCCCTGTTCATATTTTAATTTGGTAGAATTATAAACCTGCTGCGCCAGATCAATGTTTTTCTTCTGTGCATCCATTGTAAGTAAAGCCGATTTCATGTTGATTCTGGACTGTGTCACATCGTTATCTATTGATTCTTTCAATAGGTCAACATTGTTGTTCAGTTTCATCAGGTTCAATTTAGCCGAAGCAATGTTGGCATTTCTTTCTCCTCCGTCAAAAAGTGGAATTGACAAACTGAAACTTATGAACGATGTAGTGAACCACTTTTCACTATTTTTAAAAAAGCTGAAAGAAGTTCGTTGTGCATTTTGGCTGATGTTGGCAGAAAAAGACAAAGTAGGAATTTTACTTAACTGGTATCTTTTTACATTGTATTTGCCCAACTCAATAGCTGTCTGTAACTGTTGATATTCTTTCCTGTCTTCGTAATTGTAATTATTATCAAGAATCCCTGATTTGAGTTCCTGGTCAGATAGTGTGTCGGTGAGTACGAGAGAATCTTTTTCCGGAATATTCATCAGAAGTTTCAATCCTTCTTTTCCTGCGTCAATCTGGTTTTGAGCTTTTAACTTTTGGGTTTGCAGATTGCTCAACTGAACCTGCACTTTATCAACGTCCAGCCTTTCAGCAAAACCGTTTTGGTAAATTACTTTGGTATCGTGAAGTAGCTTTTCGTAATTGGCAATGTTCGCATCCAGCGTTCCTATTTGTCTTTGCCCTACTACCAACTGGTAATACACTTTATAAACATTTGTTTTTATTTGTTCTTTGGTGATATCAGCAGTAAGTTCTGCATTTTTAATTGCAGCCTTGCGCGCCTGCAAGCCAACAAAAACCTGTCCGTCGAAAAGTATTTGTTGCAGATTTGCACCATAATTTCCACTGTATTTAGTTCCGAATTTTACAGGGAAATAGGTGCCTGCAGGGCCTCCTGTAAATTCAGCCGGTATAAGTGTAGTTGGTATAGAAAGATAATCTGTCAGCCCGACGTTGCCATTTATGTGAGGTAAAGCTTCAGCAGTTATTTGTTTATTTTGCTGGTATTGGAGTTTAATATCAATTAAAGCATTTTTTACCTGCACTGCATTTTGCAATGCATAATCAACAGCTTGCTTTGCTGTAAAAGAATGTATTTGTGGAGTTGCATTTTTTTGCTGGGCATGCGCTGCCAAAAAAAATGTAATTAATACTGATACTAAAATCAATCTGATCTTTATTTTCATTGGTACTTATTTTTTTACCGGTTTTTTACCGGCACTTTCTTTTTGATATTTTGTAATTAATTTATAGCCCTTCGGAGTTACCATCGCATAAAGAAAAAATTCAAGTAGCTGCTGTTGGATATAAACGAGCGAATATTGATGCTTTGGAAAAATCTCTTCGTTAAAAGCCAGCATTATGGTTTCTATCCTCACTTTGCAGATTAGTTCTGCATTTACTTCTGCCCGGTAAAGCCCTTCTTTTTTACCCCTTTCTACGTTATTTTTCATTAACTCATACAGGAAATTGTATTTGAATTCTTTAAACTTTTTAAAAGCTTGCGGATGCCCTCTTTCTATGTCGAATATGATTGAAGGATTCATGTTATCCAGCATTTCCTGGATGCTTTCCATTCCTAAAAAAACTTCCTGAACTGCATTTATGGCTTTATTACGGCTGTCCTGGCAACAAACTTTATTATACTCGAGCATTTCATCAACTACTGCATCTACTAATTCATTTTTGTCTTTAAAAGAATGATAGATGGTTTTTTTCGAAACACCCAGTTGCGAGGCGATCTCATCCATTGTTACGGATTTAACTCCGTAACGCCGGTAGAGTTCATCTGCTTTTTCTTTTATTCTGTTTTTTAATTCCATGGGAATGCAAAACTAAGGAAACTTTTTTATGAACAATAGTTTCCTATGGTTTATTTTTGTAAATTGTAAAATTTAAGGATGAACGGTACATCTCTTACCTTTGAAAACTCAATTATTTTTTATTATGAAAAAGTCGAACAATTACCAAAGGCTCATCCAATATTTTTTGCAGGGGTTACTGATCCTTGGGCCGGTTTCCATCACTATTTATTTTATTTATATTGTTTTTGATAAGATCGACAATTTACTCAGGCCGGCGATAAATATTCCGGGTCTGGGATTTGTTATTATTATCGGCTTCATTCTTATGATGGGGTATCTCAGCTCTTTTTTTGTAATGGGCAGGGTATTATCAATTTTAAATAAGTTTTTGGAGAAAACACCAGGGATTAAGCTTTTGTATTCATTTGTAAGAGATTTTTTTGAGGCATTTGCCGGCAATAAAAAGAAATTCACCCATAATGTTTTGGCCTGCGTGGATGATACCGATGTTTGGCGGGTAGGTTTTATTACCCAGGAAGACATGAGCATTTTTGGTATGGAAAATTATGTAGCCGTTTATTTACCCATGGCATATTCAGTGGCTGGAAATGTGTACATAATTCCTAAGGAAAGGGTAAGGCCGATAACCTCTATCAGTGCGGCTCAATCCATGAAATTTGCAGTAAGTGGTGGTGTTACCCAAACGATTTCAGAAACGGTAGGAGATCCTTTGGATAATTCGGTGATCAATTAAATAGTGCTTGTTTGAAAAAAGTTATTCTTTTAATTTTCTTATTGGGGGTTTTCTCTCAATGCTTTTGCTGGGGGTTTTATGCGCATAAAAAGATCAATTATTATGCAGTGTTTTTATTGCCTCCGCAAATGCTTTTGTTCTATAAACCGAATATTGATTTTATTTCAGAGCATGCAACTGATCCTGATAAAAGAAGATATTCGGTAGCAGCGGAAGGAGCACGGCATTATATTGATATAGACCATTATGGAGAATATCCTTACCCTGAATTACCCCATAAATGGAAAGACGCGGTTGAGAAATTTAGTGAAGATTCTTTGGAAGCTTATGGAATTGTTCCGTGGCATATTCAGGTAATGCTTGGCCGGCTTACAAAAGCTTTTAGAGAAAAAAACTTTTCTTCTATTTTAAAAAACAGCGCCGAAATTGGCCATTATATTGCCGACGCTCATGTTCCTTTGCATACCTCCCAAAATTATGATGGGCAGCTTACCGGCCAAAATGGAATTCATGCTTTTTGGGAAAGCCGCGTACCTGAATTGCTGGCAGATAAAAAGTTTGATTTCTTTATTGGTAAGGCGGAATATATTAAAGATCCTTCCGGTTTTATCTGGCAGCGGGTTTTAGAAAGTGCAGAAGCCACCGATTCTGTTTTGAAGTTCGAAAAAGAATTATCGCTTAAGTTTCCGCCAGATAAAAAGTATGCTTTTGAAAAAAGAAATAATATTTTGATCAGGCAATATTCTTCTTCTTATACCATCGCTTACGATAAAATGCTGAATGGAATGGTGGAACGTAGAATGCGGCAGTCAATTTTTGCGGTCGCCTCTTTTTGGTTTACTGCGTGGGTAAATGCAGGCCAGCCTGATCTTTCAGGTTTAACGAAACAATCGTTTTCTGAAAATGATCTGAAAGAATTTGAAAAATTAAATGAAGATTGGAAAGTTAATAAGGAGAAAGGAAGAGCGCATGAATGAGGAATAGTGAATAGTGAATGCTGAATAGTAAACAAACAAAAAATCGCGATTTCTATTTTTTTTATTTCAAATTTGCATTCTGTTTTAAAAAAGATCATCTATTTATAGTAAACAAAAAAATAAAGCAAAAATAATTTTTGTCGCCGGTTGGTGGGGGACACCAACCGGGGCAGGTGCTTTTGGGCGGTGTCCCCACGGCCCAAAAGCTGCAATTTGCAATCTGTTTTTTTTTAAAAGATCTTTTACAAAATTTTAAAGTAAACCAACAAATAAACCATAAAACAATTTTAACCCAAATTCATGATTCACAATTTCAATGCTGGCCCTTCTATACTTCCGAAAAGTGTATTACAACAAGCTTCTGAAGCGATAATTAATTTTAATAACAGCGGCCTGTCGATTTTGGAAATAGGTCATCGTACCCCGCTTTTTGAATCGGTAATGGATGAAGCCATTTCACTGGTGAAGGAATTAATGCAACTGGATGATGACCATGAAGTTTTGTTTTTGCATGGAGGCGCCACGGTTCAGTTTATGCAGGTGCCGATGAATCTTTTGGATCAAAATGAAACCGCATCTTATGCAGATACAGGTGTGTGGAGCAGCAAAGCTATTAAAGAAGCCAAACTATTCGGAAAAGTTGAAGTAGTATGTAGTTCCAAAGAAAGTAATTTCAATTTTATTCCAAAAGATTTTGCCGTTCCCAACCAATCTGCCTATTTTCATATTACTACCAACAATACCATTTTTGGTACGCAATGGCAACAAATACCAAGCGTTAGTATGCCGTTGATTGCCGATATGTCAAGCGATATTCTAAGCAGGAAACTCGACTTCAATTCATTTGACCTGATATTTGCCGGTGCTCAAAAAAACATGGGCGCTGCAGGCGCAACGCTCGTTGTAGTAAACAAACAAATATTAGGAAAAATAAAACGCGCCATTCCTGCTATTATGGATTACAGGAATCATATCCAGTCAAAAAGTATGTTGAATACACCGCCGGTTTTTGCTGTATATGTTTCAATGCTTACACTTCGCTGGCTTAAAGAAAATGGGGGAGTAGAGGCGATGGAACAATTAAATAATGAGAAAGCGTCTTTGCTGTATAATGCGATTGACAACAGCAAAATTTTTAAAGGCACTGTGGTTAAAGAAGATCGTAGCAAGATGAATGTTTGCTTTGTGATGGATGATGCTGAGCAGGAGAAAAAATTTCTTGAATTTTCAAAACAAAATAATATTTATGGAATAAAAGGCCATCGCTCAGTGGGTGGTTTCAGGGCTTCCTTATACAATGCATTGCCTTTGAGCAGTGTAAAATACCTGGTTGAGAAAATGGAAGAATTTGAAAAAGGATTATAATGTAAAGAAGGCACTTTTGAAAACCGGAAAATATTGTACGATTGAATTATATTTGCAACCCTTACAAAAATTTAATGCCTTTCCAGGCAAAAAATTAAAATAAACATGATATCTATTTCTCCTTTTAAAGCACTAAGGCCCGAACCTCAATTTGCTAAACAAGTTGCCTCAAGGCCCTATGATGTTTTAACAACCAAAGAAGCAAAAGTTGAAGCAGAAGGGAATCCCTATTCTTTCCTCCATATTACCAGGAGCGAGATTGATCTTCCTGCCAATACGGATGTTCACAGTCAGCAAGTTTATGAGAAGGCGAAGGAAAACCTGGATGCATTTATGAGCCGCCCGATTCTTTTCAGTGAAAGCAAACCTTGTTACTATATTTACCAGTTAACGATGAACGGAAAAACTCAAACAGGATTGGTTTGTTGTAGCTCTGTAACTGATTATGAAGAAGGTTTGATAAAAAAGCATGAGTTAACGAGGCCTGAAAAAGAACAGGATCGCATAAATCATATTAAAACAACGGGCGCTCAGACAGGCAATGTTTTTCTTGCTTTCAGGGATAATGATGAGATGAATGATTTGATGGAAAAATGGAAAAGCACTAAAAGCCCTGTATATAATTTTACTGCTGATGACGAAATTCAGCATAGTATATGGGTTATCAGCGACGAAAAAACCATTGACAGGATAACGGAGATATTTAAAACTGAAGTTGATTGTACTTATATTGCTGATGGGCACCACCGGGTGGCTTCAGCAGCTAAAGTGAAATATATTTTACCGGATGAAGAAGAAGCGGGTCATTTTCTTTCTACTTTATTTCCTGCTTCACAGTTAAAGATAATGGATTATAACAGGGTGGTGAAAGATTTGAATGGTTTATCAGAAGAAGAATTTTTGGAAAAAATAACTAAAAGTTTTTCCGTTTCTAAAATACCAAAAGCTTTTGCTCCTCATGAACCTCATGAATTTGGAATGTATATGAATGGCCAATGGTATATGCTTGCGGCATTAGAAGGAACTTATTCAACCGATCCGATTGGGATTCTTGATATTACTATTTTGCAAAATAATTTGCTGGAACCTGTACTGGGCATAAAAGACCAGCGTACCGATACAAGAATTGATTTCATAGGAGGAATAAGAGGTCTGGGAGAATTGGAAGAAAGAGTGAACAGTGAGGAATGGAAAGTGGCTTTCAGTCTTTATCCTGTAACGATAGAACAATTATTTGACATTGCTGATACCAACAGTATTATGCCGCCTAAAAGCACCTGGTTTGAACCGAAATTGAGAGACGGGCTTTTAACTCACCTGATCTCTTCATAATAATTTGCTGGTAAAGTGGTTATCTATTTTTACCGTGCTGCATAATTTTTTGTTTTTATAAAGATTTCCGGTGATAAAGTATTTTATCTTTACCCGATGAAAAAGATCTTATTTGCTATAATTTTTTGGAGTCTTGCCGTGAATGTAACCGCACAACAGGAAGATGCGGAACAACTTCATGAAAACGCAAAAGCATTTATGCAACAGGGCGATTATGGAAATGCAACGCTCATACTAACCCGTGCCTTACAGCAAGCTCCCCAAAATCTTGAAATTGCCAAAGATCTTTCACTAAGTTATTTTCTTCAAAAGGAAGATCAAAAAGCATTGAACGTTATCAAGCCTTTTGTTGATAATGACAATGCCGATGACCAGACTTACCAGTTGGCCGGAACAATTTATCGAAGGTTGGGCCAGGAAAAGGAAGCCGATAAAAACTATAAAGACGCGCTAAAAAAATTTCCTAACAGTGGAGGCTTGTATAATGATTATGGTGAATTACTTTTTAAAAATCGTGACCCCGAAGCCATAAATGAATGGGAAAAAGGAATTAAAATGGATCCTTCTTCTGTTAATAATTATTATAACGCCTGTAAATATTATTACTATAAAAGAAACTATATCTGGTGCCTGCTCTACGGTGAAATTTTTATTAATATAGAATCTTTTACTTCCCGTACTGCAGAAATAAAAGATATTTTATTGGATGGATATAAAAAGCTTTTTGCCGATCCGGATCTTCTTACCAATGTAAAAGATAAAAGCGCTTTTGAAATTGCTTTTTTAACCTGCATGAACAAACAAAATGATGTGGTGATCCGTGGGATCAATCCCGAAACACTTACCATGATCAGGACACGGTTTATCCTTGACTGGAACAGAAATTATGCACAAAAATACCCGTTCAGGCTTTTTGATTTGCAGGAACAATTTCTTGAAGAAGGTTTATTTCCTGCTTATAACCAATGGATTTTTGGCGCCTCACAAAATCTGGCTGCTTATCAAACCTGGACAAGCAATCATTCTGAAGATGCCGATAATTTTAAAAAATTTAAAGCCGGAATTATTTTTAAAATGCCGAAAGGACAATACTATCATTGATTGCCTTATAGGGTTGCTCTCAAAGACCGTACATCAAATGATTGCTCAAATATTTATTTATTTGTTTAATTTAGGATTTCGTTGAGCCATCTACATAGCGGTATAATGGTTTTCAAATAAATGATTAAAGGGCACAAAATGACACCCACACGACTTTTTGATTGTATTGAGACACATTTAAAAGATGCGCCTGGCCGCACGATGCTGGCAGGGAAGGAGAACGGGCAATGGAAAGAATATACAACTGTTGAAGTTGCTGAAATCGTAAACAAACTGAGTTCAGGACTGATGTATTCAGGCATTGGCCCCGGAGATTTTTCTATTGAGGGGAGAGATAAAGTGGCTGTTATTTCAAAAAATCGGCCTGAATGGGTAATGCTGGATCTGGCTGTACAGAGGGTAGGAGCAGTGCTGGTTCCGGTTTACCCAACGATAAGCGATATTGAACTGGAATTTATTTTAAAAGACGCGAACGTAAAGTTGATTTTTGTAAATGACGTGGACTTGTTCCAAAAAGCAAACCGGGTTAAAGCCAATCTTCCCAATCTTAAAGAAATTATTTCGTTTGAAAAAATTGACGGAACAAAGCATTGGAAAGATATTTTATTACCACTTACTGAAAATATCTTAGGCGAAATAAAAACTATTTCAGATAAAATAAAGTCTGAAGATCTTGTTACTATAATTTATACTTCGGGCACAACAGGAACTCCAAAAGGAGTAATGCTATCGCATAAAAATATTTTAAGCAATGTGGTGGATAGTATTCCTTGTTTTCCACCGGGCGAGAATATGAGAGCACTGAGTTTTTTACCTCTCAATCATATTTTTGAGCGAATGATCAGCTTTCTTTATTTGTTTAAAGGGACAAGTATTTTTTTTGCAGAAAGTATTGAAACCATACCGCAGAACCTGCAAGAAATACAGCCTGATTTGTTCGCAACTGTTCCCCGGCTTTTAGAAAAAATGTATGAGAAAATTATGGAGAAGGGCAGTGAATTAAAAGGAATTAAGAGGAGATTATTTTTTTGGGCTCACAGCCTGGGCTTAAAGTATGATGTTAATAAAAACCTGGGATTTTTTTATAATCTTCAATTATCACTGGCCAATAAATTGATTTTTAATAAATGGCGTGAAGCGCTTGGAAACAATATAATTAGCATCATAAGCGGAGGGGCAGCCTGCCAGTTAAGGCTTTTACGGATTTTTACCGCTGCTAAAATTCCTATCATGGAAGGCTATGGCCTTACAGAAACTTCGCCTGTGATAAGTGTGAACCGCTTTGAAGTAAAAGGAAGAATGCTGGGAACCGTAGGCCCTTTACTTGAAAATGTGGAGGTGAAATTTGGGGAGGATGGAGAAATTTTATGCAAAGGGCCTAATGTAATGATGGGATATTATAAACATCCTGAATGGACCGCCGAATGTATGCAAGATGGATGGTTTAAAACCGGAGATATTGGAGTTATGGTGGGTGAGTTTTTAAAAATTACGGATCGAAAGAAGGAGATTTTTAAAACCAGTGGAGGAAAATATGTGGCTCCTTTAGCAATTGAAAATAAATTGAAAGAATCGCGGTTTATAGAAAATATAATGGTGGTAGGCGCAGGCGAAAAATTTGTTGGCGCTTTGATAATCCCTGCATTTGTCAATTTAAGAATTTGGTGTAAAGAGCATGACATCGATTGCAGTGATAATAAAAAAACAATTGCCAACCCACAGGTAATAGAACTTTATCAAAAAGAAATAGAACGTTACCATAAATTTTTTAATCATGTAGAGCAGGTGAAGAAATTTGAACTGCTTTCCCATGACTGGACGACAGATAATGGAGAATTGACACCGAAACTTAGTTTAAGGCGCAAGGTGATAATGGAAAAAAATAAGGAAGCGATCAGTAATATTTATTCCTCCTAGCAGTAAACAAACAAATACTCCGGTTTTTTATTTGCTGTTTTATAATTAAAAGATTTTCTTTTCTTCCTTTTTCTCTACCGGAATTTTTCGCAGAAAGTCGTTATAATCCGCATCATGATCGCTATAAACTCCGTAAGCATCAATGCTATAACCGATCAGCCCGTCTGTTGCTTCTATTATATAAACAACCGAATTGTCTTCGGGATCTGATTCACCTTCAAAGCGGTAGACCCGAATAATTTTTAGATCTTCCTGATTATAAAATTTGCCTTTTCCTGCGGTAAACCCTTCATGAGTCAATTTGAATTCATTATCAATTTTTTTTAGTCGTAATTTTTCCAAAACCTCCGAAAGGCTATTCATGTGGGTTTTAAACTCCTCGCTTGAATGTATCATAAAAATATTTTTGGTATTCAATATTGTTTTGTTTCAAAAAAAACAAATTGCATACCGAAAAAAATGCTGAAAAATAAAGTCCCCAATAAAGAGTGGCTTATCGGGGATTTTATTTTTATCTTGATTAAGTTATAGTGATTCGTAGATCTTTATTTTGTTGTACAAAGTTTTACGGTCTATCTTAAGTATCTCTGCAGCTTTTGTTTTATTGAAATTTACTTCTTTTAATACGTTCATGATGGTTTCGTATTCTGCTTTTGCGGCAGCATCTTTCAGATCAACTTCTCTTAACCCTGTATTTTTGGAAAAAGAATTATCCTGAGTTCCGGTTACATGAAGTTCAGGTTGCATCGTAGATTGAGTGATTTCCCAAGGCAAAACTTTCGAGTTTATTTTTCCGGATAGCGTAAGCAAAACAGAACGACGAACTACATTTCTGAATTCTCTGAGGTTGCCCGGCCATGCATAATTTAAAAACATTTCTTCTACATCTTCCTCATAACCTTCTATATTTTTTTGCAGTTCCTCATTCGTTTTATCAAGGAAAAATTGAGCGAAAAGCGGAATATCACCTTTCCTGTTTCTTAAAGGTGGAAGGTTGATTGAAAATTCATTGAATCTGTGATAAAGATCCTCACGGAATTTTCCTTTCTGGTAAGCCTCCTGCAGGTTTTCATTAGACGCAACAATAATTCTTACATCCACATCCATTTCTTTAGTTCCGCCTACTCTTTTATATTTTCTTTCCTGTATTACACGCAACAATGAAGCCTGCACATCTTTGGGTAAATTAGAAACTTCATCCAGAAATAATGTACCTCCGTTTGCTATTTCAAAATGGCCTTCCTTGTCGGTTACAGCACCTGTAAAAGCGCCTTTTACGTGGCCAAAAAGCTCACTGCCGGATAATTCTTTTGAAAGTGTGCCGCAATCCATCGCGATAAAAGGCTTACCTTTTCGTTTACTTGCTTCGTGAATTGTTTTTGCGATTACCTCTTTACCGGTTCCGCTTTCACCATATAAAATAACGCTATAATTTGTAGGCGCTACCATTTCTATTTGTCGGTAAATTTTTGCAGTTTCGGTATCCTGGCCAATTAAATATTCATTGTTAGGTGAAAGCTCATATATTTTTTTCTTCACAGAAGATTGGCCGGATGGCTTTTGTGCCTGCGAGGCTTCTGCTGAAACAGGCGCTGCTAATGCTTTTTCGATCACATTAATTACTTCATCAGGTACAAGAGGCTTGGTAATATAATCGAAAGCACCTAGTTTAATAACATCTACTGCTGTTTTAATATCTGAATAACCTGTAATAATAATAACGATGGTTTTTGGTTTTGTTTCTTTGATCTTAATTAAAACATCTTTTCCATCTTTATCTCCAAGACGAAAATCGCAGAGCACTATATCAAAATGAAATTCATTAAATTTTGCCAGACCTTTCGATGCATTATGCGCTACCTCAGTGTTGTACCCTTTTTTATTAAGGAACCTGCTTAATAGGGTACACATATCGAAGTCATCATCAATGATCAGTATTTTATTATTCATAAGTTTTAAATAAACATTAGGGGCTTCAAAGTTAACTTAAATCTTTGTTTTTTAATTCAGGTGAAGACACGGTCTTTTTTTCTATTCTAATCCAATCGGCGTAATCGTTTGGCAAAATATTTTTGCCATATAATTTGGTGAATACCTTTGTGAATTCTGCTCCGAGGTATAAAATAATTGAACTGTAATACACCCAAATCATCAGGATTATAATGGAGCCTGCCGCTCCATAGAGTGAAGTTATATTACTCTTTTGGATATAAAAATTAATTCCCAATTTTCCAATTGTAAAAAAGATGGCAGTAATAAAACCGCCGAATAAAACGTCTTTCCAGCGAATCTTTGCATCGGGTAAAACTTTAAAAATAAAGGCAAATAAAAAAGTAACTACCAGGAAAGAAAGAATGGTTTCAGATACCTGGATAAAATACAGGCTGTAACCGGCAATAAGCTTTTCTATCAATTTTCCAAAAGCAGCTACAATTGCATTGAGTAAGATAGAAACGATCATTACAAGTCCCATACTTAGTATTAAAGAAAACGACAGAAGTCGTGTAAGGATTAATTTCCACCATACTTTGTGTTTTTTGATCTTTAAACCCCATATTTTATTGATAGAATCCTGTATTTCACCAAAAATACTCGTAGCGGCAATTAATAAAATAATGACACTTAATACAGTTGCAAAGAAACTATTTTTGCTTAAATGAATATTCTTGATGATATCCTGTATCTCAATGGCGGCATTACTACCCACCAGGTTATTTAATTGTTCGTAAACTTTTCCCTGCATTGCCTCTTTGCCAAACAAAAATCCAAATAAGGTAGTAAGAACAACCAGTAAAGGAGCAATCGAAAATACGGTATAATAGGCAAGCGAAGCGCTATATTTAAGTATATTATCCGCAGAAAATTCTCTGGAAACTTCTTTTAGAACCAAAAGGAAAGACGATAAATTTTTTTTCAAGGGCATGTAAAAACAATTTTTACTCTGATAAAAATAAAGTTACTGTAAAAGAATTTGGAAGATTTAAAAAGCAATGCATTCTTAATTAGATGTCAATAAAAAAACCAAAATGCTGACGTAGAGCTAAATGCGGTGTATTATGGTTTTTTAGAATAAAGCCATAGAGATTAAAATGCTCATTTCGTGGAAGTCTTTCCTCAAGTATAATACTTTATTTTATTTATAAACGATCTATTTTTATTGTTTTATAACTATAATTCAGCTTATTTCTTTCCTCTAGTTGTCTTTGGCAAGGTTATGTATGTTAAAGAGAAGTAAATAATTTTTTAAATCTTTTAAATCCGAGAAATGAGAAGCCTGTTATATATCATCGCGGTAATTCTTATAATTATTTGGGCACTTTCTTTTTTGGTATACCATGTTACAGCCGGGTTAATTCACCTCTTATTGGTTATCGCTGTAATTGCAATTATCATGGGAGTTATCCGACGAGCATAGATTTTATATTGAAAAGTTGAAAAAAAATCTACATAGTTTATTTGTTTACTGGAAACTTTTCTAAATCAAACATTTTAAATCTAAAAATTACAACAATGGGAAATTTATTGTATGTCATCGCGGTGGTTCTTATCATTATCTGGGCCATCAGCTTTTTGGGAGGATTTTACACGGGCGGACTGATTCATATTTTACTTGTAATTGCTGTAATAGCAATTCTTTTAAGAGTGATCAGATCGGCTTAATTTTTTAACATTAAAAACATAATATTATGGAAGACTGGAAATTAAAATTAGACGGAAAATGGAATGAAATGAAAGGGAAAATGAAACAGGAATATGGAAACCTTACAGATGATGATCTGAAGCGTGAACAAGGTAAGGATGATGAATTTGTAGGAAGGCTTGAAAAAAAACTTGGGAAAACCAAGGATGAAGTGATCAAATGGATTCAAAATCTGTAACCTTTCCATGGATAAATAAACAACAAAACCTTAATCTTTTGGATTGAGGTTTTGTTGTTATTAATTTTTTAAAATATTTTCGTTTAATCCTAATCGTTATAATTAAAAGTGATAGTAAACGATGTTCCTTTTCCTAATTCACTTTCAGCAAATATGCTTCCTTTGTGGCCAATAATAATATTTTGAGAATTTGCAAGGCCGAGCCCCGTCCCTTTTTCTTTTGTGGTAAAATAAGGTTCAAATAAGCGATCTATCTCTGTTTTTTTCATTCCCTTTCCATTGTCTGATATTTTTACCACACATTTTCCATCCTGGTTTTCCGTTGAAATCTCTAAAATTCCATTTTCATCCATGGCTTCTACTGCATTTACGATAATATTTAAGAATGCAATTTTTATTTTTTCAATATCTACAGGTAGTGAACAAATATTTTCATCATAATTTTTAATCACTTTTATCTGGTTCAATTGAATTCTGTCAAGAGCCAATTCCAAACTGGCATCAAGTATGTCATTTATAGATGCCTCTGAAAAACTAAGTTCAGCCCTTGTAGCGGCCAGAAGATCAGACACAAGTTGGTTGATTCGTTTTGAATTGCGGTTGATCATAGTAAAGAATATCTCCGAATCCTTATTTCCTACTTCTGCACGTAATTGCTCGCATGCAAGGTTGATATTAGTCAACGGGTTTCTTACCTCATGCGCCATTACACGGGCAATCCTTCCGGTTACCACGTATTTTTCAAGCCGCCTTAATTCGATTAATTCTGTATTCAGTTTAGCCAGTTGGTTCACTCTTTCCTGCAATTCTTCCCTGTATTCTTCTGCCTTTTTAGAAGCAATATTTTTTTCTTTATTCTCTTTATTATACACTACCAGAGAATAAACCGTGAGTAAAAGGGCAATTACAATTGAAAGAACATTTAGTACCTGTATAAGCCCTGAGTATTGTGAAATTTTGACGGACCAATCATTTCTTAAATTAATTTCTTCCTTCTTCATTTTAGCGATCAAGGCATCAATTGCCATTGAATTCGCAATCCCTTCTTCACTTCCATTCAGATAGAACGTTGAAATATTTTGATTTGCCAGTGGATTGGAAATGATATTTTCAATCCAGCTATAGTTATCCTCAATAAGATGGTGAAGGCTATCCAGATTTTTTTGCTGGCTTTCATTTTGAAGGGTAAGCGCTTTTAGGCTTGAAAAAGTGCTGTCAGTCTTTTGCTTGCTTTCATTATATTTTACCAGCAGGGCATTATCATTTGTAAGGAGGTAACCTCTGAAGGAGGATTCGCCAGTGCTGATGAAGCCTAAAATATTATCCAGGTTGTGGATCACTTCGTTGGTATGATTCATCCAAAAATCCTGAATATCCACTTTTCTTGTAGAAATAAAGGTTAAAATGTAAGAAAGAAACAACAGAAAGATAGCAGCAAAGAAACCAATTCGCGGTCGTGTAGTAATTCTATTGAAAATTTTTTTTACCATTTGCCCTTTGAGTTATTTAAATATACAAAGGGTAACGATTATTTTGTAAATTTTCTGGAAAGCCGGAAAATAATTACCAGTATTATAACAATTAATATTATTATGCCAAATCTTATACCTATTTTGAAAATAACACCTACTATTTTTGCTAATGCTTGACTACTGTAGATAATCGATTAAAAATTGAGAAAATTTACTGGTTTTTCCTTTTTCGCCTTCCAGCATTCCTTGTACCCATGATTTTTTTACTTTTTGATGATTAAAAAATATAAATTCCCTGAAATCTTTTATTTCGTAATCTTCAAAACAACAAGCCAGTAATTCGGTTTCGCAGATCAAAAAAAATCAAGTGAAAAATATGTTTTGTATTAGTGAAACGAAGTGAAATTAAAATCCCAAAATATCTTCCTCATTGTGGGCAAAAAATTACTCAGGCAGGTTAAATTCTTTTACCTAATCAACTTTTTTAATTTCTCTATAAGTTAGGTCTGCAAAGGGTTTTATTAGAAATTAATTTGTATATTTTTTCTTGGCAATATATTTTATCTTTATAGTTTAAATAATATTTATAATAATTAAAACTTAGAAACTATGGGCGCAGGAAAAGTAATCGCAAGCGTATTAGCAGGTGCCGCAGCAGGCGCTATATTAGGCATTTTATTCGCACCGGATAAAGGCACAGAAACTAGACGTAAAATAGCTGAAAAAGGATCAGACCTGGCAGGAAGCGTAAAAGATACCTACAATGATATTTCAGATACTGTTTCAGAAAAGTATGATACAGCAAAGAAAAAATTATCAGATCTTGTTTCCGAAGGTAAAGATGTTGGAAAAGACATGGTAAACCAGGCAAAAGAAAAAGCAAACGCAATGAGAAATGACGTTAGAAATCCTAACCCGGTCAACTCATAAAAATCGTTTATTTTTAACTTGTTATAAAAGGCAATTTGTCCGGTGATAAAATAAAGGAACATGGAAAACGAACCTACTGCTGTAGAAGAACTTTTTTATAAATTGAAGGATTATGGAGAAACGACTGTTGATTTATATAAATTAAAAGCAATCAGCAAGGTTTCGGGATTTACTTCCACTTTAATTGTTTCAATTTTTTTAATAGTGCTTTTATTTTTGGCATTAATATGCATTAGTGCAGGCTTTGCAATCCTTATAGGGGTGTGGCTTGGCAATGCTTACTGGGGATTTTTTATCATGGGCGCACTTTATATTATCATCGGACTTGCTTTATATGCCGGTAGAAAGAAAATTTTGAAAGCGCCAATAACTAACAAGTTTATAAAAGAATTAATAGATTAAATTTCAGGAGATGGAGAGAGGTGAAACAGCTTACGAAAAATTGCAAAGTATTGCAAATACAACTGATCTTAAGATCGCCATTAAACGGCTGGAGAGGAAGAAAGCCCTGATGGAAGAAGATTTGAAAGAAAGCTTTCATGCTCTTGCTGATGACCTGAAGCCAAAAAATATTTTAAAAAATACTATTCGAGAAGTTCAGGAGTCTACTGATTTAAAACATAATTTATTGAAAGTGGCCATCGGGCTTGGAGCCGGATATTTTTCACGTAAACTAATCGTAAGTAAATCAGCAGGTTTTGTAAAAAAAGCTCTTGGAACAGCTCTCCAGTATGGCATTACTAACTTTGTAGCTAAAAATGATGGTGAAGATTATAACGGTCCTCATAAAAAGAAAAATCTTTTCAGAAGGATTTTATCTATTTAAATTTTCCTTGCTCCTTTTCCCATTTCTTAGGTAATTTAATTTCATTCAAAACTAACAGCGGATTTTATTACCTTTCTCTTTCAATACATAACAGCAAACTCAATTCTGTGAAGAAAATATTTCTCGCATTCTCTCTTTGCATTTCATTCCAATATATTTTCTGTCAAAAAGTAAAAATTTGTTCCGATAGTATTCAATCTTCTTTTCGTGGATTGAGTGTTGTAAATAATATGGTGCTATGGGTAAGCGGAAGTAATGGCACTGTTGGAAGAAGTGTTGATGGAGGAAAAAAAATGGAAATGGATGAAAATAAAAGACTTCGAAAAAACAGATTTCAGGGACATTGAAGCTTTTGATGAAAAAACGGCAGTTATCATGGGCGTAGACGAACCTGCTTATATTTTGAGAACCAGGGATGGAGGTGAAAACTGGAAAGTGGTTTATAAAAACAACATAAAAGGAATGTTTTTAGATGCGATGGAATTTTGGAATAAGCAAAGTGGTATAGTGGTGGGCGATCCTATAAACGGTCAGTTTTTTATAGTAAGAACTTTTGATGGAGGAAAAAAATGGCAGAATATTCCTGAAAAGAACAGGCTGGTAGCAGATAGTGGTGAAGCATGCTTTGCCGCAAGCGGAACCAATGTAAGGAAATTGAGTAAATCAGAAGCAGCGTTTGTTTCCGGAGGTTTATCGTCGCACATTTTTATAAGAAATAAAAAGATACTGCTTCCTGTTTTACAGGGCAAAGAATCGACCGGTGCCAATTCAATTGCCGTAAAAAACAACAAGAGAATGATCGTTGTCGGTGGAGATTTTTTGCAAAAAGACAGTACAAAGGGAAATTGTACCATCTCAGAAGATGGTGGAAAAACATGGCGTCAACCGCAAAAACCACCTTCAGGTTATAGAAGTTGCGTTGAATATTTAACTAAAGACAAATGGATCACCTGCGGTTTGAACGGAGTTGATATTTCAAATGATAATGGCATGAACTGGGAAAAAATAAGCGATCAAAGTTTCAACGTTTGCCGAAAAGCTAAAAATGGTAGTGCTGTATATTTTGCAGGAAACGGCGGAAGAGTGGGTAAACTGCAACAGTAAACCAATCATAAAGCAGGATTTTTATTTTGGATCCGCGGATTCTTTTCATCCGGCAATAAGGGCCGTTATTTTACCAATATCAAAAATTAATTTTCGTATAAATTCAAGTTGCAAGTGCCATTGTTGCTTAGGATTTTTTTCAAAATCAACAGAATAATTTAAATAAGCCGAATTTTTTCCGGTGTCATAATTTTCATCCAGTTTTTGCAGGCTTTGTTGTAAACTGTAGATAGAAGATTCTACGGGGTTAATAAATTCTTTAAAAATAACTGGTTGCTGCTGCATCATTTCAGAAGTAAGGCTCGCCACATTTGACGATAAAAGATTGTTTAAAACTACAAACTCATAAATTTCATTTTTATGCTGTTGTTTACTTTTTGGCTCGCTTTGCATTCGATGCAATGCGGCTGAAAGATTTGCGGTGCTTACAAACAATTCTTTGCGAACCACTTTATAATCCAGCGACGAAATTTTATTTCCTGCAAAAAGGTCTCTTAATTTTTCCAGGTAATGAATATTGGCTTTTAAAACCTTAGCCATGTAAGTTTGCAATTGCGACGATTCCCAAAGCGGAAATAAAAAATAACTTGCTAATGCTGCCAGCACAGAACCAATTGCAGTATCCAAAAGCCTTTCGCCTGCAACATTTAAAGCGCCAAGCCCCAAAAAATGAAAAAGAATTAAGATGTAAGGTGTAAGAAAGATCACCATTACGATGTAATTGAGTGTTTTAAAAGTATAAGTACCCAACATGAAAAATACGAGAAGGCTAAATAAGATTACTTTATCCTGGATAAAATAAAGTAATAGTAGCCCGAGAATTCCACCCGCGATGGTTCCCAAAAGCCTGTCGGTATTTTTTTGTTTCGTGAGGCTGAAAGCGGGTTTTAAAATAATGATGATCGTCATTAAAATCCAATAACTGTGATGGCCATGCATCAGCAGTTTTGAAATAATAAATCCTACGCCACATGTAATCATTACCCGCAATGAATGCCTGAAAATAGAAGATTCGAAAGTCAGGTTATTTTTAAAAACTTTCCAACTGATGTTTTGTTGTGTTACAAATCGGGAATATTCTTTCCGGCTTCTCAGTTTTCTTTTTATCGAAATATCTTCATTGAAATATTCTAAAATACCGTCAATTTTTTCTTTCAGATTCTGAAGGTTTGCCAATACTTTTTCAAGTGTTAGCGTATTTCTGCTTTTGGCAATTTCAGTAATTCTTTTTTTTAATGAATTTAATTCGTTTTCAAGGTCATATTCTTTTTGATAAGAACTATTCGACTGAATGGCTTCGCCAATATTATTTAATTCAGCCGCAAGATTTTTTATTATCGCTGAAACTTCCTGTAAAATCCCTGTGTTGGCATATTCTTTTCTCAAAGTTTCATAATCATATCCGGTAGCCATTATTTGTTCGAACAAATCAATGATATCAATAAAAGTTAATACCAATAAGCGCCCTGTGCGGGTAGATTCTTTTAATAACGCCCGGTTTTTAAATAATAATTCTCTGGCCTCGTCCTGTTTTTCGTTAACCAATACCTGTTGTTCAAGTAATTTGTGATACTGTTTCTTTAAATCTGAATCAGTATCATACATCTCCGCTTTTATCAATACGTATTTTGCAGTTTCTCTTAAACAATCTCCTATTGCCCGCTGGCCTGGTCGATAAGGAGTAAGCCGAAACGATAGCAATGCAAAAAGCATGTACCAAACACCTCCCGAAAGGATCAGTAAACTTTCTTTTAAAACCTTTGTAGGAGGGATTATTCTTGTCATTTGCAGGATCATGATTAGCAAAGCCGCAAATCCTATAGCATTGGCACGGTTTCCATAAACTGAGAACATGGTAAAGATGAAGGCAGCACATAAAATAAGGATGCCTAAGGTAAAGGGATTTTGATTAAGAAAACCTGTTAATAATGCACTGATGAAAACGAAAATATTACAAAACAGCATCCCGTTTCTTTTATGCACCACCGGCCCGGGCCCATCACTAATACTTACACATAAGGCACCCAAAGACATTGCCAGCCCGGTTTCAAGATCTCCTAAGTAGGAAAAAACAACAGCCGGAATTATTATTTCTAAAGTGATACGGACACCATCAGAAAAATATTGGCTGAAAAGAAAATATCGTATTTGTTGAGACCTTTCCATGTATTAGAATACAAAGAAAGATAAAAATTGATTGGCTTTGTTTAAGGTTATCAAATTCAAATCAGAAGGGGCTGCGCCAGCCTTAAATAATTTTATTTTCGAAAACAAAAAATCTGCTTATTTGTTTGTTCACTTTCAATACAGCGCGAAGAAATAATTTGTTGTGAAAAATTAATTCAGCACGTTGGCTTCTTTTTCGGTTTCTATACTTTTTTGCTCTTTTATTTTATCCCAGCCGCCCAAAACATTTCGCAGGTTGTGGTATCCTTGTCTTTTTAAAAGTGAAGCTGCAATAACGCTCCTGTAACCGGCGCCGCATTGTATATAGATATTCTGATCTTCTTCCAATTGAGCAATTTGGGCTACATCCGCCATTTCTGCCAAGGGTAAATTAACTGCACCCTTTACATGCCCATCGGCAAATTCAGTGAACTTTCGTACATCCAACACGATTAAATGATCATCAAAAGGGATATCCATTGCCAATTCATCCGCTTCCACATTGATAATAAGATCAATTTTTTCTCCTGCTTTTTTCCATGTATCAAATCCGCCTTTTAAATATCCTTCAACGTTTTCAAAGCCAACCCGTGCAAGCCTGATTACAGTTTCTTCTTCTTTCCCTTTATCGCAGATAAGTAAAATTGGTTTGTCAAATGGCAATAAACTTCCCGCCCATTCCGCAAACCTTCCGTCAAGCCCTATAAAAACAGAGCCTGGAATAAAGCCATTTGAAAAATCTTCAGGGTCTCTTGTATCAAGAATTACAGTATCGTTTACAAGTTGCTTTTTAAAATCTTTTAAGGAAAGAGCATGCAAGCCTTTTGATTTCACTTCGTTCAGATTAGAATATCCTTCCTTATTGATCTTTGCATTAATAGAAAAATAAGGCGGAGGATCTGTAAGATCTTTAGTTACTGCTTTTATAAATTCCTCTCTTGTTTGAGGAAGCATCGCGTAGTTTGATTGTTTTTCAGTTCCTATGGTGCTCTGTGTTTCAGGCCCAAGATTTTTTCCACAACTGCTTCCCGGACCGTGTCCGGGATATACGATCAGGTCATCAGGCAGAGACATTAATTTATTCTGGATAGAATCATACATAATAGAAGCCAATTCTTCTTTAGAAAGATTGCCGCTGCTCAGGTCCGGCCTTCCCACGTCTCCTACAAACAAAGTGTCTCCTGTAAAAATAGCGTGTGGTTTTCCTGTTTCATCTTTTAAAAGATAGCAGGTAGATTCCAAAGTATGGCCGGGCGTATGAATCACCTGCAGCGTAAGATTGCCAATTTTAAACTCTTCCCCATCCTTTGCAAGATGAAATTTAAAGTTAGCTTTTGTTTCAGGCCCATAAACAATAGTGGCATCTGTTTGTTTGGACAGATCTAAATGCCCGCTTACAAAATCAGCATGAAAATGCGTTTCAAAAATATACTTAATTGAAGCATTGTGTTCTTTTGCTATTTGCAAATAAGAGTCGGTATCTCTTATCGGGTCAATTACTGCTGCTTCGCCATTGCTCTCAATAAAATAAGACGCTTCACTTAAGCAGCCGGTATAAATTTGTTGTATGTTCATAGATCACTTTTAAAAATAAAATAGCCATATTTATTCAAAGGTCATAAATATGGCTCAAAATTTTTATAAAAATCTCAATAGTATTACCAGGGAAATTATTGAAAATTATCCAACAAGTTCTTTCACAAACTTATTGATATCTGCAATACGTTCTTCATTTATAGTATAAAAAATGAATTTTCCTTCGCGCACTGTTTTTACAATATCGGCTTTACGTAAAATAGCGAGATGTTGTGAAGCCACAGATTGTTCGAGGCGTAACTTTACATAAAGTTCAGTAACAGTAATTCTTTTGTGTTCGTCAATTGTTTTAAGAATCAGTTGCCTAAGTTTATGATTAAGGGCTCTTAAAACAAGAGCAGCTTTTTTGATTTTCAGGTAATCCATGTTTTTAAGAGCATCACTTTCGTTAGTGTGCTCCAGCCGGTTTGTTTCGTGACTTTGTGCTGTGAGTGTCATTCTAATTAGATTTTAATTGATAATAAATGTTTTTCAGGAGAATTCAAATTTCTAAAGCAAAGGTACGTATTGTAAATAGATATAGTTTGTAACGAAATATTAAAATAATTATTCTTTTAGCCAATTTTTGCCGGTGTATAAAATTCTTTAACGTATAAAGGCTTAGCATTTATTACGTTTTCAAAATCCTTTTTTTGAAATTTGTTCCAGCCAAATTTTGCCAGTGAGGTAGAAGAAATATCGGATAAAATATATTTCAAATTTGGTGACTGGTTTTCTGCTAATTTCTTAAATTTTTCTGCCCCGCTGCCGAAGTAAAATAAAAGATGATTTTTTGCCAACTCTTCAAAGCTGGTTTCGTTTAAAACCATTGCTGATGGCGGGTTTATTTCATTTAGCTGCCTGTTATAAACCGCGGTAAAAACTTCCATCCTTCGCGCATCGATCATTGGGCAAAAGAGCGTTTCTTTACTTAAATCAGGAAAATTTTCAATTGCAGAAAAAGCCATTAGCTCCAGGGAATTATACATCATCATAGGAATTTGTAAAGCAAAACATAATCCTTTTGCGGTAGCCAATCCTACTCTAATGCCTGTGTAAGAGCCGGGCCCGGCGGTTACACCAATTGCTTTTAATGTACCGATTTTAATGTCATTATCCTGTAAAATTTTATTAATTGCTATATGTAAAAACGAAGCATGTTCTTTCGGTTCTGTATTGATTGAATTGCCTAAAACTTTGTTTTCGTTACAAATATTTACAATGGCTATTTCTGCTGTGGTATGAATATTTAAGATGTAATTCATCGATCAACTTTTTCTGATAGGTCTGAATATAATTTTTTTAAAGCCGGAGCCGGCAAATAACGCTCTTCTTTTTCAGCTAATTTTTCCAAAAGACCATATATGTTTTCTACGCCTATCTTTTCTGCCCATTCAAATGGCCCGTCCGGATAATTGGTTCCCAGTTTCATGGCCTCGTCAATTTCTTCTATCGAGCTAATATTTTCTCCAAAAGCAAAAAAAGCTTCATTTACGATCATGCTGATCACTCTTGCTGATACCAAACCCGGCGTATCTTTCACAAAAATTATTTTTCGGTTGATCGAGTTAAAAACCTCTTCATGACCTTCCGGCTGATTTGAAACTACTTCCCAGAGCTGCCTTTCCAAAAAGCCAGGCCATCCATTTATTCTGCTTACGTTATCGGGCAAACGCAATTCGGCCAAGGTTTCAATTACCTGGTTCACATAGAGAGGCTTTTCTCCAAATCTTTCAAAATTGATATCCGTATGATCTGAAAGAACAAAGAATGCATCGTAATTTTCTAAATCATTCGTCCCGGCAATCTCTTTTGCAAAAGTTACAGAAGTTCGTTCTGCTGCAGGTATTTTCAATATTTCTTTCTTCTGCTGTTCATCTGCAAGAATAAAAATATTCATACTCTATTTTTTGCAAAAATAGGTTTGTTAGTTGAAGGAAAGTTTTGCAACTTTAAACTCTTTTCAAAAAAATAAAACATGAGCAAAAAGATCGTTACAACGACAAAAGCACCAGAGCCGATTGGTCCCTACAGCCAGGCAGTAAAAGCAGGAGGGTTTTTATTTTTATCCGGCCAGGTGGCTTTGATACCGGGTACTTCCCAATTAAACACCGCAACTATTACTGATGAAACCAGGCAGGTGATGGAGAATTTAAAAGCCGTGCTGGCAGAAGCCGGACTTAATTTTAGCCACGTGATAAAGACAACCATTTTTTTAAAAGAAATGAGTTCTTTTGGGGAAGTGAATACAGAATATGGTAAATATTTTGATAAAGATTTTCCGGCAAGGGAAACAGTTGCGGTAAAAACTTTACCTAAAGATGTAAATGTGGAAATTAGCATGATTGCCATTGCAACCGAATAGTAAACCAACAAATTTTTAATAAAGTGATTCTATGGACGTGAGGAGGAGGCAGAATTATAAAAGATAAAAATTTAAAAGGAACATTAAAACTATAAAATTTGAACAGGCAGGTAATTATAACTTCAAAGGCGCATAAATTTTTAACAGAAACACTTCAGAAAAAGGGTTATTCAGTTCTTATTGCTGAAAAAATAACCTATGAAGAGTTGGGTTCAATCATCAGCCAGGCAGAAGGGCTGGTTGTTACTACGCGAATGCCGATTGATAAGCCTTTGCTGGACAAAGCAGGCCGTTTGAAGTGGATCGGAAGGTTAGGAAGCGGCATGGAATTGATAGACGTGGAATATGCAGAATCGAAAGGGATTAAATGTGTTAGCAGCCCGGAAGGCAATCGCAATGCAGTAGCAGAACATTCACTCGGGTTATTATTGAATCTTACCAATAAGATCAGTTCGAGCTTTGAGGAAATCAAAGACAGGAAATGGATCAGGGATGCCAACCGTGGTACAGAACTGGAAGGCAAAACGATCGGGATTATCGGCTATGGCAATACAGGATCTGCATTTGCAAAGGTGTTGGGTTGCTTTGATGTAACGGTTCTTGCTTATGATAAATTCAAGTTTGGATTCAGTAAAGACCATGTAAAAGAAGCCAATTTAGAGCAGGTGTGTCGTTATGCAGATGTGCTAAGTATGCATGTGCCACTTACAGCAGAAACGCAGCATATGGCTAATGAAAAGTTTTTTAATTCGCTTGAAAGGTCTCCGTTTTTTATTTCAACCTGTCGTGGAAAAGTTACTGATACTTCGGCTTTGATCAATGCTTTAAAAAATAAAAAAATTGCCGGAGCAGGCCTCGATGTAATGGAAAATGAAAAATTTGATACGTATTCAAAAGAAGAAAATCAAAGCCTTAATTGGTTATTAGCGCAGCCTAATGTAATTTTAACGCCACATATAGCCGGATATTCGCATGAAGCATTTTATAAAATGGCAAAAGTGCTCCTGGAAAAATTAGGCTTGAAATAAAATTTAATCTTTCTTATATTTGTATTCATACAACGTCTTAGTAAATACTGGGACGTTGTATTTTTTTTCAACATTACATAAAGTTTTGACAATTAAATCAGATGTTATGAGCCAGGTTAATTATGTAACTAAGGACACTTTTGAGCAAATGCAGGCAGAACTGCAGCACATGAAAGGAGTAGAAAGACCCGCTGCTTCAAAGGCAATAGGCGAAGCCCGTGAAAAAGGGGACCTTAAAGAAAATGCGGAATATGATGCTGCCAAAGAAGCGCAGGGATTACTGGAAGCCAGAATAAAGCAACTGGAAACCATTATTGCAACTGCAAGAATTGTAGATGAAAGCACAATTGACACCAGTAAAGTTTCAGTTCTTACTAAAGTTACACTCACTAATATTGCTACAAAAAAGCAGGTAACTTACAAGATTGTTTCTGAAAAAGAAGCAAACCTTAAGGAACAAAAAATATCTGCCAATTCGCCGATAGGAAACGGCTTGCTCGGAAAAGCAGTGGGCGATGTAGCTGAAATAAAAGTTCCTGCGGGAATTATAAAATTCAGGATTGATAAAATAACCGCTTAGCCGTTACCGATGACCCTATTCAGTAAAATAATCAAAGGCGAAATTCCTTCTTATAAAATTGCCGAAAACGAAAAGTTTTTTGCTTTCCTGGATATAAATCCATTAGTGGAAGGCCACACGTTGGTGGTTCCCAAAGTAGAAGTAGATAAATTCCTGGAGATGCCCGATGATTATCTTTCAGAGATATTACTATTTGCAAAACCCATTGCAGCCGCTATAGAAAAAGCAATTCCATGTAAGCGCTGTGGACTAAGTGTGATTGGGCTTGAAGTTCCTCATGCACACTTACATCTCATTCCATTGAACCATATGGATGATATTAATTTCACGCGGAAAAAGCTTTCTCCAACAAAAGAAGAATTGATGAATGCGCAGGAGAAAATTTTGAGTGAGTTGAAATAAAAATTCCAGTAAACAAATAAATAAACCGGATTTTTATTTGCTATTTTATTCTTTGAGGATTTTGTACCAAAAAATCTTTCCAGCCATTTAACTTTTTGGTTGAATTCTTTGTTATAGAATTTCCCTGGAAATGGTGACAAACGGCCACTGCAAGCGCATCAGTTGCATCAAAATATTTTGGGTCTTCGTCAAAGGCAATAAGGCGCTGCAGCATTTTTAATACTTGTTGCTTATCTGCATTTCCATTTCCGGTAATAGATTGTTTTACTTTTCGTGGTGAATATTCTGTAACAGGAATCCCGGCCTGCATGGCGGCCGCAATGGCAACTCCCTGTGCGCGTCCCAGTTTCAGCATGCTTTGTACGTTCTTCCCAAAGAAAGGCGCTTCAATGGCAAACTCATGCGGGCAAAATTCAGTAAGTAGTTCGCAAACTTTTTGATGGATGATGCGCAATCGTTCGTAGGTATCTTTTTTGGCAGAAATTTTTAATACATCCATAATCACCAATGTCATTCCTGCTGAAGAAATTTCAATGATTCCAAAACCCATAAACAACGTTCCGGGATCAATACCTAAAATGATTTTTGAGTTTGTATTCAATTGAAGTTTATTTTTACCGCTATTAGAACATATGATTGTAAAATAAGGCAAAATTTCTGTATTAAAACTTCATGATTCGTAATAAAAAAATCAAAATATTTCTAAAATACGTAGTGGGGCCGCTTTTGGGCATGTGGTTATTTTATTCTTTGTATCAGCAAATAAAGCACCAGCCACATCTCCATGAATCTTTATCTCTTATTAAAGAAGCGCCTTTTGGTAACAATGCATGGAAATTCTGGTTGGTGATTTTACTTGCTTTTTTAAACTGGGGCATCGAGGCACGTAAGTGGCAGGTGTTGTTAAAACCTTTACAAAAAATCCGTTACTTACGGGCCTATCGGTCAGTGCTCAGTGGGTTGGCTCTATCCTTGAACACGCCCAACCGGATGGGTGAATATGGCGGAAGGATTTTGTATGTAAAAGACGGGAGCCGTTTAAAAGCGATCTCTTTATCAATCGCAGGAAGTATAAGTCAGCTTATCATTACTTTACTGCTGGGATGTGGTGGATTGATCTATCTCTTGTTTTTTCAAACGGTACCTTCCGGGTCCGTAATGGGCCTGTCTGTTTATTGGATAAAAGTTTTGCTTTTCATTTCATCAATGGTAACAGCCATTCTAATTTTATTTTTCTTCAGGCTTTCATGGTTGATCAGGTTACTTGAAAAGATTCCCGGATCATTAAAATTTATAAAGTACTTTAACGTTTTGGAAGAGTTCACTGCTAAATTATTGTTAAGGCTACTTTCTCTTTCGTTCTTTCGTTACCTTATTTTCGTCCTACAATATATCTTGCTGCTACAGGTTTTGCATGTAGAAATATTTTGGTTTGATTGTTTCTGGATTATAAGTATCCTTTTTTTGGTACTGGCAATCGTTCCATCTTTTGCTATTGCAGATTTAGGAATTCGCGGGAAATTTAGTACCGGCTTATTAAGTATTTATAGCATGAATACCATTGGGATATTAGGAACTACCTTTGGGATATGGTTCATCAATTTATTTGTTCCAGCACTTGCCGGAAGCGTTTTAATTTTAGGCATAAAATTTTTTAAAGAAAAATAGTTAAAGGATTTGAAAGCAATTATCTCAGTTTTACTTTTACTTTTTAGTTTAACCTCGCATGAGCAGCCGTTCTGTGGTATTCACAATACGGCTTTCAAAGATGGAGAAGAGGTAACGATGAGGGTTTACTATACAACACTGGGATTATACGTGGGAGCAGGCGAAGCAAAGTTTACTACAACAATAGAAAAATATAATGGTGTTCCTGTTTATCATTGTGTGGGAGTAGGAAATACCTATTCATTCTTTGATAATTTTTATAAAGTGCGCGATCGATATGAAACTTATATTGATACAGCAACCATGCTTCCTGTAAAATTTATAAGGAATGTTTATGAAGGAGGTTCCAAAATTTATAATAATGTAACTTTTAATCATGAAGCAGGAACGGCAGTGAGCACACATGGACTTTTTAAAGTTACCTCATGTATACAGGATGTGATCAGTTCTGTGTATTATGCACGTAATATAGATTTCAATAAATATAAACCCGGAGATAAAATTCCTTTCGATATGTTTCTGGATGATGAAATTTATCATCTTTATTTGCGCTATGAGGGAAAGGAAAATGTAAAAACCAAATATGGAAAATTTCGCGCTATAAAATTTAAACCTTTACTCATCAAAGGAACCATTTTCCAGGGAGGCGAAAACATGAATGTGTGGGTGAGCGACGATGCCAATCACTTGTTATTGCGCGCTGAAAGCCCGATTTCAGTAGGTTCTATTAAAGTTGATATGATGGGATACAAAAATCTTCGTTATCCGCTTACTTCATTAATTAAAAGATAAAGCCGCTTATTTTTTAGGATGATCCTGTTTTTTATTCTCCAAATTTTTTAGCCTGAAAAGGATGAGAAGCGATATGCCGACAAGAAGATAACAGATGGATAAAACCATATTCTCAGTATGCGATAAAACCACCTCATTGAATTGTTCCCGGATAAAAAAGTAAACGATGGTAATGATACTGAGCAATAGAAAAATGAACGCGGTCTTTTTCACTTTGATGATTTTTATAAAATAATTTCCAGCTTAAAAGTTTCTTTACTGCGTATACCCTTTTCAGTTAGTTGCAGGTTGCAACATTCAATTTCAGGATCGTGCTCAAAAAATAAAATGAAATCTTTTTCCAACGCTTCTTTCAAAAAAGATTTTTTTTCAACCAAAGTCTCGAGAGGCCGAGTATCATAAGCCATTACATAAGGAACAGGAATATGTGCCACAGAAGGTAAAAGATCGGCCATGTAAACAATGGTTTTGTCTTTGTATTTTATTTCCGGCAGCATCATCGATTCTGTATGCCCTTTTACAAAACGAAGTTTAATATTTTTAGTGAACTCGATTCCTTCTTTTGTTTCAATAAATTTTAATTTTCCACTTTCCTGTATCGGCAAAATGTTTTCCTTTAAAAAACTGGCTTTTTCTCTGTCGTTAGGCTCTGTGGCCCATTTCCAGTGGCTTTCATTGCTCCAGTATGTGGCGTTTTTAAAAGCCGGTACCAGTTTATCGTTTACTTTTTCTATTGAACCTCCGCAATGATCAAAATGAAGATGCGTTAAAAAAACATCTGTAATATCGTCCCTTTTAAATCCATATTTTGCTAAGGATTTATCCAAAGTGTCATCGCCGTTTAAAAAATAATAACCAAAAAATTTTTCACTCTGTTTATTGCCCATCCCGTTATCAATAAGAATTAACCTGCCTTCATCTTCAACAAGCAGGCACCTCATAGCCCAATTACACATATTGTTTTCATCAGCAGGATTTAATTTATTCCACATGCTTTTAGGAACTACGCCAAACATGGCGCCTCCATCAAGTTTAAAATGCCCCGCATTGATAGGATACAATTTCATTTACCATTATTTTTAAGGAGAAAAAAATAAAATTACGAAATAATTAAAGAGGCTTTTTAAGCATTCAGGAAGTCATTGTCTTTTTTGAGATGCCGCTCTTTTTGAAGGGTAAAAAACAAAACAATAAATCCTATAATAAAAAAACACATCACTACTAATACCGAATTCTTCATACTTCCCGTTAATTCTTCAATTATCCCAAAACTAAACATGCCGATTACAATGCCGATCTTTTCGGTAACATCATAAAAACTAAAGAAGGAAGTAGTGTCTTTTGTAACAGGCATCAGTTTGGAATAAGTTGAACGGCTTAAAGATTGAATGCCGCCCATTACCAAACCAACAACTGCAGCTAAAATATAAAAATAAAATTCCGCGTTTTTTCCTTGTTCACTAAGAACAGAAATTTGATAAGCACCGATACACACAAAAATCCAGATGATGACTACACTTAATAATGTTTGAAAATTGCCGAATTTTTCGGAGAGTTTTGCCATAAGATAAGCACCAAAAATGGCAACTACCTGTATAATTAAAATAGTAAGAATTAAATTTTCAGTTGGTAATTTCAATTCTTTGCTTCCAAAAAGTGCGGCAACCAGCATGATGGTTTGCACACCCATATTGTAAAAGAAGTAGGCCAGCAAAAACCTTTTTAAAACCGGGAGGAATTTTAATTGTCCAAAAACTTTTTTCAGTTCTATAAACCCATTAACCAAAATATTTTTTTCCGGGCGATTGGCTGCAGGTGTGCCTTTAGGCATTCTTGTAAGCGTAAATTGTGCAAATCCAAACCACCAGATTCCAACCAATAAAAATGAAAAGCGTGCGGGAAGTGTTGCGTCATTTTGCATACCGAACCATTCGGGCTTAAAAACAAAAATGAAACATACCAACTGCAAAATTACGCTGCCTATATAGCCCATTGCAAATCCTTTGGCACTTACTTTATCCCTGTCTTGTGGGGCTGCTATTTCAGGTAAATAAGAATTATAAAAAACCACGCTACTCCAGAAACCAATGCAGGCAAGGATGGAACATAAAATGGCGATCCAGATCGTATCGGTGCCTTTAAAAAAGAAAAGAAGGCTGCAGGATAAACTTCCGAGAAAACAAAAAAAACGCAGAAAACTTTTTTTATTGCCTTTATAATCTGCTATAGAAGATAACATCGGCGACATGATGGCTACAATCAAAAAAGCAACGCCGAGTGCATAATTATACAACGCCGAATTCACAAATTTTCGGCCCATGAAAATTATTTCGCTGTGGGCATTGTTTTTTGTTACATTCTCATAATAAGCCGGGAAAATAGTAGAAGTAATTACTAAACTGTAAACAGAATTGGCCCAATCATACATGGCCCAACCATTAATTACTTTTTTGGAAGCAGTTTGCATTTATGAATTAATAGAGGTTCAAAATAAAGAAAATATTTTGATGCATAACTTATTCTTTTTTAAAACTCAAACTTTTAAGCTCAAAAAATAAAATAAGAATTTTAATTTATTGTTCGTTTACCGGAAGATTTTCAGAATAAAACCTCCTTACTTTTGAATATAACCTGTATAAATTAGTATCAATAAAATTATCCCAACGATCGTTCTGTAAATTCCCCAAACACGAAATCCATGCTTCTTTAAAAATTCAATAAAAAATTTAATGGCCAGTAAGGCAACTACAAATGCAACTGCATTTCCAATCAAAAGCAGTTTTATTTCAGGCGCGGTAAAACCACCCGTTGTTTGATAATGTTTAAACAATTTATAACCTGTAGCAGCGATCATAGTAGGAACTGCCAGAAAAAAAGAAAATTCTGCAGCAGCACTGCGGGTAAGTTTTTGTTGCATTCCGCCGATAATAGAAGCCGCGCTGCGGCTCATCCCCGGGATCATTGCCAGGCATTGCCAGATACCAATGGTGAAAGAATTTTTAAGAGAAACCTGCTTTTCAGAGTCTATCTGCGGATGCTTAAAAAGCTTATCAATGAAAATAAGTACGATACCGCCAAGAAGAATTGCCAGTGCAACAACCGTGGTACTTTGCATCATTTCATCAATTTTTTTCGAAAACAATAATCCTAAAATGATGGCAGGAACAACACCGATAATTAATTTAAAATAGAAACGAAGGTTCTTGAAATCGAAGAACTTTTTCCAATACAACACAACCACAGCGAGAATAGCTCCAAGTTGAATGGCTACCGTAAACATTTCTGTAAATTCATTTTCAGGAATTCCTAATAACTTTTCTGCAATGATCATGTGGCCGGTTGAAGAAATAGGAATGAATTCTGTAATTCCTTCTACAATGCCTATAATAATTGATTGAACGACGTCCATTTTATGAGTGTTATTGTATTATAAAAAAGCTTTTCATAAAAAAAGCGATGAAATATTCATCGCTTATATAGTTGGTCTTTAAAATTATTTTGATTTTTTGATGATGGCAAATATTTCAACAACCAGGCCGCCAACAATTAAAATCGGAGCCAGGGTGATCCTTCTGAAACTATAGATCTGGCTGTCGTTAAATACATTTGGGTCAGGGCTTTTTCCTCCTGCCATTAAAAAAAATCCGATGGTCATAATTATCAAACCTATCACCATCCATTTATAATTTTCTTTTGAAAACAATATATTTTCTTCCGGCGATTGATGAGCTATTTCTTTTTTAGAAGCAGATGGAGCCACTTTTTTAGCAGTACTCATATTTTAAATTTTATTTGCAATGTTAAGTAATTCAATGACAATTTTTTCAAAATCAGTATAATTCATCCAATTTCATACGCAGGTATTTTAAAGCTGACCGGTGGGTGCTTAAAAGCGTGATGCAAATGCCCAAAATGATAATGCCTGTAAATATCATGAGCATGTTCCTGGTGTCGTGCAATATTTTTAAATAAGGAATAAATTTTTCTGAAATGGTAATGAATCCGAACATCAGGCCTATAGCGATCGCCGAAGCAATGATACCATTTACAATGGCGCGGCCATCAAGCGGGCGCGTTATAAACCATCGCGTAGCGCCAACCATTTGCATCGTTTTTATCAGGAAACGGTTGCTGTACATCGCAAGCCTTATTGTATTATCAATTGAAACGATTACCAAAAGCGATAAGATGATAGCGACCACGAGCAAAACGATAGTAGTGGTTTTTACAAACTGGCTTACACTTGCAACCGTTGCTTTAGGCGTTTGAAATTCAGAAAGTGTATGAGGAAAATTGTTTACCAGCGAATCTTCTAAATTGGCAAGACTGTCCTTGTCAACGTAATTGGCTTTCACATAAAAATCAATACTCTCGGGCAACGGGTTGCTAATGGCGAGTTTTTTCCAAAGCGTATCATTTTCCTGGTTGTATTTTTCTATAGCTTTTTCACGGGTGATATATTCCACATTTACAGCATAGGGAAGTGCTTCGATATAATTTTTTAATGAATCGATTTGATCGTCTGTAGCAGTTCTGTATATATAGGCGTGTAACTGTATATTTTCTTTAAAATAATCGCCCGTTTTTTTAATATTCAAAAAAATCCAGGCTACTATTCCAAAAAGAAACAACACTAAAGAAACGCCGATGATCGCATATACATAAGAAGGTTTTCCGCGTTTGGTAGATGCTTTACCGAATTGAGCCATAATAATAAGGATGAATTTATTTTACCTCTTTTATATTGCGGCAAAAATAAATGATTTTAAACAGGTTTAGTATTTTTGCGCCTTCGCAATTGATAGCTAATGTAAATTACATAAGCCATTGAAAACTGTGAAAATAAATCAATAACATTTCTTTCACAAAAATTTGCAAATGATTATGTCTGTATCATGCTTTGAGAAAGGATTTTAGGTTTCATTTGCAAGACACAATAATAACGGATCGGATTTTTAATAAAAAAGAATGGAATATAATTTTAGAGAAATAGAAAACAAGTGGCAAAAAGCCTGGAAGGAAACAGGAGTTTATCATGTGAGTAATTTATCAGGTAAAGAGAAATATTACGTGCTGGATATGTTTCCTTACCCGAGTGGTGCAGGACTTCATGTCGGGCATCCCCTGGGCTATATTGCCAGTGATATTTATGCACGGTATAAAAGATTGAAAGGATTTAATGTGTTGCACCCGATGGGATTTGACAGTTTTGGTTTGCCTGCTGAACAATATGCAATTGAAACCGGGCAACATCCGGTAATTACTACTGAAAAAAATATTGCCACTTTTAAAGACCAACTGGATAAGATAGGTTTTTGTTTTGACTGGAGCCGTGAAATAAAAACCAGCGATCCTGAATATTACCGCTGGACCCAATGGATCTTTTTACAAATTTTTAATAGTTGGTTCAATCCTAAAACCAATAAGGCAGAATCCATTGAAACATTGATAGATATTTTTGAAACAAAAGGGGCAAGTGAAATTGAAAGCGCTTATTCTTTTACTGCTGATGAATGGAAAAATTTTGATGAAAAAAGGAAACAGGAAATTCTGATGGATTTCAGGCTGGCTTTTTCTTCTTTTGGTGAAGTGAACTGGTGTGAAGCCTTGGGAACTGTTTTGGCAAATGATGAAGTCGTAAATGGCGTGAGTGAACGCGGCGGCTATCCTGTAGAGAAAAAGAAAATGCGGCAATGGTATTTACGTATAACAGATTATGCAGATCGCTTGCTGGAAGGCCTGGAAACAGTAGATTTTAGCGATGCGATGAAAGAAATGCAGCGCAATTGGATCGGAAGGAGCGAAGGAGCGGAAATGCAATTTGCAATTGACAATTCACAATTGTCAATTAATGTCTACACCACCCGCCCTGACACGATCTTCGGAGTAGATTTTTTAGTGCTTGCACCGGAATATGAACTCGTAAATGAAATTACTACTGATACGCAACGGTCATCCATAAACGAATATTTAGATTATGTAAAAAGCAGGAGCGACAGGGAAAGAATGGCGGAAGTGAAACAGATCACTGGTTGTTTTACCGGTGCTTATGCCGTCAATCCTTTTGACGGGAAACAAATACCGATCTGGATTGCGGAATATGTGTTGGCAGGATATGGCACCGGCGCTATTATGGCTGTTCCATGCGGTGATCAACGTGACTTTGATTTTGCGACACACTTTAATATTCCCATTACCAATATTATCGGTGACCATTTTAATGGCAAAGAAGCCAATCCCACTAAAGAAGCTGTTTTGCAAAATTCTGGATTCCTAAATGGAATGCTGATGAAAGATGCAATTGGCGTGGCGATTGATAAAATAGAAGAATCAAAAATCGGGAAGCGCAAAGTGAATTATAGAATGCGGGATGCAGGCTTCAGCCGTCAACGATATTGGGGCGAACCGTTTCCCATTGTATGGAGTGATGGAGTTGCTGTGCCTCTTGAGGAAAAAGAACTGCCGCTGGAATTACCTTTTGTCGAAAAATATGGGCCAGGAAAAAATGGTGAAGGCCCTTTATCTAATTTAATTGATTGGGTGAATACTCCAAGTGGTAAACGCGAAACATCAACCATGCCCGGCTATGCAGGCAGCAGTTGGTATTTTCTTCGCTACATGGATCCTCATAACAACCAAAATTTTGCTGACAGAAAAGCCACTGATTACTGGAACCAGGTAGATGTTTATATCGGTGGAACAGAACACGCTGTTGGTCATTTATTGTACAGTCGTTTATGGACAAAGATTTTATTTGATCTCGGCTATATCAGTTTTGATGAACCTTATAAAAAGTTGGTTAACCAGGGAATGATTCAAGGAAGCAGCAGATTTGTTTACAGGGTTACTATAACAAGTAAATCTGGTAATTCTAATTTCGATTATCCGGTTTATGTTTCTAATAGTTATTACCAGCAATACCTAAGACACGGTTATTTATCAAAACATGTTCTTGAAAATTGGCTAAATGGAAGATTTGATTTTGAATGGTCTAAAGATTCTGATGATCCCACAGCAGGAATTATTTCAATATCACCAATACATGTTGATGTAAATATTGTAGATGGTGTTGAATTAAATATTCAATCTTTTCGGGAATCAAAAGCAGAATATGCTGAAGCTACCTTTATTCTTGAGGATGGGAAAGTGCTTCTGTTTGGAGATGGGTCAGATAATATTTTATCAAAATATATATGCGGTGTGGAAACGGAAAAAATGTCCAAGTCAAAATACAATACGGTTAACCCGAATGATTTGGTTGACAAATATGGCGCTGATACTTTCCGTATGTATGAAATGTTTTTGGGTCCTGTAGAACAAAGCAAACCGTGGGATACCAAAGGCATTGAAGGTGTTCACCGTTTCTTAAAAAAGTTGTGGCGCATGTTTTATGATGAACAAAAAGGCAAATTATGGAACGAAGAAAAAGCTAACAATGATGAATTAAAAACACTTCATAAAACCATCAAAAAAATTGAAGAAGATACCGAACGTTTTTCTTTCAATACAGCAGTGAGTGCTTTCATGGTTTGTGTAAATGAATTGACAGATTTGAAATGCCATAAAAAAGAAATTCTTGAACCGCTGTTGGTTTTATTGACGCCTTATGCGCCTCACATTGCTGAAGAGTTGTATCACGCGCTTGGGAATTCAGACTCCATTCTTAACGCAGAATATCCAAAGTTGGAAAATAAATACCTCGTTGAATCAGAAAAAGAATATCCTATTTCCATAAATGGAAAGCTGAGAACAACCATCACAATTTCATTGGATGTAACCCAACAGGAAGTGGAAAAAATGGTTTTGGATAATGAAATAGTTCAAAAATGGATAGACGGAAAAACAATAAAGAAGATCATTTTTATTAAAAATAAAATGGTGAATGTGGTGGTGTAATTGATAAAACAGGATTCTTTCCAATTTCCTTGTTTACTGTTCCGTGGTATTATAATTTAAATAAAGCAAAGCACTCGATGGAAGTAAAAAAATCAGGAAACACGACAGATCATTTAGCCAACGAGCGTACCTTTTTGGCTTGGGTGCGAACCAGCATTGGCATAATGGCTTTCGGCTTTGTGGTGGTGAAGTTTTCTTTGTTCTTAAAGCAGATTTCTCTCATCCTGGGAAAAGGAAATGTCATTCAAAACGGCGGCTACTCAGCGGTTGTAGGCATTGTTTTGGTAGCCGTTGGTACGCTTACTTCCATCCTATCCTATTTAAGATACAGGCAATCAGAAAAGCAAATTAATGGAGGAAGTTATAAACATTCAACCTTGCTGATTACCATTATTACCGCGTTTATTTTTATCGTAAGTGTTTCCTTAATTGTTTACCTGATCCAAAGTACCGGTTTTTGAAATCTTGGTAGGGAATCTTATTTCGTATAGTTGAAAAACCTGCTTTAATTTTTGTATTGATTAATAATTTGTTCCAACTGATTGGCTCGCACTACACCGGATTGCCTCCAAACGATTTTACCTTTTTTAAAAAGGATAAGTGTAGGAACTCCCTGGATGTTGTATGCACTGGCCGCCCCCGGGCTTTTATCTACATCAATCTTAAGTATGGTGGTAGTGTCTCCTACTTTCTTTTTTAGTTCATCAAGAATAGGCTTCATCATTTTACAAGGGCCGCACCATTCGGCTGAAAAATCAACTAATACAGGTTTTTCTGAATTAATAATTTCTGAAAATGTTGCCATTTTTTTTATTTTTTATGAATTAAAAATTAGTAATAAAAGTTGGTTTACTCTAATAAACAAACTTAAATTTTGTTTTGCAACCTCATCCACGAACCTCCATTGTACACTTCAGAATAGCCGCTCGATTTTAATAACATTTTTGCTGATGCACTCCGCGCGCCTGAAGCGCAACAAGTGATAACAGGTTTATTCTTTTTAATTTTTGTCAAATTATTTCTAAGTGAATCTAAAGGAATATTTATTGATCCTTTAATGTGGCCGCCCTGAAACTCTCCTTTGGTACGAACATCAACAATAATTGCTCCGTTAGCCACCAGTTCACTATAACTTACTTTTGGGCCGATACCCAGTAGTTTTTTTATGGTTTCTATCATTTGTATTTTTTTTATGCAGTTTGATAATCATAATTTACATCGTACCAGCTTCCGCCATTTTCGCAATTAATACCATTGCTTTGCATGAACATAGTTGCCTGTCCGCTTCTTGATCCGCTTGCGCAACAAAAGATAATCGGTTGTGGCATTTCTTTAATTTCATTTATACGTTGTGGAATCTCATTCAATGGGATATTGATGCTTCCTGCAACATTTCCACCCATAAATTCACCGCGGGTTCTTACGTCAATAATTGTTTTCTTGTTGTTCATTGTGTTTTTTTAATTTTTATTTTTTTTCTGGATTTATTTTTTCTTTTTTAAAAAGGCTGAAAAACAAACCTCCCATAATTGCTCCGTATATCGTGCTGTTTAAAGGCTTCGAAGTGATAGGGCAAGTGCCGGAGATACATCCAACAAAATGGTAATAGAGGTATCCACCTACGGCTCCTGCTACTATTCCGATAATAGCAAGTATGTTTTTACTGATAAAATTCATTTACTAAAAACTTTTTACTGCTTCACTTAAATCAAATACCTGGGCTGTTCCGTTTACTTTAGATTTGATGATGCTGCTGCCTGCCGCACTTCTAAAACCAGCTTCGCAATGCACGACGATTGGTTTATTTAAAGGAATTTCTTTGGTGCGTTCTCTTAATTCGTATAATGGAATTTCGATAGTATGTTCAAAAATCTTTTTTGTTTTAATTTCTGATGGATTGCGGATATCAACAATTGTAAACGCATCTTCATTGTTCTTTAATTCAGTACTATCAAAGTTGGCAGTTACCACATTTCCGATGTCGCCTGAAATGGCCAATTGAATTTGTCCTTCGTATCCAATTTTTGCGATACGCGCTATCAATTCATTTAAGACGATTTCGTTCTCTGCTACCAGGTAAAATTTTTCTCCCGGATTAACAATACTGCCCAGCCATGTTTCAAAACTGTTATCGTTCATTAGGTTGATCGCATTTTTTAAATGCCCTTTTTTAAATTGTTGTTGAGGCCTGCTATCAATTACTACCAGGGAAGGATCGAGTGAAGTCTGCAGATCTATATTTTCTGCTTTCTTTTTTTCTACTTTTGAAATACTATCAGAAAAATTAGCTGCTCCTTTTTTGTTCAATCCTACTTCGTAAGGAAAATATTTTGGCACAAACGGTTGATCGGCTAAAAGTTGCGCTACAAAATCATCTTCACTCATATCCTGTAAGCTCCAGTTACTCAATTTCTCTGCACCCATTGTACTGGTGTTTTGTTGGCTCAAACCTTTGCCGCATAAGCTTCCTGCGCCATGTGCGGGATAAAGCATTACATCATCTGCCAAAGGCAAAAATTTATCATGAAGTGAATGGTACATATTTTTCGCCAAATCTTCTCTCGTCATAGTGATGGAACCAGCCTGTTCTCTCAAATCCGGACGCCCGCAATCACCTATAAATAATGTATCTCCTGAAAAGACTGCACGTTCTTTATCATTTTCATCTATCAATACAATACTGATACTGTCTGGTGAATGCCCCGGTGTATCCAATGCTTTTAAGGTAACATGACCTAGAATAATTGCATCATCATCATCAAAAGTTTGATGTGGATATTCGGCACCCAGCAGCTTGCTTACATAAATGGTAGCGCCGGTTGTTTTGAAAATTTCCAGGTGACTGCTCACAAAATCAGCATGAGGATGTGTTTCGATTATAGTGGTGATTTTCGCATGGTGTTCATCAGCAAAATCGTAATATGGCTGTGGATTTCTTGAAGGATCAATCACGGCTACTTCTCCATTGCTTACGATCGCATAAGAGTAGTGTGCTAAATTTTTATCCTGAAATTGTTTTATTTCCATAACGTAATTATTAATTTGAGTGCAAAGTTAAATGGCTGAAAACCGCTCTCCAGCTACTTTTGTTACACTTTAATTTATTTTAAAGCTTTTTCAAAAAATAACATTTTAATGGCAAGGACAATCAGCATTACAGCAAATAATTTTTTTAAAGTACCCTGTGGAATATGTGTGGCATATTTAGCACCGATATACCCTCCGATGAAAAAGAAAGCAGCCATGATCAATGCTGGTTTCATTTCAACAAATCCATTCTTATAATATTGATAAGCAGCTAAAGCGCCTACTGGTAAAACCATCATTACCAAAGCGGTTCCCTGTGCCATTTGTTGCGAATAGCCTAAAAACAAAACTAAGGCTGGTATTATAATAATAGCACCACCAAGGCCAAGTAGTCCACTTAACACCCCTGCGGCTATTCCGATAATGGCAACAATAACCAGATTTTGTAGTTCCATAATAATAGTATTTGCGATTAATCTAATTTGTGCAAAATTCTAATATTAAATAGATATCTCCTGCTATTTTTGTTACATAAATGAAATAAGAGCAAAGAAATTTAGAAAGCTTTTTATTTAGTAGCTAGCAGACGAATCACATCCGCTTTGCCTTCATGATGTTTACCCTCAGATAAATTTACTTTTAACTCTTGAAGGTATTTGAAATTAAGATTACCAAAATCGTCACGCAAAATGGCTGTTGTATAAAGCATATCCGGGTCTTTGGGACCTCCGCTTTCATTGTTAAGCTGTAAGGGATTAAAAGCTTCCAGTAAAAGTAAACCTCCCGGTTTAAGTGCATTTATGCATTTTTGATGAAACTGTTTTCTTATGGCTGATGGGAAATGTGCGAAGATTAAAGCGATCATATCATACTTATTTTCCCCCATTTCTATTTCAAGTGCATCTGCAATTGTATAATTTACCGTTACCTTATACTGATTTGCGAGGGCTAAACATTTTTCTTTTCCTTTTTCACTTTGGTCAAATGCGTCTACTTTCCATTTTTGCCTTGCTGCAAAAACTGCATTTCTTCCTTCTCCTTCACAGGGTAACAGTAATTTTCCCGGTTGTAGATTACTGAGTTCAGATTTAAAAAATTCGTTGGGCTCTTTGCCATAAACAAATTCTTCTGCTGCATACCGATCATTCCAAAATTTTTTCATGGTTAAAAGGTTGAATTTAGAATAATCACTTACCTGTAGATAAGGCTAAGTGTTTATTTCACGTTATTGATTACTTCAAAAATCAAAAAATATAAAACATGAAAAAGTAACTTGTGTTACTTAAGGGTTATTTTATTGCGGCCTAATTCTACCAGGCCTTCGTCTTCCATTTGTTTTAGTAAGCGGGAAACCACTACTCGTGCAGTTCCCAACTCATTGGCCAGTTGCTCGTGAGTAACGTAAAGAGTATGGCTTTTGGTAAGTTCTGACTTTCTTTTAATAAAATTAAGAAGGCGTTCATCCATCTTTTTAAAGGCTACAGCATTCACCACTCCCAGTAATTCTTCAAAACGTTTATGATAAAGGTTGAAAATGTAATCGAGCCATTCGGGGAATTCTTTTATAAGTTCAGTTACTTTTTCAACAGGAATAAAAAGTATATCAGTTTTTTCTTCGGCAATCGCTTTTACTTTGCTTGTATCTTCATGTATGCCTCCAAGGAAAGACATGATACAACTTTCGCCTGGTTTTATATAATACAATAAAATTTCGCGTCCTTCTTCATCAGTGCGCATTACCCTTACGCTTCCGTTGATAACAATTGGAATGGCTTTGATGTATGCATTTTCATTCTGGATCATATCTCCTTCGGAAAATGTTTTTACATTACCATAATGAAGTAATTTTTCTTTTATCTCGGGAGAGTATCTGAATTCAAATATTTTATCTAATTCTTCCATAAAATTGCATTGATGTTTTCAGGGATTATGCGGCTGCTACGCTAAAAATGCTGTAAGCGATTATCCCTAATACAATCAAAGATATTGCTACATATAAAAAATCCTTTTCAATGAAGAAACCTATTACGGCAAATATTACGCGTGCAACAGGAGTGGCGATAAGCAACAGAAGTCCCATCTGGATGATAGAGAGACTGTCGAAGTGAATAACACCTTCCATGATTTGACTGACAGAACGAAGATTCGAAGGTTCTCCCCTGAACGTTTTAAAATGAGGAATTGAAAATCCGTGTTGAATTAAATAATAGATTCCACCTATTAAAATAAGTGTTCCGGAAATAATCACCCCGGTAATAAGTAGTCTTCCCATCACTGCTTCAATATCATAATCCGATATTTTAATTTCCTTCTTCATATTTGTCCGGTTATTCCGTTATAAATCATTTGAAATGCTAAAAAAACAATAATGATGGCAAAAAGTATTCGAAGCCATTTGGTTTCTGATTTTACGAGGATCTTCGAGCCTAAAAATGCACCGCCAATCACTCCAAGTACCACTGGCATGGACAGACCCGGATTGATATAACCTCTTTGCATATAAATCCCGGCGCTCGCTGCAGCAGTCACGCCAATCATAAAGTTACTCGTCGTAGTGGAAACTTTAAAAGGCAGCCTCATAAAATGATCCATTGCAATTACTTTTAATGCACCGGAGCCGATACCCAATAATCCTGAAATTAAACCTGCAATTGCCATCATAAAAAAACCGCCTGGTATATTTTGGGCAGAATATTTGATTTCTCCCTTTGCTGTCGGATAAGAGCTGTCTAATTTTAATGCCGTCGCAAACTTTCCTGCTTTGGCTTGTACCAGCACTTCCTCTTTTTTCTTTAAGGATAGTGCTGCTGAAAAAATCAAAACAAATCCAAAAATAACGGCGATAATATGAGTAGGTGCATAAATGGCCAGGGTGGCACCACCCACCGCTCCGAGCGTGGTGGCAATTTCTAAAAACATGCCAATACGAATATTTGAAATTCCTTCTTTTACATACGCTGCGGCTGCGCCTGAGGAAGTGGCAATAACAGAGATGAGCGAAGCGCCAATAGCATAATGAATATCAACACCAAATCCCAGTGTCAGCAGCGGAATGATTACTACACCGCCACCTAAACCTGTCAATGAACCAACTAATCCGGCTAAAAATGATCCGGCTAAAACGATGAGAGAAAAGAGAAGAACCGTCATATTTTTTTAAAATTACGGCCAAAGGTACAGAATGCAGCAACTTTCAGGCGCTTTAAATATCTATAAGTTGAGTAGGATAATTGCTTATTGATTAAACTTTTCGCGCCAGGCCAACATTCCACCTGTTAGGTTTTTTGTATTGGAAAAGCCCATTTGCTCTAATATCATTGCGGCAATACCACTCCTTTGTCCGCTACGGCAATACAAGATTACTTCCTTGTTTTTAAGGTCTTCAATGTCTTCAATTTGCATGTTTTGAATGTTTCCTAAAGGAAGTGCAACTCCCCCAATGTTATATTCAGCTATTTCTTCAGGCTGTCTTACATCTACAAGATTTAGTTTTTCGCCTTTGTCCAGCCTTTCTTTTACTTCTTCAGGAGAAATATTCATCATATTATTTATTGTTTTATGAGTTGAGAACTATCGGTTTTTAAGCTATCAATTGCGGGACGTTCTGCCTGTATCCAGATGTCCATTGTTTGTCCGGGCTGAATATAATTTGGTGAACTGTTATAATCATATACTCCAGGGTTTTGCCTGTAAATATAAGCGTTTGAAGTATCTGTAATATTCCCGGTTGTAAGTATAGCTGCCAACAAAATGCCTTTACTTGCCAGTAGGGATCTTGCGTCTTGTACCGTTAAACCTGTTAAATCCGGCACAGGAATCTGTACAGCTTCAAGTCCGCCACCAATAACTAAATCGATTTTGGAGCCCCACTTTATCTTTGAGCCAAAGGTTATCTTTTTGCCCTTGTAATCCTGTTCCAAAACTGATCCTTTCATAAAATTAGGACGATAAGTAGTGTCGCCCAATTCCAGATGATTTTTGGTGAGTTTATCTACAGCAAAACGGTAACTCAATCCTTCAAGGTTGGGCATTTCAATCATTGGTAAAGTAGTGGGATTCACATTTAAAAAAACCGTACGGTTCACTTTCACAGTTGCGCCCGGATCGGGTAATTGTTTTTTAACAGTATTTAAAGGCAGGCTGTCATTGTACAGTGAATCGGTGATAATTACATCAAAGCCTTTATTTTCTAAAAAATCAGTTGCACTGTCTACATTTTTTCCGATAACAGAAGGTACTTTTAAAGATTCTCCATGATGTGTGATCCAGCCGAGTGACTGAAAAAATAAAAGCCCAAGCAAGAATATTAAAGCTATGGCTGCCAGCAGATTCACTAAAAAACTTTGTCTTGCGATAAATCTAAACACGGTACATGTATAAGTGAAAAAATAAAGTGTTGCAATTTAATAAATTTAAGCAGGTAAACATTCCTCCAGTAACGCCGTATAAAAATCCATCAATGTCCAACCCATTACTTTTACCTGCTGGGGAACAAGGCTGGCTTCAGTTTGACCGGGTACAGTGTTTATTTCCAGCATGTAGGGTTGATGGTCTTCCTCGTTATAAATAAAGTCTATCCTTACAATTCCACGGCAATTAAAAATTTGATAAATTTTTATCGCCTGCTCTTTTATTTGCAGGGCAATATCATCTGTTACTTCGGCAGGTGTTATTTCCTGGCTGGCGCCAAGATATTTTGCTTCATAATCAAAAAACTCTTTTTTGGTTATGATCTCAGTGATTGGTAAAGGAATGATCTTTCCTTTTGATTTAAAAACACCAATCGTTAATTCTCTTCCTTTGATAAATTCCTCTACCAAAACCTGGTCGTCTTCTTTAAAAGCTTTTTGGATGGCTACGCCTAATTCTTCTGAAGGAGAATTCACTTTGCTCATGCCAATACTTGATCCGCCATTATTAGGCTTCACGAAGACCGGAAATTTTAAATTTTTAACTAATTCATCCGGGCTTTGATAGGTATTTTTAAATAATAATACTGAATTAGCTACTTTAATTCCGGCAAAGGAAGCCACCGCCACTGTATATCTTTTATTAAAAGTAAGTGCTGAAATGGCGCAATTGCATGAAGTGTAAGGAAGGCCAAGCATATCAAAATATCCCTGCAATTTTCCGTCTTCGCCAGGCGTTCCATGAATACCGATCAAAACCGCCTCAAAATGTATTTTTTGTTGGTCAACGATGATTGAAAAATCATTTTTATCTACTTCAGTTTTTCCATTCTTATATTCATAAAACCAACCTTTTGGTGTAATATCAATTTTATAATAGTCAAACTTTTCCGGATCAATATTTTTTTCTATCGTTTTTGCCGACAGATAAGAAATTTCAGCTTCACCGGAATAGCCGCCGGTAACAAACGCGATCTTTGGTTTATTCATTTATTGGCCAATTTAGCGTCTAAAATAAATTAAATTTAGAATAATACGAATCCGGATAAAATAAAAATCTCCATTATTTATTGTTTTACTGCCAAACACCTGTTTTTAATTAAAGAAGTTGGTTCAACTATAGAAAAAAAATCCCGCAAAAAGCGGGATCAAAATATTTAAGAACGCGATTGTAACAATGGTGATCGTAAAATGTATTTTTGGTTATCGCTGTACACAAAAAAGCATGATCCGTCTTTGATGGTTTTAATGATAGGGGCTGCAACCTTCTGGGGTATCGCCGGGCAACCATAGCTTCTGCCTAAATAACCAAGAGATTTTACGGTTCTTTCGCTTACATAAGCAGCAGGATGAATAACAATTGCACGACTTTCGGCATTGTCATTAATTCCTTTTTCTTCACCTTCAAGCCTTAAAGAAAGCCCATTTTCTCCATAATAAGTATCCTGCGTTACATAAAAACCGAGGCTACTCATGTGGCTTTTGGGCGAGTTGGAAAAACGGTTGGCATATTCTTTTCCTGAATTGCGCCCATGCGCCACATACGTATTAAAAAGTAATTTATAGTTTTCAAGATCTATTACAAACAAACGTTTTTGAGTAGATGGCAGACTGAAATCTACAATGGATAATATATTATCATTATTCAGCTTTCCCTGTGAAAGTAAAATATTATATCCCTTCATACCCTCAACAAATGCTTGTTTTGATAACCCGAGGGAGTTCAATTGTAGACTATCGTAAATAAGCAATTTGTTAGTAATATCCGGATTTGCGGGGCTATACTTTTTTGCAACTGTCGTTTTCACAGTTAACGGTGCAGGTTTAAACCTTGCAAAAGTAAAAGCCAAAGAAATTAAACAGAGAAAAAGCAGGCGTAGCGGTAGTAAGTTCTTCATAGATTTTTCAAGTGGTGTTTTGTGGTTTTAAAATAAACAAAAAAACACTGGATCAAAAGGTGTTTCTTTGGGTTAATGTTGCCTGTTAGCCGGGCGATTTGATTTAAAAAATAGGTTTTGAATTTTTTAAATGCTCACGAATTTACTATTTCTATTTTATTAAAATCTTCTTCTACGGCCATTTTTAGCCAATTTAAAGTTGTTTTAACAAAAAAAAATAATTTTTTTTAATGTTTATTTAAAACTGATTTTTTTACATTTTATTGTGCAATTTTAAAGAGCGAGATCATTTTACCTTTTAAAATTCTCTTGTTACATCTTGTTATATTTGTGTAATTCATTTCATCGAAAAGGCAATCATTATTTCTAATTCAGCTTCCATATTAAATAGCCCGATAGAATATTTAAAAGGTGTTGGTCCTTTAAGAGGTGACATTTTAAAAAAGGAAGCAGGGATTTATACATTTAACGATTTGCTTCAATATTTCCCATTTCGTCATATTGACCGCACTCAAATAACACCTATATCTAAAATAAATTCTGAAACCGAATATGTGCAGGTAAAAGGGAAGCTTACTTCAGTAGAAACTTTGGGAGAAAGGCGTGGCAGAAGATTGGTAGCCACACTTTATGATGGAACCGGAGAACTTGAATTGGTATGGTTTCAGGGTGTAAACTGGATACAAAAAAGTTTGCACATAGGAGCGCCATACCTTGTTTTTGGTAAAGCAGGATTTTTTATGAACACGCCTCAGATTACTCATCCCGAAACAGAATTGCTTACAGAGGCGAATAAAGAAGCTAAAAATTTCCTGGAACCTGTATATCCGGCTACTGAAAAATTGAAAGCAAAAGCAATGGGTGGCAGACAAATGGGGAAGTTGACTTTTACCCTATTGCAATTACTTTCTGAAAAAGATATTCCTGAAAATATTCCTGCTGATATTTTGGCGAAATTTCATTTGATAAAAAGATTTGACGCTATAAAAAATATTCATTTCCCGGCTTCAAAAGCTGACTATGAAAATGCGGTTAAAAGATTAAAATTTGAAGAGCTTTTTATCTCTCAATTACGGATGGGCTTATTGCGATTTAAAAGAAATACGTTTTCTAAAGGTCATGTGTTTTCCAAGGTAGGCGATCTCTTTAATGATTTTTATACCAACCATCTTCCGTTTGAATTAACAGGTGCGCAAAAAAGAGTATTGAAAGAGATCAGGAAAGATGTTGGAAGTGGCAAACAAATGAACCGGCTTTTACAGGGTGATGTGGGTAGCGGAAAAACAATGGTAGCGCTAATGGCTATGCTTATTGCCGCAGATAACGGATATCAAAGTTGTTTCATGGCTCCTACAGAAATATTGGCACGCCAGCATTTTGAGGGATTGAAGAGCATGTTGCAAAATATTCCTGTAAAAATTGGGATTCTTACCGGTTCATCAACAGCAAAGGAGAAAAGAGAGACTTTAAAAGCAACCCTGGAGGGAGAAATTACGATATTAACAGGAACACATGCCTTGATTGAAGATGTAGTACAGTTTAAAAATCTCGGCCTGGCAATTGTCGATGAACAACATCGTTTCGGAGTGGCTCAAAGAGCAAAGCTTTGGGATAAAAATGAATTGAATCCGCACATCCTTGTAATGACTGCAACACCAATTCCCCGTACGCTGGCCCTTACTGCTTACGGGGATCTTGACTATAGCATAATGGATGAAATGCCGCCGGGAAGAATTCCGATACAGACTGTCCACAGAATGGAATATACCAGGCCGCAGGTAATGAACTTTATTAAATCTGAAATAGAACGGGGAAGGCAGGCTTATATTATTTATCCTTTGATTGAAGAGTCGGCCAAACTTGATTTTGAAGACCTGATGCGTGGTTATGAAGAAGTGAAAGCTTACTTTCCTGAACCAAAATATTATATAAGTATGGTTCATGGAAAGCAAAAATCTGCGCAAAAGCAAACGAATATGGATCGTTTTGTTAAGGGCGATACTCATATAATGGTTTCTACAACAGTGATAGAAGTAGGTGTAAACGTTCCAAATGCAACGGTGATGGTAATTGAAAGTGCCGAAAAATTTGGGCTTCCGCAATTGCATCAATTGAGGGGAAGAGTAGGAAGGGGAGGCGAAAAAAGTTATTGTGTTTTGTCAACTAAAGTAAAATTGTCTGCTGAAGCAAAACAACGTTTGAAAATTATGTGCGAAACCAATGATGGTTTTAAAATTGCGGAGAAAGATTTGGAAATCAGAGGCCCCGGAGATATAGAAGGGACCCGGCAAAGTGGCTTACTTAATTTTAAATTGGCTAATATTGTGGAGGATAGAAAAATTCTGGAAGCTGCAAGGTTGACTGCTGAAAAAATTATCTCTGAAGATCCTACATTGTCCTCTAATGAAAACCATTGCCTGAAAGCTTTTTTGGAAGGTGAAAAGGCTAAAACTGCCTGGAGTAAAATATCGTAATTATTTAGATAAAATGGTTATGTTAAGAAGCTATTAAATTGAAAAACAGAAAATTAATTTCTTACTCTTCTTCCAATTGTTTCGTAAATTTATTTCCTGTTTCTCAATTGCTTTCTGTGACCCTTAAATTTAATATCCGGAACCTTTAAATTAATTTATCGTAATTAATTCATGATAAAAAATAATTTCTTGAAACTAGTAAAACAATATTCTTACTTTATTTTTATTCTTGCGACCACTTTTCTTTTTTCTGAAAATTTGCAGGCACAAGTTGAATTTATAGAGAATAAAGGACAGTGGGATCATAAGGTTAAATTTATGAGTAGTGCAGGAAGCGGATCTTTCTTTTTAACTGATAAGGGATTTACTGTTGCTCAGTACAATCCTGATGATGTTGAAAATGTGAAAGTGAGAATGCATGAAGGCAATTCTAAGGCCACAGCAAACAGGCAACAGGAAAATGATTCTGTCAGAACAGATTCTTACTCAGTCCGATTTTTAAATTCACAAAAGCCTGTAATTGTGCCGGACAAAATTATTCCATCAGTCAATAATTATTTTATTGGAAATGATCCGTCTAAGTGGGGATCTAATTGTAAAATCTATCTTGGTGTAACTTACAAAAATATTTATCCGAATATTGATTTGCGGTATTATACAGATGCTTCCGGCAATTTAAAATATGATTTTATTATAAATCCCGGAGCTAAGATAGGAGATATTGAAATGAAATATACCGGGCCTAAAAAGCTGTCAATAAAAAATCGTGAATTGCACATCTCTACATCACTTGGGATTAATAAAGAGCTTAAGCCTTATACGTACCAGGTTATTGATAATCAAAAAAAGGAATTGGATTGTCAATATATCATCAAAGGAGATGTGGTTAAATTTAAAGTGAAAGATTACTCTCCCAACCAAACTTTGATCATCGATCCTACTTTGATATTTTTTAGCTATTCCGGGAGTACTGCAGATAACTGGGGATTTACTGCTACTTATGGCAAAGATGGTTCTTTTTATGGTGGAGGAATTGCTTTTGGTATTGGATTCCCTGTTTCCACGGGGGCTTACGAAAAATCTTTTAATGGCGATTTCGATATTGCTATTATCAAACTTTCTCCGGATGGCCGCAACCGCATTTATGCAACCTATATTGGTGGAAGCGGGGCTGATCAACCACATAGCCTTATAGAAGATCCTCAGGGAAATTTGATTATTGCGGGCAGAACCAATTCAAGTAATTACCCTGTAAAACCTGCTAGTGGAAAAGTTGGCACCGGTGGCGGATATGACATCGTTGTAACCAAACTGAACTCAACCGGTAGTGACATTATTGGTTCTATGAGGATTGGCGGAACTGGTGATGATGGGGTTAATATTGCAGACGATCATAGTAACTTTTTGCAATCACTTAAAAGAAATTACGGGGATGATGCTCGCAGCGAAGTGTTATTAGATGGATCAAACAATATTTATGTAGCATCGTGTAGTTCTTCCGGAGGTAACAGTATTTCTTCGGGGGCTTTCCCAACCACTACTGGTGCTTTTCAAACAAAATTGAAAGGTAAACAAGATGCAGTGGTATTAAAAATAAATCCGGATTGCAATAGTCTTTTATTCAGCACTCTAATTGGAGGAAGTGATAATGATGCCGCTTATGTTTTAACCTTTGGCAGTACCGGCAACGTATATGTAGCCGGTGGTACTGCCAGCGCTGATTTTTTTAATAACATCCCGACGGCAAATGTAATTAAACCGGCTAATGCATCTTTAAGCGGCTCTGGTGGAAATGGGACAGATCCATGTGATGGCTTTGTGGTGGAATTGAATAATACAGGCACAGCCGCTGTTCGTGGAACATATATAGGAACTGATAAAGCTGATCAGATATATGGCATTGAAACGGATAAATTCGGTTTTATTTATGTAATGGGCACTTCTGAGGGTAACATGAAAGTAATAAATGCTGCCTATTCAAACCAGGGAGGAAAACAGTTTATTTCGAAAATAAAACCAGACCTGTCTGGTTTTATTTATTCAACGGTCTTTGGTTCACCTAATTCGCAGGTTCCAAATATTTCACCTACCGCCTTTTTAGTTGACCGTTGCGAAAACGTATACGTTTCCGGTTGGGGAGGTAAATCTAACAACGGCTTTTCTTCCGGCAATACAAAAGGGCTTCCGGTTACACCTGATGCAATCAAGCCTCAGACTGACGCTTCAGGCAGTGATTTTTATTTCTTCGTTTTACAAAAGGATGCAGCTTCTCAATTATATGGAACTTTTTTCGGCCAGGAAGACCCTCCCGGCAGAACAAGCCCTATTACTTTTGGTGATCATGTAGATGGAGGAACCAGTAGGTTTGATAAGAATGGTGTTATTTACCAGGCCATTTGTGCCAATTGCTTCAAAAGTGTTGCTTTTCCCGGAACTCCCGGCGCATGGTCAAGATCTAATCAATCACTTGGGCAGAATGGTGAATGTAATCTTGGAATGCTGAAAATAGAAATGGATTTTGCCGGTGTGCGATCAGGATTGCATACTTCAATTAATGGCGTTTCAAATGATACTTCCGGATGTGTGCCCTTACAGGTTGATTTTTCGGATACACTGAAAAAAGGAAAGCTTTATTATTGGTATTTTGGCGATGGTACCGGCGACACAACCACTGTACCTGCGACCTCTCACGTTTATCAGAATATAGGCAAATATCCTGTGATGCTGGTATCAATTGATAGCACAACCTGCAATATTGCAGATACATCTTACAAAACTATTCGTGCAGGAAATAATAAAGCCAACCTCGATTTTATTTCTCAAAAATTACAACCTTGTACTAATCTCAGCTATAATTTTACCAATACTTCCCAACCCACGCGTGGTAGTTTTCAGCCTGGCATATTTACATGGGATTTTGGAGATAACACTCCTTTAGTAACTCAATCTCAAAATCCGGTCAACCATACATTTGCAGGTCCGGGAACATACCAGGTAACCCTCTCCATCAATGACAGTACATATTGTAATTCGCCAGACGATACAATAAAAACGGTCCGACTTTCACCCGAGGTGAAAGCGTCATTTGCAACACCATCTGCAGGCTGTGTTCCTTATAATGCAGTTTTTGAAAATAATTCGCTTGGGGGTATTAGTTTTCTTTGGGATTTTGGCGACGGTTCTACTTCTACACAAGATAATCCAACGCATCTTTATACAAAAGTTGGTTCTTATATAGTTAAGTTAACTGCATTCGATTCTTCTTCCTGTAACAAAATTGATGATTCTTCATTTACAATTACAGTAAGCCCGATCCCCATTGCTGCATTTACGTATAATCCTTTGGTGCCAAAGGAAAATACTTTTACCAATTTTATAAATCAATCGATTGGAGCAACGCATTATACATGGAATTTTGGGGATGGCGATACTTCAACTCTTGAAAATCCGAAACACCTTTTTAATGCCACTGGTACTTATACCGTTTGTCTTAATGCAGCTAATAACTTTGGTTGCAGCGATGATACTTGTTTAGATGTTAGCTCCCTTGTGAGGCCTTTGGTAGATGTTCCAAGTGCCTTTACTCCCGGGAAATTTGGTGCGAACAGTATTATAAGAGTAGTAGGTTTTGGTATTAAAGAAATGATGTGGTCCATTTATAATCGTTGGGGACAGAAAGTATATGAAAGCAATAGTTTGAAAAGTGGTTGGGATGGAACTTTCAATGGAAAATTGCAACCAATGGATGTATATACTTATACACTTTCGGTAACTTTTTCGAGTGGACAAAAAGTAACGAAAACCGGTGATATTACATTATTACGTTAAAACGAATGAAAACGAATTTTAAGATATTTTTTCTATTTCCCTTTTATTTCCTTCTAATTGGATTGAACAAATCCTTTGGGCAGGATTTGCATTTTTCACAGTTCTTCAATAATCCATTACTTACCAATCCTGCAAATACCGGTTTTATTCCTGATGCTGATTACCGTCTGGGGGCATCGTACCGAAATCAATATTCGAATATCATGTCTGTTCCTTACAAAACCATGAGTATTTATGGGGATGCGCAGGTTTTCAGGGATAGGATTGAAACAGGCTGGATGGGATTAGGCGGTGTTATTTTACGTGATGTTGCAGGAAGCGGAAGCCTTACTTCAACCAAAATTTATGGCTCTATCGCTTATCATCAAATGCTTGGTGAAAGTAGTTTGCTCACCGCAGGTTTTAATGTAGGATGGGCCAATAAAAGAATCGATCAAAGTAAACTCACTTTTCCGGACCAGTTCGACGGCCAGTTTTTTGATGCGACTTTGCCTACTTCTGTTCAACTATTAAATAACAGTGTAAGTTATTTCGATATGCAGGTGGGAATTAATTATGCCTATTTCCCTACGCAGGATATTTATATAAATGCAGGCTATTCTATTCATCATGTCAACAGGCCCAAAGAAACTTTTTTTGGCGATGGTAATGCCAGCAGGCTCGATATGAGACACATAGGGTTTATTAATGGTATTATTAAGGTAAATAGCCAGGTCATTATTAATCCTGCAGCTTTTTATACAAGAATGGCAACCTCCAGTGAACTGACAGCAGGAATGAGCGCGGCTTATAATCTTTCTGGTCATGGCGCTAAACAAGTTATCGGGGGGTTATTTTATCGTTACAATGATGCAATTATTCCGATGATAGGTTTAGAGATTAATCATATGCGTTTCACTTTTAGTTACGATGTAACCACTTCTTCTTTAAAAAATTACAACCATTCTTTTGGCGCCGACGAATTTAATCTATTATACAAAGGTTACTACAATACCTTTAATGGTAACCGGCAGCAAACACTTTGTCCGGTTTTTTAAAACTAAATTTGTTTTTACGGCTTCCCTTTTCATCTTTGTAAAAAAGTAGGATGAAAAATTCTTCTATAAAAAATAAGAGTATGAACAAAAAAATTGCAATCATCGGTGGCGGAAACCTTGGTTCTGCTATTGCAGAAGGATTATTAAAAAGTAAATTTTGTGCCCCTTCAGACATTATAATTACTAAAAGAAGGGTTGAAACTCTTCAAAAATTAAAAGAAAAAGGCGTAAAAATAATTTCTGATAATGCAGAAGCGGTGCGCAATAGTGAATTGGTAATTCTTGCTGTTAAGCCTTACCAGGTAAGCGATGTGTTGCAAAGTTTTAAAATGAAACTTACGCAAAAACATATTTTGGTTTCGGTGGTTACCGGCGTTTTGATTTCTGAAATACAGGAAATTATTAAAAAGAATATTCCGGTTTTCAGGGCAATGCCGAATACCGCTATTTCTATCGAACAGAGTATGACGTGCCTTAGCTATACAAATGCAACAGAGGAGCAGATTAATTTTGTGGAAAAAATATTTACACCGGTTGGTAAAGTAACTGTTATAGACGAAAAATTGATGGAAGCTGCAACTATCCTTGGTGCATGTGGTACGGCTTACGCGATGCGATTCATTCGTGCAAGTATTCAGGGTGGAATTGAGATAGGATTTGATGTGGCTACTGCCAGTCTTATCGTTGCACAAACGGTAAAAGGAGCCGCAGAATTATTATTACAAAAAGGAACACATCCCGAGCAGGAAATCGATAAAGTTACTACTCCTAAAGGTTGTACCATAGCAGGTTTAAACGAAATGGAACACCAGGGTTTTAGTTCTTCATTGATAAAAGGAATTGCTGTCAGTTATAAAAAGATTGCGAAAAATTAAAGAGGGTATTTTAATATTCAGTAAAATAAAATACAGACATAAAAGTTCTTTTACTGTGTTTACAAAAAATCAAAAAATGATGATGAAAAGGAGATGTTATTTCTTTAGTAAGTTTTTTCCAATCCTTATTTTTTCCACCCTTTCAATATTTTCTGTTTTTGGATTTTCCAAACCTCTTGAATTAAAAAACGGTATTTGGAGAGCAACAATAGAAAGAACGGATGGAAAAGAAATTGTTTTTAATTTTCAATCGGAGGACAGTGCAGGAAAAAAAATTATTTATATCATTAACGGTAAAGAACATCTTTTGGTTGATAGCGTTGAAATACTTGCTGATTCTGTTTTTATTGAGCTTCCTTTTTTTGAATCCGGGTTTAAAGCAAGAATTACTAATAAAGGAAATCTGGAAGGTGAATGGATAAAACATTACGGAGAAAGAATATTAAGATTGCCATTCAAAGCGATATTTAATGCAAAAAGGTTTGAAGTTACCTCTGCGCCGTTTGCTGATATTTCAGGTAGATGGGTTTCCGATTTTTACAAAAACAATAAAAAGACTTCAACCTTTGTTGCTGAGTTTAAACAACAAGGCTCTCATGTTACTGGTACTTTTCTTGACCCCACCGGCGACTTTCGTTTTCTCGAAGGAGTAGTTACAGGTGACACTTTAAAACTTTCGACTTTTGATGGCGCAAATGCTTATTTATTAACAGCAAAAATTGATAATGAAAATAAAATCTCGGGCGGCATGTTTTATTCCGGCGCAACAGGAACAGAAAGCTGGAGTGCAGTTAGAAATGAAAAGGCGAAACCGGCAAGTGGTTTTGACGAGACTAAATTAAAACCAGGCGCAAGTAAATTAAATTTCACTTTTCATGATAGCAAGACCGGAAAACCTGTTTCAATCAATGATAAGAGATTTAAAGGCAAAGTAGTGGTGGTTCAGTTATTGGGTTCATGGTGCCCCAACTGTATGGATGAAACAAAATTTTTAAGTGCTTACTACAATAAAAATCATAAGAGAGGAATTGAAATAATTGGGCTGGCTTACGAGCGAACTACTGATTTCAAAAGTTCACAGCAGGCATTAATGCCCTTTGAAAAAAGGTTGAATGTGAAATACCCTGTTTTGATAACAGGAGTGGCAGTTTCTGATTCATTGAAAACAGAAAAAACTTTACCTCAGCTTGAACAAATAAAAGCTTTTCCTACTATTATTTTTGTTAGCAAAAAAGGAAATATCCAAAAAATTGACAGCGGTTTTAGTGGCCCTGCAACAGGGGATGAGTATACAAAATTTAAAAAAGAGTTTGACCGGATAGTTAACCAGTTGCTGAATGAAAAATAAGATTGACTTTTCAGATTGAGCAGTAAACAAACTAATAACTAATATTTCTGCTTTTATTTGTTTACTAAAGCAGGTTTTTCGTTTTGATAAACGAAATTATTTTATCGGTTGCTCCCGCATTTTTATAAACGTAATTTTTAGCCGCAATACTTCTTGATGATAATTCTTTCGTGTTGTTGAAGAGGTCATCGACTACCTTTTCCAATTCTAATGCATTGTCAATAGAGATGGCCCCGCCGCATTCAATCAATTCTTCTGCTTCAAAATTTTTATCAAATTCAGGCCCGAAAATAACCGGCTTGCCAAACACCGCAGCTTCTAATATGTTATGAAGCCCGTCATAGCCAAAACCGCCACCCACGTAGGTTAAAGTGGCGTAATGATATAAACGTGAAAGCATTCCGATGTTATCGATGATCAGGCAATTAGGTTGTCGGTTGTCAGTTAGCGGTTGTCTTTCCTCAATCCATTCCGAATAAAAAGCCGAACCTTCAAATTCTTTTTTTACATCCTGTAGATTTTCTTCATCCACTTCGTGAGGCGCGATGATAAATTTTATTTGGGGGTGAGATCTTACATAATGAGTCCACTCTGCTTCATCTTCTTCCCACGTACTGCCTGCAACTATAACTTCACTGTCTCCACAGAAATCCGCAATACCTTCAACGTCCGTAAAATTTTTGACAATATTAATCACACGGTCACATCTTGTGTCTCCTGAAACGGTTATTTTCTCAAGCTCAACTAATTTTCCCAATTGCTCTTTAGAACTTTCATTCTGAACAAAAAAATGAGCGAATGATTTGAGCATATTCCGGTAAAAACCGCCGTACCATTTAAAGAAGGTTTGGTTGCTTCTGTAAATGCCGGAAACCATTAATAAAGGAATATCTCTTTTTTTTATTTCTTCCAGATAATAATGCCAATATTCATATTTTACCCAAAGGACAAGTTGAGGCTTTAATATTCTCAGCCATTTTTGGGCATGTATTTTAGAATCCATTGGCAGGTAAAAAATATTTTTAAAATCTTTATTGTTTTTTATGATTTCAAACCCCGAAGGAGAAAAAAAAGTGATAACGATGAATGCATCCGAAAACTCATCTTTTATTTTTTGCAACACCGGCCTTCCTTGCTCAAATTCGCCAAGACTGGCGCAATGCATCCAGACAACTTTTTCGTTTTTTAAACCGGCAACGATTTTTTCTAACTTTTCAAAAGTGTTTTTCCGGCCACTGATCCAAAGTTTTGCTTTCTTGTTCCAAAAAGAAACAAAGTAAATTCCCGCTTTGTATACGATCAGGAAGAGATGGTAAAAGATGATCAAAAAGTAATTGTTTTAGTTACAAATCTAAAGTCAAATTTTTAAAACAGGAATCTCAATTAAAAGTTGGTCTGCTGCAAATCGTTTCGATGCCGGTTCTTAACACAAATAAATTTAATTCTTTTTCAATCCCTATCTTTGCACCCGTTAAAAAAAAGCCTTATGAAACCTATACACATGGTGGATTTAAAGCAGCAATATCTTCACATAAAAGAGGAGATAGACGCTGCTGTTGCCGGCGTTCTTGATAGTGCCCTTTTTATCGGTGGCCCGCAGGTAAATGAATTCGCCAATAAACTTGCAAAATATCTTGGAGTAAAACATGTAATTCCGTGTGCTAACGGAACAGATGCTTTGCAAATTGCGATGATGGCGCTTGATCTTCAACCAGGTGATGAGGTGATCACACCTTCTTTTACTTACGTAGCTACTACCGAAGTGATCGCGTTATTAAAATTAAAACCCGTTTTTGTAGAAGTAGATACTAAAACATTTTGCATAGATCCCGGGGCGATAAAAAAAGCCATTACGCCCAAAACAAAAGCGATCGTTCCGGTTCATTTATATGGTCAGTCTTGCCAGATGGAAGAAATAATGGCCATTGCCAATGAGCATAATTTATACGTGATAGAAGATAATGCCCAATCAATCGGCAGTGATTTTACTTTTAAAAACGGCACCACAAAAAAGACAGGAAGTATTGGCAATATAAGTTGCACTTCTTTTTTTCCCAGCAAGAATTTAGGTTGTTATGGAGATGGAGGCGCCATCTGCACCAATGACGATGCGCTTGCAGACAAATTAAAAATGATTGCCAACCATGGGCAGAAGAAAAGATATTATCATGAAATAGTGGGATGCAATTCGCGTTTGGATGCATTGCAGGCAGCAATATTAAATATTAAATTACCGTTATTGGATGGCTATATTGAAGCAAGAAGAAAAGCGGCGGACTTTTATGATAATGCGTTTAAAGAGAATGATAAAATCACTACTCCTTTTCGCTCGGATTATTCTAAACACGTTTTCCACCAGTATACACTGATATTGGAAAACGTAGAAAGCCCCGAAAGCTTTAGGGACGGGCTTCAGGCGTTTTTAGCAGAAAATAATATTCCTTCGATGATCTATTACCCGGTGCCTGCGCATAAACAAAATATGTTCGCAAAATTTGGCGGAGCAGATTATGATTTGGAAAAAACAGATTGGCTTACGCATAGGGTAATTTCATTGCCTATGCATACTGAACTTGATGAGGAACAACTAAATTATATCACCAAAAAAGTGTTAGAATACGTAAATAAATAAAAAATGAATATTGCAGTTATCGGAACGGGATATGTAGGATTAGTTACAGGCACTTGTTTTGCAGAAACAGGAAACAATGTGATATGTGTAGATATCGATGAAGAAAAAGTAAAAAAATTATCTTCCGGGCAAATTACCATTTTTGAACCCGGCCTTGAAAAACTGTTTGAAAGAAACAGTAAAGAAGGGCGTCTAAAATTTACAACTTCACTTGCGAATGGAATCAAGAATGCCAAAGTGATCTTTCTTGCTTTGCCCACGCCTCCAGATGGAGATGGTTCCGCAGATCTGCGGTATGTTTTGGATGTGGCAGATAAAATCGGAGGCCTTTTAAAGAAAGGCTCTTATAAAATCATCATTGATAAAAGTACAGTGCCTGTTGGAACGGCAGATAAAGTAAAGCAGGTGGTTTTAAAAAGCGCTAAAGAAGCCGGAACAGAAAATGCTGAAAAATTATTTGATGTAGTAAGTAATCCTGAATTTTTGCGCGAAGGTGTGGCAGTGGAAGATTTTATGAAACCCGATCGGGTTGTCATTGGTACTTCTTCAGAAAAAGCTAAAAAGATTTTAGGTGAATTGTATGCGCCCTTTGTACGCCAGGGAAACCCGGTAATTTATATGGATGAAAGATCCGCGGAACTTACAAAATATGCAGCTAATTCTTTTTTAGCTACCAAAATTTCTTTCATGAATGAAATTGCCCAGCTATGTGAAAGATTGGGTGCAGATGTTGATAAAGTACGAAAAGGGATGGGAAGTGATGACAGGATTGGAAGAAGATTTTTATTTCCGGGAATCGGATACGGCGGAAGTTGTTTTCCAAAGGATGTTCAGGCATTGGCTAAATCTTCTCACAAGGTGGATTATGAATTTAAAATTTTGGAGGCAGTGATGAAGGTAAATGAAAACCAGAAAGTTCATTTGCTGCCTAAAATAAAAAAGTATTTTAAAAATAATCTTAAAGGCAAAAAATTTGCTTTATGGGGATTGGCATTTAAACCAAATACTGACGATATACGTGAAGCGCCCGCATTAAAAATTATTAAAGAGCTACTTGCCGCGGATGCCTCTGTTGCTGTTTATGACCCGGAAGCAATGGCCAACGTTAAAAAAGAATTGGGAGATATAATATCTTTTGCCGATAATCAATACGATGCTTTGAAAGATGCAGATGCATTAATCATTGCAACAGAGTGGAGTGAATTCAGAACTCCTGATTTTACCAAAATAAAATCACTTTTAAAAAATGATGTGATCTTCGACGGAAGAAATTTATTTGAATTATACCAGATGGAAGAAAGCGGGTTTCATTATGAAAGTATAGGCAGAAAAGTAGTAAAGGGTTGATAGTTAATTACGGATTCTGAAATAAGATGCTGCTTCATTTGTTGATTCACTGTAAATTTAAATTCTGTAAAATTTTACTTGGCTTAAGTACTCATATCGGTTTAATTACTATAATAAATGGAAATAAATAAATCATCTTCTGATCAAAAAAGAATTCTGATCACCGGTGCAGCCGGGTTTCTCGGTTCTCATCTTTGTGACAGGTTTATCAAAGAGGGAATGCACGTGATTGGGATGGACAACCTGATTACCGGTGATCTGAAAAATATTCAACATCTTTTTAAGTTGGAGAATTTTGAATTTTATCATTGCGATGTTTCAAAGTTTATTCATGTTCCAGGCAAGTTGGATTATATATTACATTTTGCCTCACCTGCAAGCCCGATCGATTACTTAAAAATTCCTATTCAAACTTTAAAAGTTGGTTCACTGGGAACCCATAATTGCCTGGGATTGGCATTGGCGAAAAAAGCAAGAATTTTAGTGGCTTCTACAAGTGAAGTGTATGGAGATCCGCTGGTTCATCCACAAACGGAAGACTATTGGGGAAACGTAAACCCGGTTGGGCCGCGTGGCGTATATGATGAAGCCAAACGTTTTCAGGAAGCGATCACTACGGCTTATCATACCTTTCATGGTTTGGATACCAGGATTGTGAGGATATTTAATACTTATGGACCTCGTATGCGGCTCAACGACGGAAGAGCGTTACCTGCATTTATCGGCCAGGCTTTGCGGGGCGAAGATTTAACGGTTTTTGGTGACGGAAGTCAGACAAGAAGTTTTTGTTATGTGGATGATTTGGTAGAAGGTATTTATCGTTTGTTAATGAGCGATTATTCAATGCCGGTAAATATTGGAAACCCCGATCAAATCACTTTAAAAGATTTTGCAGAGGAAGTAATCAAACTTACAGGAGCAAAGCAAAAAATAGTTTACAAACCATTGCCCCAGGATGATCCCAAACAAAGGCAACCTGATATTACCAAGGCAAAAAATCTGCTGAACTGGGAACCCAAAGTGAACCGGGCTGAAGGATTGAAAATTACTTATGAATATTTTAAATCGCTTCCTGAAGAAGATTGGTTTAAGCTTCCAAAAGAGTTTGCGAGTAAAAGATAATCTTTAACATGATTTAAAATTCTGCATTCTAAAGGCATTTAAATAAAAAATAAAACTAAAAATAAATTTGATGTACCAGGAACTTTTGGATAAAAAGAAAAAGCTTGCTGTAATTGGCCTTGGATATGTTGGATTGCCAATAGCATTGGAATTTGCGAAGAGAATTTCTGTAATCGGTTTTGATATCAATGCTGACAGAATAAAGTTAATGCAGAATAGGGTTGATCCAAGCAAAGAACTAGATTCAACTGCTTTTGAGGGTTGTGATATAGAATTCACGAATAGTCTTGACAAACTTCGCGAAGCGAATTTCTTTATTGTAGCAGTTCCAACACCAGTGGACAAACATAATATTCCAAATCTTACTCCGGTGATTAGAGCAAGTGAAACTATGGGAAAGGTGGTTAAGAAAGGAGATTATGTAGTTTTCGAAAGTACTGTTTATCCCGGTTGCACCGAGGAAGATTGTCTTCCTGTAATTGAAAATTTATCCGGATTGAAAATGTGTGATGATTTTAAATTAGGTTATTCTCCTGAAAGAATAAATCCGGGAGATAAGGAACATACGCTTTCGAGCATCGTAAAAGTGGTAAGTGGCTGTGATGGGGAAAGTTTGGAAACTATTGCCAAAGTTTATGAGTTGGTAGTGAAGGCGGGTGTTCACCGTGCTTCTTCCATCAAAGTAGCAGAGGCAGCAAAAATAATTGAAAATACACAGCGAGATATCAACATTGCATTGATGAATGAGCTCTCAATCATTTTCGATAAAATGGGGATCAATACTTTTGAAGTACTGGCAGCGGCAGGAACCAAATGGAATTTTTTAAAATTTCAACCGGGTCTTGTAGGTGGCCACTGTATTGGTGTAGATCCTTACTACCTGACGTATAAATCGCAAAAATTGGGTTACGATTCACAGGTAATTCTTGCGGGCCGTGTAATTAATGATGGAATGGCGGGGCATGTGGCCCGGAAAGTTTTAAGGCATATCATTCAACACACCAGCGATGTGAAGAACGCAAAAGTTTTAGTGATGGGCGCTACTTTCAAAGAGAATGTCAGCGATATCCGTAATTCAAAAGTGGCTGATATTATAAAAGAATTGCAATCTTATTCTTTGCAGGTTCATGTTAGTGATCCTCATGCAAGCAGCGACGAATTAAAACATGAATATGGATTTGAATTAACGCCAGATCTCACTAATGATTATGAAGCTGTGATTGTTTCAGTGCCTCATAAAGCTTATTTGGAAATGGATGATAATTACTTTGCCGGAATTACAAAGCCAAATGCAATGATTGCTGATATTAAAGGTGTTTTTGGTGGAAAAATTTTAAGTCGGGCTTATTGGAGCCTTTAAATAACTACAACAAATTGGATAATACATTTCATAACCAGGATTTAAGTAATCTTTCTTTTTTAGTTACCGGCGGCGCGGGATTTATAGGTGGCCACATCGCAGAGTATTTATTGAGAAACGGTGCCGGAAAAGTTAGGGTAATTGATAATTTTTCGAATGGATTTGAATCGAACCTTGATGTACTGAGAACTTATGACGCTTTCGAATTTTTAGAAGGTGATATAAGAAATTTGGATAGTTGCAGAAAAGCGTGTGATGGAATAGAGTATGTTAGCCACCAGGCAGCTTTAGGCTCTGTACCACGTTCTATTAAAGATCCATCCAGCACCAATGATGTGAATGTAGGCGGTTTTGTAAATATTTTAATAGCGGCTGTTGAAAATAACATAAAACAATTCGTGTATGCTTCTTCTTCATCGGTGTATGGAGATGAACCAACTTTGCCTAAGAAAGAAGATAGAATTGGCAATTGTTTATCTCCTTATGCGGTAAGCAAAAGAGCGGATGAATTATATGCAGATGTTTTTGCAAAAGCTTATGGTATTCCTGTTTTAGGATTTCGTTATTTTAATATTTTCGGTCCACGACAAGATCCCGACGGACCGTATGCTGCAGTAATTCCGTTATTCGTTAAAGCAATCATGAATAATACTTCTGCTTTTATCAATGGCGATGGCGAACAAACAAGGGATTTTACCTTTGTTGAGAATGCCGTGCAGGTCAATGTAAAAGGAATGCTTACCAACAATGAAGAGGCAAAAAACAAAGTTTATAATGTAGCAGTTGGTGAAAATTATTCTGTCAATTTTTTGTATAATTCCATCAGAGAATATCTACATTCAGAAATAGAAGCAATTCACCGTGAACCACGAGAAGGGGACATCAGGAATTCGCTTGCTGATATTTCTTTGGCCAAAAATTTATTGGGTTACCAGCCCACTACAAAATTCGAAACCGGGTTGATAAAGACCATCGAATACTTTAAATATTTATATTCGCAGAAATAATTCGAGTAAAGTTTTAAAATATCCTTGATGCCGTTTATTACAACCCCATTCCCGGATTTATTGGTTTTTGAGCCAAAAGTTTTTGAAGATAACCGTGGATATTTTTTTGAAAGTTACAACCAACAGGTTTTTTCCGCTGAAGGAGTTAAAATTAATTTTGTGCAGGATAACCAGGCCAAATCTTCTTTTGGAGTAGTCAGGGGCTTGCATTTTCAATTGAATCCTCATTCCCAAACAAAGCTTTTAAGGGTATTAAGCGGAGAAATTATTGACGCTGTGGTTGACATTCGAAAAAAATCACCTACATACGGTAAGGCATATACGATTTTGCTTTCTGCCGAAAATAAAAAACAACTTTTAGTGCCAAAAGGCTTTGCTCATGGGTATTCCGTTATCAGCGAAACTGCAGAAGTGTTCTATAAGTGTGATGAATTTTATCACAAAGAAAGCGAAGGTGGAATTGCCTGGAACGATCCTGCGTTGCAAATTGACTGGCAGGTTCCGGCGGATAAAATTATAGTTTCGGAAAAAGATAAAGTGTATCCATTATTGGAAAACGCTACTCATAATTTTGTTTTTAAAGGTTGACAAAAATGACTGATCAAAAATTTTCAGCAACTATATTAGTAACCGGAGCGAATGGACAGCTTGGCAATGAAATAAAAATTCTTTCAAAAAATTTTACCGGCTATCGGTTTTTATTTACAACCAAGGAAGAACTTTCTATTGAGAATACAGAATCTGTAAAAGCATTTTTTAAAAATAATCATATTGATTATTGCATTAATTGCGCCGCTTATACAGCTGTAGACAGGGCGGAATCTGAAAAAGAAAAAGCATTTTTGATTAATGCGGATGCAGTAGGGGAGTTGGCAAAAAATTGTAATGACAACCAGGTTAAACTGATTCATATTTCCACTGATTATGTCTACGATGGGAGTCGTAACGAGCCGCTAAAAGAAAGCGATTCTGTTGGTCCGGTAAATGCATATGGTTCCTCAAAACTTAAAGGAGAGCAATTGGCATTGGATCAAAATCCCTCAACACTTATCATCCGGACTTCCTGGGTTTACTCTTCTTTTGGAAATAATTTTGTAAAAACCATGCTTCGGTTATTCAAAGAAAAAGAGGAAATAAATGTGATTAATGATCAGTTAGGTTCTCCTACTTATGCGGCTGATCTTGCGGCTGTGATCCTTTTGTTTATTGATAGAATGCAAGAAGGAAAATCTTTTTCTGGTATTGTAAATTATAGCAATGACGGAGTTACCACATGGTATCAATTTGCAGAAGAAATAAAAGCTTTGGTTCACAGTAATTGTAAAATAAATCCGATCCCTACTTCTGCCTATAAAACTGCAGCGGAGCGCCCGCTGTATTCAGTTTTAGATACTTCTAAAATCAGGGAACTGCTTGACATAAATATTCCGTCCTGGAAAAAAAGCTTAAAAAGTTGTGTTGAAGTGTTGAAAGCCGATTAAATACAGAGATGTTTTATACTCACCATATACTTTCCTTTTTACGTCTATCTTTGCAGCTAAAAATTTAATTACTTGGATACGAAATTTCAATTTCAATATTTACCTTATTCCCAAACGGGAAAGTTTACAAAGATTGCATTGGATTACGTTAGTAGCGCTCCGGCTTTAAAAGATTTTTATGGAAATCAAGTGAGTGTTGAAGGGATAAAATCCACCATTTCAGAAAGAAAAAATTTTAATACCAATCGTAAGATATTGGTCGATGAGTTTACGCGTCAGTATAAAGATTTTGAAAACTGCGATCTGATAAAAGCAAATATTGAAGCGCTTTCAGAAGAAAATACCTTTACAATTTGTACCGCTCACCAGCCTAATATTTTTACCGGCCATCTTTATTTCATTTATAAAATTTTGCACACAATTAAGCTCGCCGACTTTTTAAAAAATGAATTACCGGAATACAATTTTGTTCCCGTTTTTTTTATGGGAAGTGAAGATGCAGACGTGGAAGAATTGAATCACATTGAATTGGAAGGAGAAAAATATGTGTGGGAAACTAAGCAGACAGGCGCATTTGGAAGAATGAAAGTTGATGAGGCATTGTTGAAATTAATTGAAAAAATTTCAGGAAGGTTATCTGTTGAAAAATATGGCAGCCATTTAATTGATCTTTTAAAAAAGTGTTACACAAAAAACGCTTCAATTGAGGAAGCTACTTTTTTGTTCATTCATGAGTTGTTCAAAGAATTTGGATTATTGATCCTGTTGCCTGATAATGCTGCTTTTAAAAAAGAAATGATCTCTGTTTTTGAGGAAGATATTTTTAATCATACTTCTTCTGAAATTGTAAGCAAGTCATCTGAAAAATTAGCGGAAAACTATAAAGCACAGGCTTACCCGCGTGAGATCAATTTGTTTTATTTAAAAGATAATTTGAGAAACAGGATTGTTCCGGTTGGTGATCATTTTGTAGTGCATGATACTGACATTGTTTTTTCAAAAGAAGAAATGAAAGCAGAACTGCAGCAACATCCTGAACGTTTTAGCCCGAATGTAATTTTGCGTGGTTTGTTCCAGGAAATTATTTTGCCGGATGTTGCCTGGATCGGCGGCGGTGGTGAACTGGCATACTGGCTTCAATTGAATGAACTTTTTAAAAATTATAAAGTTCCTTTTCCTGTTTTGATCCTTAGAAATTCTTTTCTTATTGTGGAAGAAAAATATGAAAGATTATTGCAGAAATTAAATTTAAAAACGATTGATCTTTTTAAAGGAGAAGAAAATATATTGAATGGAATAGTAAACAAAGAAACTTCGTCGATTTTAAATCTTGACAAACAAAAGAAGGAGTTTGACAAAATTTATAATGAAATAAAATCGATTGTAAGCTTTATTGATACTACATTAGAAGAACATACCAAAGCTTTGGAGACAAAGCAAATGAAAAGGTTAGCTGCACTTGAAAAGAAAATGCTTCGTGCCGAAAAAAGAAAATTTTCAGATCAGAAAAATCAATTGAATAAAATTTTTGCCGGCTTATTCCCCGGTGATGGTTTGCAGGAACGAACAGAAAATTTTATGCTTTTTTATTCCCGCATGGGAAATGATTTTTTTAAATTATTGTATGATGCGTCGTTGACTCTGGAGCAGGAATTTTGTATTATTGAAAGAAGGGGAGAAGAAGAACCGGAATAAAAATCCTCACTATTTATTCGTTTACTATACTCTTTCTACGAACCTCCCTTTTCTTCAATCGCTTTAGCTTTCTCCTCCACTTCTTCTTTCATTTGTTTTTTAAAAGCAGTTAATTTTTCCAATACATTTTTATCGGAGATTCCGAGAATTTCTGCTGCCAATATTCCCGCATTTTTTGCGGCATTTAGGGCTACAGTGGCTACAGGTACGCCATTGGGCATTTGTAAAATAGAGAGTACAGAATCCCATCCGTCAATGGAGTTGGAAGATTTTATTGGAACACCGATAACAGGAAGTATAGTTAAGGAAGCGATCATACCGGGGAGATGTGCGGCGCCTCCGGCGCCGGCAATAATTAGTTTTAATCCGCGCGCTGAGGCAGATGAAGCATAGTCAACCATTCGCAATGGCGTGCGGTGAGCCGAAACAATGGTTAGTTCGTAAGGAACTTCAAAATCTTTTAAAATATCCGCAGCGGCTTGCATAATTTTTAAATCACTGTCGCTGCCCATGATGATACCTACAACCGGTTGATTCGCTTTTGCCATTTGAAATTGTTTGCGATAAAGATAATGCAAGGTTACAGATTGGCAATATCTCCGGATAATAAAGCAACCGTTGCTTCGGCCACTTTTGCCTGGTACAGGTCATTGTACAAGCGGTTCCTGGCATCGTTATAACTGATCTGGATTTGCCTGAGTTCAACAGAAGTGATGTTTAATCTTTTATATCGTTCCATGGCGATCATAATATTCTCTTTGGCCAGTACAAGATTATTTTTTTCAAGCTCAATCGCTTTAAGCGCATTGTTGTAATTGATGTAAGCGTTTTTAAGCTGCGTTTCTAAATTGTTTCTTGTCTGGTCAATAGCAATTTGCTGATCCTTTATCTGGATATCACTGATCTGCAATTGTTTTTTTACAACAATTCCGCTGAATATCGGAACGGAAACCCCTACTGATCCTGAAGGGCCATAGGTTTGGTTGAGAAGGTTGAAACCAGCACCACTACTGTTTCTTGCAAAATTATAATATCCGTTTAATTCAACAGTTGGAAACCTTGCAGCATTTATCTCCTTCTTTTGTTGCGTTAACACATACAATTGACTGTTTGCGAGCAGTACATCCGGGTTTTGTTTATTGATTTTATCCTGCACATCAGTATATGGAGGTAAGGGCAAAACCAAAATAGTATCAACCACTTCGAAAGTGGTGTCGGGAGTTTTCCCTAAAAGATTCTGCAAAGAAGATTTAGAAACCGCTATTGAATTTTGCAGTGAAAGTAAATTAGACCTTTGCTCATTTAAATCAACCTCTGCCTGCAGCACTTCATATTTTGCACCGGTTCCTATTTCCAACCTGCGTTCTGCAAGATTGTAACGATCCTTATACAAACTTATCTGTTCAAGCGTGGCCTTCTTTTGTTCATTGAGCGTAACAATATTGTAGTAAGAACTGATGACATTGTAAACCGTTTCATTCAGATTTTTTCTGAAAGCATATTCACCGTTTCTTTCTAATTCTTCCAATCTTTTTTTTGTGGCAAACATTTTCAGTCCGTCAAAAATCCGCCAGTTTACCGCAATCCCTGCATTAAGACTTTGTGTTTTGTTACCGGTTTTTGTGGTAGTGGTGCCGTTGCTTAACTTCTGATGAAGATTATTGACTCCGATTTGTTTAGTGGCTGTAGCACTTACAAGCGGTATAGCATCTGTATTCGCCCAACTGTTGTTAATCGATCCAATCTCAATTTCATTTTTGCTAATGATAATCCCATAATTATTTTCAATAGCAGTTTTTACCGCTTCCTGCGCAGTAAGCAATGTGTCTTGCGCATGCAATGAAAAATGAAGCAAGAATATGAAAGATGGTAGAAATGTAAATTTATAAAAGCGCTTCATTCATTGGTTGTTTTTTACGTGAGAGAAATGCATACATCGCCGGCACAACATACAAAGTAAGAATCAGTGAAAACATAATGCCACCAACAATTACGATTCCCAACGGCACACGGCTTGTGGAAGCGTCCCCGATAGAAAGTGCCAAAGGCAAGGCGCCAAGAGACATTGCAAGACTTGTCATCAATATCGGCCTTAAACGTAAATAAGCTGATTCAACTACTGCGTCTGTTTTTTTCATGCCCTGGTCTCTTTTCTGGTTGGCAAATTCAACAATAAGAATACCATTTTTGGTTACCAAACCGATCAGCATAATCATTCCTATCTGGGAAAAAATATTAAAAGTTTGCCCGAAAAGCCACAACGAAAGTAAAGCTCCTGCCAAGGCCAGCGGTACAGTAATCATGATGATAAACGGATCGATAAAGCTTTCAAACTGTGCGGCAAGAACCAAATAAATAAGTATGAGTGCCAATACAAAGGCAAATAACGTATTGCCTGAACTTTCTGAATAATCCCTGGAAGTGCCGCTGAGTGCAGTGGTGAAAGAATCGTCTAGTAATTTTTTGGCAATCCGGTTCATTTCCGCTACACCTTCACCTACTGTTTTTCCAGGGGCAAGCCCTGCAGAAATGGTGGCAGATTTATAACGGTTGAAATGATAAATAGTTGGTGGAGCTGAAGCTTCAGAAATGGTAACCAGGTTATCAAGCCCGATATTCTCACCGCGATCGTTTCTCACCATAATCTTACTAAGGTCATTCGGGTCATCTCTGTCGCTGCGGTCAACCTGTCCAAGCACCTGGTACTGTTTTCCAGATTTCAAAAAATAGCCGAGCCTTCTGTCACTGTAAGCCAGTTCCAGCGCCTGGTTAATGTCATCCACATTTACTCCTAATTCGCTTGCGCGAAGGCGGTCAATATTAATTCTCAACTCCGGCTTATTGAATTTAAGATCCGCGTCAACGCCCTGCAGGATGGGACTTTTCTTTGCTTCATCCAAAAATTCAGGAAGCACTTTTTTTATTTTATCAAAGTCGTTATTCTGAATTACAAATTCAATGGGTTGTCCGCCACGCCTGTTTGTAGAAATGGTTTCCTGCTGGCTCGCAAATGCTCTTCCCTGCGAATATTTTCTAAGATTTCGGTTTACCATATTCACTATATCCTGTTGCGACCTGACCCTGTCTTTAGGATCAACAAGTCCTACACTAAAAAAGCCTGAATTGATGGAACCGCCACCAAACCCCGGTGAGGTAAGGCTGATCATCATCTTTTTTTCAGGGATGGAATCTTCCAAAAACTGGCTCAGGGTATCCATATAAGAATCCATGTAATCATAGGAAGTGCCTTCGGGTGCAGTTACACCTAACCGAAATTGACTTCGGTCTTCCATAGGGGCAAGTTCTGAAGGTAAAGAAGTAAAGATAAAATAGATGATAGCTAAACAAATGGCAACAAGCCCCAGGGCTACCCATTTGAAATTCATAAAGGCAGCGAGGCTTTTTTTGTAACCGTTTTCCATCGCCACAAAAAATGGTTCGGTCTTTTTATAAAACCATGAGTGGCCTATTTTTTTATGAGTAAGTTTTACGTTAAGAACAACTGTTAAGGTAAGCGATACAAATGCAGAAATTAATACAGCTCCGGCTACAACAATACCAAATTCACGAAACAACCTTCCTACAAATCCCTGTAAAAAAACAATCGGTAGAAACACAATCGCCAATGTGATGGAGGTAGAAATTACGGCAAAATAAATTTCTTTGGCACCTTCTTTGGCTGCCTTATACTTATTCATGCCGGCTTCAATTTTCTTAAATATATTTTCCGTGACGACAATACCATCATCTACTACAAGCCCCGTGGCAAGCACAATACCGAGCAGCGTAAGTACATTAATAGTGAATCCAAAAATATACATGATAAAAAAAGCACCGATCAATGAAACAGGAATATCAAACAGTGGCCGCAGTGCAAGAATCCAATCGCGGAAAAATAAATAGATGATGAGAATTACCAAGCCTAATGCAATCAAAAGTGTTTCTTCAACTTCAGAAATTGATTTTTTAATGAAAGTCGTTTGATCAAATGCCACAGCCATTTTCAAATCCTGCGGAACCTCTTTTTTGATATTGTCCAGTCTTTTATAAAACTCATTTGCAATTGAAACGTAATTAGCTCCCGGTTGAGGAATGATGGCAAGCATAATCATCGGTACGCCACTTTCTTTTAATCCTGATTCTTCATTTTCGGGTCCTAAAACTACGTCTGCTACATCTTTCAATTTTATATTTACTCCACCAATATTTTTTACGATAAGGTTGTTGAACTGTTCTTCTGTATTTAATTTTCCAAAAGTGCGAACAGATAATTCAGTTGTATTTCCCGAAATTTTTCCGGCTGGTAATTCTACACTTTGAGTCTGTAATGCCGTTTGCACGTCATTCATGGAAATTCCATAAGCTTGCATCTGGTCAGGCTTAAACCAGATACGCATCGCGTATCTCTTTTCTCCCCAAACTGATATAGAACTCACCCCCGGAATGGTTTGCAATCGTTCTACTATGTTATTTTCGGCATATTCGGTAACCTGCAAAAGGTTGCGGGTGTTACTTTGAACCGTAACTGCAATAATAGGTTGCGCGTTGGCATCTGCTTTGGAAACAACAGGCGGTGCATCTATATCCTGGGGCAACTGCCGCGTGGCCTGCGAAACTTTGTCTCTTACATCATTAGCAGCGGTTTCCAAATCAACACTTAATTCGAACTCAACATTAATATTACTTCTTCCCTGGCTGCTCGAGGAACTAATATTTTTCACACCGGGAATTCCGTTAATCGCTTTTTCGAGAGGCTCTGTTATTTGTGATTCTATAATATCAGAATTTGCGCCGGCGTAAGAAGTGCTTACCGAGATATTGGGAGGATCAATTGCGGGATAATCTCTAACGCCAAGAAACTTAAAACCGATGATGCCAAACAACACGATTGCCAGGTTTAAAACGATGGCGAACACAGGCCTGCGCAAACTTGTCTCGGAAATATTCACTTTTGTATTTTATTTATTTAAAGATGAAAGGTTGATTTTACTTCCTGGTTTAATGGATAGTAACCCAGTAGTGATTACGGTATCACCGATTGAAAGGCCACTTAGAATTTCTACTTTCGCTGAATCTCTTGTGCCGGTGGTTACTATTTTAAAATACGCTGAACCTCCATTGTAAGTAATCACTTTTTTATCTCTTGCTTCAGGAATAATGGCCTGTGTAGGTATCATCACTGCATCGCTATTATCTCCCATATCAAAAGCAACTTTTGCAAAAGAACCTGCCGTAATATTTTTGTCAGTATTCTCTACAACTGCATGCACTTTCAAACTCCGGTTCTCTTCAGTAATTCCCGATTCTGTTGCAAAAATTTTTGCCTGGTATCTTTTAGGTGATGATTCTGTAGTAAAGAAAATTACATTTCCCATTTTAACTTTGGGTGTAAATTTTTCCGGCACACTAAATTCGAGTTTCAATTTAGAATCCTGCCTTATAGTAGTAATAATGGTTGTTGGGGTAATGAAAGCTCCTATACTTATATTTTTAAAACCAATTTTTCCATCAAAAGGTGCACGGATAATTGTCTTGTCAATGGAAGCTTGTAATACCTGTATGTCTGCTTTGATGCTGCTTACATCCAATGCGCTCAAATCATAATCCTGCTGACTGATTCCCCCAATTTTTAAAAGCTCTGCCTGTCGCTCCTGGGTTTTTTGAGCTACCTGTAACTGTACTTTCAATTTTTGAAGTTGTGCCTGCAGATCACCATCAAAAAGCCTGGCAAGCAAAGTTCCTTTTTTTACATGAGCACCTTCTTGTATCAATAAATAAGTTACTTTTCCGGATACTTCCGGGTGAATTTCTGTTTCTTCAAAAGGCAATAAAGTTCCTGCAACTTCTATACTTGAATGCAAAACAGATGGACGAATTATATACCCCTCAACTGCTAAAGCCGGTGGATCTGAAGGTTTTGAACCACCTCTTGGAGGTTCAATTTTATTTGTTTTGCTTCCGCATGAAGAAATAAGAAATAGTATGATTATTCCTGGTAAGAACTTGCCGTACTTCAATTTCATTTACGATGCTGATTTTTCTGCTGAATTTATATGACGTTTAAATTGCTAAAATCCTTCGGTGTCATTATGACACAACTTTTAAAAGGTGTTTTACCTTATTGGCTACATGAATTAATTCCTGCCTTTCATTACTTAAAACTGTAACATGCCCCATCTTTCTTCCCGGCCGTGTTTCTTTTTTTCCATAGATATGCACGAATACGTTTTCAATTTGCAATACTTCTTCCAGGTTTTGATATTTCGCCGGACCCTTATACCCTTCTTCACCTATCAGGTTTACCATGGAGGAACTCATTATTGGTTTTGTATAACCAAGTGGATAACCGAGCATGATACGCCAGAGCATATCAAACTGTGAAGAATAAGCGGCCTCAATAGTGTGGTGCCCGCTGTTGTGAACTCGTGGTGCTGTTTCATTTACCAGCACATTATCATCAATATCTATAAATAATTCAACTGCAAAGATACCCGGGCTTTTAAGATTTTTGGCAACCGTTAATGCTATCGCTTCTGCCTTCCATAAAGTTTTTTCGCTAATATTGGCAGGGCACAACTGGTATTCCAATAAGTTAAGGTCCTGGTTAAAGATCATTTCTACCGGCGGATAAAGCGCTGTTTTCCCATCCTCGCTTATAGCTACAATGATGGAAATTTCTTTTTTAATACTTACTAATTTTTCCAGAACTGCTTCTTCATTAAAAGCTTTATCAAAATCTTTTTCATTTTTTAAGATCTGAACACCCCTTCCGTCATAACCGCCGTGAGCAAGTTTGTGTGCTGCCGGTAAATAATTTAAATGATTTTGCAGTTGTTCTTTTTTTGAAGTAACAATAAATGGCGAAGTGGGAATTTCATTCTCTTTATAGAAATTTTTCTGCTCAATTTTATTTTTTATAATTTCCAATGCTTCAGGTCTTGGATATACTTTTACACCTTCGGCTTCCAGTTTTTTTAAAGCATCAACATTTACTGATTCAATTTCAATGGTAATGGAGTCAAGATCTTTTCCGAAATTATAGACATCTTCAAAACTGGTAATATCGCCTTTTGAAAAATGGTGGCATAAATGAGCGGCAGGACATTCTGCGTCTTTTTCCAAGACAAAAGTCTCAACCGGATAATTAGCTGCGGCTTGTAACAACATCCTTCCTAATTGCCCTCCGCCAAGTATGCCCACTTTTTTCATTAAAATTTTTTCTGCAAGATAAATGTTAGAAATTTATTAGACGACAACAGTAAATGATTTAGAAAACATTTAATAGCAGACCAATAAATATCGAAGATTTTTATTTTGATATATCTTAGCAATATTTAAAATTTCAATGAAAAAATTATTCTTTTACTTAAGTTGCGTGCTATCCACTATTTTCATTGGTTGTTTTCCATCAAAAAAAGCAACGAATACTTCTTCGGAAGTTTCTTTAAACTGGGTTGATCAAAATTTACAGTCATCTGCGCAACAATATAAAGTGTTGATGAAACAGGTACACGAAGGCATGATGCCGGAGACATTTGTTGATGGCAAATTGAAAACCTGCGAACCTTCCAACTGGATCGCCGGTTTTTATCCCGGAAATTTAATTTTTCTTTTTGAAACCACAGGTGATTCTTCTTTTTATAAAGAGGCGCTACCTAAGATCACATTAATGGAACGGGAGCAATACAATAAAGGCACGCACGATCTTGGATTTATGATGTATTGCAGCTATGGAAACTTGAATAAAATTTCTCCTGAAGAAAAATATAAAGAGATATTGTTGAATTCTGCACGATCGTTATCAACCCGCTTCAATCCAAAAGTTGGTTGCATCCGCTCATGGGGAAATTCAAATGATACGACTGAATTTAAAGTGATCATTGATAACATGATGAACCTTGAATTGCTGATGTGGGCTGCAAAAGAAACAGGAGATAACAACTTTTCTCACATTGCAATTACGCATGCGAATACTACAATGGAAAATCATTTCAGGCCTGATAATAGTTCGTATCATGTCGTGATCTACAATCCAAAAACAGGGGAAGTAATTAAAAAAGTAACCGCACAAGGAGCTGCGAATTCATCTGCATGGGCAAGAGGACAGTCGTGGGGATTGTATGGCTATACCATGATGTACCGCGAAACAAAAGACAAAAAATATTTGGAACAGGCGCATAAGATTGCGGAATTTATTTTGAATAATCCTCATCTTCCTGCAGATAAAATTCCTTATTGGGATTACGACGCACCGGGAATTCCCAATGCAAAGCGCGATGCTTCTTCTGCTGCCATTATGGCTTCTGCATTAATCGAACTATCAAAGTACAGCAACGCTTCCTTATCAAAGAAATATTTGAATACGGCTTCTGTTATTCTTCATTCTCTTTCTTCTCCCCAATACCGCGCTGCTTATGGAAAAGAAGGAGGCTTTCTTTTAAAACACAGTGTAGGAAATATGAATGCCAATGCCGATGTAGATGTGCCCTTGCCTTACGCAGATTATTATTACCTCGAAGCTTTAATGCGGTATAAAAGTATTCTTCAGTAAAACGATAAATTCCACGGTTTTTTATTTTAAACAAAAATATTTTTGGTGTTTATAAACTTATTGTCAAACGTTTTTTATCCGCGTTCGATGAGTTTATTTTCTTTGATAAAATGAATCAGCAAACTGGCGATTTCCCTGTGTTCCTGTAAATCAGGATGACTCATGCAACCATGATTGTATTGCTTTTCAAAAAAATATTTATAAATATTTTTATCTCCGTGTGCGTGAAAATAATCATCAATTGAAGTAAGATAATTTTTTAAAGCCGCTCTCAGTTTTTCATCCGCCATCGGGCTGCTCAGCAAAATGATTTTCGCGTTTGCGTATTTACTTCTTACTGTTTTTACGAAATCAACATAAGCAGAGCAAAAGGCTGTTGAATCCTGGATTCCATCGTTTTGGCCCAAACAAATGGTAACAATGTCAGGAACATAATCGTTGAAATTGTATGGAATAGAATCGTCGCGCAAATCCATTTTATCATACACTTGTGGCATTAGTATTTTCATCTCGCAACAACTGTGAATCATTCCAATTCCTGAAACAGAGGTAAGTTCCCATTGTGCGTTTAAAGCCCTTGCAGTAAGCGGCCCGTAAGCCATGTATGCATTATGCTGGTCGTACCATTGTCCTTTGCCACAGCCAATTTCAGAAGTGTCATCACCAAAACCACAAGTGATTGAATTTCCTATAAATTCGATTTTTTCAGATGTTTTTGCAGGTAACTGTAAAAGTCTTTTGCATTCAATTCCTGCAAATTCAAAATAACCGTTTCCTGACTCAGTGTCTTTACAAATGGTAATTGAATGTTCACTGCTACTTAATCCGTGAAGTGTTATTTTATTTGAAGCAAATTTGGTTTGAAAGCGATACGCTTTTCCGTCAACGATCACTTCCAAATAATTGTGAACATTGTCATATAAAACCTGGTCGTTAATAAAAAAGGAGCATTCATCTCCATTAAACTTTGCTTTTATATAAACGCCTGGCGACCAGAATCTTGGTAAATCTATATCTGATTTTTGAATCCTTCCATAATATTGGATCAAAGAATTTCCTGCTTTAAAAAAATCTTTAGCAGTTGATGGAGCACTTGCTTTTTCAATGGTAAAAGAGATTTCTTTTTGTGCATTTACTACATTGACTGAAAAGAAAATAAGCAACAGGCAAATAGTATTTTTTATTAATCGCATGTTTTATTTTTAATGAAAATGAATAGAATTATTTAAACAAATGTTCTTACACCAACTGCGTTGTAAGAATTGCGAAACTCTTTTGGGGTACTGTCTTTTTTCTTTTTAAAAATCCGGTTGAAGTTGGACATATTATTAAAACCACATTTGTAAGCAATCTCGTTAACGCTCTGGGTGGTTTCAATAAGCATGCGGGATGCATGGCCCAGCCGCACATCATTTAAGGTATCAATAAATGTTTTTCCTGTTCTTAATTTAAAGAACCGGGAGAGAGAAACTTCTGTCATTCCTGCAATTTTAGCCGCATCCTTTAAAGTGATATTCTGACCGAAATTATGGTTTACGTACTGCATAATGCTTTCAATTCTCCTGCTGTTATACGAAATAGTTTCTTTGTTGAAAGAAGCATCAGAAAGCGTACGGAAATTTCTTGAAATAGAAAGATCGTGAAGAATAGACATGAGTTCAAGAACTGAATCAAATCCTTGTTTTTCTGTTAGTCCTTTTATTCTTGGCATGATTGATAAAGTAGTTTCTTTTGAAAACAGAACGCCGCGTGAAGCCCGCTGAAAAAGATTTTTAATAAATGTAAGCTGGTTACGTTGTAAAAACTTTTCTTCAAATAAATCCCGGTGAAATTGTATCGTGATCTCTTTAATATTTTTTGCCTGGCATTTGTGCGTAAACCATCCATGTTGCAAATTAGAGCCAACCAACACCAGTTCGATATCATCAATTTCTTCCACATGGTCGCCGATCACTCTTTGGGCGCCGCAAGCATTTTGAATAAAATTCAATTCTATTTCTTCATGAAAATGCAAAGGGAAATCGAATTCATCTTTTATTCTTGAAAACACTGAAAAACAATCGCTTTGGGTAAGTGGGGTAATTTCTCTTAAGAGATTAGGTTTCATTTCAGAATTGAGTTTGGTCGAATAAAGTAATAATCAAATCAATAAAGTATTATTTTTTGAGACTAGATAAAAATAAAAAAAATATTGATAGAAAGGTTATTATAGGAGACTATTTTGAAAAATTTCAATAAAAAAATCTAAGAATAGATAAGAATGCATTGGTTTTAAGTTATAATTTAGAATAGTTTTGATTTATAAAACGTTGGAGGTTAAACTAAACGCGGGATAGAAATCCAACAAATAAATCGAATTCTGCTTTTGCCGCCAATAGAGGTATTGCATGATTAAATAATGACAAGTTTTTTGAAGGCTTAAAAGCCATGAAAATTGATGGTGATGCTCCCGGTATTTCAGTGGCCGCATTGGGCGATAATGGAAAAAAAAATTATGCGATACACATGGTAAATAATGGTGCGTCAAGAAATGTAACCATCAAGGGGCTTCCGCAAAAAGTAACATCATTAAAGATGTTTGTGACCGATAAGGATCAATCAATGAAAGAAGAAAAACCTGTAAAAGTAATTGATGGAAAAGCAAGGTTTGTATTGATAAAAACAAGTTACATTACCTTACTGGCGGGAGTAAACCAATAAATTATTGAGAAAATTATTTTTAATGTTTAAATGGGATGAGGAATACTAAATTGTAAATGCAAGAATTGATGTTGATTGGGGTTGATTAAGATAAAATTATTCTTATTTTGTTGAATGCTTTTCTACTTTTCTAATTATTAATATGAAAATAAAATTTTTGCTTTTCATTTTTCTCCTGGCTGTGACCTTTCATGTTGCGGATGCTCAACTGTTATTAGCTATCAGGCAGGACTTGCCTTCTGATAAAAAGGCTACCAAAGAAACGGTAAATCTTTACCATAATCTGAAAAAGATTTTGCAGAAAGGGATCATGTTCGGCCACCAGGACGACCTGGCGTATGGCGTTGGATGGAAATATGTTCCCGGTAAAAGTGACGTGAAAGAAGTAACCGGCGATTATCCCGCTGTATATGGTTTTGAATTAGGGCGAATAGAATTGGATCATCCTGTAAATATTGACAGTGTGCCGTTTGATTCGATGAGAAATTATATCAAAACAGTTTATGAACGCGGTGGTTTAGTTACACTAAGCTGGCATTTGAATAATCCACTCACAGGCAAAACAGCCTGGGATCCTGCTGATGGAACTGTTGCCTCAATTTTACCAGGTGGAACAAAGAATGAATTGTACAAAAGCTGGCTCGATAAAGTTGCCGCTTTTATTGTTAGCTTAAAAGATAAAAATAGTGTACCCATTCCTGTTATACTCCGGCTTTTTCATGAATTGAACGGCAACTGGTTCTGGTGGGGAAAAGATCATTGCACTCCTGAACAATTCAAACAGCTTTGGCAATTTACCGTTTCTTATTTGCGCGATACCAAACATATTCACCAGCTTTTATACGCTTACAATACCGATCAATTTCCTTCCAAAGAAGCGTATCTTTTAAAATATCCGGGCGATGAGTGGGTTGATATTTTAGGTTTTGATATTTACCAAAGAAAGCAGGGCGAAGAAGGTAATAATGAATTTGTACAAAGTGCAGATCATATGCTCCGTATGCTTGAGGAAATTGCTTCTGAAAAAAATAAAATCCCGGCTCTTACTGAATTTGGTTATGGGCAAGTTCCTGATAGCACCTGGTGGACTAACGTTTTGTTGAAAGCGCTTGATCATCATAAAATTTCGTATGCGCTTGCATGGCGAAACGCAGGTTTTAAACCTTCCGGGCCTGCCGAATATTACCTTCCTTATAAAGGCCAGCAATCAGAAAAGGATTTCGTAAAATTTTATAAAGAACCCAATATTTTATTTCAGAAGGAAGTTACAAAACAGCATCTCTATAAATGAAACTACAACCTGCCGATATAAGCATAGTGGTGATATACCTCGTGGCTATGCTTTTAATCGGGATGTATTTTAGAAAGAAGGCCAGGAAAAATAAAGAAAGCTATTTACTGGCCGGGAAAAAATTGCCATGGTACCTGCTTGGGCTCAGTGATGCATCTGATATGTTTGATATAAGCGGCACTATGTGGATGGTTTCTCTATGTTATGTTTATGGTTTTAAAAGTATCTGGATTCCATGGTTGTGGCCGGTATTCAACCAGGTTTTTAATATGATGTTTTTGGCAAAATGGCTTCGGCGTTCTAATGCTGATACAGGCGCTGCATGGCTCGCAACGCGTTTTGGATTTAAAGGAAAAGGAGTTACAGCTTCGCATAACATTACCGTTGTTTTTGCATTGATCGGCTGCCTGGGTTTTCTTGCTTATGGCTTTGTGGGTTTGGGAAAGTTTATCGAGATTTTTGTTCCCTGGAAATATGTTCAACCGTACGTTCCTTTTCATGTAGGTGCTGATTACGTTGCTCATTTTTATGGAATTGTATTCACCTTATTTGCTATGTTCTATTCAATTCTTGGCGGCATGAACAGTATCGTTTTTGGCGATTTGATCAAGTACCTGATTATGACTGTCGGCTGTATTGCCATTGGCGTTATTGCCATGAAACATTTACATGGACAAAAATTAACTGTTCCAAAAGGATGGAATTCTCCTTTTTTTGGAATTGATTTAAACCTTGACTGGCGTGGCATCCTGCCTGCGGCTATCAAAAAAATTAAAGAAGACCAGTTTGGTTTATTCAGCATCTTTTTTATGATGATGTTGTTTAAAGGTGTGTTTGCGAGTCTGGCAGGGCCAGCTCCAAATTATGATATGCAAAAAGTGCTTTCTACACGATCTCCAAAAGAAGCTTCAAAAATGACGGGATTTGTTTCGATCATTTTATTACCGATCCGATATACAATGGTAATTGGATTAACCGTGTTGGCGGTACTTTATTATAACCAAATGAACTTGCTTACGCCTGGAGGAGGAACTGATTTTGAAAAAATATTACCGGCTGCCATCAATAATTTTTTACCGGTTGGTATTTTAGGAATTGTACTTACAGGGCTGTTGGGCGCTTTTATGGGAACATTTTCAGGAACGCTAAATGCAGCACAGGCCTATATTGTAAATGACATTTACCTGAAATATATTAATCCAAAAGCTTCTACCAAAAGAGTGATTGCGATGAATTATACCACAGGAATTGTTGTGGCAGCCATCGGCATCGGTCTTGGATTTTATGCAAAAAATGTCAATTCAATTTTGCAGTGGATTGTCGGCGCTTTATACGGCGGATATATTGCTTCCAATGTTTTGAAATGGTATTGGTGGCGCTTTAATGCCCGCGGTTTTTTTTGGGGAATGATGGCCGGAATTGTGGCGGCTTTGGTGTTCCCTTTTATTTTTAGCGGTTTGCCGCTTTATAACTGGCCGCTCTTGTTTTTAATTTCAATTATCGGCTGTATCGCGGGCACTTATTCCGCACCGCCTACAGATATTGAAGTGTTGAAGAAGTTTTACAAGCAAGTAAAACCGTGGGGTTTCTGGAAGCCGGTTCATGAACTGGTTGTTGCAGAAGATCCTGCTTTCCAGCCCAACAAAAGATTTAAGCTCGATATGTTCAATGTGGTTCTTGGAATCATTGGCCAGTCGTGCCTTACCATATTGCCCATGTATTTGATTTTATGGATGAAACTGCCATTGCTGATAACGATAATTATTCTTGGCATTATTGCTTTCCTTCTGAAGAAAACATGGTGGAATAAATTAGAAAATTAAAAAAGTACTAGAACGATTTAACAAAAAACAATATGAACGAATATTTTTTTGAAGACAGGCTGCGCTTCCTCCGTAAAAAACACAAAGATTTATTGCTCCGAAGAAACGAAGAGCAAAAATCCGTTAACGGTGTATATAACCGCTATGAACACCCGGTTCTTACTGCGGAACATGTGCCTTTGGAATGGCGGTTTGATTTGAATCCATACAGCAATCCTTTACTTTTGGAACGATTCGGAATCAATTCGGTTTTTAACGCAGGTGCGATAAAATTCAACAATAAATATTTGCTGATAGCAAGGGTAGAAGGGAACGACCGGAAATCTTTTTTTGCGATCGCAGAAAGTGATAATGGCATTGATCATTTTAAATTTTGGGAGGCTCCCGTTTCAATTCCGAAGCGTGACAGTAAAGAAACAAATATTTATGATATGCGTTTGGTAGTTCATGAAGATGGATGGATTTATGGAATTTTTTGTTCTGAATCAAGAGATGAATCCGCTCCGGAAATCGACCAGTCTGCAGCAATTGCACAATGTGGTATGGTGCGTACCAGAGATTTATTAACATGGGAACGTTTGCCTGATTTAAGAACGCCTTCTCCACAACAAAGAAACGTGGTGTTGCATCCCGAATTGGTGAATAATCAATATGCATTTTATACGCGTCCACAGGATAGTTTTGTAGATGCAGGAACGGGTGGAGGAATTGCCGTTGGCTTTTGTGATCATATCGAAAATGCAGTTATTGAAAAAGAAATTATCATTGATCAGAAAAAATACCACACCATTTATGAAGCGAAGAACGGTCTTGGGCCCGCGCCTATCAAGACTTCAAAAGGATGGCTTCACCTGGCGCACGGAGTAAGAAATACGGCTGATGGTTTGCGTTATGTACTTTATGTGTTCCTGACTTCTCTTGAGGATATAACCAAAGTGATCCACAAACCCGCAGGATATTTTATGGCTCCCGAAGGAAAGGAGAGAGTAGGCGATGTTTCAAACGTGCTTTTTTCAAATGGATGGATTGCTGATAAAGATGGAACCGTTTTTATTTATTATGCCTCTTCAGATTTAAAGATGCATGTGGCTACTTCAACGATTGATAAGTTGCTGGATTATGTGATCAATACTTCTGAAGATGGTTTCTGTTCTGATGCTTCCTTACACACCGTTTTCAATTTGATTGAAAAGAATGATCAGTACCAGGCACAAAGAAAAGATTCGAAAAAGAAAAAGCCCTTCGCCGCTTAATTTTGGGATACGATTCCGGTAAAATTTTATTATTGAATTAATGGATGCATTATTTGAAAAGTATAAGGATGAACTGGAAAATGAATTGCAAAATATCCTTGTTTACTGGCAGGAAAATGCAATTGATAGAGAGAACGGCGGCTTTTACGGAAGGATTAATAATAACAACACCATATTCAAAGAAGCGCCCAAAGGCTCTGTTTTAAATAGCAGGATCTTATGGACATTTTCTGCTGCTTTCAATCTGACCAATAATCCCGGTTATTTGAAGATAGCGGAAAGAGCCTTTGCCTATTTGCGCAATCATTTTATTGATAAGGAATTTGTCGGCGTTTTCTGGACGGTTGATTTTGAAGGGAATCCGCTTGATACCAAAAAGCAAATTTACGCGCAGGCCTTTGCTATCTATGGATTGAGTGAATTTTATATCAGCAGTAAAAATGAAGAAGCAAAAGAATTGGCGATTCAATTGTACAATCATATTCTTGAGTATAGTTACGATAAAGAAAATGGCGGTTACATTGAAGCGCTGTCACGCGACTGGAAAGAGATTGGCGATCTGCGCTTAAGCAAAAAAGATGCGAATGAAAAGAAATCAATGAACACGCATTTGCATTTACTCGAAGCTTTTTCTAATCTCTACCGTATATGGACAAACGAAAAACTGGAAGAGAGAATCATAGAACTGATTTTTATTTTTCTAAATCATATCATTGATCGGCAAACGCATCACCTTGTTTTATTTTTTGATGAAAAGTGGAATAAAAAATCTCACATCATTTCTTATGGCCATGATATTGAAGCAGCATGGCTTTTGGAAGAAGCGGCTGCACAAATTAAAAACGATTCTTTATTGGAACAGGTAAAAAATGAATCAGTGCAAATTGCCACGGCAACAACCGACGGGCTCGATAAGGATGGAGGTTTGTGGTACGAATTCAACCTTGAAAAAGATGATCTGGTAAAAGAAAAACATTGGTGGCCACAGGCAGAAGCGATAATTGGTTTTTTTAATGGATGGCAAATTACAGGCGATGAAAACTTTTTGCAACAATCTTTAAAAAGCTGGCAGTTTGTTCAGAAGCATATTCTTGACAAAAAAAACGGCGAATGGTTTTGGGGAATTAAGGAAAACAACACGGTTATGGATGAGGATAAAGTCGGAATCTGGAAATGTCCTTACCATAATAGCCGTTCTTGTATCGAATTAATAAAAAGAATTAAAAACATTATTACTTATTGAGAAATAAAATCAGAAAAGTGTATCTTGTTGCGCCGTTTAAGTATTGCTCAACACGGTAATTATCAGCTCGTAACAAAAAAAATATTTCATCCTTTTTAAAAACAAAAACAATGACAACAAGACGTTCATTTTTAAAAACCTCCACCGTTCTTTCTGCCGGTTTAATGATCATTCCGTCGGAACTTAAAAAACAAAAACAATTAATTGGCCTTCAACTTTACACCGTTCGTGATGCAATGGCAAAAGACCCGAAAGGCACCCTGGCAAGAGTTGCTCAAATAGGATATAACTCTGTTGAAGGCGCTACTTACACCGGTGATGAAAAGTTTTATGGGATGAGTCCTTCTGAATTTAAAAAAGTTTTAAAAGATAACGGCCTTGTAATGTACAGCAGCCATTATAGATTGGGAGAAGATAAAATGAATGGACAGGTAATGAAAGGAACGATGTTACATGATTGGGACAAAGCGATAGAGGATGCTAAAGCGGTGGGTTTAAAATATATGATTTGCGCGTGGCTGTCGCCGGAAGAGCGTGGCACGCTTGACCATTATAAAAAAGTAGCGGATGATCTGAATGTTGCCGGTGAAAAATGTAAAAAAGCTGGCATACAATTGTGTTATCACAACCACAACTTTGAATTTATACCACAGGATGGAAAACTTCCTTATGATATCTTAATGGCAACCAATAAAGACCTGGTGAAAATGGAAATGGATATTTATTGGATTAAAAAAGCAGGGCAAGATCCGATTGCCCTCTTTAAAAAATATCCCGGCCGTTATCCATTGTGGCATGTAAAAGATATGGACAAAACACCGCAACAAAATTTTACAGAAGTCGGTAATGGTATCATCAATTTTAAAGAAATATTTAAGTATAAAAATTTAGCAGGAATGAAATATTTCTTTGTTGAGCAGGATATGACGCCAGGTGATCCGTTTGTAAGTATCAAGGAAAGTATTGACTACATTAAAAAGAACCTGGTGTGAGATGAGAGACGACCGACAACGGACGACCGCCAACCGATTAATTCACTATTAACTATTCACTACATACAATGAAAATACTTTGCATATTTTTTTCCTGTTTGATTATGTCACAGGGCAGTTACAGTAAACCCACAAATAATTCAATTTTTCAAATCAGGTTATATCATTTAAAAGATAACAACCAGGTAAGCATGACGGATAATTTTTTGAAAAATGCTTACCTGCCGGCTTTACATAGATATGGAATTAAAAACATCGGCGTATTTAAACCAATCAGCAATGACACGGCTTCTGATAAATTGATCTACGTGTTGATCCCGTTTACTTCTCTTGATCAATGGATGAAAATAAATGAGCGTCTCAATTCCGATGCAACTTTTAAATCTGCAGGAGAAAGTTTTCTTCATGCAGATGCGAAGAGTCCTGCTTTCGTAAGATTGGAATCTATTTTACTACAACCATTTTCAGGTCAAACATTCCTGAACATTCCTAAGTCAAAAGATACAGGCCGTGTTTTTGAATTGAGAAGTTATGAAAGCCCTACATGGCATCTTGCAGATAAAAAAAGAGCGATGTTCAATAAAGATGAGATGAACATTTTCAGAAGGCTTGGATTCAATCCTGTTTTTTATGCAGAAGTAATTTCAGGAAGCCACATGCCGAACCTTATGTACATGCCCATTTTTAAAAGTGTGGAAGATCGCAATGCGCAATGGAAAGTTTTTGGTAACGATCCTAAATGGAAAGAAATTTCTACAGATCCTTTTAATGAAAACAATGTTTCTGTGAATCATATTGATAGTATCCTTATGCACTCAACTGACTATTCGGATTATTAATGCAATAAAATATTACCATGTCTACTAAAACTTTTCGCTTTGTAAAATTTAGCATTGCTGCTTTATTTGTGATCCTCACATCAAATGTCTTTTCTCAAAAACTGGGAGTTTTTGAAGGGCAAACGGATGTAGGAAAAGTACTTCATCCCGGCAATGCCGCTTACAATGCCACTTCCGATGAATATTCTATTTCAGGATCAGGAAGCAACATCTGGTTTACCAATGATGAATTTCATTTTGTTTGGAAGAAGATGAAGGGCGATTTTATTTTGTGTGCGCGTGGAAAGTTTTTAGGAAAAGGTATTGAAGAACATCGCAAATTTGGCTGGATGGTGCGTCAAAGTCTTGACACCAGCGCAACAATGGTGGCCGCCACCATTCATGGAAACGGGCTCACTTCCCTGCAATACAGAAATGCGCCTCATACCAACGTGGAAGAAAATCAGTTTGATATCAAGGGCCCTGATGTGGTTCAATTAGAAAGAAGAGGCAATACTTTTATCATGTCTGTGGCTCATTTCGGTGACACGTTTATAACAAAGGAAATCTCCAATGTTAAGTTTGATGGGGATGTTTACGTCGGCTTATTTGTTTGTGCACACAATAAAGATGTGGTTGAAAAAGCAACTTTTGAAAATGTAAGAATCGTAATTCCGGCATCAAAAGATTTGGTTCCTTACAGGCAGTACCTCGGGAGTCATATTGAAACGATTGATGTAATAACAGGAAAAAGAAAAATAGTGTATTCGGAAAATACTTCTTTGCAAGCGCCGAACTGGACGAAGGATGGCAAAACACTCATCTATAATTCCAATGGTTCGCTATATCGTTTCGATCTTAAAACCCACAAACCCAAATTGCTTCCCACCGGGAATGTAAAGGATATCAACAACGATCATGTGATTTCTTTTGATGGAAAAATGTTGGGAATAAGCGCCCTCAGCCCCGACGGCAAAATCGGATCTACAGTTTACACTGTTCCTATTACGGGAGGTGAACCAAAACTAATTACACCGCTTTTGGGTTTTTCTTATTTCCATGGCTGGTCGCCGGATGGAAAGTGGCTAACGTACACGGCTAAACGAAATAATGATCCTACGCCTGCAGGATTTGATATTTATAAAATTCCATCCAAAGGCGGAAAAGAAATACAACTCACCAATGTAACCGGTTTGGACGACGGACCGGAATACAGCCCGGATGGAAAATATATTTATTTCAATTCAGTAAGAAGCGGGTTGATGCAGTTGTGGCGAATGAAACCCGACGGAAGCAATCCGGAACAACTCACAAACGATGATTACAATAACTGGTTTGCACACATTTCGCCTGATGGCAAATGGATCGTTTGTATTACGTTTTTAAAGGACGAGGTGAAGCCGGATGATCATCCGTTTTATAAGCATGTTTATTTACGGATGATGCCTGCTAACGGCGGCCCGCTAAAAGTAATTGCTTATTTATATGGTGGACAAGGAACGATAAACACTCCGTCATGGTCGCCCGATAGCAAGAAGATTGCATTTGTAAGTAATACGCAAATGCCCTAAAAATAATTTGAAAATGTGAAAATGTGAAAATGTGAAAAAGTGAAAATATGAAAATGTGAAAAAGTGATAATGTGAAAATGTGAAAATGGGAAAATGGGAAAACATGACAACAATATTTCAATATAACAATACAACACAATTCAATAATGAAAATTCAAAAAGCATTATTTCTTCTTTTAAATTTTGCATTAGTAAGTTTTGTTGCTTCGGCTGGGGGCGCCAAAAAAATAAGTGTGAAGCTTGATGCTAAAACAGGCCAGTATTCTGTGAGTTCTTCGGAAACAGGATGGACTTTTAGCGGAAATGTCAGTCAACCATTACAAAATGTGAAGTATTCTGATGGACATGATGCTGAAGGAGCGTTTCACTCCGTTTCGTTTTCTTGGAAAAGTAATAATGAATACGAGGCAATGATTCGTTGGTATGCCACCTCGCCGGCAGTGATTTTTTCTTTATCAATTCCGCAAGGTGCAAATGGTCAGTCACCGGTAGCTTTTCCTGATTTTTCCAAAATCCCTTCTTCCTTGTTTCATTTCAGCTATCATGATGTAAATTTTTCAACTCCTGAATTTACGCTGAATCAAACTTCAACTCCGTGGCTTCTTTTTGATCATAAAAATAATGCTTGTGTGATCTCTCCCGCTTCGGATTTTATGGTGGCAAAAATGACTGGCGACGGGAATTCAAAAATTGCAAGTGAATTGAATCAGGAAGTAAAAGACCTGCCGAAAAATTTTACACATAGTACCATCATGGTCTTTGATAAGGGAATTGAAAAAACATGGGATGATTGGGGAGTCGCTTTACGAAAAATTTATCATCGTACAAGACCTGCGAACGATGCAGACGCTGTACTTAAATATTACGGATACTGGACGGACAATGGCGCGGATTATTATTACGATTACGATACCTCAAAAGGATATGAAGGAACTTTGCTTGCGCTCAAGAAACATTATGAGCAAAAGGGAATACCGTTAGGATATATGCAGTTGGATAGTTGGTGGTATGAAAAATCCATTATCGACCCGGATGGAAATGCTACTGCAGATCACAAAAATAAAAGGTTGCCTTCAGGTCCATGGAACCGGTATGGTGGGCTGATGGAATACCGGGCTGACCCCTATTTGTTTCCAAATGGATTGGCTTCATTTCAAAAAAAGCTTGGAGTTCCTTTAGTAACACACAACCGCTGGGTCGATCCTTCAAGCCCTTATCATAAGATGTACAAAATTTCAGGCTTTGCAGCCATCGATCCCGGATATTGGAAGGACATAATGAATTATATCCACCAGGCAGGTGTGGTTTGTTATGAGCAGGATTGGTTAAACTATATTTATTTAAAAAGTCCGCAGATGCATTCTGATATTTCTGTAGGCAATGCCTTTATGGATGATATGGCCGGGGCAGCAAAATCCGATGGGATCGATTTACAATATTGTATGGCAATGCCGAGACATTTTTTACAAGGTGTCAAGTATAATAATCTTACAACCATCCGCACCAGCGATGACCGGTTTGAGATGAGGAAATGGAAATCTTTCCTGTTTACTTCCCAACTGGCCTTTGAAATGGGGATTTGGCCCTGGTGTGATGTTTTCAAAAGCCCTGAAACAGGCAATATGATTCTTGCTGATCTTTCCGCTGGTCCTGTTGGTACAGGCGATGTGATCGGAAAAGAAAACAAAGAAAACATATTAAAAACTTGCCGGCGGGATGGCATTCTCATTAAGCCGGATGTGCCTCTACTTCCCCTGGACCAGGACTATTCAGAAATGGCACAAAAAGAAGGAAAACCAATTCTTGCCTACACTTTCACAAAACACGGAAATATCACTACAGGTTATCTTTTTTCCTTTGCAGAAGAAGAAACAACAACAATGGATTTCGGTTTTTCGCCATCCGAAATGGGCTTTAAAGGAAAAGTTGTTGTCTTTAATCCGTCTAATGGAACTGTGTCCAAAATAGATTCAGACAAAAAGTTCTCTTCATCATTGCCTAATGAAAAGTACACTTATTATATCATCGCACCAGTAACGTCTTCCGGAATAGCTTTTCTTGGAGATTCATCAAAGATCACTTCCACAGGAAAGCAGAGAATTGCATCAATTAACTCAGGTGACCTGGATTTGAAGGTAAAAGTTCTCTTTGCTAAAGGCGAAAGGCAGGTAGTACTGCAAGGATATTCTGAAAATAATATTTCCAGTGATAAAGGAAAGGTTCTTTGGAACCCGGTAAACCATCTATTCTCTGTTTCGGTATCTGCGCCGAAAACAACCAGAAGTGTTGAGGTAACTTTTGAAGAAGAAAATCAGAAATAGAGGAAATGTGAAAATCGGTCTCAAACAATTAAACAATATTAACAATAATTCAATAATAAAATAACCATCATGAACCGCTTAATCAGAATAATTCAACACAGCTTTTTCTGTTTCTGTTTAGTCTCTTTTACCGTACTAAACAGCGAAGCTCAAACGAATGAAACTGCTATCAATGCCAAAGTAAACGCGCTCGTAAAGCAAATGTCGCTTGAAGAAAAAGTTGGGCAAATGGCACAGGTTTCTATTGAATCTTTAGGAAAAATTGAAGGAGATAATTTTGTTTTTGACCCGGCAAAATTAAAAGATGCGGTAGAAAATTATAAGATAGGTTCCATCTTAAACGCGCCCGGAATTCCCTTAACCGCTGCGCAATGGAACGACGTAATCGACCAGATCGAAAAGGCAGCAAACAAAACAAAAATGAAGATTCCTGTTTTGTATGGATTGGATGATAATCACGGATGTAATTATCTTTTGGATGCCACATTATTTCCGCAGGAAATAGGGCAGGCCGCTACCTGGAATCCTTCATTGATTTTTAACGCAGGCGTAATCACCGCTTATGAATCACGCGCTGCTAGTGTTCCATGGACTTATTCACCCGTGTTGGATCTTGGCGTAAACCCGCAATGGCCACGCATTTGGGAAGATTATGGCGAAGATCCTTATTTGACATCGCAGATGGGAGTTGCTTTTATAAAAGGCGTGCAAAATCCTTTGGGAAGTAAAGATAAACTGGCGGTGAGCATCAAACATTACATGGCTTATTCTGATCCTAAATCGGGCCACGACAGGAGCGATGCATGGATACCCGAAAATTATTTGCGTGAATATCATTTACCTCCTTTTGCTGCTGCAGTAAAAGCCGGCGCGAGAACAGTAATGGTAAATTCAGCTTTGATCAATGGCATTCCTACCCATATCAACAAACATCTTCTTACTGATATTTTGAAAAATGAATTACACTTCACCGGATTTATTGTTACCGATTGGCAGGATATTGAAAACGTGTATCGCCGTGATCATATCACCAAAAATATAAAAGACGCTACCATGCTGGCGATCAATGCAGGAATTGATATGTCTATGATTCCTTACAACTATAAAGAATTTTGTACCGATCTGATTTCGTTGGTGAAGGAAGGAAAAGTGCCGATGAGTCGGATCAATGATGCGGTTACCAGAATTTTACGAGTGAAAGAAGAGTTGAATCTTTTTAAAACGCCTATGACTTATTTAAAGGATTATCCAAAATATGCGAGTGCTGAATTTCATAAAGCCTCTTATAATACTGCTGCAGAATCTATCACTCTTTTGAAAAACGAAAATAATGTTTTGCCCATTTCTAAAACAGCAACAGTGTTGGTTACCGGTCCCAATGCCAATTCAATGCGCACTTTAAACGGTGGCTGGACTTACACCTGGCAAGGAGATAAAACAGATTTTTATGCAAAACAATACAACACCATTTTAGAAGCGGTTACCAATAAATTCGGAAAAGAAAATGTAAAGTATGAAGAAGGCGTTGCTTACAACATGAAAGGAAACTGGTCGCAAGATTCTGTTGTGGATATGGATGCAACTGTGAAAGCCGCTGCTGATGTGGATTACATTTTATTGTGCCTTGGCGAAAATAGCTACACCGAAACTCCGGGAAATATAAACGACGTTAATTTGTCGCCTAATCAAATTGAATTGGCCCAAGCGATGATCAAAACCGGCAAGCCTGTTATTTTAATTTTAAATGAAGGACGTCCGAGAGTGATCAATAAAATTGTTCCCGGAGTGGCAGGAATTTTAGATATTTATCTTCCTTCCAATTTTGGGGCCGATGCGTTGGCTGATATTCTTACCGGTGATGTTAACCCAAGCGGAAAACTTCCTATCACTTATGCGCGCTACCCGAACGATTTAGTAAATTATATTCATAAACCATCAGAAGGAGGTGGCAACCCGCAGGGCGGCGAGTATGATCCGCAATGGCAATTTGGCTATGGATTATCCTACACCACATTTGATTACAGCAATCTTGCCATTAATAAAAAGACTTTTTCACCTGGTGAAACTGCAGACATTTCAGTAACCGTAAAAAACACCGGCAGCCGCGAAGGAAAGGAAGTTGTGCAATTATTTGTTTCAGATTTGGTAGCTTCTCTTACGCCTGATGTGAAGAGATTGCGCGGTTTTGAAAAAGTAGATTTAAAACCCGGCGAATCAAAAACAGTTACTTTCCATTTGGTGATGAAAGATTTGGCTTTTGTAAACAGCAAAAATAAAAAAATACTTGAGGCAGGTGATTTTAAAATTCAAATTAATAATCTTACGTCAACATTTAATGTAAACAAGACCGAAACCTTTTGATATTTCAGCCTTTAAACTTCAGAATAAAAAAGCGATATAAAAGTTGCTTTACTGCTGAATACTTTTTGAACTATAAAAAATGACTACTAACAATAATGATTAAACGAAAAATCAAAGAATATGAAAAATAAATTTCTTCTTGTCCTTGCGCTTTTCTTTTTTACAACTTTAAGAGCTCAAAAGTTTGAGGGGCTGGCAATGACGCCGCCAATGGGTTGGAACAGCTGGAATACATTCCAGACCAACATCAATGAAAAACTGGTAAAAGAAACTGCTGATAAAATGGTTGCTTCAGGAATGAAAGACGCCGGTTATCAATATCTTGTTCTCGATGACGGATGGATGGCCATGGAAAGAGATTCTGACGGAAACCTTGTGCCAGACCCTAAAAAATTTCCTCATGGAATGAAAGAATTGGTTGATTATGTTCATTCCAAAGGATTAAAATTCGGATTATACAATTGTGCCGGAACGAAAACTTGTGCTGGTTATCCCGGGACGCGGGGATACGAATACCAGGATGCAAGATTTTATGCTTCTCTTGGGATAGATTATTTAAAATTTGATTGGTGTAATACAGATGGAATTAATGCAAAAGAAGCCTACACAACTATGAGTAAAGCGCTTAAAAAAGCAGGACGACCAATTGTTTTTAGTCTTTGTGAATGGGGCACCAATAAGCCCTGGCTTTGGGCTGAAAATGTAGGTGAACTTTGGCGTACTACCGGAGATATTTCTGCAAGGTTTGATGGTTATTTAGACCATGGTACCTGGAAGCAATCAGGCGTAATGCCAATCGTTGATCTTCAACAAGGATTGAGAAAATACGCCGGTCCCGGTCATTGGAATGACCCTGATATGCTTGAAGTGGGCAATGGCATGACAGTGAATGAAGACAGGGCACATTTTTCTTTATGGTGCATGCTGGCTGCACCTTTGATAGCCGGAAATGATATCACAAAGATGTCAAAAACAACCGATGATATTTTGACCAACAAAGAAGTAATTGCCGTTGACCAGGACAAAGCAGGTTATGAAGGTTATAAATACAAAACAATGGATAGCGTGGAAGTGTATGTAAAACCATTGAGCAATCATAATTGGGCAGTTTGTTTTTTAAACAGATCGGACGAACCAAAGACGATTAATTTTGACTGGCAGAACGAATTGATTTCTGATACTTTATCTCATGAAACAATGGATGCAAAAAACACTAACTATCAATTACATGATCTATGGAAAAAAGCAAATATTGGAGATACTAAGAAACCTTTAAAGACTACAATAGAAGTTCACGATGTTTTAATGTTGGAACTTACCGGGAAATAAATTAAATTCGAGTAAGCATACCCATTATTCCTGTATAAATTATGAGACTTGATAATGAGAATACTAAAAGGCTGAAAAAATTTCAGCCTTTTGATTGTAGAAAAGACTCAAAAAAGTTTGTTTACTGTTGCTGTTGCTGTTGCTGTTGTTGCACTTCAAGATAGTGCCGGTAAGAGTTAACAGGCTCTCCTGGATTTTTTGCCTCGTAACTGTATTTACGTAGCCCTTCTTTTTCTATAGTTTTTTTTGCGGCACTGTTTTTTATTTCAACTGATACTTCTAAAGTGTGTTCACCGGAACCTTTATAAGTGCCCTTTACCGGCGTGCAATCAGCAAAATTTCTTCCGGTGGCAAGCCTCACATGTTGGTCACTCACAATACAATTGTTGGTTGGATCAAGACCAAGCCATCCATAATCCGGAATGAAAGCTTCTACCCATGCATGAGTTGCACCTTCTCCTCGCATTTCTTTTCCTTTCGGACAAATGTAGCCGCTAATATATCTTGATGGTATATTGAACATCCGCAAGAAGATCAGCAGAATGTGCGCAAAGTCCTGACATACTCCTGCTTTTAATTGCCATACCTCTTCTGTTTTTGTTCCAATGTTGGTAATACCTTTTTTATAAATAAAATTTTTATAAACATATTCTGATAACGTAGCTGCATTTTGATAAGGTGTTTTTTCTTCAGCCACAAAATCTTTCAATGTTTTTTTTACTTCTTCAGATGAGGGGAATAATTCTGGTTTTAGAAAATCCACATAAAGCATATTGTATTTAAGATTTTTTAAAATTTCCCATTGTGATTTTGCATCGCCATCATCTTTAGGAAGAACTATTGGTTTGGTGATCACCTCAGCAATAGATTCAATAAACAATTTGGAATGTGGTTTTATAATTGAAAATACGCCCACATGATTGCCAAAATAATCAACAAATGTTTCCACTACGGGGTCTTCTGTAATTTTGATTGTGTGGTTTTTTACTTCAAGTTGCGCATCAACAATGGGGTAGAGCATTATCTGGTTAGCGCAGTCAATTACTTTTGAAGAATAACGGTAATGCGTGATGTGGTTGATGGTATAGGATGGCATATTGCTTAAATTATGTGTTTCCAAAATAATATTTGTTGAAGGCGTTTGAAATATCAAACAATTCAAGCCTCGTCTGTGAAAGGAATGCATTCAATGATTTACTGTCATTTTCATTGGCAAGGGTGTACTTAACGTTATTCATGGTTTTACCAATCAGGAATTCCATGTGCTCATAATTTTCAGGAAGACTTTCAGGCCTTAAACGACAGAAATATTTATATAATCTTTCTACGCTGTATAAAATAGAATGAGGGAAATTGGGATTATATAAAACCAGATCCAACACATTTTTTTTTGTAAAGGTGCCTTTATAAGTTTTAAGATATACTTCAAAACCAAAAAGAGAGTTTAATAAGTACCGCAATTTCATTGAATCAAACGTGTCATTTTTATCATTGTAGAGTTCATTCATTTTTATCCTTGTAATATCAGATGTATGTATGGCCCTTTCTAAAAACTTTCCAATATTAATAAAGGTGAATCCTTCTCCCCGAACCATAGTATTATCTACGGTTCCTGTAAACAACAACCCATTCCTTATTAATTGGTCAATTGTTGAAACCGGGTCAGCAAGGGTGTCTTCTTTTATTTTATTACCGTCCCTGATAAAATGATAAAAATCATTAAGGCATTGCCATACTTCTTTGCTGATATGATCCTGTATTCCCCGTGCATTTTCGCGTGAATAGATAATGTTGTTTAAAGTAGAAGCGCTGTTCGAAGGGTTGAGGAGCATGTATTTTAACGCTTCAGAAGAACTTCCTTCAATTTTGTTTATCTCTTCATCGCTAAGTTCTCCATACATTTTAAGAAGTGGCCCCCAAGTAAAATTGCTGATGTCATCCTGTGAAGAGATATATTGGGTCAAAATAACCTGCAGCATTCCGTTGGTTCTTTCCATATACCTTCCCAGCCAGTAAATAGTATTTGCAACCCGACTTAACATTGATAAAAAGTATTAATAATTGATAATTGAATTATGCCAGTACCCAAGTGTCCTTACTTCCGCCACCCTGTGAGGAATTTACAATCATTGAGCCTTCTTTTAAGGCAACTCTTGTTAATCCGCCCGGAACAATATTAATTCCTTCAGGCCCGAATAAGGCAAACGGCCTCAGGTCAACTCGTCGTGGCTGTAAAATTCCATTGATATAACAAGGTGTAGAAGATAAACTTATAATAGGCTGCGCTATAAAATTTCTGGGCTCTGCATCAATAGCATTTTTAAAATTTTGTATTTCATGGTCATTCGCAGTATTACCCATAAGCATTCCGTAGCCGCCTGATTCATTCGTGCGTTTTACTACCATTTTATGGATGTTTTCAAAAACATATTTTTTGCTGTCCTCATCGGCAAGCCTGTAAGTAGGTATATTTTTCAGAATTGGCTCTTCATTCAGATAATATCTGATCATATCAGGAACATAAGTATAAATTGCTTTATCGTCAGCAACGCCATTTCCCATAGCGTTTACAATAGCAACATTACCCTTTCTGTAAGCCCAGTAAAGCCCGGATACCCCTAAAATACTTTCCGGCCTGAATACCAGAGGATCTATAAATTCGTCATCTACGCGCCGGTAAATTACATCTACCTGTTGTAATCCTTTTGTGGTTTTCATGTAGACGAAATTATTATTTACAATCAAATCCCGGCCTTCTACCAATTCAATACCCATAAGCCTCGCTAAAGTAGTGTGCTCAAAATAGGCTGAGTTATAGATACCCGGCGATAATAAAACCACTGTGGGGTTACTTCTTTGCCGGTTACCAAGTGCAAGTAAATTCTTATAGAGAAGATCAGGGTATTCTTTTACCGTTCTTACATTGTTTTTGGGCAACAAATCAGGAAATATTCGAAAAGTAATACTCCTGTTTTCCAGCATGTACGATACGCCTGATGGAGTACGAAGGTTATCTTCCAGTACATAAAATTTTCCATCATCGTCCCGGATAAGATCTACTCCTGATACATGAGTGTAAATGTCAAACGGTACATCCACATTCATCATTTCTCTTAAAAAATTGGGACATGAATAGATTAGATGTGAAGGAATGATACCATCATGCAAAATGAACTGCTTATGATAAATATCTTTTAAAAAAATATTAAGTGCCTTCAGTCGCTGTTTTAAGCCCGCCTCAATCAAAGTCCATTCTTCGCCTGTTATTATGCGCGGAATAATATCGAATGGGAATATTTTTTCTATGCCCTCTCCACTGCTATAAACGGTAAATGTAATTCCCTGGCTCATGAAAAGCTTTTTGGCTATTTCTGCTTTATGAGTCATCTCTGCTGGTGGCATATCAACAATTGCCGAAACGAAATTTTTATAGGAAGTACGAACGCCTTGATCTGTAAACATTTCATCCCATACATTTGAGGGTAAACGATAAGATTCCAAAATAGAATTAGTATTCATTAAATTAAAAATACGATAAAATTAAACACGCATGCCTTAATTTTTATATTTTGGTATAAAATAAATGATAAATTATTTTGTTATCGCCTAAAAAATAAATAAAACTAACAAAAATTTTAACGTTATTAAATTATATAATTTATTTTATTTAATAATATTAATAGAAAAAATCTAACTATTTCTTTGTTTACTGGGAAGTTGTTTTTGGTATCAGTGTCATTGAGAATTGAATAAAAAAAGAGGCTGGAAATTATATCAGCCTCTTTTTAATTTGGTTTTTCTGTCGGGTTACATAAGCCGATTGATAGAAAAATTTTGCAATTTGTAAATGAAATTAAGTCTGAGCAAAAACAGGGATTTTCAGTTTATAATAGTTTAATCATTTTATTATTTTACTGTTGCATTTTCATATATTTTTCCAGTATGGCTGAAATCTCTTCATCGGACATCAATTTAGTAAGATAATACTGTGAACCTTTGTCATCGTCTTTCCATTCGTTATTTCCGCCATGAATTATAATGTGCCCTCTCTTTAGACTAAAATACGGGTTAGCTCCACGAATAGCAACTAACACGGTCGTTTCATCCCAACTGGATCTTCCCGCTCTATCTTCCTTTGCTTTTGGGATACAAAATGCAAATACATCTTTTACAGGACCTGAAACTAAAGTATCATGAACAAGTCCCAGGCCGGTTTTGATATCTTTACCAATTTCAAATCCACTGAAGATAATTGGCGTTGGCCAATTATTGAAAACATGTGCAGAAGCCGTAGAATCTATTAGAAGATTATATTCGCGCCCTTTCGGGAAACCTCCTGCCATTGATACCAATTTGGTTACTTTTCTTTTTACCAGTTCACTTCCGGTTAATTTGGAAAACTGGTCTGGTTTTGAATTTAGCAGGTTTGAAAGGTTGGTAAGAAAACCAATACTTACTATAGTAACGCTGTGGTCGGGCTGTTGGGAAAGTATTTTACGGTAAATATTGATTGCGTCAGGAACTTCAGCGGTAGATGTTATGGTATGAGGATATTTAGACAACAACATCTGAGGCCATTTTTGCCATGCGCCGATATTGGCTGCTTTGCCTTTTGGTGCCCCGATTGGTAAATCCGGCCTTCCAAAAAAGGTATTGAGAACGTTGATTGTTGGAGCTACAAATTCGTTTTTATTAGAAGCCAGGATGGCAAGCGGAATTGCTTCGCCTTTATTGGCCAATGCGTGTAAAACAGCCACTGCTCCTACGTCGTCATAATCAGGGCCTATATCGGTGTCTAAAATTACAGGTACTGCATGTAATGAACGCTGCGAATAAATCAGGAAATGCATCGCAGTAAACAAACAAATAAAAAGGAATTTCATTTTGGTAAGTTAAACAAAGAAATGAAATTGAATATCATTTTTTACAAAAAAGCACCCTGCAGTAATGCAAAGTGCTTATCATTAAATTTTGTTGTGTTTATTTCCTCTTAAAAAACCACCGCCTTGGGCGGTGGTAATGTACTGAGGGCTATGCCTTAATTTTGTTAGATGTCAGAGAATAAATATAGGAAGCTATCGCATGTAGTGTATAAATGCGATTACCACATAGTTTGGACA
>JAGWRO010000090.1 GCA_028876495.1 Bacteroidota bacterium
AAACCAATATCCGGCTTTATGTGTTTTTTGGGCACGTCAAAAACTTTCAGTGTGCCGCCTTCGTTCATGAGTTCAATAACACTAATTCCCCAGGCTTTTTGCAATTGAATGTACTGGCGCAATTTGCGAAACTGGCGCAGGTTTATCAATGTATCTGCCGCTTCTATTTCTGTGCCGTCTTTGGCCACATACTTCAGTTTATTTTTTGTAACACCCAGCACCCTTTTTGCCACCAGGCGTTTCAAAAATCCATCCAGCAATACATCTGCATACAGGTCGTACAAAGCGCGGCGCGTGCCGTTAATAGCTTCAGCGGCTTTGTGATAATTGCGCCAATCCTGTATATCGAGATTACCACGAATTACCGGGCGAATGATAAGGTTTTGTATCAATACGCCGCCTTCAGTTATTTCGCCTTCCCGTTTGGTAACGCCGGGGCGCGGTTTAGTTATTTTCGCCATTTTTAAAAATAGTTTTCACGTTTAGTATTAGTGCCTGTTTTAATGTACTGGCTGGGTTCCACGTCGGGATCAACAGCCGGGTAAGGCAGGTTAGGATTTGTTTTGCCGCTTTGCACTTTTTCCAGCCACTTCACGGCGCTTTTATAGCGTTCCATCCTCAATTCCATTTCCACAGCGGGATTGCTTAACTGGATGTAATGCCACACGGCAATATCTTTCACATACAGTAACAGGATCGGGTTTCTTGCACTGCCCACAGCTGCAAATACAGCCGCCTGGTCGTACGCGGTAAGATAGCCGCTGGCTTCTTCAGTGGCGGCATCAATGGCCGTTTGCAAAAGGGTTGCATCGCCACGGTCTATTTCATCCGTTACGCCCTGGTATAAATGACTGGCAATTTCTGCCGGTGTTAAATAAGCCATATTTAAAAACGTTTTGAGTGTGTTTTGCGTGCGCCAAAAGAACTGTTTTGCGGGTTCAGTTCTGCCAGCTTTTGTTTAATCTTTGTAACGGCACCTTCTGTGGCATCCGGGCCACCCAGTTCTTTGCTGGTAGGCTTTGCGGTGAGGAATTGCGCCACCATTCGCTTCATGTGCGGATTCTCTTTTTTATCCTGGTTAAACACCAATGTGCCCAGCCTTACCAGCGGTTCCAAAGTCGCTTCAATTCTAAACCATTTTTCACCTTTCTTTTCGCCGTCGGGAATTACATTCAGCATAGTTGCGCGGCCCTGTTCTTTGCGCTTTTCATATAACAGCGGTTTTAAAACCTGTTCCCAAAAAGGGTCTTGCAGTGTATTGTTTTCAATGTAATTGTACACCACCGTGGCGCTGCCTTCTTTATCGATTTGGTACATGCAATCAATAAAATTATCATTGCTCATGTTATCATCAAAACAATCGTACAGGTAAAATTTATCTTTCCAATATCCCAGCAATACCACCACTTTGCAGCTGTTAAAAGCTTTGCTTTTTGCGTTTGGCTTGTCTTTGTTACTGGTGGCGGGATCAGAATAAGAAACGATGAACGGAAGCTGTTTTATGGGCGGGCATTTTCCCCAGGTAATTTCTTTGAATGTTTTACCGGCGCTCAATGGATCATTAAACATTTCCTTTCTGCCGCTTTCATAGCTCACTTTGCTTAATTGGTAATCAATATCCGCTTCGCTGTTTTTTTCGGGCCAAACGGATTTGCCGTTTTCCCGGATGTTTATTGTTTCGCAGTGATCGGCCATTTTACCGGCGCGCACCACGCAGCAATCTTCAGCAATGATATTTCCCAGGAAAATGATTAAATACGGTTCAGCGGTATCAACTGTAAAAAATAAAGCCTGTTCGAACCAATTCCATTTTTTGTCAATTATTTCCGGGTTCAAACATTCAGAATCGGTGTCAAAATCATCTACAATTATGCAATCGGGTCTTATTTCTTCGTTTCCGTTACCACGCGGGCTTTGCCCGGCACCCAGCGCCATCATCTTCACGCCTTTGCGGGTGGTAAAGTTTCCCATTGTCCAGCTTCCTGGTAGTTCCTGTTTTCCGTAATCGTTAATCAATCGCTGGTTACTGTCCAGCTGTGATTGATACTTTGTTAAAAAGTTTTCAGCGGCATCGTATGTGCTGCTGGTGTAGATAATATTTTTAAGCTTTCCTGTCATTACCAGGTAAAGCACATCCATCATAGTGGTGGTGGTTTTAGCCAGCCCGCGCGCCCAATGCCTTACTTCATACCAGTGTTTTAGTTTTTGAAACTTATTGATAATTCGGTTAGATGCCGCTTTGTGAAATTTTGGTGAAGGATATTTAAAAAATTGCGGAAAATAGTATCTTTTCCAGGCTTCCGGGTCGGCTTCCAGGGCGGCAATTCTTTTCTTTTTGGCTTCCAGTGTTTCGGTTAAATCCACGGGGGTGCTTTTCCGTATGGATTCCCGGAACTTATCCCATTCTGTAAGCGCTTTTTTATCGTTTAAAATCATGAAGTTGCCATTAAAAATTCGTGCCACAGGTCAACCACTTCAATGGCTTTCGCCTGGCCGTGCACCTGCTGGATGTAAGCAATAAATTGTTTGCCGGTTTCGCTTTTGTGGTAAAAGGATAATTCTGTTTGCAGCTTTTTGGCGCTGTCGGCAAGCTTGTTAAGAATGTCGGCTTCTTTACTGTCGGGCACGTTTTTGGGCGTGGGCCTTGCTTCGATCTGCGAAAGCAATTCATTGTATTGCCTCATGACGCGGCGGCGCTGTTGTTCAGGCCCCATTAACGCGTCTATCCTGTCGGCTTCCCAGTTATCAGTTTTCTTCCATTGTCCAATAGATTTTTCACTGATGCCGGTAATGGATGCAATTACTTTTTGCTCAAAACCATTTTCCACATACAGCGTGTATGCAAGACGTTTTTTGCGTTGCAATTCTTCTTTTGTATTTGCCATTGTATGGCAAATATCATTTTACACGGCGCGGTTTAAAAATTCAAAAAACATCACAATACAAATACTAAATAATGCAAATACAGTGCGTTGATTCTCATGAAAAGCGCATTTGGTAAGGCTTTCGCAGAGTTGCATTTTTACACCCTTAAGCGACTAAAACGCAAACAAAAAACGAATGGCAAAACTGGAAATAGATTTTGTACTGATGGATGAAAGTGTAGTGATGCACGGTTTCCGCGCATTAACTGCCGGTGTGAAATTGGACGGGTTTAAAAAGAACCCGGTTATGCTGTTTATGCACAATCGTGCCAACGGTTACGGCCCTGTTGAAGAAGATGTGATGTTGCCAATTGGAAAATGGTATGACATACGCGTGGAAAACAATCAGCTGGTAGCCAAACCCGATTTTGATGATGATGATGATTTTGCAAAGAAGATTCAAAAGAAAGTGGAAAAAGGTTATTTAAACGCCGCTTCCATTTGGATTGATCCCATTTCAGTAAGTGAAGATGAAGCCCTGGCAATTGCCGGACAGCGTGGCCCAACGATTACAGAATGGGGCGTTAAAGAAGCTTCTATTGTTGACATTCCTAACTGCGAAAACGCACTTGCCATAAGAAATTCAGCGGGTAAAAAAATTGTATTAAGCGATGACGCTGCTGATACAGAAATAATTGATTACTTAAAAACACTTTCACCAGTAAACAAACAAAAAATGAATAAAGAACTTTTATGTGCCCAACTGGGTTTGCCAACAGACGCAACCGACAAGCAAATTTCTGAAAAGCTTGTGGCTTTAAAAACCAACGCTGAAGCGCACACGCAATTGAGCGCAGAAAATAAAACTTTAAAAGACCAGTTAGTGGCATTGAATACCGCTGCTGAAGAAAAGAAAAGGACTGACCTGGTGGACGGCGCTATTACAGCCAAAAAACTAATGGCTGGTGACCGTGAAAAATGGTTAAAACTGGCTGCTGCCGATTTTGAAACCACTGCCGAAATGATTAATGACATGAAGGCTTATGAAAGCATTGAAAACAAGCTTTCCGGCAATGGCGACAATACCAATAAACTGGAACTGGAAGAACTGATGAAGAAAAGCGGCAAAGAATTGTACATGGCTGGCCAGCTGGAAAGATTGCAGGCCCTTAGCCCGGAACATTTTAAACTGAAGTACAAAGAAGCCTTTGGTTGTGAATTTAAAGTGGTAGCACCACAGGCATAACCCTGGTAAACTGAAAAGCAAAAACCGATAGCGGCTCGGATGTAGAAGATGGCAGTAATGCTGCTAATAAGTGAAGAAAGGCCGTTGCTGATAGATAATAAAACAAATCTGAAAACCCGATAATCTATAAAAATGAAAACTGCAAAAATTATTTTAGGACTTTTAAAGTTGATGGCCTTCGCCTTATTCGCAAGCCTCATCCTGGGCATAAACCCACTTATTCCCTTTGCTGCATTGGTAGTGCTGTCTTGTACAGTGCCAATGCCCAAAGGTGTTCTTAACGGCATTGTACTTGAAGTATGGGCCAATTACATCATTGAACGTTTTTGGAAAGACAATGCGTTTATAAAAAACGCGTACGATGACAGCGACTATGTATTGCAGGGCCGCATCGTTCACATTCCACAGCCAGGCAGCAAGCCGGTAGTAGCCAAAAACAGGACGGTATTCCCGGCAGTAGCTGTAAGGCGCACTGACACTGATGTTACTTATACATTGGACGAGTACACCACTGACCCGACACACATCCCCAACATTGATAAAGTGCATTTGAGCTATTCAAAGCAGGATTCTGTTTTGGGCGATCACATGGGCGTGCTCAATGAAACTGTGGCAGATGATATGTTGATTAAATGGGGCGGCAATGCCACTTTCGTTTCAACTACCGGCGGGCCTAATGCAGACACTGTTGCACCGGTAGCCGGGCAAACACTTACCCGCAAAGGCTTTTTACCACCGCGATCTTCAGGCTTTAATGATTAAGATGAACGTGAACAAGGTGCCAAAGCAAGGAAGGTTCTGTTTGATTGATGACAATATGTTTGATTATTTCTACAGCTCTTTAGGCGATACCAACGCCCGCGACTTTTCACGCTATGCAGATGCAGAAAACGGTATTATTGGTAAGCTTCACGGCTTTAGCATCGCTACCCGCAGCAGCGTATTGGCCGCCACAAGCGCCAACGCAATCAATGCCCTGGGTGCAGCCTTAGCGTCTTCAGACAATCTTTGTTCTTTAGCATGGCAAAAAGATACTGTTGCTTTTGCAATTGGTGATAAAAACCTTTACCAGGATATGGCAAACCCGCTTTATTATGGTGATGTTCATAGTGCCTTAGTGATGGCCGGTGGCCGCGTTCGCAGAGGTGATGGACTGGGTGTTTACGTCATTGCACAAGGCGCATAATTTATAAAAACCCCTGAAAGCCGAAGACCGGGCGGCGTGGAAATAGTAGGACTGCCGCCCATTTTTTAAAACTTTCGAACCGTGAAAATAGAGATGCAAGACGACACGAATACAGCCATAGGTTTTGTTTCCGGGATTTTGGGCGGCACAGGTTCATTCCTGTTACAAATACAAACTAATCTTTTGAGTAACATGACGGTAGCTGTATTAACCGCTTTATTGTGCGGGATAGCCGGGATAGCCGGAAAGGAATTGTACCTGTTTGTAAAGCACTTATTTAAAATAAACAAAAAAGGATGAAAGAAGTAATTGCCAGGATAAAAGCAGAAACACCGATTTTCTTTAAGAATGTGATTGCTGTAGCAATAACGCTGGCTTCTGCCGGAACTGCGTTGCTGGCGGCTGAACACCTGGTGCCAAACTTCAAACTTCCCCCGCTTGCTTACACAGCCAGCCAGTGGATGATCGTTGGTGGCATTGTTGCCGCTTTTGTGGCTAAAACTGCCAAAGTAGATGTGCCGGTTGAAATACCAACATTTCCAACAGAAACACCAAAACCCAATGCGTAAACTTTTATTCATATCGCTTTTGTTTATGGCCGCATCATGCAGCCGCAAACTGGTGCCACAAGCGCCCCAGGTGATTATAAAAGACAGCGTGGTGGTAAGAACGGAAACCAGGTATCACAGCGACACGATACACCTGCCCGGCGACACATTGCAAATTATTACGCAGGTGCCATGCCCGGACGCGGTATTTGACAAAACGATAAAGAAGGGCCGCACTACTTTAAGCGCGAATATGTTTAAAGGCGTGCTGACAATTAACTGCCACGAAGATTCTTTGCAGGCCGTGATCGACAGCCTTATGGAAGTAACGCATTTCCAGGAAGACTGGCACAACAAAGAAACGATTGTGACGCAAACGGTAACGGTAACAAAACCCAAAGTGCCAAAATGGTGCTGGTGGCTGATGGGTTTAAATGTTCTTTACATAGGAATAAGAGTTTTGATTTGGAAATATTCAATGCCTTTTAAGCTATGAAACTGCGCGACTTAATAGCATTTGTTGTGTTGGCGTCGATAGCGATCTTTCTTGATCTTGTCTTAATGAAATTATGAATAAAAAAATTACACCAAATGAGATTGCCGCGCTGGCCCAAAGGAATGGTTACACATTCGCACAGCTGATGGCGCTCATTGAAGTGGAAAGCAGTGGCATAGGTTTTTCGGAAAAAACAGGCAGGATCATTATACAGTTTGAACCTAACTGGTTTAAAATAGAATACAAAGACTGGAAGGCGCACCAGGGCACATGGATCAACAACGGCGTAAGCGATCAAACGAAAGAATGGATTGCATTTGATAACGCCTTTGCGATTGACCCGGATGCAGCGATGGAAAGCACTTCTATTGGAATGATGCAGGTAATGGGCTTTCACTGGAAAGAATTAGGATTTGAAACGGTTGGCGCTATGTGGGATTTTGCCAAAGAAAGCGAAGCCAACCAGGTAGAAATAGCGATAAAATTTATAAAGCTGAACCCCAAACTGGATAAGGCTTTGAAAAATAAAGATTGGCCCACCGTGGCATATTATTACAACGGCAGCGGCTACAAAAAATTTAATTACGACCACCGGCTTTTGGCGGCGTTCATCAAACATTCACAAAAACAAAATTTATCATGAGCGACAAATTAAAACAGCTTTTTAAAAGTTACCCTACTGTAAATGAATTTCATGAAACAAGCGATGGCTTGCACTTTGAAGAAAAGCATCATGCTGATTCACATGCCCGCACTTTGGAAAAAGCGAAGAAAGACGCCACTGTGAAAACACATAAGAGAAGCGATTTTGAAGGGAAAGGCAAAGATGCACCTGTAAAAACTGAAGAAGAAATTAAGGCTGAAGCAGAAAAGAAAGCTGCTGAAGCTGCGAAAAAAGAAGCCGATAAAAAGGCTGCTGCTGATAAAAAAGCTGCTGATAAAAAAGCTGCTGACGCAAAGAAAGCTGCTGATAAAAAAGCTGCTGAAGCTGCAAAGAAAGCATAGGCGCACAGGCAGTGGGGCAACAAAAAACAACGATTCTTAATTTATAATTTTTTAATAAATGTTACGTCCAAATGTAAAAATCACAGCCATGAACGGCGGCCTGGCTCTTATAGCGCCAGCAGCTTATGGCACATCTGCAATTTTGGTGGCTTCACCTATTGCGCCGGTGGCTGGTTATGGTGTTCCGTTCCTGGTGAAAAATAAAAAGCAGGTTTCAACTGCCTTTGTACAAGCCGGAAACGAAGCTGTGATAACAGCCATTAACGACGGCTTTTTTGCTGAAGCGCCTGAAGGCACCGCGCTTTGGATATTAGCAAGCGCACCGGCCACCACCATGACGGCCATGCTTGCCTTTGCCATTGCTGACCTGTTAATGAACGCAGGCGGCGGCGATATTCGTTTTTTGGGCGTGGTTAAGTTTCCGGGCGGCGCTTATGCGCCCACAGTTACCACCGGCTTTGATGATGAAGTGTTTACCGCTGTTACAGCTGCACAAGCTTTGGCAGATCGGTGGTTTGGTAAAAAGCAGCCTTTCAGGATATTTATTGAAGGGTTTGCATTTGACGGCATTGCCGCAACAGCCAAAGACTATAAAGCTGAAGTTGATAAAAACGTAGCCATTTCCCCTTTTAACATTAATGGCTCAACTGCGCAGGCCACATTGCTGGCACTGGGCAGGCGGGCACGCATTGAAAGCCAGCAATCTATTGGTAGGGTAAAAACCGGCTCATTGAACATTGCTGAAGCTGCCGTGGTAAAAATCGGCACCACCGTGGCTGATGATTATGACACGGATGACCTGGACAGCCTTTGGGAAAAAAGGTACATTACCATTGAACCCAACAGGACAGCGCCCGGTTATGTGTTCAGCGATGACAATACATTGTGTGACCCTACCGATGATTACAGCCAGCTGCGCAACGGTGCTGTGATGGATAACATTGTAAGACTTGCTTTTGATACTTATTACCAGGAAGTGAACGATGATGTGGACGTGGATGAAAATGGCCGCTTAAGTGCCGCTGTAGAAAAAGCCCTGGAAACAGCCGTGGAAACTTCCATTGATAATGCGATACGCAGCCAGCTTTCCAAAAAGAAAGACGGCACCGCGGATGTTCGTTGCCTGGTGAATCCTGACCCAATCCAGTACGCTGCTTTGTATGAAGCCAACGGCATAAGCAACCCGAATTTTAACCTGTTACAAACCAGCAATGTTTATTTGTTTGTGATGGCAAAACCAAAAGGTTGTTTGAAATATTTGAACGTGTACGTGGGCTTTACTTCGTAGGCCCGGAAGAAAAATAAATTTTCAATTTAAAAATTTACCATAATGTTTAATTCGAAAGAATTTGAATTTGCTGATATAAAAGTATCTGTACTGGGTACAGAACTTTCAGGACTGCGCGGGCTTACTTACAAAAAAACGCAGGACAAAGAACCCGTATATGCAGCAGGCAACCAGCCCAAAAGCATCCAGCGTGGCAATAAAAAGTATGAAGGCAATCTGATGATGTTGAAAAGCGATTTTGATTTGCTGAATGCTGCTGCCCGCACTGCCGGTTATGAAGATATTTCTGATGTTCCCGGTTCTGCTATAAACATTACCTGCGTGTACAGCAATGCGTCCAACCTTTCTGTGGATAGCTGTTTGAATGTGGAGTTTACAGATTTTGAAGACGGGCAAAAGCAGGGCGACAAGTTCAAAGAGATCACGCTACCCTTTATTTTCCTGCGTTTAAAACAGGCTTAATCAGTAATTAAAAAACCTACTATAAAATGAAAGAGAAATTACAAGGCGAAGCAACGCCGGAACAAATTGCAGAGTGGAAAGAAAAACACGGGAAAGTGTTTGGCTATAAAGTAGATAATAAAATATGCTACCTGCGCACTGTTGATCGTAATGTCTACAGCCTGGCACTTGCAAAAGTGTCTACCAGCCCCGCGAAATTCAATGAAATCGTGATTCAAAACATTTGGCTGGCCGGATGTGAAGACATAAGAAAAGAAGATACCTATTATTTCGGTCTTATTGATTATGTCGAAGAATTGATGGCAAAGAAAAAAGGTGAATTGGGGGAGTTATAAGTGCCGCAAAGGGCACGTTTGACGACAACCCTGTAAACTATATCAATCTTCAGCTTCGCTATCATTTTGGTGTTACCAAACAGGAACTTTCAGAAATGACGGATGAAGAATGGGCCGAACACTACGCAATCTTAACCAACATTAGAAACGAAGAAGCTAAACAAAAAGCCCTTTAGGATTAAACCCAAAGGCCTTTTACACAAATGACCAATAATCTTGAATTCATATTAAAGCTTAAAGACCTGCTTTCACCGGCGATGCAGAACGCGGCCAACCTTACGGAAGGCGAAGCGGCAAAAATTTCCAGCAGTGTGCGCAGGATTGGCGTGAGTGCCGAAAGTGCAACAGGTGGTGTGAACGTATTGAAAACCGGGATGAAAGGCCTGCTGGAAATAGCAGCGCCGTTTATTGGCGTATTTGCCGGGTTTGAATTCCTGAAAGGTTCAGCAGAAAAATTTAATGAACAGGAACAAGCTGTGGCGCAATTAAATGCCAGTTTGCAAAGTACCAAAGGCGCTGCCGGGTTATCATCCCAGGCATTGCAGGAACAGGCCAAAGCCTTACAGGAAACCACATTATATGGCGACGAAGCCACCATAAAGATGCAGGCGCTTTTATTAACCTTCACCAACATCAAAGGAAAGATTTACCAGGAAGCGGTACCCGCCATCCAGGACATGGCCACTAAAATGGGCTATGACCTGAAAGACACAGCCGTGCAGGTAGGCAAGGCGCTGAACGACCCGATAAAAGGAATAACGGCTTTGCGGCGTGTGGGCGTGGCCTTCAGCGACAGCCAAACCGCTGTGATAAAGAACCTGGTAGATACCGGGCAAACCGCACAAGCGCAGGCATTGATCTTACACGAATTGCAAAACGAATTTGGCGGCAGTGCTGCTGCTGCTGCAAAAGCAGGAACCGGGCCATTTAAACAACTGGCTGACAGGTTTGGCGATGTGCGCGAAAAAATAGGCGGCATTATAGAAAGGCTGGGCATGGTGCTTATGCCGATGTTAAACGGATTTGTGAACCTGGTGGACAGTGCCGTGGAGGCCATGAAAACAGCCTACCACTGGATGCAGCAGCATAAAGAAATAATGGGCGCGCTGGCGCTGGTTATTGGCAGCGTGGTAACCGTGCTGGCTGTGTACGAAGGTATTTTGGGAATTATCAGCATTGCCACCGGCGCGTGGACTGTGGCATCTGCCATTCTTAACGCAACATTATGGGCCAACCCTGTCACCTGGATAATTGCCGGTGTCATCGCTTTGGTGGCCATTATCGGTTACCTGGTTTATGCTTTTGACGGATGGGGCAAGACCTGGAAAAACTTAATGGATTACAGCAAATACAGCTGGGCGGCTTTCAAAGATAATTTTCAAATCATTTGGCTGAATGTGCAGGACGCCTTTATGAGTGGCATAGAACTGATGGAAAAAGGCTGGTACAAATTAAAAGCCCTTTGGGATAAAGACGGTGCAGCTGCCGGACTGGCAACGATCAACAGCCAGCAAAATGCCAGGGCTGAAGCTATTGCAAAAGCCAACGGCCTTCTTTTAAGCGATGTTAAAGCGGCTGAAGCGGCCAACAAATGGGAAGTGCACAGCAACGGCAAAACGCTGGGCGGCATCGTGGGCGACCTGAAAAAGAAACTGGGCATTAGTACGGGCGGCGTGAACCCTGCCACGGCAAACGGTGGCTTTGCTGCCGGTGGCAACGGATCGGGGCTGGCTGGCGACATTGGCGACGGCAAAAGCAAAGCCGACAGCATTAACCAGGGCGGCCAAAGAAGCATAGTAGTAAACATTCAAAAACAGATTGAAAAACTGGAAGTGCATGTGATGGATGCCAAAGAAGGCGCCAACGAAATTGAAAGCGCGGTGCGCGATGCGCTTAAACGGGTTCTTTATTCATTAAACGGGGTAGCAAGCTAATGGCACAATTTAATTTATCACACATATTTAAGCAGGCTTTCGGGTATGATGCGCCCACCACGGATGCCAGTAAAATAAAAATACCACAGGCCGCGGCACGCCGGGAACAAAGCAGGCTGGGCCAGCCATTTTATAAAACGGATTTAAGCGGGCGTGAGTTCTTTTTGCCTGTAACGATTGATGGCATTTTAATTCCCTTCGCTGTGATGGGCATGACCTGGAAGAAAACGATTGTGGAAACGCCCATGCCGGAACGCGGCGGCGCTGTGATAGAACTGATAAACATAGATACTTACCAGTTCACTTTGAAAGGCCTGCTGGTGAACGAAACCAATGACTTCCCGGATGACGGCGTAATGGAACTGTTTGACCTCTTTAAACAAAATAACAGCGTAACAATACACAGTGTATTAAGTGATATAGTTCTTTCAGGAAAAAGCAATTTGAACGCTGAAGACCCGGACGGTCACAAGGTTGTAATCAAAGAAGTGACGTGGCCTGAAGTAAGTGGCGTTGAACATGTAAAGCCTTTTCAGATGCAGTTGATAAGTGATTACCTGTTTGATTTAAAAGTACAATAATGGCATTTGCGCTTAACAGTAAAGTGGATATAGGAATTTATAGCGATGTAAAACCGCATGAAGTGTGGATAAGCAAAAGCATTTTTGAGTATGTGGACAAAGCCAAATTAAAATATCCGATAACAGCCCGGATTATTCGTGCAGGAAACGTAATAACTGAAAGTGTGGCAACGGCAAAGGTTTTTAATGAAGGCGATAAGGTGACGGTGCAACTGGGTTATAATGGTTCTTTGAAAACAGAATTTGAAGGGTTTATAAGCCGCTTAAATTTTACCACACCGCTGGAAGTGGAGTGTGAAGGCTACAGTTACCAGCTACGTTTTAAAAATGTGAGTGGCACAATGGTGAAGGTGCAGCTGGTGGAATTGCTTAGATCAATAACAGCGGGCACCGACATTGTGCTGGATGAAAAAAACATTCCCGGTTTCATTATCGACAAAGTGATTTTAACCGGAAAAACCGCGCTGGATGTGCTGGAAGAAATTAAGAAAACCAGCGGGCAGTTAATCAAATTTTTCTTTACCGGCAAAACACTTTGGGCGGGCCTTCAGTACCTGGATTATAAAGGCACCGTGAAATATAAGATGGGCTGGAATGTGATAAAGGATGGCAATTTGAAGCTTCACCAGGCGCAGCACGAACAAACGACCGTGAACTGGATTGGCGAAATGAAAGACGGCACCAAAGTGACAGCCACCACCGGCAACAAAGGCACCGTGAAAATAAAAAGCACGCACGCCATAACCGATAAAAACAGCCTGCAACAGTTAAGCGATGCGGAACACAGGAAATTGAGTTATGACGGCTATGAAGGGAAAATAACTGCTTTTGGATTGCCTTACTGCGAACCGGGCGACGTGGCCGAAATAATAGATGAAAAGTACCCGGAACGTGGCGGCAGATACATCGTACAAAGCACTGAAGTAAAATATAGCATGGGCGGTTTTAGGCGCACCGTGGGAATAGGTGAAAAATTGTAAACAATGGGCTTAACAGATCAACAAATAAAAGACCAGCTGGCAAAGTTCAGCGGGCAGTTTGGCCCGGCTGCCATAATGGTGGCGACAGTGACAGCCATAAACGCAGATGATACCGTGGCGATTGAATTTAGTGATGGCGCGGCCATTGATGATGCCAGGCTGAAAGCGATTGTGAAGGATGGCAACAAAGTTCTTTTGATACCGAAAGTGAACAGCATTGTGCTGGTGGGCCGCATACTTAACAGCGACGAATTTTATGTGGTGGCCGTGAACGAAATAACCGAAATAAAAACAGTGATCGACACGGTAACGCAAAGCACCAATGCCGACGGGTTTTTGCTTAATAAAGGCGCTGACAATTTGAAAGAAGCGATGATACTTTTTGTTGAAGCAATGGAACCGATAGTGATAATGGAAGGCAGGAACCCGGATTTGATAAAGCTGGCACAGGCAAAAACGAAACTTCAAAACCTTTTAAGATAATGTGGCTGCTGTTTATTTCAATAATGAATTTGTTTTTTACTGGCAAGGGAAGCCACCGGAAAGAGGACATTTTTTTGTTTGGAATGACCAGGTTTATGTAGTGGCAGAACGAAAATTTAAAGGAAATGTTTTTTTACTGGAAATAAAAAAGTTATGGCATTAAGTAAAGACATATTAGGACAGGATTTGTACACCAGGGCAATGGCCTTTAATGATGTGGACATTGCGCCCGCTGATTTGGAAGCGCAGCGCCTGGCATGGTGGAAAACCATTGCTGAAGGGATCATAAACCATTTCAAAACCAACGGTGTGATAAGTGTAAACGTGTCAACCACGGGAACCGCTTCAGCACAAACCGGCAGCGGCACAGGAACCATTTCATAAATATAAAAGAACAATTATGACAGACACAATTTTAGGCAAAGAAGGACAAGAAGGCAAAGTGAGAGAAGCAATCGGTTGGAGGTTTGAGGAAGAAATTTAATTGTCTCAAAAATTATTATGAAAGATTTAATTATAGACGAAAATTTTGAACTGGCTGTAAACAATGGCGACTTCATTGTGGACACCAGCGACGTGCAGCAACAAAATCTTTTGTTGATAAGCGACAAAGGCGACTGGAAAGAATTTCCTACCCGGTGCGTGGGCGTTCAAAGGTGGCTTAGTGATGACGAACCGGAAGACCTGCTGGCAGAAATAAAAAAAGAGTTTCAGCGCGATGGGATGAAAGTGAATGATTTGACATTAACCGATGATAAAATTTTGAACATTGATGCAAGTTATTAAGAAGCGGCAAAATACTACAGACCTGGTGGCCCAGCATTATGGCACCGTGGAAAGCCTGTTTGATATGGCGCAGCTTAATGGCATTAGCATTACGGAAGACCTGGTGCCCGGAAACAACATTGAAACGGTGGCTGTGGACACACAGGTGGTTAACTACTTCAGTAAAAATGCACTGGATATTGCCAGTGATCCGCTGCCGGTTGATAATGCGATACCGCAACCATTTGGCGGCATTGGTTACATGAAAATCAGAAATGCAGACTTACCACAATCAAACGACTTTATAGTATCATAATGGCAAGAACAATCGACGAAATAAAAAAGAGCATGACAGATGCGGTGGCCGCTGACCCGGTGTTATCGCCATTGCTAACCAGCACCAGCGCGGTAAGTGTTTGGCGGCTGATAATTTACATTGTGGCTGCCGCGATATGGACACGCGACAAACTGGACGATATTTTTAGAAGCGAAATTGATGATACTATTGCGGCACTTAAGCCACATTCTTTGCAATGGTATGCAGGCAAAGCCAAAGATTTTGAATATGGTTACAACCTGGTATCTGAAGCCGATTATTACGATAATACCGGGCTTACTGATGACGTAATTGCGGCCAGCAAAATCATAAGCTATGCAGCCGTGGTGGAACAAACCCGCGGCGTGCGCATCAAAGTGGCCAAAACTGTGGGCGCTGACCTGGGCGCGCTTTCTGTGGATGAATTAAATTCTTTTAGCGCTTACATGACACAGATAAAAGATGCAGGCGTGAAATTGAGCATTACCAGCGGGCCTGCCGACAGTTTGTTGCTGGCCATCCGCATCCGTTACAATCCTTTGGTAATAAACAGCACCGGCGCACGCATCGACGGAACCACGGCAACGCCGGTGGCTGACGCGATTAAAGCGCACTTAAAAAACCTGCCTTTTAATGGTGTGTTTTCTGTGCAAAAACTGGTGGATGCCATACAGGCTGTTGAAGGTGTGAATGATTTAAACATTGACCAGGTGCAAACCAAATACGGTGCGCTGGCCTTTACATCGGTTGATATTTCTGTGATACCGGATGCAGGGTATTTGCGCATTGACGATGTTAATTTAACCATAACCTACACGCCCGCATGAGTGAAAGAATTTACGATATAGATTATAGCAAACTGGTGGGCTGGCTTACGCCGGAAGACCTGCGAAAAAACAGGCTGCTGCGTTTTATTGCCGTGTTGATTGCGCCGCTGGTTACTTCTTACCAATCTTTTCTTTTTTACCGCAAAGCCAAAATTTACCAGCTTACCATAACGCCGCAAAAGTGTTACCTGGAAAGGCTGCTGAATGATAGATATGACTACAGCTTAAGGCGCATTTACATTGATGACGGGCAGGATAAGCCGCCGTATTACATTTTTGAACATGCTGAAGAAAAGCCAAAGTTTATCCGGCAAAGAAGTGAAGCCGCACCGGCGTGGATTTTTACCGATGGCGAAAGCGGGGCCATTACCGATGATTTTATTGTGTTCGTTCCCGTGGATGTGGTTTTTGAAGTACCTGAAATGACAAGCCTGGTGAAAGCGTACAAGCTGGCGGGCACCAAATTTAAAATACAAACTTTCTGATATGAATAGAATTGATTTAACACAGCTTGGCGGGTTTCCATTGGAACAGGACACGCTGAAATTTATGCAGGACAATGCGGCTGATGCTTTTAGTGCCATCGCCAAATTGTGTGGCGATAAAACCATATTGACCGGCGTGGTAAAAACCGGCAGCCTGGTAAGTGATGGCTGGATAGCTTATGGCGGCGAACTGATAAAGTTTGTAGGCGGCAACTATGCGGCGCAGGTAGTGATAAGCGAAACCGCGGCTGTGGACCAGGCACTGTTTGAAGACGGCAGCACAAAGGATGTGTATTTTACCAAAATTGCCACCTGTGGTGCTGCCGGTAGTTTTCCTTTTAGCGACCTGAAGCCAGCAGGCATGGTTCCAAAAGGAATTATAAGCATGTGGAGTGGTGCCATAGTGGACATACCGTGGGGCTATGCTTTATGCGACGGCACCAACGGCACGCCCAACCTTTCCGGGCGTTTTATTGTAGGCTACAATGCTACTGATACAGATTATAACGCCATTGGCAAATCGGGTGGTGAAAAGCAGCACATTTTAACCATAGCTGAAATGCCCGCGCATACGCACACGCAGACTGGTATTGCCGCGGCCAATTCGGGAACCAGCGGAACAGGTGCCAATAATGGCACATCAAACACCGGCTCAACAGGTGGTGGATTGGCACACGAAAACAGGCCGCCTTATTACACACTTGCTTACATTATAAAACTCTAAAGAATGCCAAATAAAGACACATCGAAAGGCTGGTTTGAACTGGGTGACTATCCGACACAGGCGCAATTTGCACAGGTTTTTGAATGGTTAAGATGGAAGGATGAAACCATAGGCATTGGCGATGTAACGGGCTTGCAGACCATTGTAAATAATCTGCCTTCGAAGCTCCAGGAAATAGGCGTGTTTGACATTGTGAGCGCTGGTAGTTTTGCCCTGGAAGCCAACAAACTGGTGATAACCATTTTATTAAAAAGCGATACTGACCAAACCGTACAAATCGGCAGCACCGACGGCGGCAACGAACTGGCCATTGATGTGCCTGTGACAGCCGGGAAAACCACCGTACTGGATTTAAAGATTTGGGGCGAAGATGTGCCGGTGGTGTACTTCAGCGGATTTGCCGGAAACGTTCATTTTAAACTTATCAAAAACATTTTTTAATACCCATATCATGAGAAAATTGAAAACCTTATTATTTGTTAGTTTACTGGCGGCGGGCTTTGGCGCGAATGCGCAGGTGGGCGTTTTTAGCCAGGTGCAAATCGGAAGCCACAGGATCAACAGTATAAGCGATGACAGCACGCTGGCAAATCAAAGTCATATTGCCATACCTACAGAATATGCCGTGCTTGAATACTTTACCAACCACATCAAAAATCTGCAATTCACACCCGCGCATACTTATATAAAAAATACACTGGATAGTATGTTGGCTATAAATGATAGCATTGGAACAATGTGTATTTTAAACGACAGCTCTGCTACTTTTGTATTGAAAGTGCAACCAGCGACAGATTTTAATAATTGGGTAAAGTTGAAGTTTCCTGCTGCTGTTCCAACGGTGTTTGGACGTACAGGCTCAATCACAGCACAGGAAAGTGATTATAGTTCTTATTACCCGACGCTTTCCGGGTCTTATTCAAATCCATCGTGGCTTTATTCTTTGGTTTGGAGCAAGATAACCAGCACGCCATCCACATTAAGCGGGTATGGCATTGGTGATGCTTATACGAAAACAGAAGTGGATAATGTGAAGGCGCATTATGTGGCCTCAATAACAGCGCTGGAAAACTACACAGGCAACAGCAATACCGTGATTGTACAGGATTCACTACGTGGTGGCACATTTAATTATGTAGCAAGCGCAACGCCGGATAGTGGTACTGTGTTCCCACGGTTTGGCGGTGGGTATTGGAAAAGGCAATTTTCAGGTGATGTGAATGTGAAATGGTTTGGGGCAAAAGGTGACAGTAGCACCGACGATACATATGCCATTAACCAGGCTTTTAAAAGTGGGTTTAACTCTTATATCCCCGCTGGAAAGTATATGGTTAATGATACCACTGGCGTGTTATACCCTCAAAGCAATACACACATTACTTTAAATAAGAACGCATACCTTATTGCGATAGCTAACAGGCAAGATTATTACACAATTGTTGCCATGCAGGATGTTAACAATGTGATTTTTGAAGGGGGGCACATTGTTGGTGAAAGGTATGCCCACACGGGAAGCACTGGTGGATACGGACTTGGCATTGCTGTTAATGGTTCGTCAAATATTACCGTTAAGAATGTAGAAATAAGGGATTGCTGGGGTGATGGGTTTAACGTTAAAAAATCGGCATCATCTTCTTATTCAAGCAATATCAATTTGATTGATTGCGATATCAACCACAACAGGCGAAATAATATTACCGTCCAAAGTGTGCATGATATATTGATAACCCGCAATGAAATAGACAGCGCAAATGGAACCGTACCACAGGCGGCAATTGATATTGAACCAAACGCCGGGGATTCTATTCCTTACAATGTGAATATTGCCGAAAATTACATGAGAGGCAATACAGGAAGCGGTGTAAACTTAGGGAGCTTTGCAAAACAGGTAGATATTAGCAAAAACTATATTAATGGGGTGGATAATGCCATTACCATTTCACCAACAGATTCAACGCAAAGCGCAAATATAACGATAGACGGCAACGTTATAAAAGTAAAAGGTTCAAAGAATGGGATTTATAGAAACTCCAATAAAATTCTAAACGTATTAATCAAAAACAATACCGTAACAGGCGACGGTTACGCCCTCACTACAAAGGGCGTCGATTTGCTTAATACAGCTAACACTGAAGTAACAGGCAATTCCTTTAGTCAAATTCATATTGCCGCAGAGTGCCACGGGCCATCTACAGGGTTTAAGTTTACAGGGAATGAAGTTGATTCCTGTTATATGGGATTTACGGTTAATTCGGCCACACAACTATCCGGCCCGGTAATTACAGGGAACAAATTTGTGGCTTGCACCGCCTATGGAGTAGTGGTGTTGGACAGTTTATATTCAGCGCAAATTTCAGGAAACACATTTGCGACAATACCAAACTATGCAATGTATGGCAAGGGTAATTACAATAACATCTCTAACAACCTTTTTTACAATTCCGGCACTACAAATCCAGCGACAAATCCGGCGATTTCTATTCTTAGTAACTCCCAGGGAAATGTTGTTAAGGGAAACATTTTTAGAAATAGCAGTGCCACTCATTATGATATTAGTATTGCCGCAACAACGGGGTTACCTAATATCAACGAAAGGAATGACATTAATGGGGGCACAGTCGTTGTCGGTTCAGGGAATATAGATTATGATAAAAACCCAACATGGACAGGCACGGCGACTGCGGCAACTTTTGCGGCAACATCTGTCGTTAATGCAGTGGGCGATTTTGTTACGAGAAATTCAGGTACAGGATTATTCACAATAAGGACAGCGGCACAGGTTGCAGCAGATATAGGAGCGCTAACCCCAACAGTAGCGGCAAACACTTATTTACCATTTTCGGGCGGTACAATGACCGGACCAATAACGCTAAATAAGCCAACAGGGTTATACCAGCCATCAAGTGGAAATGGTAGTACAGCCACCCCACATTATGACACGGTGCTTGTAGGGCAATCTCAAACTGGGGGTGGCGTAAAAATATTGTTTGGAAATGCTTATGCTGCAAACTACGCAACGTATGCGAAAATTCAGTTAAATTCAGGATCGGCAGCTAATACACCTGTTTACCCAATGACCTGGTTGCCGGATGGTACTATTCTTTTAGGAACAACCGATACAGCAGCAAGCAGGGCTTATGCACGATCAATTTTAAGTTACTCAAACATCCCAGCCGGTGCAATCGCAAACGGTACAACAGCCACAATACAGCCAACAACCGACAGCAGCGGCAAACTGGAAACAACTGCAAGGGTAAAGCAATTACTGGCTTCACTCAATGTTGATCTTTATGCGGATAAGGGCGTTGCCATTAACACAACATTGCATCCGGGGCATCTAACGTTTGTTATTGATTCTTTATGGCTGGATAGTACTGTGCGGACAATAAACACCACAGCCACCAGCGGCACGTACACGCCAACGCTAACAAACACCACCAATATTACCAGCAGCACATTAACCAGCGCAACCTATCAGAAAGTGGGCAACGTGGTAACGGTGCATGTTTCTTACACAATCAACCCAACCGTGGGCGGTTCGCTTAGTAAATTAACAATAACGCTACCATTCACGACAAGCAGCGGCACGCAAAACTATGTGGGATCGGGTGCCGGTTATAACGGTGGCACTTCTATTTCATCCAGCATAGTGGACGTAGTGAGCACAACAACCGCAACAGTTTCTTCTTACCCACCAACCACATCAACAAACGGGTGCTCAATAACTTTTCAATACACGTTATAATGAGAAAGCTAATTATAATATTGTTTGTTTGTTTGCTGACTATGCAAAGCAGGGCAACGACTTACTATATCAGCAATGCAGGAAGTACGGGCAACAGTGGCACTTCAACAGGTGCACCGTGGCCGTTCTCAAAAGTCAACAGCTTTACATTTGCTGCCGGCGATAATATCCTGTTTAATCGTGGTGAAATATTCTATGGTGCCATCACTGTAAACCAAAGCGGAACAAGTGGCAACCCTATAACTTTCGGGGCTTATGGTACTGGGGCAAAACCTATCATTTCCGGCCTCACCACACTAAGTGGGTGGAGTGCTTATAATTCTAATATCCAACAGGCGGCATTGGCAGCGGGTCATGTTGAAGTGGTATTAATTGACGGTGTTCCTACGGGGCGCGGCAGATGGCCTAACAGCGGTTTTTACACTTACACAGTAGTCACTTCTCAGGCTTCAATTTCCGATGCTACACACCTAACAGGTACACCAAATTGGACGGGCGCAGAACTCGTAATGAGGAAAAGCGAATGGACATTGAGCAGGGATTCAATCACAAACCAGGCAACCAGCACTGTATCTTTTGCAGCCGGTTCGAATTGGGAAACAATGACCAGCGGCTATGGCTATTTTATACAAAATTCATTAGCCACTTTGGACACAATGAACGAATGGTATGCAGACGGTTCTAACTTTTTTATTTGGCTGGGTGGCGGCAATGGTAGTTCTCATACGGTTCAGGTAAGTACAATAAAGAAGTTGGTGAGCATGGACACAAGGGATTATGTCACGTTTGATAATCTGCAAATACAGGGCGCCGATTCGCTGGGTATTTACATCCAAAACAGCGGGCACATTACGGTGCAGAATTGCGACTTCAACTATAATGGCAAGTATGCTGTGTACACGGGTTACAATTCGCATGATGTGACAATAACCGGAAACACTTACAGAAATTCATATTGCAACGCCATATCCATCTGCGGTGCAAATTACCCGATAAGCGTGGTAAATAACCAAATCAATAAGACCGGCGTAATTATGGGCACAGGTGCGTATGGTGCGGGTTCAGGAGACTTTGATTTTAACGGGGATGGAATTGTATGCTATGCGCCGCATTCAATTATAAAAAACAATGTTGTTGATAGCTCCAACCATATAGGAATTAGAATTTCCGCCCTCTACGATACCATTTTGAACAACTCTATCAGCCATGCGGGATTAATAAGGAATGATGTGGGCGGCATTTACGCATGGGCAGGCGATCATGATTTGACAGGATCACTTATGCAGGGCAATGTAATTGAAAGCGTACTGGGTAATTTTTCAGGAATGCCCGCTGGTACGGTTTGGGTAGGTGCCACAGGGGTTTATACTGATTACGCACGAAATATGAAAGTGTTGGGAAACTCGGTTAACAACGTCCAGCAGTTTGGTATCCTGCTTAACGGTCCGCAAAATATAGAAGTTCATGATAATACTGCGTATGCTGCCGGGGATGCCTCAATGGAAATTACAGAACGATCCGGCGACAGAGCAACAGGTGTGAATATTACGCGAAACAAATTCATAGCAAAGGATTCGATTAACACTGCTATCGACACGCGTAACCACATTGCATTGATGTTCTATACAGACACCACCGTTTTGCAGAATATCGGAACACTTGACAGCAATATTTATGCGCACCCGGTCAATGAAACTTCAAATAAAGTTGCCACCTACATAAATTCAACCTGGACTTCAAGAACACTTTCCAACTGGCAAAGTTATTCCGGTAAAGATGCAGCCACGGTAGGTTCAGTAATAACAGCGCCCAACACAAGTTATTTGAAATTCGTGAGCAATGTTACCACTGCAACAGCAGCCACATCATTGTCCTACAAATATGAAGATGTGACAGGCACACAGTACAACAGCGGCACAATTTCTCTTTCACCTTATTCATCGGCTGTGTTGGTGCAGATAGGTTCACTGGCATTCCATGGGCCGTTCCCACTTCGTTGTAATTGTTCAGTAAATGGCATCAAAGCAAATTGAAATACATATTCACGATATTAACCCTGTTCTACAGCATTGCCAATGCACAGGATTCGTTGTTTTGGACGCGGCCGGCTTACACAACTTGTTTAGTGCAGCAATCGCCGGATAACTACACATGGAGGACGATTAATGAGGTGACCGCAAGTGACACTAATTATGCTGCACCGATACCAGGGCCGACATATTATTATCGGGTGCTGGCAGGACAGGATACCAGTGTTTGTGTACAGGTTTACAATGTGCTTTCCATTTCTTATGATTCAATATTTCATCCGGCACCAAAGCTGAAAGAGTTTAAAGTGAAGGTGGTGGGCGACAGGATTGAGATTGAAAGCATGAGGGATGAGGTGTGCAGTATTGGCTTTTATAGCATTACAGGTCAGTTATTAAGACTTACACAAGCTTTTCTTAAGCGCGGCTTAAATACCTATTATTTGCCACCTCCTGTGGCACATGGCCTGTATATTTTACAGGTAAAATCTGCTTATAATTCAATCACAAAAAAGGTGGTAAAGTAGTATTTTTGCAAAGGTTAAAAATTACTACATTTTGAATTTATTTTTGCGACAAATTGAATTTGCGCTTTTATTATTTAAAATAAAATTTTCAATTTTTTTAGCAGCATGATGATAGCTTGCTTTTAAGGCGCCTTCACTGGTTTCCAACACATGACTCATCTCTTCGTAAGGCATTTCCTCATAATATCTCAGGTTGAAAACAACACGCTGTTTTTCGGGCAATGACTGGATTGCCAGTTGAAGTTTCCATTCCAGCTTATTAGCATCGAAATGCGTATCACTTTTCAATTTATTGCTTAAACCCGTCTCATCGTCACTTAAAGAAACTGAGCTCCTTTTTTTTGCTTTTGCCAAAAAAGTAAGTGATTCATTAGTTGCTATTCTATAAAGCCAGGTATAAAGCTGGCTGTCTTCTCTAAAGTTTTCCAACCCTTTCCAAACTTTAATAAACATATTTTGCAATACATCATCTGTGTCCTCATGAGTGATCACTATTCGTCTGATATGCCAATATAATTTTTCCTGGTATTTTTTAATAATACCTGTAAACGCCTGCTCCTTAGTAACAGGATCTTTAAAAAGCGCCAGGAGCTCCTGGTCATTTTGGATTTGGGTCATAATTGTTTACGGTCTGTAACAAAAATAAACAAACTGTGAAATAAGACTTGTATTGGGATAAAATGTTTAACCTTATTTAATTTCCTTGCGATAAAGTTTGAAACTGAGTTGAAAAATTAAAATCTTTAACATTTAGAACTTCTTCAATTGCATCAAGATAATTATTTATAACTATTTTTTTATCAAACTCTTTTATCATTTTTTGTCTACCTTTTTTACCCATTAAATTTCTTTCTTCAGCAGTGAGCAGGTACATTTTTTCCATTTTATCAGCCAGGTCTTTACCATCTTGTACGTTGCATAAAAAACCAGTAATCCCATCTTCTACCGTTTCTTTGCAACCTGTAGTATTAGTAGTTACTATTGGTCTTTCCATACTTGCAGCTTCCAGTAAAATATTTGAGGTTCCCTCGCGATAAGAAGGTAAAACGATGCAATCTGCACGTGAGATAAACTTTCTAATATCCTTTTTTTCTCCCTCATAATCTATAACGCCTTCTATAATCCAGTTCTGTAAATCGGTTTTTGTAATAGTGTTTGATTTTAAATTTTGATGCCAAAATGGCCCAATCACATTAAATAAAACATGCGGGTATTTCTTCCGCAAGATTCTTGCAGCCTCCACAAATTCAAAAATCCCCTTATCTTTTATCAATCTGCCAATAAAAAGAAAAATAAAATGATCATCTTTTTGTTGCCTGGGTATTGGGCTAAATTTATGATAATCTACTCCTGAACCCGGGATTCTTTTAGCAACTTCTTCTTTTACAAAATTGTTTTTAAGGAATAAATTCAAATCGTCTAAATTCTGAAAAAAAACTTTTTTGGTTTTGCCCAAAGCAAATCGATAAATCAATCGCGCAATCCGGTAAGCTAAATTTTTACTGGTAAATAAGGGCCCCACTCCGGTAATATTGGTAATTGTTGGAATATGAAGATACCGTGTAATAAAATTTCCAAATATGGCTGGCCTTATGCTGAAGGTAAGGCAAAGATCAGGTTGAATTTTTTTTAAAGCCCTATATAAATTTAAAATATATTTAAAAACTTTAAAGGGATTTAAATTGCCGGAACCAATATTAATAACACGTAAACCTGTCTTTTCAACCTGTTCAACAAAACTGTTAGTATGAGTTAGAATAGTAACATCATAGCCCTCTTGCAAAAGCCTTTTCATAAGGCTATCACGCATGGTATAAGTAGAGAAAAGACTGTTCTCTATAACTGCGATTTTTTTCTTTTGATGTAAATCAGTTGTCATTGGTAAACCTTTTTGTACCAAACTTCCATTGAAAAAAGAGTCCATAATATTTTGGCTCTTTTCTCATCTGAGATTTTTATGTTCTTTTTTAATAGATTTTCAACAAACTTGCTACTAACAAAGCTTTTATAAAAATTATTACTGGCAGAAAGATAATCAAAAACTATCTCTTTTAATTCATTATCTACCCACTTTTTTAAAGGAATTTCAAATCCACGTTTTGGCTGATTTATTAATTCTGGTGGAAGATATTGTTCTGCGAGCTTCCTTAGCATGTACTTAGTGGTCTTTCCTTTAACCTTATAAACATCAGGAAGTGAAGGAATATATTCTAAAATTTCTTTTGAAAGAAAAGGGCTTCTTCCCTCCTGAGAGTTTACCATGGTAGCAATATCCATCTTTACCAAAAAGTCGTCAAAAAGAACCGTATCAAAATCAAGGTTCATAATTTTTTTTAACCCTGATAAATTACTGTTAGCAATTTTTTCAAAATCTTTTTTCACAGGCTTCAAATAATCAAATCCTGGGTCTATAATATTTTCCTGAAAATCCTCAAAAATATCTACTCCTGCAGAAAGATAAATTTCCAAATCTGAATTGGAGGCCAAAGAAGCCAGTCTGTACAAATAATTGTGGAGCGATTTTTTATTGTTTGCCAAAGGCAATGATTTTTTAATAACAGATGCAGCTTTTTGAATAAAGTAATTTCTATTAAAAAAATCATATTTGCTGAAAGGCACATATCGGCGATAACCACCAAACAGTTCATCTGCTCCGTCGCCATTTAAAATTACGGTAAGGTATTTTTTTGCTTCCTGGCTTACGTAAAAGCTTGGGATAGCTGAACTATCATAAAAAGGTTCCCCATAATTACATAAAATTTTTTCAATATCATTTTTCAAATTTTTAAAGGAAATTTTGATCTCGGTATGGTCTGTATGATATTTTGCTGCAACTAATTTTGCAAGGGGTGCTTCATCATATTCTCCTCCAAAAGAAACGGTAAAAGTTTTGAGATTGGGTTGATATTGTTTTGCAATTGCCACCACAACTCCGCTATCAATACCTCCGCTTAAAAAACTACCCACTTCTAAATCACTGGATTCTAATCTTCTTTTTATAGCCTGGTGAAGCAACGAATCTGTTTTTTGTAAACTTTCTTCTAAAGTATCATTAGAAGTTTTCTGGTAATAATCATTTATATTCCACCAACGGGTTTCACTCATAGAAAGTATACTGCAATCAACTACTAAAAAACTTCCTGCTCTTAATTCTGTTACATTTTTATAAGGCGTAAATTGACGATAAAAGGTTCCGAATCTCAGGTATTGAAAAAAACCTGCTGTTTCAATTTCAACATTGGTCATTGTTTTCAGGCAATTCAATTCACTTGCAAATAAAAATTTTTGGTGATCAAAAAAATAATAAAGTGGTTTTTTGCCGGCACGGTCGCGTGCGATAAACAATTGATTTTTTATTTTATCATAAATAACAAAAGCAAACATTCCATCAAGCAAATGAAGAAAATCAGTTCCGAAACGTTCATACAAAAGAAGTAAGGTTTCGGTGTCAGAAGAGGTATTTGCTTTTAGGTCAAATTGCTTTCTTATTTCCTGGTGGTTATAAATTTCACCATTAAAAATGATGGTATATTTTCCCCCAAGGTGCATAGGTTGATGTCCGCAGGATATATCAAGGATAGAAAGGCGTAAATGAAATAAATCAACATTATGGTAGCGATATCCATTGTGTTCATCAGGACCGCGATGTCCTAAAGTTTGGACTACACGGGGATAAGAGAAAGATGAGTTTATTGCTCCGGCAATTCCACACATTGTTTTCTTTGAATTAATTTATTTCACAAAATAACTTTATTATTTCTCAAAATTCCATCAAAATAAGAATCCCGATTATTTGTTTGCTTACTGGCTACCCGATTTATTATGCTACAGAAACAGGCAACGAAATAACCTTAGCCTCAGTTTCTCTTTCTAATTGTTTGTTTGCAGCTCTTTCTTTTGTTTTTTCATAAATCAAAAACAGGGCGATACTGTAAAATGGCAGGCACGGAATTTTATATCTTACCAATGTTCCAAAGTTTAAAGTGCTGGCACCAATAAATAATCCAAAAACTACGGCAAAAAGAAAGCAATACATAATTAAAGGGTCTGTAAAAATCAATTTGATGAATTTAAATAATCCTGCTTTCAGCAAAATATAAAGTGTAAAAAACATCAGAACAAGGCTTTCAAGCGCTGCCATTAATTGTGATATTTTATGTGCCTCCCAAATGAAAGGCCTGAAAAAGGTAGTGGCCACTGCAACAGGGGCAATTTTTATCAGGCCTTTAAAAGTCCCGTCAAACTTTTCTCCCAAACTAAAATTAGATGCTGCATCTTCGCGCCCACTTCTTACTTCAATCACTTTATTTAAATGAGAAATACTGGAAGTGAGGTCTTCCACAGCGTAAGCGCCCAATTCATCATTGTATGATGACAAAGTTTGTGTAAATGCGTAAATGCTTAAGCCAATTAATAAAGGAGCAAAAAAATACCTTAAAAATTTGAATTTAATATTTTGAACATTTTTGAGAATAATAAATAATATAAAAAAAGGAACGTAGGCAAGTAAGATATATACTTTGAGTACTGCCAGAAAATAAACGGAAACAAAAATGATCAAAGAATTTTTGAAAATAGATTTTTTTTTGTAAAACAAGCCATACAATGAATAAGTGAGCCAGCCTAATGCTGCAATACATAATGAATCTTTTAATAAACCGGCACTCCAGAAGGCAAGCGTAGGAAAATATAAAATTGATATGGCAAACTGTTTATGCAATTTTGGATATTGTTCATAAAAAAATAAGTACAGTTTCCATAAACCGGAAAAAGCAAGGCTTGCAAAGACCAAATTAATTATGGCATAACTTCCAAAAGAAATGAAAGAAAAAAGAGCATCCAATCGGATTACCATAAAGTTTGCTTCGTCTCTGAAGTAGCCTTTATTGTATGGATTGGAAACTAATGAAAGATCAAAGTCCTTCCCGCTTTTAAAAATATATTTGAAATTGGATGAATTTTTTAAGATCAGGTGATATAAATTATTGCCTTCACGCTGGTACAAAACAGTTGTGTCTCCTACAGTGAAGTAGGAATAATATAAAATAAATAAGATGCAGGCAAATATCTTAATCCAAAAACCCTGACGATGATATTTTTGCAATAATGGATCGGCATATTTTTTTCTCTTTGACCTGAAAAAAAGGTAAAGTATAAAAATATAAAGAGGAGTTAATAAGAAATCAACATAATTCATTTTAGCAGTTTATGCCTTTTCTAACTCTTGCAATTTTTGTCTTTCAGAAGTAAATGTATGGAATCTAAACGCTTTAAAAGGTAACTGGAAATAATTATTTAAATCATACTGCCTGTTAGCGGATAATCTTTGAAGAATCAATGAGGGAGTGGCTTCGCAATTATTTTTTAAGGCATCTATCACAGGCCACATCATAAAATTTATTTTTTTCAGTTTATTACTTTTTTGATAAACAAGAATAACTCCGGAAAAAGAAATCAGGAAAATTATATACATCGCCAAAGCTGTTACAGGTTTTCCACTATACCGGGTTTTTAAAATATGAAACCTGTTGCGTACATAATAGTACATTTTCCAGTTGCTTTTATAATCCCAATCGTTTTTATAAGAATAAGCGCTTGCAGGATGATAGTGAATACTGTTTGTTTTTGTATAAAAAGGAATTTTATATTTTGTAATGATTCGGTGATAATATTCAGTTTCATCACCCCATATAAAAAGTTCTTTTTTGGGTAAACCTACTTTTTTAATGAGTTCTTTATGAAGCAAAGTGCCATTAAAGGGATGAGCAAAATTTTGAATAATTTCTTCGTTTACTTCGTCAATTGTATTATAATTTCCCGTTTTCCATACAAAACTCTTTCGATCTTCTTTATTAATAACAGCACAGTTTCTCAAACATAATTTTTCTCGTGTATGTTCCAATAAATTTGCCAATGCGTCTTCTTTGGGGAAACCATCATCATCCATCAACCATACCCAATCGTAATTTTTTTCATATGCCATTTTTATTCCTGTATTAAAGCCGCCACCAGAACCTACATTTTTTTGAGAAAAAAATTCAAGGTCTTTTTGTTGCGCAAGCCAGCTTTCAGTACTGTCATTACTACCATTATTAATAACAAGAATTTTATCAATCCTGCGGGTTTGATTTCTTAATGCAGTAATACATTCACTTAATAATTTTTGGCGGTTGTAAGTTACAACCACGGCAATAACTTTTTCCATGAGGGGCGGACTTTGGAGTTTAACTGATATATAAACTTCTTTAAAAACGATAAAAGAGGGAATGTTATTGTTACTATAACAGAGGAATGAATTATTTTAATCTTCTTTGTTAGGAAAAACCGGTCTTGGAGATGAGGAAGACACAGCTTTTAAAAAAGATTTTGAAAAATCAATTGCCTCGCCAATTACATTATGCATATCCATATAGCGATAAGTGGCCAACCGGCCAAGGAATGAGACATTGGAAAGTAAAGCGGCTTTTTGCCGGTATTTTGTTAATAGAATTTTATCTTTTTGCAATCTTTTTGGATAATAAGGAATATCGTTTACTTCGGTTTCTTTACTGAATTCTTTGAAAATGATGGTCTTTTCGTGAGACTCCCAAGGCGTAAAATGTTTATGTTCAGTAATACGGGTGTATGGAATTTCTTCATCACAATAATTCATCTGTGCTGTTCCCTGGAAATCTCCATCTTGTACTGATGACTCAAATGTCACAGTACGATAACCAAGCCTTCCAAATTCATAATTGAAGTAGGCATCAATAGGTCCTGTATAGAAAATATGATCGTATTCATTTACTCCCGCTGCAGGAACAAATTTTTTATTTAAATAAATCCGGATAGAAGGATGATCCAATAGGCTTTCTATTAAACGGCTGTATCCTTCTTTAGGAATTCCGGTAAAAAAATTGTTATGATAATTGTCATCGTAATTAAATCGAACAGGGATTCTTTTTAAAACTGAAGCAGGAAGTTCTTTTGGTTCAGCCCCCCATTGTTTCTTGGTATATCCATAAAAAAATGCCTTGTATAATTCTTTTCCAATAAAAGAAAGTGCCTGTTCTTCAAAATTTTTTGGCTCAATAATATTTTTATCTCCAAGTGTTTTTAGAAATTCTTTTGCAGTGGAAGGTGTGAACGTTTTATTAAAAAACTGATTTAAAGTAAGAAGATTTACAGGAAGCGTATATACTTTGCCGCTATACATGGCTTTTACGCGATGAACATAAGGAATGAATTCTGTAAATGAATTTACATAATCCCATATTTCTTTTTTATTAGTATTAAATATATGAGGTCCATACTGGTGGACCATTATTCCAGTTTCTTCATCGCGCTCGGTGTGGCAATTGCCGGCAATATGGTTTCTTTCTTCCCATACGTCAATATGGCAACCAGAATTTTTAGCCAGTTCATGTGCTAACACCGCTCCTGAAAATCCGGACCCAATTATGAGATATTTTGAAAGCATTAATTAAAACCTTTATTTTTTGTTATGAACGAGCCTGTAGTAGATATATTGCCAAAGAGTAGGATGATACCAGAGTTTACTTTCTAAATTATTTTGCTTCAAGGTCAGAGAATTATTGAAAATATCTTTTACTGCTTTTTTCATATAAATAATACCTTCAGCCAACTGAAGCAATGGGTAAGTTGAAAAATTGTCTTTTGGGGTAATGGTAATTTTTTGTTGATAGATAATTTTTCCGGTATCAATTCCTTCATCCACTAAATGAACAGTAACTCCGCAATTTTCCATATCATTATTTACAATTGCCCAATAGCCCCCATGCACATTTCGGTATTTAGGAGTAATGCCTGCGTGGATGTTTACAAATTTAACAGGAACTGCTTTTAAAACCTCTTTAGAAATGATCCGCGTTCCGTTCACGATTACCATCTCAGGTTTTATTTTTTGTAAAAGGGAAATACATTCACCACTATTTACAGATGGCACACCTATTACTTTTTCTGCCGGTAGTGGCGTATCCTGCAAACCATATTTTTCCAAAATTTCTTTCTTTCTTTTTGAAGAAGCCAGGTTTAAAAATTTAGCAACCGACAGCTGAAATAAAATTTGCCCAACTACTTTCCAAATGCCAAGTGTTTTTATTCTTTTTCTTAAGAATTCTTTCATTGAAACCGGGCTTTCAAGAATGATGGCTTCAATATCAAATTCATCTTTCAAAGAATTATAGAGAACACTTGTGCTAAGGCCTTTACGGGCCAACAAGATTAATCTGTGCTTACTCATTATTTAATTCTTTTGCTAATTGCCGCATACTTAAGCTTTCAAAATTAAATTCACTGTTTAATTTCTTATAATGAATTAAAATTTTTTCCAAAAAAGAAAAGTTTTCCTGGATGTTATTTCCAAAATTATGAGGATGCCACCATAAATGATACACAAGGCCTTTTTTTGCAGCGTAACCCATACTATCAGTTATTCTCTTTAAACGTAAGTTTTCAAATGCCTTTAATTTTTTTGAGTAGGGCCTTAAAAATCTGCTTGACGGAATATTTAATATCACCTGGTCTTTCATTTCCTCTGATGAATAACAATTTTTTCCACTTAGATTCAAGTAGGAGTCTAATAAACGAAAGGGCCTTCTTAGAAAATTATCAGCACCAAAACTTTCTGAAGAAAATAACCATGATTTTTCATTTCCACGGTAACAAGTAAATCCCAATTCCCGGCAAACGTTTAAATAATCTTTATTGTATTGATTTCTCGGAAAAACAAAACTCTTTAGTTCTATGCCATTTTTTTGTGCCATTTTTTTGGCTGCTATCAGGTCTTCCTTAAATTCTTCTTTTGTCTGACCTTTTTCAAGACAATAATAATGAGAGAAAGTGTGTGAACCGATTTCCTGGTCATTGTTCACAATTTGCTGAATCAGGCTACTTGCAAAATGAAATGGATCAACTTTTTCATTTTCTCCCACTGAATCAAAATGGTTGGTGTATGGTGAGAGTTTTGCATTTTTGTATTCAGGTTTTTTATTTGGCAGATTTTTAAGAAGTTCTTCTTTTGTATTGAAAAATAAAAATCCAACGGTTGCAAAAGTTGCTTGAATATCATATTGTTTGAACAAGTCTAATAATAAAGGAATTACTTTTTGTACACCCAAAAGATGTTCTCCGTATTGCTTTAGCGTAACTGCGTCGCGTACTCCCCAGTAGATTTCAAAATCAAGTGAAATAACTAATTTTCCGTTTGCCATTTCAACAATATTAATTGAAAAAAATGATTTCTATTATTTAAATAAACTTATTTTGTCCTACTGAAAAGCCTGAAAGTTGAATATGAAAAGTGAATTTACAAGAAGCCCCGAAAGAATCATCAAAACAAAGAAAAGGGAAATTTTTATTTTTGATATTGAAGGAAAAAATATAGATCAAAAAGTAGTAAATGAATTCGGGGATGAGTGGTTAAAGTTTTATGAGCATGATGATGACCTGGTAAAGAAAGGAGGAGAAGAATACTTTGATATTCTTACCGACCAAATGATAAATGCAAATTCGTATGTGCTTGATATTGGCTGTGGAACGGGAAGGTGGACAAAATATCTTGCAGGCAAAGTTGGCTTTATAGAGGCTGTTGATCCGAGTAACGCTATTTTTGCTGCAGATAAATTACTGGGAAAAATAGAAAATGTACGATTATTAAAAGCATCAATTGAAACTCTACCTTTTGCCGACGAAACTTTTGATTTTGTAATGAGTATTGGGGTATTACATCACATACCCAACACTCGCCAGGCTTTAATAGATTGTGTAAAAAAAGTAAAAAAGGGAGGATATTTTTTCGTTTACTTATATTATAATTTAGATAGAAGAGGGCCGCTTTATAAAGCGTTATTTCATTCAAGCGATTTGATAAGAAAAGCCGTGAGCAGGCTTCCCGGAAAAATTAAGCATTTTGTGTGCGACGGTTTAGCGATCATTTTTTATATGCCTTTTATTTTAGTTGGAAGGTTTTTTAAATTTTTGGGATTTACAGATTTGGCAAAAAGAATGCCGTTACATGGTTATCAAAACCGTTCGTTTTTCATGATACGAAATGATACTTTAGATCGTTTTGGAACAAGACTCGAACAGCGATTCTCTAAAAAGGAAGTTATTGAAATGATGGAGGCGGCGGGATTAACTAATATTGTAATAAGCCCCGGAATTCCATATTATCATGCCGTTGGAAAGAAGAAATAAACAGTAAATCAACAAATAACACGGATTTAATTTTTGGCAATCAGACAAATTATTCTGACACCAACCGGGAGCTCTTTTTATTTTATGCTAAAATTTGATTGTAAATTTTACGATACTTTTCAATGGCATTATCAAGATTGTAAAATTCCCCGGCTGCATTTCTGATTTCATTTTGATTAAAATTGATCCTTTTAGAGATTTGGCTAACCGCTGATTGATATTCTGATTGATTTAAGTCTTTCAATACAATTCCGGATTGATATTTTTCAACTATATATGCTACATCTCCAACGCCGGCATTGGTTATTACGGGAATTCCCATTGCCATAATTTCTCCATGTTTGGTAGGAGAAGAAGATTGTTTTGAATAACATGGCTTTATAAAAAAGGCAGAAAAGTTACTTAAGGATAAAAGTCCTGGAATTTCGTTTCTTTTTGCCTTCCTGAGAATTATTTTATCTTGTTGTAAGCCGAATTTATTTGCTTTCTTGCTTATAGTATTATGTTCATTAGGAGAGATAAATAAAAATTTTGCATTTGGAATATGATCACTGATAATTTTAAAAAACTGCATCATTTCATCTATGAGATACCAACTTCCGATTGAACCAAGATAGCTGATTATAAAATCGCTGTCATTAATATTCAACTCAGATTTCAATTTTGATTTTTGGAAAGTATCAATTTTTTCCGGATCAAATAAATTCATATCAACACTACAGGGAATCACTTCTACAGGGATTTCATTTTTATATAGAGACCATCCTTTTATTATTTTTTCTGCAACATAAGTAAGGCAAACAATTCCGTTACTGTTTTCAACTTCTTCTTTTTCTTTTCTTTTAAAAAAATCGTAAATTTTTTTGTGGAAAAAATTCGTTTTATGCCAGATGTTACCATCTAAGCGGCTGTCGGCATAAAACTCCCTGATATCATTTAAAAATTTAAGGCCAAATTTTTTCTTCATCCATAAGCCAATCAATGCAGGGATTCCTGGCCTGGTATGAACTATATCGAATTTTTCTTTTGAATGAAGTTTTCGTGCTTTTTTCTTTAATTGAAAAACATCATATATGGTAGAAAACACCAGAGGGTTTTTATGATAGGAAATGGGAACCCATTTTATTGAAAATGATTCTAAAAGATTTTCAATTTCATTCCTATGTAAAGAATAATTTTTTGGTTTCTCGCAACTTAAAATGGTAAACCTGTATCCAAACTTTGTTAGCCCTGCCAGGTAAGGTATTACCTGGCTTTGACCAAGTGGATCAGTCATGCCATCATAAGATATGAAAAGTATATTCGGCATTTAGAATTAAATATTATTGCGCAGTTTGCAAAATTGAATCGTAAATATTGAAAAGTTTTTTTAGATAAATTTCTTTGGTGTATTTTTTTGAAATTCTTATTCCATTTTTTGAAATTTCATTCAAATCATATTTCTTTTCCAAAATTGATTTGATTAAATCAGAGAAAGAGATGGGATTGCTCACATCAAAAAATAAAGCATTTTCCATAGTAATTTCATGGTAAACCGGCAAGTCAGATAATAATAAAGGAATGCCTGTTGCCATTGCTTCCACTGAGGCTATTCCAAAACCTTCGTGTTTGGAACAAGAAACATATAAATCATAATCAGTAAGCAATTCATGTAAGTTATTTACAGGCCCTTTAAAAATAATTGCCAAGTTATTTTTTTCAATTTCGTTTCTCAGTATTTCAAAATCTATTCGATTGCCTTGCCCATAAACATCTAAAGAAACCTTGTAATCTTTTAAATAACTAAAGGCACTTACAAGATAGGCGTAGTTTTTTGTTTTCTTTAAATTGCCAACAGCAATTAGTTTTAATTTTTGAAGGCCATTATAATCCTTTTCATATTTATTTTCGCAAAAAAATAAATTTGAGATATAATTTTTTAAAACAAAAGAGTTGATATTCTTCGCAATAGTTTTTTCATAATCTTTCAACACAGCATTAGAAACTGCAATTACCGAATGATTTTTTTTTATAGTTTTTTTCTCTAAAAAGGTGAGTAGTTTACTATTATTAAAAACATTTTTACTCATTTCACCATGTAAGGAGTAAACTAAAGGAACACTTGAAGGGCAAGCCAACCGGGCAATTAAACTACTATAAAACAAATGAGAATGGATAATTGATGGCCGATGGTTTTTTATTATTTTTTTTAATTTCCAGATGCTGGAGATCAAATAAAAATTGCTTTTGAAGCCCAATGAATATCTTTTTTTGCATTCAATTTCTTCTATGAAATCGCATTCTGCCGATAACGTAACAAGAGTTACTTCAAAAATTTTATTCAGGTCATGAAGAATTCCGGTTAATAATATTTCAGCGCCTCCTTTTTTTAAATTATCAATAACTATAAGTAGTGAGGTTTTGCATTTCATTTGGCCTGATAGTAATTAAAAGTTCTTTTTATAAATCATTATCCCCAAAAACTTATTCTTAGGCGTTAGTATAATTTAGTAAAATATGATTTCTTGAAAAAGCATATACTCCTTTTATTGAAAAATAAAAAAATAGGAAAATATCCTTTAGAGAGAAGTCAATCAAAAAAAATAAAAAATAAAAAGAAGCTGATATATTTCCCTTGTTTATATGATGCCAACATCTGTCAAACCAGTTTTTTTTCAACACTTTATTAAATAAGTGTGTGTCGAATGCCTTTTGGTTCCGATTCATTTCCTTTAATTTTTTGAGCCATTTACTGCTATCTTTTAAAGATTTTGCATTCTGTTTAAAACTACCAAAATACCACGATGAATGAACAAAAAGCTCTTCTTCTGTTGGTTCATAATTAAAATAACCCCTAAACTGTTCTTTTATAACTTCATTAAATAATTGAAGTTTACGAGAGTCTTCGGTACTATGGCTTATATTTTCTGAATAAGACCGGTACAATATCAAAGGCTCTTTTAGATTAGTTAATCTATGGTTGGAAGCTAATTTTGTCCATAGTTTATAATCTTCCCAGCTTGGGTATTTAACATCATATTCTGCGTTTTTAAATAATTCTGCGTTAATCATGATTGATGATTGGGAAAAACAATTTCTGAATAATAATGTAGCTTTTATTTCTTCAGGATCTGTTTGTAAAGGTGTTAAAAAAGACCACTTTCCATTTCTTCTTATACCATTTTTATTTATAAATATACAAGGAGAACCTACTAAAATATTATCATTGTTAGCCTTTAAAAAGTCTATTTGTTTTTGAAAACGAGTTGGCAAAGCAATATCATCTGAATCGAGTAGAGCAAAAAATTTTCCTCTTGCTTCTTTTAATAACCTATTTCTACTGTATGGAATTCCTTTATTTTCTTCGTTCTTTAGGATTCGTATTCTGCAGTCATTAAATTCAAGTATTTTTTTAACTGTATTATCAGTAGAAGCATCATCCAATATTATAAGTTCAAAATCGGTAAAAGTTTGATTAAGAATGCTTTTTATAGAATCAGAAATAAATTCTTCACGATTATAGGCCGGCATTAAAACGCTTATCTCAGGTTGTTGTAAAATATTATCCATAAAAAATTAAGAATATAAATGTTTATGTTTTATAGGCGTATAGAAGGCATTTATTTAAACTTCAGTTATACTTATTCGTTTTTTTGAAAACACTGTTGATACCATGAATGGCTTTCTCAAAATACCCAGAACTGTTTTACCAGTTTGTTTAAAATAAAAATAGTTAAATCTATAGTTTTTTAAAATAAATACGAGAGTTTTCAGGGAAGGCTCCATTGTAGCATAATGATACGTTTTTGTATTATTAATTAATTTTTTTGTTTCCTGAATTTCTGCATAGTGAGAAAATTTATTAACGATATAATCAAATCCCTTGAGCATATACTGGTAATTTCCTGTAATGTTCACTCCATTTTTTATTCTATAATAGGCTAATTCTTTATTAACAAGACCAATGGGGAATTTTTCAGCTATCCTTATAAACATATCCCAATCCTCCAATAGCGAGTTCTCGTCAAAATTGCCCACTTTTTTAAAGGTTCGCCTTTTTATAATACATCCTGTAGTACTAATAAAACATTCCTTTAATATTTCTATAAGAATCCATCCTTCTTTAAATTTATTTTTTTTTGCTGATATTAAAGTTTTTTTTGTATCATCAAAATAATAATAACAACTGGTATAAACCATACCAAATTCAGGATGTTGATTAAAATATTTCACTTTCTCTTCTATACTATCCCTCGTTAACCAATCGTCAGTAGATAAAGGACATATGTATAGTCCTAAAGAATTCTCTAATAATAAATTCAGGTTTTTTGAAATACCTTTTGATTCTGCATTGCAAAATATTTTATAAGAGATACCTGATTGTTCCAATGCTTTTTTTGCAATTTCAAAAGTATTATCGTTAGAAGCATTGTCTAAATATATGATCTCAATATTCTTATAAGTTTGTTCTTTCAGGCTTAAAATACATTGCTCAATGAACAGCTCATGATTCATACTTAGCAGGAGGATACTTACAAGTGGATTTTCATTCATTTTTGTACTCTTTCTTTTACTACGGTATAAACGTTATAATAATTAAATACATTGTGTTTTAAAAGAGAATCATAGTCTATGATTTTAATTTATTCTTCATTAATACCCACATCAAAATCCAATAAAGTAAATAATTAATACAAAACGAATAAGTAGCGCCAATTATTCCATATTGATCCATAAAATAATAAGATAAGGCTACATAAGTAGCAGCAAATATAATTTCGGTGGCGATATAGGCTCTTGTCATAGCTTTTGCGATCATTAAATAGCCTAACAACCAACTTCCAATTTTAAAAAAATCACCCAATAATTGATAGGTAAATAGCGGTTTCATTGGCAAAAATTCCGGGGTAAATAAAATGTGAATGATCAGATCTTTAAACAACCAAATTAAAAAGGCGATAGCTCCCACTATCGGCAAAATAATTTTGTAACCACCCATGATTTCATGCCTTAATTCGGCCTTACTTTTTAATTCTGATAACCTTGGCATGTAATAAACTCCCAATACTGAAGTAATGAATCCTAAATAATAATCAGAGATTTTTGTGACAGCCTGCCAGTAACCTGCATCCGCTACCGAAAATTGAAGTATAATTCTATCTCTTACCAATATTTGCATGGTAGGTATCACGAAACCACTTACGATTGCCATCAATGAAAAACCAGAAAGCATTTTGACAACTCGATTATCCCATGATTTAAAATCAGGCTTCCATCTTATTCCTAGTTTATTAAAAAAATAAATATTTATAAGAAAAACAACAATAGCGGTGGCGGTGCTTGCTATTAAAACCCCTTTTAAACCAAAAGTATAAGCAAAAATTACTGTAATAGTTACACCCGTTAATGAAGAGCAAATATTGGCAATGGTAAATTTCCTTATTTCTTTTAATCCATTTAAAATGGCTGAAAACATTACATTGAAAGAAATTGCCATGGTAAATAATCCAAATAAAAAATAGACGATCCAGAAATTTTTTGTCTTGAAAGCCGCTTCAGATAAATAACCGCTGGTGCTTATCACAAATAAAGAAATAATCAACGAACTAAAAAAGACAATAAGAAAGGCAGTATTAATGATTTGTTTTCTTTTTTCGGGATCACTTTTATGTTCGGCCAGGTATTTAATTACGCCTGTAGAAATAGCAGCGGTTGCCAGCATAGTTAAGATAGCGGTAGTATTTTGAAACTGTCCAACAAAAGCAATTCCTTTCGGTCCTATTTTTACAGCTACTACTTTTACAACAATAAAGCCACTGATAAAAGTAATAGCTGTAGAAATAGAAGTATAAAAACTGGTTTTTAGTAAGTTCACTTGAAGCAGTTTATGACTTTGCAAACCACTTCAACATCTGCCTGTTTCATCACTTGGCTAATTGGTAATGAAATAATTTGCTCATGAATTTTTTCAGATATGGGATAAGAGTCATTGTTCCATTCGGAATAGGCTTTCTGTTTATGTGGAGGAATTGGGTAATGAATTACAGTCTGAATACCGTTCTCTGTCAGATACTTTTGGAATTTTTCTCTTTCTTCGACTCTCACTGCAAAAACATGCCATACATTAGAATCTAAATCTTCAATATTTGTTTGTTTACTGTAGGGCAATACTATTAAATTGTTTTTTATATTATGGATATAATAGTGAGCAATTTTTCGCCTGAAGGAATTATCCAGATTAAGGTTTTTTAATTTGATAGATAAAAACGCTGCCTGAATTTCATCGAGTCGGCTATTTATTCCTTTATAAATATTTTCGTATTTTTTATGAGATCCATAATTGCGCAAAGCAGTTATGGTTTCTGCAAGTTTATCATCATTGGTTGTAACAGCACCACCATCACCAAGTGCACCGAGGTTTTTGCCGGGATAAAAACTAAAACCCGCTGCATCTGCGAGATTGCCACACATAATGCTATTGAATTTTGCTCCATGAGATTGAGCGCAATCTTCAATCACCTTAAGATTGTATTTTTTTGCAATGATATTAATAGCATCCATATTGCAAAGTCTTCCATATAAATGCACTGGTAAAATTGCTTTGGTTTTTGAAGTGATTTTTTCTTCAATTAAATTTTCATCTATCAAAAAAGTTGAAATGGTTGGCTCTACTAAAACTGGAATCAGGCCTGCTTTTGAAATAGCGAGTATGGTTGCAATGTACGTATTGGAGGGAACGATCACCTCGTCACCATTATTTATATTTCCTAATTCTTTATATCCTTCAAGAATTAAAATCAAAGCATCTAAGCCATTGGCAACGCCAATACAATTTTTAACGTTGCAGAACTCAGCAAATTCTTTCTCAAATTTTTTTACATTTTCTCCTAAAATAAACCAGCCGGCATCCAAAAGTTTTTCGAACTCCCGCATGAACTCTTTATTATCTCTCTTATTAATTCCTTTAATATTTAAAAATTCAATCATTTAACTATTTATTTATTCTGATTTTCGTCAGTCCTTCCAATAACTTTCGCAGGATTTCCATAAACTAAGGTAAATGGCTGTATATTCTTTGTAACTACGCTTCCAGCGCCTATCATAGCATATTCACCAATCGTAACGCCACCAAGAATTGTTGCGTTAGCTCCGATGGAAGCTCCTTTGGCAATATGGGTTGTCTGAAATAGTTCGGGATATTTTTTTGACCTTGGATATTTGTCATTTACAAAAGTAACATTGGGGCCAATAAAAACATCATCCTCGATTCTTAGTCCATCCCAAATGAAGACGCCTGGTTTTACAGTTACCCTGTCACCAATTATAACATCATTTTCAATAAATGTATGGCAATTGATATTACAATTTTTCCCCACGATTGCTTTTGGTAAGATAACAGCAAATTGCCAAATGGTAGTTCCTTCACCTATCTGAGTTGATTGCACATCAGCTAATGGATGAATCTTCATGATAATTTTTTAAATTCTTCGTAATCTCTTATATAGTCACTCATTTCATAAGGCATATTTGCAATGCACATCTGTACGGCATTGTGGCTGTATTGCATTTTATGCCAGCAATATTTTGGCAGAAAGATTCCCTGGTCGGCAGTTTCTAAAATAAACCATTGTTCATCTTCGCCAGGCATTTGCGTTGTAACAATTATTTTGCCTGCTACAGCTACTAAAATTTGTTCCAGGTGGTGGTGGGCATGTCCTCCACGATTTATACTTTCAGGAGTAAAATAAGTCCAGTAAACCCTTTTAACTTCAAAAGGCAACGTTTCTTTTTCTGCTACAGAAATGTAACCTTCAATAGTTTTACCAATTTTAGGAAAGTTCATTAGCCTGGGGGTTTCGTAAATCATCGGGCGAATATAATTTTAAGCTTTGTATTATTTTTAGACAGGTTTTTAGTGATTAGAAAACTCTGTTACTTTTAAGTAACTGCATTGTTAGGTCTATTATTGCGATCATTTCAAGTATTTTTTATTATAATGGTTTTGAATGTTTAATAAACTAGCCAGTTTTATTACCTTAAGCACCTTCTTTGAAACCCATCGTGAGCTCAGCTTAAAAATTGGCATTTATAAAAAAATACTCCAATAGGTATTGAAACAAAGATAATCACAATGCAAGTTATTATATTCTAATCCGAAGGTGTTATTCTATTACTATATTTGAACTGAGTATATACTAAATGAATTGTTTATGAATTTCAGGGAATTAAAAATTGGCTATGTTCCTTATCTGCCAGATCTATCGCAGCCGGCAGACAGAAGGAGATTCCCTTTTTTTGCAAAAACCAATGGGATACCATTTGAAATCGCTGATGAAAATAAACCTTATGATGTTATTTTATTGACTGCTCCTGCCAACCTTACCCAATGGCTTTATTACAAAAGGAAAAATCCTTCAACCAAATTTATTTTTGAAATGGTTGACAGTTTGATTCTTCCTTCTGATACTTTTAGTGATTTATTTAAAGGGATTGGCCGGTATATTATTGGGAAAGAAAAGAAGCTTACTCTCAATTTCAGGCACCTGTTAATCGAATGGATTAAAGTATCAGATCTCGTTATTTGTTCGAGTAGTGAAATAAAACGAATTATTGAGCAGTGGAATAAAAACGTGGTGATAAGCCTGGACTATTTGCAAAACGAAATTAAGACGTGTAAAGATGATTACCATATAAGCGGTAAAATGAAATTAGTTTGGGAAGGGCAGAGTGTTGTTGCGCGACATCTGTTGGATTTTAAGGAGGTTTTTAAACAAGTAAATTCTTTTTGTGAACTTCATATAATTACTGATAAAAAATTTCCTTCATATGGAAATCTGATCAATCGTGAGGTAAATAATATTTTAAAAGAATTGCCTATAGAGACAGTTTTTCACCCTTGGGAAATTTATAAAAACTACGAAATGCTTATACAATGTGACTGCGGTATTATCCCTTTGAATAAAAAAAACAAAATGGCCTGGCATAAGCCTGCTAACAAACTAATTTCGTTTTGGTTTGCAGGCCTTCCTACTTTAGTTTCAGATACTCCGGCTTATATCGAATTTATGGAAGCAGCTAATTCTAAAATGTATTGCAGAAACACGGATGAATGGGTATCAAAAATAAAAGAAATAATGAGTATATCTGCTGAAGAAAGAAAAGTAAATGCGCTACAAAATTTAAGCTTTGTTAAGCAACATTATTCAAATGAAGCCATCTCATCAACCTGGTTTGAGGTTTTTAACATGATAAATGTGTCCTAAACAGTAAATAAACAAATTCTTTCAATTTAGATTTTGACAATTCATTTACTAAGCCTATATGCCTTTTGATTTCGAATTTTGATTATTTGCTTTCCTTATGAACAATGTATAGCCTATGAACACAGTTTTTATTTCTTTAAACCTTCCTGAAAGCAAAAGAAAAAATGTTCGTGTAAAAGGTTCAATAAAATAAGTGCCAAACCAAACCAGCCAATAACCACTGGTTGTAAAATGTTTTCGGGCATATTGTAATCTGCTCCGCAAATTCAAAAAAAGCCGAAAAGCCTTCACAGCTTTGGTGGTTCCTTCGCCGCTATGAATTGCAACGATATCTGTATTAAAAAATGATTTTCCACCAAGGTTATGTAATCTTTTTGAAAAATCTAACTCTTCACAATACACAAAGAAACGTTCGTCAAAATACCCCACTTTTTCAAAAATTGAATACCTCATAAACATAAAAGCGCCCATTACCTGATCGACATATCTACTGGTTTTATGATCCCAATCAGACATTAAAATAGCTGGTGTAAAAACTTTTGGAAAAACTTTTGAGAAGCCGACGGAGTCCATAAATAATTTTAGAGGAGTTGGGAACCGTGCACAACTTGAGGACGTTTCACCTTCATCATTCAACAGTCTGCAACCCAGAATATCTGTTTCAGGATGCCTTTCCATAAAAGCAATACAATCTTTTAATGTGGTATCTAATAATTGTGTGTCTGGGTTAAGTAAAAGAACGTATGGTGATTTTGACAAAAGAAAACCTTGGTTGGATGCTTTTGCAAATCCCTTGTTTTCGTTATTTCTTATGATTTGAATCTTATCGTTTGGTAAAATGTTTTTGACGGATAAATCACTGGAACTATTATCAATAATAAAAACCATATTTACAAAACGTTCATTAGAATTAGAAAATATTGAAGTAATACATTTCTCCAAATAATTACCACTGTTCCAGTTTACTATTATAATATCTGTCATTTTGGAGAAACAAAAAATTTATTTAAAAATAAGATTCCTTCAAAGTAAATAACAACCTGTAACCAGGTTGAAAATAAAGACAAATATTGATCCTGGAAAAAGCTCATAAATAAAGGGAATAATAAAAAAGAAAAATAGACGGTGTACCTTATACTTTTTGCAGAGATAGCCTTGAGGTAAATAAAAGTATGAATGAAACCAAAAACAAACAACATAAACCATGCATAGAAGTTTCCGAAGTCTTTTATATAAGGGCTGTAGATGGTGTATACATTAGTGGGATAGGGTACAAAAACAAAGGGCTGCGTTAATTCTTCAACTTTTGCATTTGGGACCCATTTTAATTGTTCAGCAATCTTCATGAAAAATCGTAAAGAGTGATTACCATCGTAATTAATCTGAAAATGATGATGCCTTTCCCATTCAAGAGCATTTAACGGAGAAACCAGGTAAACAGCAGTTGTTTCAGCAGCTGGTTTTATATTTTCTTTTAATGTATTTTTTTCGCTTCCTCCTTTACCATACATTATGCCGATTGCAATAAAAACCAGCATGAAAAAAATCAACAGATAAAATATTTTTTTAACTGAAAAGTTTTTATTAAGCAGATAAGAGAGGCCTAAATAAATAAGCACCAGTTCTAAAAACAAACCACGTCCTGTAACAAAAACAGCGTAGGTAATAGATATTAATAAATTAGCTATTAACAAGATCCCATTCAATCTGTTTTTTTCCGTAAGGTAACAATACAAGTTAACGGCAAAAATTACATAAGAGAATGAAACGAGGTATTTTAAAGGGCCGATATCTTCACTACCGTATGAAAGCTCGGTCCTTAATCCCACGAAGAAATTATCAATATTGGAAGCAAGAAAAACGCGATAGGCTGCCTGAATATAAAATGGTAACCCTACCGCAATAATAACAAGAAGTATAATTCTTAGCGCAAGATTTATATTCGATTGCCCGCTACAGGCAGGCGTAATTTCTGTATTTTTTTTTTGCCAGATGATTGTTTGAACGAAGCCACCAAAACTAAAAGCCAACGTTCCAATAAAGAAAATAAGAAAGGTAGAGGTGCTTAAAGGAAATAAGTCAGGAAGAATAGTAAGTTTAAAAATAAAGTGTAACAACAATACCGTAAACCAAATGAGCGAAAACAAAACAGCAGGATGCATTATTTTCTTTTTCATTATTTGATAATTTGCCACAAATAATAAAAATTGCAGAAAGATAAAGCTCAATTCAATTAAGATGTTATTTAAATCATGCATGAATAATTTTGTTACTACATTTTAAGGTTTATGAATTTTGGTTTTCTGCTGAATGATCTTGAAAATGATATTAATTCAGAAAACGATATTAATAAAAGATAAACAAAAGCTGATAATAAAAATCCTGCAGGATAAACCAAAATGTTATTGTTGCTTTTAAACAGAAAGTAAAATATAAGTTGTATAGTAAAGGCGATAACAACCATTGCAAGTAAGAAAAAACTATTAAGCTTTAATTCAAAACGTTTTTGCGCAAGAATAGCCAATTGCCAAATGAAGGTTCCGCAAATCACAATAAATCCCATCAGTCTAAAAGTTTCTGTATTTGGGGTTTTTAAAATTAAGCGTAACAGATCGGCACCAAACCACCAATATAAAATGCTTGCAACAGTAAATCCACTTATTTCAAAGATTATTATTTTTTTTATGAATTTTCTTATTTCAGTTTTATTGCCTCTTTCATAGGCCGACGTTAAAATCGGAAACAATGAAGTAACTACAGGTGAAATAATTAATGTAATACCTCTGAATAGTAAATCAAAAATAGCCTGGTAGTTACCTTGCGCTTCCGCACCTTCATATTTAAACATAAATAGTTTATCTGCATAGGAAATCAGGTAAGAAAATAAAAACCATAACGAAAGCGGTGCTCCGTATTTGAAAAATTTTTTAAACAATAGTATCTTTTCAAGTGTTGTATTTAACTCAAAATCTTCTTCTTTAAAAAATTGCAACGCCTTTTTTATTAAAAAAAACAGGGAAAAAAGATACGAAGAAAAAACAGCGATAAATAATGAGTAAAGGTAACTTAGGCCAGAAAATTTTAGAAGTAAAACGGCACCTCCAACATATGTGGTTACTCTTATGATTTCTGACAAGATTATTTTTCTGGATAAGAAGCTTGACTGAATGATAGGTAAAATGGTGAATTGCAGTGAAGTGGCGAATAAAACAAGCGACGTCAGTAAGGCTAAAAGCAAATCGTGTCCTACATAAAAAGCTACGATGAAAACAGGGACAAAGAAGATGCCTTGGGTTTTAAGCGAAAGAATAATAGCCTGTCTTGAAAATGAACGTTTATTGGTACTGGCAGGAAAAAACCTGATGATGCTTTGTGCGATCCATCCGGATAAAATTGCAGTAGCAATTAAAATAGCATTAAACCAGATTGAAAATTTGCCATATCCTTTTGCACCTAATAAGTTTTTAAAAACTGGTATGGATAAAGCGGAAATAAATGAAGGTAAAATAATGCTAATGAGGTAATTGAAATAATCTTTCTTAAATTTTGAAAATAAATCCATTTTATCTTAGAATATTAAGAGCCCGTTTTTATGAATAACTTATTTGAATGCGGATTTATATTACTTAAGTCTAGCCTAAGAAAGACTTTTATTTTCAAACAGATTGCGCAATGCAAACCAAAACAAAACCAGCAGTTCAGCAAAAAAGGCAAAAATGACGGCCATTTTGAATTTGCCTGATTTTATTTTTTCCATTGGATAATCTGCATGATCAATAATCTGCATTAATGGTATTTCATTTAGATATTGGAAACGCGCCAGCTCAAGGTTTTTAAACATTTCCCCATAAGCTGCTCCATATACCTGGATGTTGGCTTGTTGTTTTTGCACCGGTACCTGTCCTTCAGAAAAGGCAGGATTCACATTTACATCCTGAACTGTGGCTTTACTGGTAATACTGGAGTTTAAATTTGCTTTCATCGCTGCTGCTCTTTGCTCAAGAATTTCGAGCGTTTCTTTTGCCTTTTTAGTCCTGATTTCTGTATAAAAATCATTTGTTTTGGCCACCAGACTATCTGTAAATACTTTTGTAAACTTTTCATCAGGGCTGGTGATATTGACTTCATAAATACTCAATTTGCGATCCGGCCTTTGGGCAAGAATATATTTATCAGTAAAACGGAGGTACATTTTATATAAGAGGCTATCCTGTTGATAACTGAAGGAAGATCTTGGCTGGCCGGCGGGAAAGTGAATATTTTTTATGGTGCGACTATTTTTGCGCATACCAGATTTTTCCAGGTAATATTCTATCAATGTATAAGGTTTGTTGTTGAAAGTATCTATTGATAGCAATACATTTTCAACCATTCGCCGGCTTTTCATGATTTCCAGAATGTTGTCCCCTTCAAACATGTCTTTTCCACCCCCAATATTTAATCCGAATTGGGAGGCAAGATTTAAAAAATTTCCCACACCATTTCCACTTTCTGACTCATCAAGGGCAAATGTTAAATGGCTTTTGTATTCAGGCTTTTGATAGATGGCGTAAATAATTCCTGCTATACCCGCCACAATTCCAACTATTAAAAGCAGCAGCCATTTGTGAAGCAGGAACTTAAGTAGTCTTTTAAGGTTCTTGATTGCTTCAGGTGTATTATCCATTCTATTTAATAACACTTCATTATCTGTTGCAGCAGCCATTATTATTTTTTTACAGGTTTATTACAACTTAGGTATCACGCTGGCAATTATACCAAGTGCAGAAACAATTAAAGCTAATTCTCCTATTCCGAGTTTAGCCCTATTCGTTTTAATTTTCTGGGGCACAAATATTTCTGAACGTGGGGTAACGGATGGATAGAACTTAAACCAAAGGAAATGCCTTACAGAAGCAGCTTTCCCATCGGCATGAATAACCAATGAACCTGTCTTTCTTGCATAAGGAGTAAAGTTTCCAGCCTGTTGCACGTAATACTTCAAACTTTTATTTTCCTTGTAAGGAATGATGGTTGGATAATATACCTCTCCGGATATTTTTACCAGTTTAGAATTTCTGTCAATTGTCAGCACATCTCCGTCCTCCAGCACCAGGTTTTCAGAATTATTGGGATTTGATAAAGCAGTGGTTAGATCCACACTAATTAAATCATAGGATTTAAATAATTCATCTTTAAGCCTTGGATGTAGCGAAAGACTATCAGGGCTGATATTCAAAATTCTTTGAAACAATTTTTCTCTTTCTTCTGCAGTAAGATCAGATTTGATACTTCTTCTGATGGTAATAGCAGAACTGTCAGCAGAAGCTTTAAATCCCCCCACTCTTTTAAGAATATCGCTGATTTTATCCCCGCTTTTTTCGAGGGCGTAGCGCCCCGGGCTTTTCACATCCCCTAAAACAAGTACCGTTCGCTGGGAAGTATATCCCGGAAGTTTTTTTACGATTATAATATCATAAGGTTGTAACAAAACATTTTGTGCAAGTTTACTTTTTCCGGTCAGGTCTATATTAATCACCTCACTTTCATTATGGTTGGCTTTATTTACATCTGCATTCCTTATTCTTCGGGAAATTTCTATATTAGAGGAATCACCAAATTCTGAAATACCTCCTGCAGAAAGTAATAAATCGCGAAGAGAAAAATTTTCCCGCCAGCCTATTATCCCAGGTTTTCTCACATTTCCCTCAATAGAAACATAATTACTATCCTGGAATTCAAAAATTGAATGAATAGCAATAGAATCATCTTTTGAAAGAAAAACGTCTTTGCTTTTCTTTGAGGTTGAATCAAGATCTACCGATAACATGGTAGGCATTTTATTTTTCAAAGATCGGAAGATGGAGACCCGAGTTGTATAGGCATCTCTTGTTAACCCCCCGGATTTTTGAATTAAGGAATCAAGTGTAAGTTCCGGCGTTAACTCGTAAGCGCCTGGCCTCAGCACCGAGCCGGTAATTACCACACGGTTACCAAATTCCTCTTGAAGCCTTCTTACAACAAACCTATCACTGCCATTAATTTTGAATGTGCCATATTCATTTGCATTCAAATCAATTATTTTTCTCTCTGTTGGGGTAATTCTGATTACTGTTACTGCTCCCCTATATGCATTATCTGTGAATCCGCCGCAATATTTCAAAAGGTCATTGAATGTTTCGTTGTCAAGTATTTCAAATTTTCCTTCTCTTTTTACATTACCGGAAATCGTGACCCGGTTCTTGTAATAGGGAATCCGTATTACATCGCCCTCCTGAAGTAAAATATTATCTTTTTGATTCCCGTCAACTAAAAAGTCATAAAGATCTGCAGTTCTTTTCAATTGGTTACCCCGGATAATTTCAATATCCCTGTAACTTCCCATTGAGGTGGGCCCTCCGCATAAGTATAAAATATTATATAGTGTGGTGAGTGAAGAAACTGTAAATGTACCGGGTTTTTTTGCCTGGCCAATTACTGTTACACGTATGCTTTTGATTTTGCCAAGCGTTACCTGTATTTTGGTCTTTCCTGTGTTGATAGCCCTGTAAATGGTTGACGCGAGTTTTGACTTAATTTTTTCCGTGGCCTGATCAATACTTAAGCCACTTATAAATATCGGGCCCACACTTGGGATATAAATTTCACCCGATTCATTGATGGTGAGGTTATATTTTTTTTCACTGTATCCATATACGGATACGATAAGCTCATCATCTGGTCCCAAAACATAACCAACAGGAGCGGGAATTCTCAGGTTTGGTTCAAAAACGGAACTGTTACTTGTAAAAAGTTCAGAGCCAAAAATGCTAATATCATTTTGAAATTTCTGCACATCTTTATTTAACCCGGAAGTATCATAAGGATGAGGCTCATTATAATTTTTTTCGTCTTCTGCAATGGCCTTTTTCTTTACAATCCCTTTTTCCCCGGTTATTTCCTGTAATCTTTCTTTTAATTTAGCAATTTCAGAATCCGGAAGCCCTTTTTCCTGGGCTATTTTATATAATTGAGATTCACTAATGCCTGATTCAACTGCTTTGTTATACAGTGAAAGAAGTTGGCTGTCACTATAGTTATCTATATTAACCTGGCTTAGATCCTGAATGTCGAGTAGACTATTTTGAGCGTGCAGTTGGTTTGAACAAAAAATTATCATGAACAAAACAAATAGTACTCTTTTGACTATTTTCATTTATTTCTTCATTTTGAGTTTCATTGGTAATCGGTCAGGTGAGTAAAACGTTTGCGAAGTTAATAATATTTTTTCTTCCCAATTTAGTTAAAATCCTTTACTCCTATTACTTTTGAAACATATTGGCTATGAAATATTTCTCAACAATTTAAATAAAATATGAAAAGAATTATATTTAATTTCTTGTTCTTTTTTCTGTTACTTAATGCAAAAGGATCAAATATTTTAAATGTAAAAGATTTTGGAGCTAAAGGTGATGGCGTTACTGATGATACAAAAGCTATACAATCAGCTATTGACATTGCTTCTCCTGATTCAAATACTATTATTTATTTCCCGAAAGGGATTTATATTATTGGTTCATACACAACTACGTCCAACTATCTTGAAAATTATTGTCTGAAGCTCCATTCGAATTTATCTTTTAGAGGAACAGGTGATGCATCTTTAATTAAGCTTGCTGATCATTTATTTGATAAAATGGATACTTCGGCATGTGCGCATATGTTTTATGGTTCAGAAACTATGAATATTAGTTTTTCGAATCTACTCATAGATATGAATGGAAGTAAAAATCTTGTACCTCCAAATATTATTAAAAACAATTCAGCCATTTTTGCCATAAATGCGAAAAACTTTCACCTCGTTAATTTAACCATTAAAAATTGTTCGGGAACCAATATGATTAATTTAATGGGAGAAGGGCAAAAATTACTTATCGAAAAGTGCAGATTTATTAACGGAGGTAACTTTGTTGGAAGTTCTCAACCTAACAAAAACCAAGTTGATTTTTCTTTCATTTACAGTGAATGGAGCAGTACTATTATACGAGATAATATTATTCAACAGCAAAACATAAACCTTGCTCTTGAAAATTATTCTGGTGGAATAGAAATGCACGGAAGTAATTCATCTGCTTTCGGCAATCATATAGAAGGATGCTGGCCAGCTATATATATCACAAGCAGCAGGAGTGTATTAAGGAATATTGCAGTTAAGAATAACAGCCTGATAAACTGCGTTACCGGTATTTCTTTTTGGATAGTTTTTCCTATGGAGAATATAGTAGTTGCGAATAATATTATGCACCTTACCCATGCCAGGAGTTCTAAAAACGATTTTTGTGCCGGGATAAGGATTCCTAATGGAAACGTAAAAGAATATAATAGCAATCTAGCTAATGCTGCCCCTGTTTACAATCTTCAAATTTCGGGAAACACAATTCAAGCAGATTCTATGAAAACTTTATCTATGGGAATGTTGTTGCATTCATTACATCAAAGTAAAATTTATGGAAATACAATAAGAAAAATGAACTACGGAGGAGTCGTCCTACAAGGAAGCAAATGGGGAATTGATTCGCTTTATATAGACCACAACACTTTTTCTGATTTCAGGGAAAATACTCATCAATCCGCTGTCGCCGGCTACATTGTAATTACGGATATTTATTCAAAGGGAATAAAAGATGCATTGGGTATTAAAAAAGTAGTTGTAAGTAATAACATGTTTGTTGGAAACCCTGAGAAGAAAAAAACAAAAAACTTTTATGGTGCTTTCATTGCTCTTCCATCAAATATGAGAAATGCGATAAAATTTACAAATAATAAATTCACCAACAAAAATGATAAGATTCAATTTATAGAAACGAATTAGTCTATAATTTTTTTAAGCTTTGATGTGCTTCCCCAAAAACTCATTGGTTCATAATCGGGATAAGCATAAAAACCTCTATTTAATTCTATTGATTGTCGCTTTTCTTTTAGATAATTTTCAACCAATTTATTGATGGTTAACGGAACACCACTGCAGCAATTAATAATGCCTGTTTCCTGTTTTTGCAGTGCAATTTTTACAATGTATTCAGCAACCTTTTCTACCGGTAAATAATCTCTTTGCTGTTCACCCTTGCTCATCTTAAATTCTTTCTCTCCTTTTTTTAACGCCCCTTCTAACTGGGCAAGAATAGAATTAGGATTCTGCCCGTGCCCATACATATAAAATAACCTCGGCCACTTTAAATCAAAAGGGTATTTTTTTTGAAGTTCTTCTAAAAACTTTCTTAATGAATCTTTGGCTATTGAATAAGGATTTTCAGGGCATGGCATCATTTCTTCAGATAACATGCCTTCCTGTAACCCATATTCCATACATGTTCCGCTAACCGTAATATCTTTTGCACCGTTAATAACCAGGTTTTTTAAAAATGTATAATGCCTGAATAAATTTTCTTCAATATGGAATAAAGATTTATAATTGGGCAACCCTTCCCACGCTAAATGAATTACAATGTCGGGAGCATCAAAATATTGAAAAAAGTCAATCTCTTCTTGTAATTGAGATAAATCAAGGTCATGATATTTGACCTCGTTAAACCAGGGAAATACTTTCGCTTTTTCAGGATGCAGGGAACTGGCAATTACCATATGATCATTTTTCAACAATTCAGTTACGACATAGTTTCCGATAAATCCAGTGGCGCCGGTTACAAGAACTTTCATAATTAAAAAATTTCTAAAACGGGAATAGCGGTAACAAATTTACCATTCCAGTTCCTGATATAACTTAATTGCTCACTTATTTCTTCCTTTAAATTCCATGGAAGAATTAACACATAATCCGGAATATGATTCTTTAAAAATTGTTCGTCTACTACAGGAATATGGCTTCCCGGTAGGAATTTATTTTGTTTATGCGGGTTGGCATCTACAACGTATTCGATAAGGTCACTTTTTATTCCACAATAATTAAGCAATGTATTTCCTTTTGCTGCTGCACCATAAGCCGCAACTCTTTTCCTTTCATTCTTTTTATCGAGCAAAAAAGTAGTTAATGCTAATTTTATCTGTAATGCTTTTTCCGTAAAATGGCGGTAATAGTTAAGGTCAGTGATTCCCTTGTGATTTTCCTTTTCTAATAGTAAACCAACATTTTTCGAGATTTCTTTATTTGTGTCTTCCCGGTGTTTTGCATAAATCCTGATAGAACCTCCATGAGTTGAAATTTCATCTACATCAAAGATTTCCAATTTTTGTGATTCAAAAATTTTCTTAACTGTATGCAACGACAAGTAAGAAAAATGTTCGTGATAAATGGTATCGAATTGATTGTTTTCAATCAGTTGCATTAAATGGGGAAATTCCATGGTGATAACGCCATCATCTTTCAATACTAATTTTAATCCTGTCACAAAATCAACAATATCAGGAACGTGGGCCAATACATTATTTCCTATCAGAAGATCAGCCTTAATATTTTTTGAAACCATTTCCTTTGCCAGCTTTGTTCCAAAAAATTCGTTAATCGATTCAATTCCTTTTTGTTTTGCCACATCAGAAGTGTTTTTTGCCGGTTCAACTCCCAAAACCGGTACTTTCTTTTCTTTAAAATATTGCAACAAATACCCATCATTGGAAGCGATTTCTATTATTTGTGAATTTTCATTATATCCAAAGCGGCCCATCATCATTTCTGTATACTTTTTTGCATGGGCAAGCCAAGCGGAACTATAAGAAGAGAAATAAGCGTACTGATGTGAGAAAATATCTTCTGTTTTTTTGTACTCGTCAATTTGCACCAGGAAACATTTCGGGCAGGTAAAAACTTTTAATGGAAAATACGTTTCAGGTTCATTCAATTCTTCTTTGGATAAAAAAGAATTCGATGCCGGTGAATTAAACAGGTCAATGAATAAATGAGTTAATTCTGTTTTGCAAAACCTGCATTTCATATTATTATTCCTTTAAAATTTTCTGGCAGTTTCGGAAGATTTTTATCCCTATGCGAAATCATTTCAATTGCTTCAGGCCATTCTATTTTTACAGCCGGATCCTGGTAATTAATTCCATCCTCATAAGAAGGCGTATAAAAATTAGTGTGATGGTAAATAATTTCACAATCATTGGTAAGCGTGAGAAAGCCGTGTGCACAACCTTCAGGTATATAAATCATTTTTTTATTTTCTGCACTTAGTTCAACGCCGAACCATTTTAAAAAAGAAGGAGAATTTTTTCTCAGATCGATTGCCACATCAAAAATTTTTCCGGCAATACAACGAATCAGTTTTATTTCAGCATTGGGAGGATTTTGAAAATGCATACCACGAAGCGTTCCTTTTTCTTTTGTAAAGGAATGATTTATTTGAACCCATTCTTTGTCATGGCCAATTTTTTTAAATTCATCTTTACAAAAAGTGCGTGCAAACCAACCACGATTATCTTCATGCGGGATCACTTCAATTTCGTAACATCCTTCTAATTTGGTTTCTTTGAAATTCACAATTCCAAATATTTTTGAATTTGATAGAAAGTAAATTCTTTTTGAGTTTCAGCAGATTTTTTATACCAGTCTATCGTCCATTCAATTGCTGTTGCAGCGGGCAGTAAAGGTTTCCAGTTTAAAACCTCCAGGGATTTATTAATATTTAATTTCAGCAACTTCGCTTCATGCGGAGCATTATCTTCTGAAATAATTTCGTAAGAGCCACTGTTCCAAATCCCAATTGCTTTTTCTACTAATTCTTTTACTGAATAGGTATCATTTTCAAGCGGACCAAAATTCCATCCACCGGAATATTTTTCAGGTAAATTATGAAGGTTCTGCGCCAGATAAAGGTATCCAAACAATGGATCTAAAACATGTTGCCACGGGCGAATAGAATTAGGATTTCTGATGGGGATTTTTTGATTCTTTTGGAGCGCTTTCACAATGTCGGCAACAATCCTGTCATTAGACCAATCGCCTCCTCCAATAACATTTCCTGCCCTGGCCGTCGCAATCGCCATATTGTGTACGCCGATATTTTTCAAGTTGAAATACGATTCACGGTATGAATTGGTGACAATTTCCGCAGCCGCTTTACTTGCACTGTATGGATCGCAACCTCCTATTCTGTCCAATTCTTTATAAGCATAATCCTGGTCTGTATTTTCGTAGACTTTGTCTGTTGTAACGATAATTACAGAACATTTTTTGTCCAGATAACGGCACGCATTTAAGACATTTGCGGTTCCGATAGTATTCACCTTGAAGGTTTCGAGGGGATGAGCATACGAATAGCGTACGAGAGGTTGAGCAGCAAGATGAAAGATAATATCAGGAGCAAAATCGATAATTTCTTCCTGCAATTTTTTTTCGTCTCTTATATCGTGTATAACTGACTTGCAGAGTCGGTCATCATTATTTACAATTGAATAGAGATTGGTAAAATGCGATGGAGCGAGTGCATAACCTTTGACCCTGGAGTTAAAAGTTTTTAGAATAGACAATAGCCAGCTTCCTTTAAATCCTGTATGGCCGGTAACAAAAACTTTTTTATCGCTGAAAAATTCAGCAAGTGTTTTTTTATTTACCATGTTTTCCATTTTGCCTCGTTTGATTCCCATAATTGCTCCAGTTCAATTTTATCCCTCATGGCATCCATGCATTTCCAAAAACCGGAATGCTTATAGGCAATCAACTGCTGATCTTTTGCAATATTTTCCATTGGCTCTTTTTCCCATTGAACAGTTTCCATATTTCCATTTAAATATTTGAAGATACCCGGTTCAAGAACAAAATAGCCTGCATTTATCCAAATGTCTTTTCCATTTGGCTTTTCCTTAAAATTTTTTATAATGGAGGTTTCATCAGTTTCCACCGTTCCAAATCGGGTAGGTAATTGAACGGAGGTAAGGGTTGCCAGTTTACCCGATGATTTATGGAAGGCCAATAAATCATTAATATTTATATCAGAAACACCGTCACCATAAGTAAGCATAAAGGTTTCGTTGGCAACATACTTTTCGATTTTTTGAATTCTTCCCGCTGTATTGGTTTGCAATCCTGTGTCAACAAGAGTTACTGTAAAAGATTCTGTATTAGCAAAATGAACATCCACTTTGTTATTGGTAAGTTCAATGGTGATATCGGAATTGTATAAAAAGTAGTTTAAAAAATACTCTTTTATCAAATAGCCTTTGTATCCACAACAAATTACAAAATCATTAAAGCCATAGTAAGAATAACTTTTCATGATATGCCATAATATTGGCTTTCCGCCAATTTCGATCATTGGTTTTGGCTTTAATTGCGACTCTTCTGAAATTCTTGTTCCTAAACCACCAGCGAGAATTACAACTTTCATTGCGGGTATAAAATTTATAAAAACCCTATGGCTTTATTTTATTTACGTTTCTAATTTAAAACAAACAAATATACTTGAAAGAATAAGTAGAAAATAAACAAGTTGTAACTCATGTAAAATCTGAATTATTTCTTGTTTACTGCATAATAATTTTTTATTTTTTAAAATTCCTTATATCATGTACTAATTCAATAGCCCTCTTTGTTTCCATCAGTGGAAATCCTTTGCCAGCTAAAATATTTTCATATGATTTGGTGTGAAGTTCAGTAAAGCCATCACTAAATTCAAAAGATTCTCCGTCTATATTCAATGCCCTGTAAGTTCGTTTTCCTGATGCTTTTACGTCTTCAGGCAAATTATTTACATCAATGCTCAATCTCCATTTTACAGAAGCATTCTCCAATTCCAAAACTCCGGAAGCGGTACTCGTGGAATGTTCGGTAACTAAATTGTCTTTGACATCACCAAATATCCACATCAGCATGTCAAAAAAATGAACCCCGATATTGGTAGCAATACCGCCACTTTTTTGAATATCTCCTTTCCAGCTTGCATAATACCAATGCCCGCGGCTGGTAATGTAATCCAAATCTACCTGGTGTTTTGTTCCTTTTGGTTCTGAATCAATTTTTTCTTTTAATGCAATAATGGACGGGTGCAATCTTAATTGTAAAATGGTAAATATTTTATTACCAGTTTCTTTCTCTATTTCTGCAAGCGCATCTATATTCCATGGGTTTAAAACGACAGGCTTTTCGCATATAACGTCTGCGCCTATACGCAATCCAAAACGAATATGAGCATCATGTAAATAATTGGGACTGCAAACACTTACAAAATCAGTTTTTATTCCCCGGCGTTTTTGTTTTTCAATATACCTGTCGAAGCGTTCGAACTCTGTAAAAAAGTCTGCTTCCGGGAAATAGCTGTCCAATATCCCAACCGAATCATTTTTATCCAGCGCAGCAATCAGATTATTACCTGTGTCTTTTACTGCTTTCATATGACGAGGGGCGATATAACCACCGGCACCTATCAATGCAAAATTTTTCATGAATTATTTTATTCTTTTAACAACGTTATTCTCCAAAAAATATTCTTGTTTGCTTTCAGGGCAAATAGCCATATTTTCAGAATTAAAGATCAGTTTGTGCCCATATTCGCTCATCCAACCTTTTTGCCTTCCCGGATTACCTACGATTAGTGCATAAGAAGATACATCTTTGGTAACCACTGCCCCTGCACCAATAAAGGCATATTCACCAATCGTGTGTCCGCAAACTATCGTTGCATTTGCGCCAATACTTGCTCCTTTTTTAATCAAAGTTTTTTTAAATTCTTCTTTTCTGCTGATAGCGCTTCTCGGATTTACAACATTGGTAAGCACCATGCTCGGCCCCAGGAAAACATCATCTTCACAAATAACGCCTTCATAAATACTTACATTGTTTTGAACCCGGACATTATTTCCTAAAATTACTTTTGGAGAAACTACCACATTTTGACCCAGATTGCAATTGTTACCGATTACAGCGCCTGACATCACATGGCTAAAGTGCCAGATCTTAGTACCGTCTCCAATTACGCAATTGTCATCAATAAAAGAGGAGGGATGAACGTAGTAACTCATTCTTTCTATTTTACAATATTTTTTAAATATTCACCGTAGCCACTTTTTTCAAATTTTGTAGCAAGAACCATTAATTGTTCTTTGTCTATAAAGTGCATGCGGTAAGCTATTTCTTCGAGGCATCCGATTTTAAAGCCCTGTCTTTTTTCAATTACTCTTACAAATTCTGTAGCGTCATGAAGGGATTCAAAAGTACCGGTATCAAGCCATGCAAATCCCCTGTTTAAGACAGCTACTTTTAGTTTTTTATTTTCAAGATATTTTCTGTTCACATCTGTAATTTCATATTCTCCGCGTGGGGAAGGTGAAATATTTTTGGCGATTTCCACAACCGAATTATCATAAAAATACAAACCCGGAACTGCATAATTTGATTTCGGCTTCACGGGTTTTTCCTCAATGCTGATTGCCAGCTGGTTTTCATCAAACTCAACCACCCCGTATCTTTCAGGATCACTTACGGGATAGGCAAAAATAATGGCTCCATCAGGGTCTGCTGAGGCTTGTAGCAATTTCGAAAATCCACTGCCGTAAAAAATATTATCACCCAAAACCAACGCGACCGAATCCTTTCCGATAAATTTTTCTCCAATTACAAATGCCTGTGCAAGTCCGTTCGGTTTTTCCTGCACTTCATATTCCAAATGACATCCCCATTGTTTCCCATCGCCCAACAATCGCTGAAACTGAGATTGGTCTTCAGGCGTAGTGATGATCAGTACTTCTTTAATCCCGGCCAACATTAAAGTTGATAAAGGATAATAGATCATGGGCTTATCATAAATGGGCATCAGTTGTTTACTGATCCCCATTGTGATGGGATATAGTCTTGTGCCGGAACCGCCGGCTAGTATTATTCCCTTCATTGATTATCTTTTTTCATATTGTTCTTCATAATAATTCTGATAATTTCCACTCGTTACTTCATTCAGCCATTCACTGTTATTCAGGTACCAATCTATCGTTTTTGATAAACCTTCTTTAAACTGTAACGACGGCTGCCAGCCTAATTCGTTTTTCAACTTTGTCGCGTCTATTGCATAACGCAAATCGTGACCTGCCCGGTCTTTCACAAATGTGATCAGTTTTTCCGAAGTGCCTTTTTCACGGCTTAGTTTTTCATCCATTTGCCGGCACAGCTCTTTTATGATATCAATATTTTTCCACTCATTATGGCCACCGATATTATAGGTTTCACCAATTTTTCCATTATGCAAAATGGTGTCAATTGCACGAACATGATCCTCTACATATAACCAATCCCGAACATTTTCACCTTTTCCGTAAATAGGAATGGGTTTGTTATTGATGATATTATGAATGGAAAGTGGAATTAATTTTTCCGGAAAATGATAAGGTCCGTAATTATTTGAGCAATTAGAAACAATAACCGGTAAATGGTAAGTGTGAAAATAAGCTCTCACAAAATGATCTGAAGACGCTTTGGAAGCGGAATATGGGCTTCGTGGATCATACGCCGTTTCTTCTGTAAAAAATCCTTCTTCTCCCAAACTTCCATACACTTCATCCGTAGAAATATGATAAAATAATTTTCCTTCGTAATTGTATTTCCACTGCTCTTTTGCAACCTGCAACAAAGAAACTGTTCCCAACACATTGGTTTTTACAAAAGCCAAAGGATCGGTAATGGAGCGATCTACATGGCTTTCAGCCGCGCAATGCAACACATTGGTAAATCGATATTTTTCAAAAAGGCTTTTTACCAAGTTCATGTCCATAATGTCGCCCTTTACAAAAGTGTAATTTGGTTTTTCCTCTACATCTTTTAAATTTTCCAGGTTTCCTGCATAAGTTAGTTTATCAAGATTTACGATCGTGTAATCGGGGTATTTAGTTACAAATAATCGGGTAAGGTGCGAGCCGATAAATCCTGCGCCACCGGTAATTAATATCACTTTTTGCATGAATTCTTTAAATTTTGAACAGTTTGCAAAAGTATATATTAATTTTCGCATTGAAACGGCCGGTGGTTCTGCAATACAATACACCAGATCGCTTTTTATGGTCGCGTGTTACCTTTTAAAATTATGTGTGGTTGGCATTTAACTAACCGCTTAAATAAATTAAATTTGTACAAACAATCCGGTGATGGAAAATATATTAGAAAAAGAATTGCATGCTTATTTTGTTCAACTTAATGATGCAGAAAAAAAATCTGTTTTACTTATGCTAAAAACTTTTTTGTCAGGCAGGGGTAAAGAAGATATTGGAAATATTAGTATTGAACAATACAATAAAGATATAGATGAAGCTTTAGCGGAGGTAACAGAAGGTAAATTTATTTCACAGGCAGAAATGGAAAAGCAAGCTGATAAATGGTAAGAGAAGTAATATGGCCACAAAAGTCGCAGAATCAACTTGCAAAAGCATATGAACATATTCTAACGGATTCAATACAAAGTGCGGAAAAAGTAAAGCAAGAAATTCTTGCCTCTACCCGCAAGCTCGCCACTCTTCCGGAAATGCATCCTTTGGGTAAATACAGAAAAAATAATGATGGAAGTTTCAGGGCTTATGAGTTATATCATTACAGAATTTCATATCGTGTAACAGAAAAGCAAATTATAATTGTACGCGTGCGCCATACTAAAAGAATTCCCAAGGCTTATTAAAAATTTTTTAGCATTCCAAACTTTGTATTCACAAACAGTAAAACTACATTTGGTTTAGATTTTTATTTTATAGACATTTTGAACGCCTTAAACATCAGAACCCATCACTTTACCCAAAACTATCTTAATCCCTTTCAAACAATCTTAACTCTGAATTACCTTTGCAGACTATGCATTATGCCTCAGTAGAAAATTTAAGTAAGTCATTCGGAATCAGAACGCTTTTTAAAGACATCAGTTTTTATATAGAAGAAGGCGACAAAATCGCATTTGTTGCGAGGAACGGGAGTGGTAAATCGACTCTTTTGAAAATCATTTCAGGCCTTGATACGCCCGATACCGGAACGATCTGGATTAATAAAGAGGTAAAAGTAATTATGCTTCAGCAGGAAACTGCTTTTGAAAATGATCAATCTATTTGGGATAATATTTTGAATTTGGATAATCCTGTTGTAAAGCTGGTAAAAGAATATGAAATGCTTTTGGAGGACGAATCGCAAAATGATCATCGAATTAGCGAATTGATTACAGAATTGACGGAAGCAAATGCCTGGACTTTTGAAAGTGATCTTAAACAAATTTTAGGGAAATTAAATCTTCATCATCTCAATGAACCTGTAAAAAATTTAAGTGGCGGACAACGAAAGAGAGTCGCCCTGGCGCAGGCTTTGATTGAATCTCAATTGCATGAAGGAAAATGTATGTTGATCCTTGATGAACCCACGAATCACCTGGACGTGGAAATGATAGAATGGCTTGAAAATTTCCTTGCAAGCAATAAAAGCACTTTGCTTTTGGTAACTCACGATCGCTATTTTTTGGATGCTGTTTGTAACGAAATTATTGAGCTTGATGATGAAAAGCTCTATGTGTATAAAGGCGATTATGATTATTTTTTGGAACAAAAATCATTAAGGCAGGAAATTCAGCAAAGTGAATTGCAAAAAGATAAAAATATTTTCAGGAAAGAACTGGAGTGGATGCGCAAACAGCCGAAGGCGCGCACTACAAAATCAAAAAGCCGGCAGGATGCATTTGTTGAAGTTGAAGAAAGAGTAAATCAGAAAAAAGAGGTGGCTGAAGTTTCATTGCAGGTAAAGATGACGCGAATGGGCGGGAAGGTTTTGGAAATGAAAAAAGTGTATAAAGCTTACGGTGATAAGGTCATCATGAAAGGGTTTGACTATACTTTTAAAAAAGGAGAAAGGATAGGAATTGTGGGAAAAAACGGAACAGGGAAATCTACTTTTTTAAAAGTGGCTCTTGATCTTGTTCCGCCGGATAGTGGCAAAATAAATCATGGAGATACGATTGTTTTTGGAAATTTTGCACAGGAAGGGTTGCAATATAAAGAAGATAAAAGAGCGATCGAATATGTAAAAGATTTTGCCGAATTTTTTCCTTTGGCAGATGGAAGTAAGATAAGTGCTTCACAATTCATGGAAAAATTTGGGTTTACGGCGCAGCAACAATTTACACCTTTGAGCAAATTGAGTGGGGGCGAAAAAAGAAGATTGCACTTGCTGAGTATTCTTTTTAAAAATCCTAATTTTTTAGTGTTGGACGAACCGACGAATGATCTGGATCTGCAAACCTTAAGAACGCTGGAAGAATTTTTGCAGGATTTTCCGGGTTGTATTTTGATTGTAAGTCATGACCGCTATTTTATGGATCGGTTGGTAGATCATCTTTTTGCATTTGAAGGAAACGGTGAGATAAAAGATTTTCCGGGAAACTATTCTCAATACAGGCTTTGGAAGCAATTGGAAGAAAATAAACCGCAGAATCCAGGAGGCCATTTGCAAAAAGCAAAAGGTAATGAAGAAAAAAAGATCAATGCAGATGTGAATGATAAGTCGTCAGCTTCAAAGAAATTTTCTTTTAAAGAAAAAACAGAATTTGAAAATTTAGAAAAGGAAATTGCAAGATTAGAAAAAGAAAAAAAACTACTGGAAGTAAAGCTGAGTAATGGTTCAAATGAATTTGAAAAACTCCAGGAAACGGCTGAAAGGATAAGTGATATTATTGTACTTCTGGATAAAAAAGAAATGCGTTGGTTGGAATTGAGTGAGAAAGCAGGGATATAAAAATCAAAAAAAGCTTGAATGAAAAACTGGTTTGTATCAGATCTTATTTTTAACTCATTATATCCAAAACCTATTCAGGAGGTAGCTGAAAAACATTGGACTCCGATAAATGTTGCAAAGAAAGCAGCAGCTTTTTTAGCAACATCAGAAAATGTAAAAGTGCTTGATATCGGAAGCGGTTCCGGAAAATTTTGCCTTATTGCGGCACATGAACATCCTCTTACTACTTTTTATGGAGTGGAGCAAAGACAGCATCTTGTTGACCTTTCAACCGATCTGGCCAAACAACTGGAGCTTGAAAATGTCACTTTTACCTGCGACAATATTTGCAATATAGATTTTGAAAAGTATGACCACTTTTATTTCTACAACTCCTTTTATGAAAATGTGCCTGGCACTCAAAAAATCGATTCAACCATAAAATATTCAGAAGAGTTATACAATTTTTACAATCGGTATTTATACAGGCAATTGAAGAAAAAACCTGAAGGAACAAGGTTGGTTACCTACCATAGTTTTGGCAGTGAAATACCGGCAGGTTATGAAGTGGTGAACACCGATTACAATGAGTTTTTAAAATTCTGGATAAAAGTATAATGCTTACCCGGATTCAATTAATAAATGATGTGATGAAAATATTTAGGTTTATTATCAGAAAAATATTTCTACTATTTTTCCTTACAGGTTTTATTAACCCATCATTTGCACAGGCAGTAAACAAAGGAATTATTCAAATTCTTTATTCTCCAGGTCATCCTTTAAATACTTTTGTTCCTTCAAAAAATATAGGGGGTGCTGTTGATGGACATTTTAAAGGTGACATTGATAAAATGCTTACTCATGAAAATATTTCAGAAATGAAATTAGCCGGACTCAAACCTGTAAGCTATCGTTTGAGAACAGAATTAGCCGGAGAGGTGTGGCACTGGAATCCTGAAGGGAAATGGAGCGACAGTTTGAAACAACAAGGATACTGGATTTCCGATTCAGTAACTTCTAAGCCAATTGAGCTTTCCTATGGTTATCGTTTGCCCAGAAGAGGTAACACACTCGACCAGGCTAACAATGATAGTTACTCGAGAATTTCAGACGGAGATACCGCTACTTTCTGGAAAAGCAATCCTTACCTTGATTCCTTTTATACTCATGAATCTAATAAGCTGCATCCTCAATGGATAATTGTAGATCTTGGTAAAAAATACAGGATCAATGCTATTCAAATTAACTGGGGAAATCCTTATGCATTGAAATATAAAGTAGAATATGCAAAGGGAAACGATCCTCAATATTTTGATCCTTATGAACCGGGCATCTGGCATTCTTTCCCGCAAAACAATATTGACAACAGTAAACAAAGAAATGACATTAAAAAGATTTCTGAAAAGCCCGAGTTGGTTCGTTTTATAAGATTTTCTTTTACAGAAAGTTCATATACCGCTTGTAAAATCTCTAACGACATCAGGGATAAATTAGGCTTTGCTGTAAAAGAAATGGAAGTGGGAATGCTGGATGCAAAAGACAACTTCCATGATAGGATGCATCATTCTGCCAGCCACAATCAAAGTGTAGTTTATGTATCATCAACCGACCCATGGCACACAGCAAAGGATATTGATTACAATACAGAACAGCCTGGAGTGGACCGATTTTTTACAGATGGTATTACCCTGGATCAGCCTTCTTTAATGCCAGCAGCACTTTTATATGACACACCGGATAATGTTTTATCATTAATAAAATATCTTGAAGCAAAAAAGTACAATGTAAAAGAACTTGAGATGGGTGAAGAACCTGAGGGACAATTGGTTTCTCCAACTGATTACGCTGCTCTGTATTTTCAACTCGCAAAAAAATTAAGAAGTCTGAATCATAATATTAAAATGGGAGGTCCATGTTTCGCTTCACTTTCTTCTGATGAAGAAGACAGTACCACTTTTACGGAAGCAAAATGGACAACGTTGTTTTTAAATTATTTAAAAAGCCGCAATAGCCTTAATCTCTTTAACTTTTTTTCTTTTGAATGGTATCCTTTCGACAATCTTTGTGCGCCATCTGCACCACAGTTAGCAGCAGCCCCGGGCATGATTTCAATGGCAATGAAAAATATTCGAAATGTTTTGCCAGCAAATACTCCGATGTATGTTACAGAATATGGCTATTCTGCTTATGAAGGCAAGCCGGAAGTTGAAATACAAGGTGCATTAATGTATGCTGATATTTTAGGGAAGTTCATGGAATTGGGCGGCAGTAAAAGTTTTTTATATGGATATGAACCTGCTTTTCTTCAGCAATCATTTAACTGTGGCTATGGAAATAATATGCTGTTGGGGTTAAATGATAACGGCAAAATAAAATATAAAACCGCTGCTTTTTATGGAACACAAATGCTTACTCATTTTTGGGCACAACCTGTAGATTCTGTTTTAGAAGTTTTTCCATCTGTTAGTACTATTCAAAACAGGAAAAGGGAATCGCTTGTCAGCGCTTATTCTCTTCGAAATTCTGCTGGTAAATGGTCGGTGATGCTTATTAATAAAGATCCGCATAGAACATGGAACGTTCATATTAGTGTAAAGGATATTTCAGCAAACAAAACGATCACATGGAACCCAATGCATTTGATACAGTACTCTAAAGATCAATACCAATGGGAGGCTGAAGGAATGAACAGTTATGTGTCTAAAAGTCTTCCTCCTGTTGTAAAAAATATAAAAGGAGCAACAAATGTTTCCTTGCCACCTTTTTCATTAACAGTGATTAATTGATAAAATGAATTTAAAAATTATTATTTTTTGTTGGTTTACTGTTATAGTATAAATGGGAATAACTCAATAAATAATGAACTTAAAAAGAAAAATTATAACTTCAATCTATCCATTACAAATAAAAATTTCTAAACTTACAGGGATGGGAATCAACATATATGAAAATAAAGGTAAAGTGGTTGCACCTCAGCATTTTTATTCATTAAAAGCAACTTTAAATAATGGCGAAGAGATTTCTTTTGAAAGATTTAAAAACAAAAAAGTGTTGATTGTTAATCTTGCTTCTCTTTGCGGGTTTACGCCTCAATATACTGAGTTGCAGGAATTATATGAAAAGGCTGAAAACCTTGTAATCCTTGGGTTTCCTGCAAATAATTTTGGTGACCAGGAACCGGGAAGTGACGATGAAATTGGTAATTTTTGCAAGCTTAACTACGGTGTAACTTTTCCTTTATTTAAAAAAGATGATGTTACCGGAAGCGAAAAACAGCCGGTTTATCAATGGCTTTCTGATAAAAATAAAAATGGCTGGAACGATGTTGAGCCGCAATGGAATTTTTATAAATATTTGATTGATGAAAATGGAAATCTTGAAAAAGTTTTTTCTTCTTCCGTTTCGCCTAACGATATAAACCTATAAGGTTTTGCTTCGCCAATTCCCTTTGTTGCAAACCTTATAGTTTTACACCGGGCACTTTTCATGATAATTGATCAGCTCAATCGGTGTTTTTTCAAATTCGTAGCCCGAATAGTGTTTTACGATATTATCAAGCACATCTAAAATTTCATCTACTTCTTTTAGCGTTACTAATTTAGAACGATACTCTTTTATATTCGGCAATCCTTTTAAATAATTGGTGTAATGCCGGCGCATTTCATTGATGCCCACAACCGGGCCTTTCCATTCGTACGATTTTATCAAATGTTTTTTACACACAGCTACTCTTTCTTCAACAGTGGGCGAAGGAAGTATTTCACCGGTTTTTACATAATGAGAAATTTCATTAAAAATCCACGGATAACCGATGGCTGCACGGCCGATCATAATTCCATCTACTCCATATTTGTTTTTATATTCAAGCGCTTTTTTAGGTGAATCAATATCACCGTTTCCAAAAATCGGAATTGTAATTCTCGGATTCTCTTTTACTTTCGCAATCAACTCCCAGTTGGCACTTCCTTTATACATCTGCATTCTGGTTCGCCCATGAATCGACAGCGCCTGGATTCCGATATCCTGCAATCGTTCTGCCACTTCTTCAATATTTTTTGAATCCTCATCCCAGCCTAATCTTGTTTTTACAGTTACCGGTAACGAAGTACTTTTTACCACGGCATCGGTTAAGCGGATCATCAACGGAACATCTTTTAAAACTCCTGCACCTGCACCACGGCACGCTACTTTTTTTACAGGGCAACCAAAATTGATATCTAACAAATCAGGGTTAGTCGCATCCACAATTTTTGCAGCAAGAGATAAACTGTCTTCATCTCCACCAAAAATTTGAATGCCTACCGGTTTTTCATAATCAAAAATGTCTAACTTCTTTTTGCTTTTTATCGCATCGCGAATCAATCCTTCGCTGCTTATAAATTCTGTATACATCAGGTGGGCGCCGTTATCTTTGCAGACGGCCCGAAACGGCGGATCGCTCACATCTTCCATTGGCGCGAGCAGCAAAGGAAATTCAGGAAGTTGTATGTTACCTATTTTAATCAAAGTGCTTAGTTAAATAGAAATCTTCGTTATTTGTTTGTTTACTAATATCTTATTTATGTCCTTTAAAAAATTTTGGCTGTAAATTTACGCACTTAAATATTGGTAACATAATGATTGACAGAAATTCGAGAAATTTTAGCTTTACGGGGCAATTGGGAATTTTACTGGGACTTATTGGTGCCGGAATGATAATTAGCATTATTGTTTCTTTCCTGATCTGGCTGGTGATGACCGGCAGAGGGCTTGACACTATGGCCACAGATATAATGAATCCGAAATATTACAATGCGATAATGTGGATGCAGGTAGTTTCAACTTTCTTTTTGTTTTTTTTGCCTGTCTATTTTTTTGCCCTTATTTGCTACCGGAACCCAACTAAATTTATTGGCTTTAATACAAGAATCAATTATAAACAGGTGTTGATTTTACTGGCTATTGTGGCTCTTACTTTTCCTTTGTCAGGAGCTTTGGCTGAATTAACAAAAATGATCCCAATTCCTCATTCGTGGCAAATTTATTTTAAAGCAAAAGAAGCTGCCCGTAATGCACAAGAAAAGGCGCTTATTAATATTAATACATTTCCTAAATATTTGGTTTCAATGATAATAATTGGTTTACTGCCTGCAATTTTTGAAGAAGTTTGTTTCAGAGGCGGTATTCAGAATATTTTAACGAGATGGTTCAAAGGTCCATGGATTGCGATTATCATTACATCCGTTGTTTTCAGTTTGGTTCATATTTCTTATTATGGTTTCCTGGTGCGCGCTGTTCTCGGCGTTTTCCTCGGATTGGTCTTTTATTATAGCGGAAGTTTATGGCTTTCGATACTTTTCCATTTTCTGTATAACGGTTTGCAGGTAACGGCACTTTATTTTGCAACGACTTCAGTGGGTAATTCTTCGAAAAATGCAAAAGATATTGAAGGAAGTTTTCCTTTGTGGGCCGGCGTTGTAGCACTTGTATTGATCATTTATGCTTTTATAAAATTTCGCGAAATCTCAATCCTCGAACAACAGAAATATGTGATGCCTGAAGAAGATCCAAACGATTTTCAAAACTGGATTACCAAAGAATCTTAATACTGATGAATGGCTTTTGATACACAAACTTTTAGAACCCGAACTCTTAGCGCTATTGTTTTTGCCGTAATAATGCTTGCAGGATTGTTATGGAATAAATGGAGTTTTATCATTCTGTTTACCCTTGTCCATTTTGGTTGCTGGTATGAATTTATTGGTTTGATGAAAAAGATTGATCCTGTAAATTACAAGCTGAGAAGTTTGCTGGGCTTGTTTTATATTACGCTTCCAATTGTGTTAATAATTTTGATGCGGGTAAATGATTTCAATGATTTAAGCGATAACTATTTAAAAGTAATTCCCTGCGGAATTGTTTTTTCAATCTGGATCAACGATACAATGGCTTACATTGTAGGCTCTTTTATTGGCAAAACGCCCTTATCTTCCATTTCCCCTAAAAAGACGCGTGAAGGGACTTTTGGAGGAATCATTCTTTGTGTAATGGTAATTACTTTAATTGGTTATTTAACAAGGTTTTATTTTGTAGCAGATTGGATAGTGATCAGCTTATTTTGTGCTGTTTTCGGAACGCTTGGTGATTTGCTGGAAAGTAAACTGAAACGCCTTGCATCTGTAAAAGACAGCGGCAGTCTAATGCCGGGCCATGGAGGTTTTTTAGATCGGTTTGATTCCATGTTGGTGGCTATTCCATTTGTATTTGTTTATTATTCCATATTTATCCGGTGAATAAAAAAAGGCCCGTCTCCCCGTCAGTTTTTATATTTGTACTCTAAACGTAGTTAATGAATATTCATAAGGAAGGTTACCGAACCATTGCAATTACTGTATTGATCTTCGGAGCCATTAATATTAGTTTCTTCTATTTTTTTAGTGCTGCTATGCCTTTTGTTTCGTGGATGGTGTTTGGTGTAACCCTGATAATGCTTTTATTTATCATTTCTTTTTTCAGATCTCCAAAAAGAAATTTTACGGTGGCCCATCACCAGGTAATATGTCCGGCAGATGGAAAAGTAGTAGTGATTGAAGAGACGGTTGATCCGGAATATTTCAAAGACAAAAGATTGCAAGTTTCAATTTTTATGAGCCCGGCAAATGTTCACATCAACAGAATCCCCATGTCGGGAAAAGTAGAATACAGTCAATATCATAAAGGAAAATATTTGGTTGCCTGGAATCCTAAATCATCAACAGAAAATGAACGACATTCGGTAGTAATAAAAAGCGATAGCGCAGAAATCCTGGTAAAACAAATTGCAGGAGCCATGGCAAAGCGCATCGTAAATTATTTGAAGATAGGAGAAATGGTATCCCAGGGAAATGAAATGGGTTTTATAAAGTTTGGAAGCCGGGTAGATGTTTTATTACCTGTAGGTACAGCACTAAATGTAAAACTTAACCAGCAGGTAAAAGGTGGCGTTACTGTTTTGGCTACTATTGACACTTTAGTTCCTGTTGATGAAACTGAAACACATGGAACTACTTTATTCGGTTAAATGATAGTAAAGCAACAAATAATTATCTTTCCTGTTTTCTTACGTATTGGAATTTAATCAGCAATTGCAGAAGAAACAAAATGCCTATGGCCAAAACAGTACAAACTTTAGTAGAGGGTAAAATCATTAACAAAATTTATTTCATTCGTGACTTAAAAGTGATGTTGGATTTTGATTTAGCGGAGTTGTATTCAGTAGAAACCAAACAATTAAAAAGGCAGGTAAGAAGAAATATAGATCGTTTCCCTGAAGATTTTATGTTTGAATTAACTAAGGAAGAATATGATACTTTAAGGAGCCAATCTGGCACCTTAAAACGTGGCGAACATAGCAAATATTTACCAATGGCTTTTACAGAACAAGTTGTAGCAATGCTTTCAAGCGTTTTGAACAGTAAAATGGCTATCGAAGTAAACATCCAGATAATAAGGGTTTTTAGTAAAATGAGGGCAATGATATTAAGCAATCAAGAAATCCTATTAAAGTTGGAACAGGTAGAAAAAAATATGATAAAAAATGATGTAAAAATGAAAAAATACGATGAGGATATCCAAGTGATTTTTAAGGTGCTCAAACAATTAGTCAATCCGCCGCAGCTACCACGGAAAAGAATCGGATTTAAACCATAACCTTATATTTTATAGATATTCAAACCACAATTATGTCCTTCAATTATTTAGAAAGTGTAAAAAAATATTTCCATCAACAGAAGTCACTCGGTGATAAAACTATTGAACAACTTGGTGAAGAAAACTTATTTTGGCAATACAATGAAAACAGCAACAGCATTGGAGTTATTGTGCAACATTTGTGGGGAAACATGTTATCAAGATGGACTAATTTTCTTACAGAAGATGGCGAAAAGGAGTGGCGCGACCGCGATACCGAATTTGAAACAGTAATTAAAACAAGAGAAGAACTGATTAAAAAATGGAACGATGGATGGCAGTGTGTTTTTGATACACTGGATTCTTTAAAAGAGGAAGATCTTTCAAAAACCATTTACATAAGAAAAGAACCACACAATGTTGGTGATGCGATCAACCGTCAATTGGCACATTATTCCAATCATGTAGGCCAGATCGTATATATCGGGAAAATGGTTAAAAATCAAAATTGGAAATCTTTGTCAATCCCTAAGGGGAATTCAAAAGAGTTTAACCAAAAAATGATGTCGGGAAAATAAAATGAGGAATAAAAATTTCTATAAAATACTTTCCAGTTCTCTTAAATGCCGGATGGTATAGGTGGGTTGGGTGATACAATCTTCATTCGTGTGGTTCACAAAAATAGAATCCATTCCTGCATTTTTCGCACCTAAAATATCAGCTTCCGGATTATCACCAATCATGATGCTTTCTTCTGTTTTGCATTTGGCTTTATTTAAAGCAAATTCAAAAATCTCTTTTTTGGGTTTTACAGAATTAGAAGTTTCTGAAGTAATGATATGGGTAAAATATTTTGAAAGACCAGCACTGTTTAATTTCAATCGCTGCGTTTTTTCAAATCCATTGGTAATGAGGTGAAGCGAGTATTTTTTTTCAGTAAGATATTCAAGGATTTCGTAGGTGTAATCAAAAACTCTTTTTTTGGTAGGAAGAATTTCCAGGAAATATTCGCTCATATCTTTTGCGAGTTTTTCATCAGCAATATGAAAATCAAGTAAGGTGCGCCACATTCTCCGCCACTTCAGTTCTTCAACGGTAATATATCCTTTTTCGTACCTGCTCCAGAGAATTTTATTGTGATTAAGATAGATATTGTAAAACTGGTTAAATGACCCAATAGCTCTTGATTCCAAATTAAAAAAACCATATAATTCTGTAAGCGATTCTTCAGCGTTGGCATTAAAATCCCAAAGCGTATGATCAAGGTCGAAAAAAAGATGTTTGTATTTCAAATAGGTATATTTAAAAAAGTCGACTTAAGATTTTAGATTTGCTTAATACCTTAAAACGAAATAAAAAGATGAATATTGTAATTACAGGTGCCAGCAAAGGTATGGGAAAAGCAATGGCTGAAAAATTTGCCGCTGCGAAAAATAACATTTTCATTTGCTCAAGAAACGAGCAAAAACTGGCTGAAACGGCTTCGGAACTGAACCAAAGATGCAATAGCAATATTCAATATTTTGCCGCAGATCTTTCTCAAAAGGAGGAGGTTTTAAAATTTGCAAACTGGCTTTTAGGTAAAAATATGGACATTGATATCTTGATCAATAATGCGGGGCAGTTTGTGCAGGGAAGTGTTTACAATGAAACGGAAGGTAATCTTGAACAAATGATTGATATTAATTTGTATAGCGCCTACCATTTAACAAGGGCACTGCTTCCGAAAATGATAAAAAATAAATCGGGCCATATATTTAATATGTGTTCTATTGCTGCTTTAAAAGCTTATAATAACGGGGGTTCTTACAGTATCAGCAAATTCGCTTTAATGGGTTTTAGTAAAAATTTGCGTGAAGAAATGAAGCCTTTTAATATAAAGGTAACGGCAGTTTTTCCCGGGGCTGTCTATACCTCTTCGTGGGAAGGCGCCGGCATAAAGCCTGAAAGAATTATGGAGGTAGAGGATATTGCCAATATGGTTTTAGCAGCTTCGCTTCTTTCACCGCAGGCTTGTGTGGAAGATATCGTGATTCGCCCGTTGTTAGGCGATCTTCCTTAATAGATTTTTAACACGAACTCATTCTATTAACCTTTTTTTAAATTCCTTTCCAACTACTTTTGTAGCTCATCCTTTGCTGAAGAAATGATAACATTTTTACAATCCGGCTTTAAAAAATTTTTCTTCCTCTTTCTATTTCTTACAGCGGTTTTCGTTGCAAAAACCTCCTATGCGCAGGTGAAATTTTCTGTGGTTTGTCCTCAAAAAAAGATTGGAAAGAAAGATTTATTGCAAATTCAGTTTAAGGTAGAAAATGCTTCTTCGGTCGATGAAATTAATCCTCCTTCTTTTAATAATTTTACAGTTGTTTCTGGTCCAAACCAGGAACAAAGTACTTCAAATATAAATGGGAAAGTAAGCGGGTATGTTTCGCTCGGCTATTCACTGGCGCCCACTTCAACCGGAACATTTACTATTGGTCCGGCAACTGCTGAAGCCGATGGTAAACAACTGAAAACAGATCCCGTTACCATCACGGTAGTAAATGGATCACTGGCACAATCTCAGCCAAATACTTCCCAACAAAATTTGCCTCCATTCCCTAACCTTAATTTTGATTTCCCGCCTGAACCTGTAACTCATCAGTTTGATGATTATATTTTAAAGCCCGGCGAAAATGTAGCAGAAAAAACGGCAAAAAATCTTTTTATAAAACTGGATGTTAATAAAAAGAGTTGCTATGTTGGCGAACCTATTGTAGCTACCTACGAACTTTATACAAGGCTTCCGTCAGAAACTACCATAACAGATGCACCTTCTTTTAACGGGTTTTCTGTAAATGATCTGGACATCAACAGTAATTCAGCACTCGAAAACTATAATGGGCGTAAGTACAACGTATATACTATCCGTAAAGTTGAATTATATCCTTTGCAGGCCGGAAATATTACATTGGGTTCAATGACAGCGTCCAACAAGATAACTTTTGTAAAATCTCAATATTTAAACAAGCAGGATAATAGTGGCTTTTTTGATATGTTTCAGAATTTTGGGAGTGACGCGATTCCGCCTGGAGGTATTGTTGAGAAAAATGTTATTTTAAAATCCACTCCAGAAGTAATCACAATTAAACCACTGCCAACTGAAAATAAACCTCAGGGTTTCCGTGGTGCTGTTGGAGATTTTTCTATCTCCGCTTCTTTGGAAAAAAATAACATTACTACAGATGATGCAGGAACTTTAAAACTTACTATAACCGGAAAAGGAAATATTCAATTAATCAACGCGCCTTCTATAAACTGGCCAAACGGAATAGATGGCTATGACGCAAAAATAACCGATAATGTAGACAGAAAACAGGTGCCTATGCAGGGAAGTAAAACGTTTTCTTATCCTTTTACTGTTTCAAAACCAGGCACTTTTACAATTGATTCCATCGCATTTTCTTATTTTGATCCTTCTTCGTCTACCTATAAAATTTTAAGAACAGCATCGTTGCAGGTGAATGTAAAAAAAGGGAAAGGCATTTCTCAAAATTCAGTAACAAGTTCGCCAAACGCTTCAAAAAAAGGTGGTTTTTTCTCAAACAGGACTGAGTTAATAACCGGAATTATATTGGTTGCCGGAATTCTTTTAGCGATCCTTTTTGTTTTGATGAAAAGAAATAAAGATAAAAATGACCTGGAAAAAGATATAAAAGTAGATGATCTGAAGAATGAAGCTGAAACGAATGCCGCTAAAAAAGAAAAATTCGTAATTCCTGAAAATCCTTTAACTGCAGCGCATGAAAAACTTATGACCCAAGATAGTGCGGGGTTTTATCATACTTTAGACGCCTCTCTAAAAAAATACCTGGCGACTAAATTAAAAGTGCCTGCCAATGAATTATCTAAAAAAAGGCTGAATGAAGAATTGGATAAATGCAATGTAAGCCTTGGTACATCGCTAATGCTTACTTCTTTGATGGATGATGTGGAACTTAATTTATATGCGCCACCTTCAAATGTAAATCAGCTTAACAGTGTTTTTGAAAAAGCTTCTGAAGTGGTGTCTTTACTGGACAAGCAGGTTTGTTAAAGTGAATTTGCTGAAAAATTCTATCTACAGTAAAAGAACAAAAATTGAAGAATTTTATTTGGATGCACCTGCAAAAAGAGGAGCTAATTTTCATTCGTAAACTTATAACCTATTCCTCTTACAGAATGAAAGTATTTTGGATTACGGCTATCTTCCTCAAAATATTTTCTGAAGTTTAAAATGAAATTATCTACCGTGCGTGTTGTTGGATAAACGTTGTATCCCCAAACTGATTGTAAAATTTTTTCTCGCGTTACTACTTCATTTTTATTTTCGATCAGGAGTTTTAAAAGCATCGCTTCTTTTTTAGTCAATGCTACCAATTCTCCTGATTTGGTGGTGCATTCGAGCGATTTAAAATTGATCAGATTTTTGCCGAAAGTAAATTGTTCTGTCACCGGCTCTTTAGCTGAGATCTTCTGGCTTTTATTGATTAAAATCCTTACTCTTAATAAGAGTTCTTCCAGGCTGAAAGGCTTGGTTAAGTAATCGTCTGCTCCTTTTTTTAATCCTAAAATTCGGTCTTTACTTTGGCTTTTTGCGCTCAGCATCAAAATAGGAATTTCGGTATTGCTCAATCTTATATTTTCGCAAACCGCTATTCCATCTATCTCCGGTAGCATTACATCCAATACGATGAGATCAAAATATTCATTTTGAATTGCTTTGAGTGCTTCTTCCCCATCATAAGCTGAAGTAACTTCATAGCCTTCCATTTCAAAATTTAATTTCAATGCATCCTGCAAATTTTCTTCATCTTCTACTAATAAGATTGAAAGTTTTTTTCCTTGCATAAGATTAGTTTATGGTTATATATTTTTTGAACTTCTTATCTGTATTTCAAATATACTTCCACGAGGTTTATTATTTTTCATACTGATACTTCCACGATGTTGTTTTACAATTTCTCTTGTAAGATAAAGTCCCAAACCGGTTCCTTTTGTTTGTTTGCTGGCACCACGAAAATATTTTTCGAAAATCCTTTCTTTCTCAGCAGGCTCTACTCCACTTCCCTGGTCAATTACCTGGAGTTTTATCTTTTTGGGTTCTTTAAATACTTTTATCAAAACTACATCCTCTTTTCCTGAATATTTGATAGCATTATCTAAAAGATTGTTAATGGCGAGTTGCAACAAAAGCTTGTCTCCGGTGAAAATTATGTCATTTTCCACGTCTATCTCAATTTTCCTTTCGGGAAAACGCAGAATAAAATCTTCAGCGCAATCAATTGCCAGCGTAGAAAGATCAATCTTTTCATTAGTAAGAGAAGAACCCTCGGAATCAAGTTGACTCATGAAAAGCATATTGTTACATAATGTATTTAGCCGGTTTGCCTCCTGGATAGTACTTCGTATAAGTTTTTGCTGTTGCCCAAATTCAAGTTTACGTATTTGCATCGTTTCAAGGTTGAGCTTTGTAACAGCAATAGGGGTTTTCAATTCATGACTAATTGCCATCATAAAGTTTTTTTGTTGCTCTGATTGCACCAGTTGTCTTTTGATTATCCTAAAAACATATACCGCTCCGGCTATAATCATTAATAAAAAAGTCACTCCTTCGCCGATGTATTGAGCGGTTTTTCTTTTTTCCTCATTTTCAATTCTATTTATTTTTTGTATATAGTAAGTATCATGTACATTAACAGCGTTAAGTCTTAATTGAGTGAGTTCTTTGTTCTGTTCGTTAAGATCAATGAACCAAAAAATGAGCGCAGCTAAAATATAAGCAAGTAAAAACCAATAGAAGATAAAGATGATTCGAAGTGGCCTTACTTTATATTTATTTTTTAGAATTAAATAAGGCATTTTTTAAGTTTTGAAAATATAAATAAGCAGAAAATTAAAGTTACTACCTTACTTTTTCAACTCTCAGCCCCACATTTAAAATATTTTTCAACGGATTTTCCCGCATTATTTGCGCTATAGAAAATGTATAATCACCTACAGTTTTAAAAGAAAACGGCGCGGCTGAAATACTTTTTCTTACTTCATATATATCGTCCATTCCTGTTCCATCCCATCCTTTTGAATCTGACGCAAGTACCAGGTTTACCTTTTGATAATTAAAAGAATCTGCCGGCGTTTTTAGGCCAACTTTTAACCAGATATTATTGAATTTGTAAAGATCAGTGTGACGTAAAATGACATACACGTTATAGAGCGAAGTGGTATCGTCAATATGAAAGGTGAACTGTGGTACATCTGTATAATACCATTTCTGTGAAGGTATTGTGGTTTGTTTTTCGTAATGATCAATTTTGATACAGGATGCAAAAATTAAGGAGACTAATGATATTACAAAGAATTTTTTCAAATTGATTTTTTTACAAAAATAGATTGTTTTGACCGTCGTTTAAAAGCATGGTTAAAGAATATTGAAAGTTTGTTCTTTCATTTTTTCCAATTCATCCTTCATAAGTACCACACATCTTTGTATTTCTGAATCATAAGCTTTTGATCCGGTTGTATTGATTTCCCTGCCTATTTCCTGAACAACAAATGCCAGTTTTTTTCCTTTGGCATCTTCTTCACTATCAAGGATTGATATAAAATATTCGCAATGATTTTTTAAACGTACCTGTTCTTCCCTGATATCTATTTTTTCAATGTAATAAATTAGTTCCTGCTCCAGCCTGTTTGAATCATAATTTTCTTTACCTACATTTTCTTCAAGAACTGCTATCAGTTCGTTTTTCATTTTTTTTCTTCTCTTCGGTTCCAGCTCCAGAATTTTATCTTCCTGGATTTTGATATTTTTTATCCTCAGGCGCAATTCTTTTTCCAAAGATTTCCCTTCTTCTATCCGATGTGTGTTTAGCTCAAGCAAAGCAGTTTCAATTACTCCTTTTAAATTTTTCCAGTCCGATTCATCCAGCACTTCGTTACTTGGTGTTACTACTTCCGGTAATCTTAACAACGCCGCTAAAACCGAATTGGTGTCAATTGATAATTCTGTTGCTAGGGTTTCTATTTGGCTGTAGTAAGCTTTTATAAGATCGGTATTTATAACAACCGGTTTGGCGGCGCCGTTTTGTTTAACTACTATCAGGCATTCAACCGTTCCTCGTAATAAACTTTCCTGCACCAAACTCCTGATGTCGAACTCGTAGGGTTTTATGAGCGGTGGAATTTTTAGATTTATATCAAATTGCTTTCCATTCAATGATTTTATTTCTACCAGGTACGTTTTATCTCCTATTGTTTGTTCTGCTCTTCCAAAGCCAGTCATTGATTTTACCATCTTAATTTATCTTTTTTTATTTTAAGCAAGTTATACAATTCTTGTTTAGGTAGTTTTTTCATTTCTCCGGGATACAAATTTTCTAAAGTGACCTGTTCAATTCTGTAGCGAATCAGTCTTAATGTAGGACAACCAACTGCGGCTGTCATTTTTCTGACCTGCCTGTTTTTACCTTCTGTTAAAATTATTTTTATCCAGCTATCAGGAACCGATTTTCTAAAACGGATCGGTGGATTTCTTGTACTTACCTGCGGAGGTTGTAAAAACTTTTTTGCAATACATTTTTTAGTACAATACATTTTTCCGTTAACATTTATTTCAACACCTTGTTGTAAAGAATCAATTTGATCTGTTGACACGTTACCTTCTACCTGTACCCAATATTCTCTTTCATGATTGTTTAACGGATCCAATAAATAATGATTTAATTTTTTATCGTCTGTTAAGATAAGCAAGCCTTCGCTATCATAGTCCAAACGCCCTACCGGATAGATATTCAGAGGAACGTCAAAAAAATCCTTTAGCGTTTTTTTACCATCGGTGGAAGAAAATTGCGAAAGAACATTAAAGGGTTTATGAATGATATAATAGTTATTCAAAAGAAAACATTTTTAAAAAAATTACAGCCAAATTGTAAAAATAAAAGTGGCAAAAAATAATAAAGCCCGACAAGAAAATGAACGGGCTTTGTTATATTGATGGGTTAGTAAGTACAGGAAATAAATTTCCTTACACAATATTAAAAATAAATTTTGCTTTATGAAAAAATATTTACGATTTTTTTATCAACATTTTAAAATGCTGTGTGGATAAGCATAATAAAATTGAACCGAAATTGACTTTTTATTTTTCAAAAAAGCCTTTTATTTCTTTCTGAATTTTTTAATAATGCAGATAATGCAATTTAAAATAGGTGTGGTTCATCGCTTTGCAAACTTTACCTTTGAAACTTAATTTTATTTTATGCAATTTCCTTCCCCTGTTTCTGTTTCTTGGATCGCAGATTTTATCAATGCAAAAATTTTAGGCAACAAAAATTCTTATGCTTCAGGCATCAATGAAATACACAAAGTAAAAAATGGCGACATTGTTTTTGTGGATCATCCTAAATATTATGATACTTGTTTGAACAGCGCTGCTACCTGTATTATCATTAATGCAGAAAGGGAAGTGCCTGAAGGGAAAACGTTGCTTGTTGTTTCAGATCCTTTTGAAGCATACCTTAAAATTGTTAATCATTTTAAGCCTTTTCTTGCCTCAGATAAAATGATAAGTGATACAGCTAAGGTTGGCAAAAACCCGGTTATAATGCCAAATGTTTTTTTAGGAAATAATGTGGTGATAGGTGACCATTGTATCATTCATCCGAATGTGATTATTTACGATGATTGCGTTATTGGTAATCATGTTGAAATCCATTCCGGTACCGTAATCGGGAGCGATGCTTTTTATTTTAATACCAAAAAAAACCGGGAACATTGGTATAAAAAAATGCAAAGCTGTGGCAATGTTGAAATCAAAGATGATGTTGAAATAGGAGCCAATTGTACCATTGACCGCGGTGTAAGCGATTCTACAGTTATCGGAAGCGGAACAAAAATGGATAACCTGATTCATATTGGCCATGACGTGATAATTGGAAAAAATTGTTTGATTGCTGCACAGGTAGGCATAGCGGGAGGAACCGTTTTAGGTGATGGTGTAACACTTTGGGGACAGGTTGGTGTAAATAAAACAATTTCTATCGGCGACAATGCAATTGTAATGGGACAAGGCGGAGTTACTTCAAGTATTGAGGCGAATAAAACCTATTGGGGAACTCCGATCCAGGAATTTTACTCTAAAAGAAAAGAACTGGTAATGATAAAAAGACTTCCTGAAATTTGGGAAAAAATAAAATCATTGAGTAATCAAAATGGAGAAAATAAGTCTTCTGAAAAATAATTTGCATTTTTCCACAAAATAAAAATTCATAAAATTTACTGGTTTACTGCAACTCTTCTTCAGTGTTATAATCATAAGGAAGCATATCACCAATCTTTTTAAAACCAAGATAGCCATTGGTTACCAGATCTTCCTGGTCGTAAAAATATCCGTTTTGGTCGATAAAAAACTTTTCTCCTTTAGGAAAAATTAAAGTGGATAGCTGAAAAGTTTTCTTTACGGTAGAATCCAAATCTGTATAAGTTTTTTCGGGCTTGGCCTTATTATAAATCAACGCCACTTCACTTTGATTCGGATAAAACGCTACAATATTAGTACTGTCATCTTTCTTGTAATTTAAGGCTCCATAAACATTGCCAAGATGAATTGGATAATCTTCACCATTATTGTGGACGATAAATTGAATTTCAAATCCATTTTCCTCCAAGGTGCGTGAATAAAGGCTTCGCATAAACTGAAGTAAAGAACCTTTATAAGCAATGGTACGATTTGCCTGCCACATTTCCTTCTGCTCCGGGGTGCCGTTCATTTCTGTGAACAGAGGATATCCGACAAATAAATTAGTGCCTGAGTTGTAATTGTTGGTAAAAGAATCGATAGCAAATTTTAATGTATAACCTAAGGCAAAGTTGTCAACGATCAAAGGTTCTTTTGCCAGAACCTTTAAAGAATTTCTTTTTTTATTAAAATAAAAATGCAGTACTTCAGGATTTTTTATAAAACATAATTTGGAAAATTTTGTTTGACCGATAAAATTGTCAGTAAAAAAGTTTCCATATTTTTCCCAGCCATCTTTTACCTCATTACTGATAGAAATGGTTACTGCTTCAAGTGATGTTACTTCCGGGTTTAATTCAAAAATCAAACTATCATTTTGAGATGAACTGGTTACACGAATGGTTTGGGTTTCATATCCGGTAAAAGTGGTAACTAAAGAATAACCACCCTTTGGAAGCCAGATACTAAAATTTCCATCCGCATCGGTTGCTTCTCCGATAGTGGTATTTTGAGCAAATACAGATGCCCCGGCCAATGGAACCTGGGTTGTTTTATCTACTACTTTTCCTTTTACCAAATAATAAGGAGCCTGTGCTAAACCTTTGCGTGGGAGCACAAAAAAGGAAAGAATAAAAATAAAAGCAGCAACAAAAATAATTTGGATATTGGTATTCATAGGGCTATTTTATTGTAATTAAAGTTGGTACTTTTCTTTCATTCGTTGGCAGGTAAATTCAATGGTGTCTTTAATTTGGGTAAAATGAAACTCAGGCAACGCCCGTAAAATCCTGCTGTTATCAAAATAAACTTTTGCCTGTGCTGTTCTCGCTGTTTCTTTTGTGAGCAAATGTTTGTTGCCCGTAAACTTCGTTTTTATCGCTTCCAGTCTCCAGATCAATTCTGCTAAAAAAGGAGAAACTTTTTTTGATGGCGGTTTTTTTCCAAAGCATTTTGCAATTGAAGAAAAAATTTCTCTGTAAGGTAAATTCTCTCCATTTAAAATGAAACGTTCTGAAGTAATTTCGCTATTCATTAACAGGATCATGGCGCTTGCCACATCTCTTACATCTACAAATCCCGACACGCCATCTGTGTACCATTTAAACTCGTTGTACGCGTTTTTGAAAATGGCCGAAGACCCGGTTTCCCAATTATCTCCCCCCAATATTAAACTAGGATTTACAATTACCGCTTTCAAGCCTTCTCCTATTCCGCGCCATACTTCCATCTCGCCATAGTATTTTGATTTACCATAAATACTGTTGCTGGTTTCTTCGGTCCAGTTCATTTTTTCTGTAACTATTTCTTCTTCTCTAATTCTACCTAAAGCTGCTACAGAACTAACGTGTACTAACTTTTCAATTCCGGCATCAATACAAGCATTTACCACATTCGCTGTTCCTTCAATATTTATTTTTAAAAGTTGTTCTTTATCTTTTGGATCATAGGAAACCAAAGCTGCACAATGGTAAACGTAAGTAATTCTTTCCATGGCTTCTTCAAGCGCTGGTACATCAAGAATGTCGCATGGTAGAATTTCAAGCGAAGGATGAGAAAAAGGAATGGGTGCTGAATGATAGATTGCTTTTACTTTTTCACCGGCATCCAGTAACTGTTTTATTAATTCATTTCCAATAAGGCCTGCACCGCCTGTAACCAGGATCCTTTTTTCAGCTATATTTTTTTTAGACAAATTTTCTTGAAGCATTTTTGAATTTCCAATAATTATTTAAGCAATGTAAATTATTTATCCTAACCAGCTATTGGTAATTGTAAAATCCTTCCCCTGTTTTTTTGCCTAACAAATGCTGCTTTACTTTTTCTATTTGAAGTGGCGAAGGTGTAAAACGTAGCGCATTATTAAAAGACCGGTACATAGTTTCAGTAACAGCAAGATTAATATCCATACCAATTAAATCCATCAATTTGAAGGGCCCCATTTTAAAACCAGTTGCTTCTAAAATTTCATCCACCTCTTCGAATGATGCAATTTCTTCTTCAACTATTTTTAAAGATTCAAGGTAATAATGTCGTGCGACCCGGTTAACAATAAACCCGGGAGAATCCTCACACAAAACCGGTTTTTTGCCCATTTGGCGGCAAATATTGATTACAGCATTTACAACTTCGTTGTTGGTTTGTTTTCCTTTTACCACTTCTACCAGTTTCATGATATAGGCCGGGTTAAAAAAATGCATCCCAATTACCCTTTGTGGAAAAGCAATTTTTTCCTGTATTTGCGAAACAGAAAGTGAAGAGGTGTTAGTAGCAAAAATTACTTCTTCATTGTTGTAGTTAGCAAGTTCAGTAAACAAAGAAATTTTGGCTTTTTCTATTTCGACAATAGCTTCAATTATCACAAATGCACTGCAATCGGCGATGTTATTGGTAAATTTTATTCTGCTGAAAATTTCCTGTTTTTCGTTTGTCGAAATTTTGTTTTTATCAACTAAATATTCAAGGTTTTTTTGAATAATTTTTTTTGCATTTTCAAGCACTGATTCATTTACATCAAAAAGAATAGTATCAAAACCGCTTTGCGCAGAAACCTGCGCAATACCGCTTCCCATTGTTCCTGCTCCACAAATGCAAATGGTTATTATCATAATTCAATATTATAAAAATCAATTGTTAATTCAGAAATTTGTTTAAACCCTTTATCAGCAGTAACCAAAGGGATTTCAAGGGCAATTGAAGAAGCAGCAATAATTATATCGGGAATTTTTAGAGAATATTTCTTCCTAAATGCAATAGAAATATCTTTTACTGTTTCATCAATAGAAATAACTTTAAATTCTTTTAAAAAGTTTTTTATTTCTTTTTCCTGACTTTCTGAAATTGACTTGAAACTGAATAATTCGATTTCGCAAATGATTGAAGTGTAAAGAATTTTATTTTGAAGATAAGTTGAGATAGTCTTATCTCCTGAAAGAATGTATAAAATAATATTAGTATCAAGGAAGAACTTATTGCCATTCATCCCGTAGTTTTTTTTGAATAACTAATGGGTCTTCTTTAAGGGTGATTCTTCCGCAGTATTTTAAAGTATCTACGCCCTTTTCTTTTGGACTTTTGGTTCTTTTTATCCGTGTTATACTATTTTTTCTTGTTTTATTTTTTGTTTGAGCCATAGTGGAATTAATTAGTTCTAAAGATAAAAAATGAAATTTACTTAAAAACCAATAAAATTGAAAAGACGGATTTAACTAAACCGCACTTTCAAATTGTTTTAAAAATCTCAGGTCATTTTCACTGAAAATCCTTAAATCTTTTATTTGGTATTTGAGCATGGTAATCCTTTCAATTCCCATTCCAAAAGCAAATCCTGAATATTTGTTAGGATCAATTCCACAGTTTTTTAAGACATTGGGATGAACCATTCCGCAACCTAAAATCTCAACCCAGCCCGTGTGTTTACAAACGTTACATCCACTTCCGCCACAAATAAGGCAGGAAATATCCATTTCAGCGCTCGGTTCTGTAAAAGGAAAATAAGAAGGGCGAAAACGCACTTTCATTTCTTTGCCAAACATTTCCTGCACAAAGAAATAAAGTGTTTGTTTGAGGTCGGCGAATGAAACATTCTCAGCAATATATAAACCTTCTACCTGGTGGAAAAAACAGTGCGCTCTTGCGCTGATCGTTTCATTTCTGTAAACACGGCCGGGACAAATAATTCTTATAGGTAAAATTCCTTTTTCCATTTCGCGTACCTGCACACTGCTCGTATGAGTTCGTAGCATCCATGCAGGATTTTGAGAAACATAAAACGTGTCCTGCATATCACGCGCCGGATGATTTTCAGGTAAATTAAGTGCTGTAAAATTATGCCAGTCATCTTCAATTTCAGGTCCTTCAGCAACAGCAAAGCCAAGCCTTTGAAAAATAGAAACGATTTTATTTCTCACAATGCTTATAGGATGGCGGCTTCCGATTGGCAATGAATCGCCAGGCAATGAAAGATCTATTTTACTTTCTGTCGCCGTTCCTCCGATATCTGTCGCCGTCTTCAACTCCTCATATTTGTTTTCTGCAAATAATTTTAATTCATTGAGCGCCTTACCCATTTCTTTTTTATTCTCCGGCGGCACATTTCTCATTTCACTCATCAGTGATTTTACAGAACCATTCGAGCCAATAAATTGTATGCGAAATGTTTCCGCTATATTTTTTTCAGACGAAGAGAAATTGATTATTTCTTCTTTTAAATTTTTTATTTGCGTAAGCAGATTTTCCATAGATGCAAAAATAAGTGAAACAGGATTTAGAAAGATTTTTAGTACTTACGGGAAGATAATTATTTGCAAACAATCTTTTTCTTCATTTATTGGTAGGTTTGCCAAAAAATTAAAAATTGATTTACGATTTAATTGAATATTTAACGCCATTGAATCTCGCCGTTATAAGTGGAGATGCTTCATACAATGACAGCCAGATCGGAAGTGTTATCAAAATCTATGAAGAAGAGATTCCGGATTTTGAAAACATAGATATTATAATTGTTGGGATAAATGAATTCAGGGGAAGTGGCATTGATGTAACAATAAATTCGGCTGATGCGGTACGTAGAAAGTTTTATGAATTACACTATTGGCATAAAGAAATTTCAATTGCCGATATTGGAAATATTAAATGCGGTTCATCTTTAAACGATAGTTATTCAGCAATAACTATTGTTTTAAAAGAATTGCTTCAGCTTAACAAAACAGTGGTGATTATTGGCGGATCACATGATAATACTTTAGCCCAGTATTTTGCTTATAAAGAATTAAATAAAATAATCGACGCGACGGTTGTAGATGCAACCATTGATCTGAGAAGCGAATCCACCTTGCGGAGCGAGAATTTTTTAATGGAAATGCTTACCGGCGAACCGAATATGGTTCGGCATTATAATCATATTGCCTTTCAGAGTTATTTTGTTCATCCAAGGATGCTTGAAACAATGGATAAGCTTAGGTTTGATTGTTTCAGGGTAGGAAATGTAAGAGAAGAATTATCTGAAATGGAGCCGGTGATCCGTAATTCTGATATGTTCAGTTTTGATATTGCTGCAATAAAAAGCAGTGATGCTCCGGCAAGTGCCTGCAGCCCCAATGGTTTGACAGGGGAAGAAGCGTGTACGCTTATACGTTATGCAGGTATGAGCCCTTCTGTTTCTTCAGCAGGTATTTATGGATTTGACGCGTCGAAAGATTCTGGTGATCTCACCGCATTGCAGATTGCGCAAATGCTTTGGTACTTTATTGATGGTAAAAACAGGAGCCTCCAGGAATCAGCATTAAATGAGCGTCAGAATTTTAATGAGTATCACACGGCTTTTGCAGAAGTGGACACCGTTTTTATACAAAGTAAAAAAACGGGCAGATGGTGGATGCAAATGCCTGATAAAAAAATGATTGCCTGCAGCTATAAAGATTATTTATTTGCGAGCAGGAATGAAATTCCTGAAAGATGGTTAAGGGCGCAGGAAAGAGATGTTTAGATTTATCTTTTAGACAATCTTTGCAGTAAACAAATAAATTCTCCTGATTTTTTATTTTGTGATAGTTTTAAAAATCAGAATATTTATCTTCTGCTTGCGATCAATAAATTCAGATCAGTAAATTTAAGATCGAATCTTTGACTAAGATGAAAGTTAGTAAGCGAGCCTTTGAATAAATAAATGCCACTTCGGATATTTATTTTATACCAGACTAAACTCTCAAAACCACCGTCATCCGCCATTTCAAGCATTAATGGCATTAATACATTACTTATTGCCTGTGAAGCTGTACGTGCAAAACCACTGGGAATGTTGGGTACACAATAATGGATCACATCATATTTTTTAAAAACCGGTGAGGTGTGTGAAGTGATTTTTGAAGTTTCAAAACATCCTCCATGATCAATGCTTACATCTACTATCACACTTCCGGGACGCATTTTACTTACCATTTCTTCTGTTACAACCATTGGCGTCCTTCCGCCGGAAGCGGCTAAAGCGCCAACGGCTACATCACAGGTTTTTAATTGTTTTGAAAGAATTCCGGGCTCTATAACGGAGGTGAACAAACGCATTCCAATATTATTTTGTAAACGCTTCAACCTGTAAATACTGTTATCAAAAATTTTGATGCTGGCACCCATTGCCAGCGCGGTTCTTGCCGCTTGTTCGCCAACTATGCCTGCGCCGATAATAATCACTTTTGTAGGAGGAATTCCTGAAATGCCTCCGACTAAAACACCTTTGCCATGATTGGCATTGCTTAAATATTGGCCGGCAATCAGCATCACAGCGCTTCCCGCAATTTCACTCATGCTTCTTACAATGGGATTGTGCCCACTGTCGTCTTTCAGATTTTCAAAACTTAAGGCTGTTATTTTTTTATCCATCATTTTTTCCAAAATGTCACGCTTCATAGCGGTAACATGAATAGGAGAAATAATGAACTGATTGGGTTTTAATAAATCAATCTCAGCTTCGCTAACAGGTGCGCTTTTTACCAGGATATCACAATCAAAAACTTCTTTCTTGCCTGTAGCAATCTTTGCGCCTGCATCACTATAGTCTCTGTCAGAATAACTTGCGCCTTCTCCTGCTTTGCTTTCCATAATTACCCGGTGACCATTTGCTACCAATACGGCTACTGCTTCAGGGGTAAGTGCAATTCTGTTTTCCTGGAAGGAGGTTTCTTTTGGGATTCCAATAAATAAGTCTGCACCTTTGGGTTTTACATCCAGCGTCTCTTCCAGAGTTTCATAAGTAAAGGAAGAGGAGACAAACGGTTTTGAAGTTGCCATGTAAAATGTTTACAATTAATAGTAATATAAATATAAATTTTTATACCGGTAATTTGATAATCAATTTCCTTTTAGTATCTGAAAGAATTTCAATGTCGGTATAAATGGTATTATCAGGAAAAATATCAGGCGCTTTTTCAGGCCATTCCACCATGCAAATGTCGTTGCTAAGCAGGCAATCTTCAACCCCTGCATCCATAGCTTCTTCTTTACTTTTAATACGATAAAGATCAATATGAAAAATAGTTTTGTTATTGTTTGTTTTGTATTCCTGTATAATAGAATAAGTGGGACTTGTTACAGTTTCTGCAACACCAAGTACTTTGCAAAGTGCTGTAATGAAGGAAGTTTTTCCTGCACCAAGGTCTCCACGAAATGCAAATACCTTATAACCCGGGGTAGCTTTTAAAAATTTCTTTGCTGTTTTTTCTATTTCATTGAAATCGAAATAGATTTCCATATCAACCATTTTGTAAAAATAATACATAAGAAGAGTTGAAAATAAAATTCTAAAATCAAATTGTACTTAAATTTTAAATTTTCATTTTTGAAACTTTTCTTCTTCCTGCTTTGAATTACTTAATTTCAATTTTATACAACTTACTTTAAAATTTGATGTTAGAACCGCAGAATCTTTTAAAAAAATATTGGGGATATGATTCCTTCAGGCCACTTCAGGGCGAGATCATTGATTCTGTTTTAGCCGGTAATGACACGCTGGCCTTGCTACCCACCGGGGGAGGAAAGTCGATTTGTTTCCAGGTTCCATCGTTGCTAAACGAAGGTATATGTCTTGTAATTAGCCCGTTGATTGCATTGATGAAAGACCAGGTTTCTAATCTTAAAAAAAAGGGAATCCCCGCTCTTTCTGTTTATTCAGGAATGAGTTTTATCGAAGTAAAAAAGACGCTGCAAAATGCTGCTTACGGTAATTTTAAATTTCTGTATGTATCCCCGGAAAGGCTGGAAACGGAGCTTTTTATAGAATATTTGCCTTTAATAAAAGTAAATTTAATTGCGGTAGATGAAGCACATTGTATTTCACAATGGGGTTATGATTTCAGACCCTCTTACCTGCGAATAGCTGCTTTGCGCGAATATTTTCCCAAGGTTCCTGTTCTTGCACTCACTGCTTCGGCAACTTTAGAAGTTCAAAAAGATATTCGGGAAAAATTGCTTTTTGGAAAATCGCAAAATACTTTTCAGCAATCATTCAACCGTCCTAATCTTTCATATAGTGCTTTTCAGCTTTTTTCAAAAGAAAATAAATTATTAACGATTTTAAAAAAAGTTCCGGGCAGCGGAATTGTTTATTGTAAAACAAGGCGTCGAACAAAAGAAGTAGCGGAACTTTTAAAGCTTAATGGCATTGTTGCAGATTATTATCATGCCGGTCTTGCCAGTGAAGAGCGCAATAAAAAACAAGAAGATTGGATAAATAATAAAACGCGCATTATTGCCTGTACCAATGCTTTTGGAATGGGGATTGACAAGCCTGATGTAAGGACAGTGGTGCATTATGATGTTCCTGATGCCCTCGAAAATTATTACCAGGAAGCAGGAAGGGCAGGGCGCGACGGTAAGAAAGCTTATGCGATATTACTATATAGTGAAGCTGAACTGGAAGAATTGAAAAAGCAAGTTGCTGTGAGGTTTCCATCTAATAGCGTTATAAAAAAAGTATATGGCGATTTGTGCAGCTTTCTTCAGTTGCCTTCTAACAGTGGAGAAGGTTTTTCTTATGATTTTGATTTAAACACTTTTGCGAAAAACTTCAAATTGGATGCCTATACAGTTAACAGCGTTTTGAAAATACTGGAACAGGAAGAATTGATTACTTACAGTGAACAATTTTTTATGCCTTCGACAGTTGAATTTTCGATAGACAAGCAACATCTGAATGATTTTGAAAAAAGTTATCCTAAATATAGCGATGTAGTAAAAGGGCTTTTACGTTCGTATGATGGAATATTCGATTTTCCTTCTTTTGTAAACGAAAATGAACTTGCCCGGTTTGTTGGAATAGGAAAAGAGAGATTGATGCAAATATTGCTTGAATTAAAAGCTCTCGGAATTATTAATTATTTGCCTCAAAAAGAAACTCCGCAAATCTATTTTTTAAAGAATCGGGTTAAAACGGATGAACTTTTTATTAATCAAAAAAATATTCTAAAACGAAAAGAAGCCTTTGAAAAAAGGTTAGCGGTCATTACCCATTTTTGTGTAACGCAAAATGAATGCAGAAGTACAATGATAAGCTCTTATTTTAGCGGACAACATTTGCCACCTTGCGGTATTTGTGATAATTGCCTGCGCAATAAACAGTTGATGATTACCAGTGAAGAATTCAATTTTATTTCTGGTGAAATAAAAAAGATGGCTCACAAAAGGGCGGTTACTTCAAAAATGATAATTGAAAATTTGCCTTCTGTTAAAGAAAATAAAATATGGAAAGTCCTGAAGTTTTTGCAGGAAGAAAACCTGGCAAGTGTAGGCCAGGATGGATTGATAAAAGTCAAATAGCTTTATTAAATGGAACATAAAAAAAGGGGACCCAGATAGAAATCTAGTCCCGCTTTAAAATCCAATATCCTATGAAAAACCATGACAAATATAGGGTTAAAAATAGTATTTAACAATATTTTTAACCCTGTATCAAATAAAATCGCATATTTATACTACTAAAAAGCAACTCTATTTATTAATTGGCTGTTTTTTTTGAGTAATCGGTTTTGAACCAAGAAAGAAAATCATAGCTTTTTGGTAGACTAAAACCATCCTGTAGTTGTTTTTCGGCTTCGGCCACCCAGCCCTAAAGAACCTAAAAGACTTCTTACTATAGTTGTTCCTGCAGTTCTCATCATACTTTTTACAACTGTATTGTTTACTACTTTTTCAAGTGTGCTTTCTTCAGGTTTGGCTGCTTTTTCAGGTACTACAACGGGATTCGCAGCAGCTTCCTGTAACTTGGCGGTAAGCATTTCATAGGCGCTGTCAGGGTCGGTAACCTGGTTATATTTTGCAGCTAACTTAGAATGATCAACGATAGAATCGATTTCACTTTGGGTTAATACATCCATCCTGCTTCTTGGTGTGCACATCATCGTGTGGACTAAAGGAGTTGGAATTCCTTTTTCATTCAATAAGGTTACCAGCGCTTCCCCGATTCCTAATTGAGTAATAAGGTCAGCGGTTTTATAAAATGTAGTTTCAGGATAATTTTCAGCTGTTTGTTTTATTACCTGCCTGTCCGCTGCGGTAAATGCTCTTAATGAGTGCTGAATTTTTAATCCCAACTGCCCTAAAACACTTGCGGGCACATCCATCGGATTTTGAGTACAGAAATAAATTCCGATACCTTTTGAGCGTATTAATTTGATGACCGTATTTATTTCATCAAGGAGTGCTTTGCTGGCTTCTTCAAAAATAAGATGCGCTTCATCAATAAAAATGATCAGCTTGGGTTTGTCAAGATCCCCTTCTTCAGGGCAAACAGCATATAATTCAGCCAACATCTGCAACATAAAAGTTGAAAATAATTTTGGCCTGTCCTGGATATCTGTCACCCTTAATACGCTTATCATCCCACGTCCGTCGTCATTAATCCGCATAAGGTCTTCCACTTCAAAACTTTTTTCACCAAAAAATAAATCGGCTCCCTGCTGTTGTAATTCTATCACTTTTCTTAAAATAGTACCGGTAGAAGTTGTTGAGATATTTCCATATGATTGTTGCAATTCTGCTTTGCCTTCATTACCTACATATTGCAATACTTTAATAAAATCTTTAAGATCAACAAGAGGCAATTTCTTATCATCACAATATTTAAAGATCATGGCCACCACACCACCTTGTGTATCGTTTAATCCCAAAATTTTACTCATTAAAATAGGGCCAAATTCAGAAACTGTTGCCCGCAATCGTACTCCTTTTTGGTTGCTTAATGTGAGTAGATCAACCGGGAAAGTTGTGGGCTTGTAATCCATTTTTAATTTTTGATAACGGGAAGCGATCTTATCATTTAAGGTTCCTGCTGCTGCAATTCCACTTAAATCACCTTTTATATCCATCAATAAGCATGGAACACTTGCATCACTTAAACCTTCAGCAATCATTTGAAAAGATTTTGTTTTACCACCACCTGTTGCACCGGCAATAAGCCCATGGCGGTTCATTGTGGCAAGCGGAATAAAAATCTCTGCTTCGGAAATTACTTCACCATCTAACATACCCGCACCTATTTTAATAGTTTCGCCTTTAAAAGCGTAACCAGTTTTGATCGTTTCAATAAATTGTTCTTTTTTATCCATGATTTCGATTTTTTTGAAAGTTACAAAGTGAATTTGAAAAAGTAAGATTGTTTTAACTTTTTAGTAAATACATTTATCGTTCTTTAATTATGGCATTAAATATGTAAAAGATATTTCATAAAAACTAAATACCTTTATTCAGAATTAAACACAAAAAGTTATGGAAAATAGTAAACCTAAAATTCTTATCTGTGAAGACGATCCAAACCTGGGAATGGTGCTCAAAAATTTTCTTGAGCTTAATGATTATGACATTGTGCTGGAAAGAGATGGAAGGCTTGGCCTCGCTGCTTTTCAGCGCGAAAAATTTGATTTATGCCTGCTAGATGTTATGATGCCCAACATGGATGGATTTACTGTGGCAGAAGAAATAAGAAACGTGGATCCGGATATGCCTTTATTCTTTCTTTCAGCAAAAACAATGAAAGATGATATCATTAAAGGATACAAACTTGGGGCGGATGATTATATCACAAAACCTTTTGACAGCGATGTTTTACTCCATAAAATAAAAGCAATCTTAAAAAGAAATGAAGAATTGCATCGTGAAGAAGCAAATGCAGAATATGACCTTGGAAAATATCATTTTAATCCAAGACTTCGTCAACTTGGCGTAGGAAAAGACATACAGACATTGTCTCCCAAAGAAAATGAATTGTTAAAAATGCTGGCTGAGTATAAAAATGATTTGTTACCCAGGGAAGCAGCTTTGAAGAAGATTTGGGGAAGTGATACTTATTTCAACGGTAGAAGCATGGACGTGTATATTGCCAAACTCAGAAAATATTTAAAAGGAGATCCTAATATTGAAATTGTAAATATTCATGGAAATGGCTTTAGGCTTGTGGTTGAGGAATAATTTACTTTTCTGGTTACTGTATAGTAAAGAAACTAAAACTCAGGATTTTTATTTTAATAAGACGGCTGCAGCTATACCGGCGGTTTCTGTTCTTAATCTTGTTTTTCCTAAACTAACAGGAATATAATTCTGTTGAATGGCAGTTTGAATTTCCTCTTCAGTAAAATCTCCTTCGGGGCCTATTAAAATTATTTTTGAAGCTGAGTCAGAAACAAGACTTTTTAATTCTTTTTTTGCATGGTCTACACAATGAGCAATAAATTTCTGCTCATAATTTTCATTTTTTATAACCTCTGAAATTTTTACCGGTTCGCTTAATTCGGGTAACCATGACTGTTGGCTTTGCAACATTGCGCTTATTAAAATAGATCTTGTTCTTTCCATTTTAAAATGTGTTTTTTCTGAACGCTTGCATATCAGCGGAATAATTTCTGAAATGCCGATTTCAGTTGCTTTTTCTGCAAACCATTCGAAACGGTTATTATTTTTTATCAGGGAGATGGCAATGGCAGTATTTGGAACCGATTGTTCTAAAAATTCTTTGCGAATAAACAAGGCTTTTGTTTTTTTCTTATCTGCAAAAAGAATGTTGGCAAATAACCTATAACCTTTACCGTTGGTGAGGATAATTTCTTCACCTTCTTTCATTCTTAAAACCTGGCTTATGTGCCTTGAAGTTTCTTCACTTAAAGTAAATTCATCAGAATCAGGAAGGGTTTCTTCAAAAAAATAAGGGGACGTCATCGTATGATTGCTTTACCAAATAAGGCGCAATTGTTTAATTAAAAAGGTGCGTTTTCATCAAACTCTTCATCATTCATTTTACTTCCTGCCTGGAAATATAATTTAGCGCCACCGTTTTCGTCAATGTCTTTCACTGGTTTAAAGTTTCCGGGAGGCAGCCTGTTGCTAAAATCATCTTCGTCGTTATCTACAAACTTTTGAATATGTAATAAGGCTTTTAGCGTAATGGTCTCCAATTGTCCGTTTCTGTGTTTTGCAATGCGGACTTGTGTTTCTCCTTTCGTAGATTCTCCCATTTCATTTGCCTGAATATCATGGTATTCAGGACGGTAAAGGAATATAACCATATCTGCATCCTGCTCAATGGCACCTGATTCTCTCAAATCACTTAATTGCGGAATTTTGCTTCCTTCTTTTCTTTTTTCAACTTCACGACTTAACTGGCTAAGCGCAATAATAGGAACCTGCAATTCCTTGGCAAGCCCTTTTAAATCTCTTGAAATGCGGCTGATTTCCTGCTCGCGATTGCTGTTTCTGTTTTCACCGGTACCGCTCATCAATTGCAGATAATCAATAATGATTAAACCTACATCGTGTTTGTTTTTTAGTCTTCTGCATTTTGCACGTAATTCGAAGATGTTTAAAGCGGCCGTATCATCAATATGAATAGGAGCTGAAGACAGACGATTAATTCCTTTTTTATACAACTCTTCCATCTCGTGCTGTTCCAGTCTTCCTCGTGCTATTTTTTCCAGCAAAATACCGCTTTCAGCACTTAAAATTCTTTGTACCAACTGGCTGGCACTCATTTCTAAGGAGAAGAAACCTACCGCGGTTGGTTTGGTAGGATGAAGCGCGGCATTACGCGCCAGATTGAGGGCAAATGCAGTTTTACCAACTGAAGGGCGGGCAGCAAGTACAATTAAATCGCTTTGTTGCCATCCATAAGTTACCCGGTCTATACCTTCAAAACCGGTTGGAACACCGGTAATTTCATCCTGGCGTGTTCTCAGGTCTTCTATTCTTTGGATGGTCTTTACCAGCACAGATTCAATACTTGCATAATCTCTTTTTAAATGCTTGTTGGTGATATCAAAAAGTTTTGATTCTGCCATATCAAGTAATTCAAAAACATCGGTGCTGTCTTCATAGGCATCGCCAATGATCTCGCTGCTAATTTTTATTAATTCTCTTTGAATAAATTTCTGTAGGATAATTCTCGCATGAATTTCAATGTTTGCAGAAGAAAATACAGCATTGGTTAATTTGGTGATATAAAAAGGACCACCAACCAAATCAAGTTCTTCTCTGAATTTCAGTTCTTCTACCACTGTCAACAGATCAATAGGTGAATTTTTTTGTTGCAATCCTTGCATCGAACGAAAAATCCGTTGATGGGCTTCGATATAGAAACATTCAGGAGTTAAAATTTCAACAATAATGTCAAAGGCGTTTTTTTCAAGCATGATTGCACCAAGTACTGCTTCTTCCAACTCTTTGGCCTGGGGGGGTACTTTTCCAAATGCCATTGTTCCTAATTCCAGAGACCCCGTTTTTCTTCTTTTTCTGTCTTTATTGATATTAGTTAGATCCATTTTTTATTTTCTCAGTCAGAGCAATTTGTTTTAATTTTTATTTAATGTTTGCTGGCATTTTCATAAGTGGGGGGCTAAGGTAAAGTATCAAAAGCTATTTTAAGAAATTGTTAAGCCCTTATATTTATACATACAAAGTACACACTGAAATCCACAGATATTATGTCCTTATCAACATTATTTATGCCATTTTCCACAATCTAAAAAAAAAATCCCATTTTTTACATTACTAATTCACAATTCACTGTGTAGAAAAAAAATGAGATTTTCTGTCGATATTTCGTTTAAAAAGAGTAGTAATTTTTTTAATCAATTTTCCATTTTATCGTAACAAAAAAATTGATTTTTCCTGAAAATCACGCCTGTCAATTCTTTCAGAAAAAGAGAAACCTGATTCCTATCTACTTCTTTCTTATTTTTGGGACTCTTAAAAATTAATACAAGATTTTAGAATAAAAACATGAAGATTAGTTATAATTGGTTAGTGGAATATTTGCCGATAGATGAGGCTACTTTGAAAATTACGGGTAATCCTCAGAAGATTGCAGAAATATTGACATCAGTGGGTCTTGAGGTGGAAAGCCTGGAAAAATATGAGCAGGTTAAAAACGGATTAGAAGGATTGATTATAGGGGAGGTAATCACTTGTGAAAAACACCCGGATGCAGATAAATTAAAAATAACTACTGTTAATAACGGTAAGGGTGAAACGCTTCAAATTGTATGCGGTGCGCCAAATGTTGCAGCCGGACAAAAGGTGATTTTAGCACCTGTTGGTTCCACACTTTATCCGTTAAAAGGGGACCCTTTTTCGATAAAAAAAGCAAAAATTCGCGGGGTGGAAAGTAATGGAATGTTATGCGCTGAAGATGAAATTGGCCTCGGACATAGTCATGCCGGAATTATGGTTTTGTCGGACAATGCGATTCCCGGTACCCCCTTAAAGAATTATTTCAATTTATACTCTGACTGGGTTTTTGAAATTGGACTAACTCCTAACCGGATGGATGCAATGAGCCACCTGGGTGTTGCAAAAGACGTATGCGCTTACATATCCCATCATCTTAAAAAGACTACTAAAGTAATTTATCCTTTTAAAAATAATTTTAAAGCAGATAACCAGTCAAAGCCTGTTGAAGTTGAAATAAAAAATCCGCAGGATTGTGAACGTTACGCAGGCGTCAGTATCTCAGGAATAAAAGTGGAAGAATCGCCGCAATGGCTTCAAAATAAATTGAAAAGTATCGGCCTTCGTCCATTGAACAATATTGTAGATATTACTAATTTTATTTTACATGAAACCGGGCAGCCCCTGCACGCATTTGATCTTGATAAAATAAAAGGCAAAAAAATTATTGTTGAAACACTTCCTGATGGAACTTCTTTTATTACCCTGGATGAAAAGGAAAGAAAATTGAGCAGTAAAGATATTATGATTGGTAATGGTGAAAATGAACCGATGTGTTTTGCAGGTGTATTTGGAGGCCTGGATTCAGGCGTTTCAGTTCAAACAACAAACCTCTTCCTTGAAAGTGCTGTTTTTAACCCTTCTTCTATTCGAAAAACAATGTTGTCTCATAACCTCAGAACAGAGGCCGCTGTAAGGTTTGAAAAAGGAATTAATATCGGGAATACAGTAGAAGTATTAAAACATGCGGCAATGATGATCAAAGAAATTGCAGGGGGGAAAATTTCTTCTGAGGTAATTGATGTTTATCCTGTTCCACGGGAGAAGAAGGAAATAACCTTATCCAATTTTTATCTAAAAAAAATAAGCGGGAAAAATTATCATCCTGATACGGTAAAAAGTATTTTAACTTCTCTGAATTTTACCATTTTAAGAGAAGGAATTGATAATATTATGGTAGAAGTGCCTTATAGCAATCCGGACATTACTATTCCGGCAGATATTATTGAAGAGATTATGCGAATTGATGGACTGGATAATATTGAAATTCCTTCTTCTATTACTATTACTCCATCTATCGATGCAGCGTTAATTCCTGCAGCGCAAAAAGAAAAGGTAACAGGATGGCTTATTGGAAATGGCTTCCATGAAATTTTCACCAATTCCATCACCAACAGTCAATATTTTAGGAAAGAAACACTTGCAACAACTGTTTCAATTATCAATAGTTTAAGTGAAGGATTAAATGTAATGCGGCCTTCAATGTTACCAACAGGATTGGAAACGGTTTCTTATAACCTAAACAGGAAAAACAACGATCTGCTGCTTTTTGAATTTGGAAAAACTTATTCAATAGTTGAAGGTTTTTACAGGGAAAATCAAAATCTCGCAATTTATCTCACAGGAAATGTTAATGAAACAAGCTGGAGTGGACAAACAAAAAAGGCAGATTTTTATTTTGCAAAAGGAATTGTTGATGCTGTTTTTTCATTAACCGGTGTTCAGAATTATCAATTTGAGGTTTCAGTAAGTAATGAGTTAGACGAAAGTTTAACCGCTTCTGTGAAAGGTAAAAATTTGGCGGTGTTTGGATCTGTTAATAAATCAGAACTGGAAAAATTTTCGATAAAGCAGCCTGTCTATTTTATTTGCTTCGATTGGGAAAACCTGATGTCTTTCAATAAAAAAGCAGAAATTACCTTTGAACCGGTTTCGAAATTTCCACAGGTTCAACGCGATCTTTCAATTTTAGCGGGTAAAGATCTGACTTACCGGGAAATTGAAGAATTGGTAAAATCTTTGCATCTTAAAAAGCTACAAAAAGTTCAGTTGTTTGATGTTTTTGAAAATGAAAAATTAGGAGAAAATAAGAAATCATTGGCAATTAATTTTACTTTCCTGGATAAAGAAAAAACAATGACAGACGAGGAAATTGAAACAATGATGAATAAAATCATTTTCAATCTTGAAAATAAATTGAATGCTGTAATAAGGCGGAATGGCTGAAAACATTGACATCCATATAAAAAATCTTCAATCTAAAGTGCAATTGCTTTTGAAGAAGTATGCTTTGTTGCAAAAGGAAAATGACCAGCTTGAGAAAGAAAATGTGAATATGAATCTGAAAGTTAAGTCATTGCATGAAAAAAATGCGCAGCTCGAAATGCAATTGAATATTTTGAAAACATCGGCAGGTCAACTGGAAGGAAAAGAGAAATTGGATTTTGAAAAAAGTATCAATAGTTATATCCGCACGCTCGATAAATGCATATCCATTTTAAATAAATAATGATGGCAAACGATCAGCTGATTCCGCTCAATATTATAATAGCCGACAGGAGTTATCGTATTAAGATATTAGCTTCTGATGAGGAAACGATAAGAAAAGTTTTGAAAACAATAAATGAAAAAATTCTCGAATTCAAAACACAGTTTGCAGGAAAAGACATGCAGGATTATGTTTCCATGGTTTTAATATGGTATGCAACGCAGGCCAAAGAAAACACTTCTGAAATATTAAGTGAAGATTTGGTTCAATCTTTATTAAAAATGGAAAAGCAATTGGATGAAGTAATTTGAAAATTTAAAATTTTCCCAATTACCGAATTTTATTAACTATATCCAGTTCGCCTTTTGACAGTGCTTCCCCACCATTCATCAGTAACATCTTCAAGGCGGTATTCTGTATCCACATCATAATCACCGTTTTCGTCTATTTGATAAAAACAATTATTGAGCGTATCTAAAACACTATTTACTGATTTTAACTCAACAAATAAGAGACGGCTTACCAGTTTTTTGTTTGCTTTTAGTTCAAGAAATTGGGTAAAGGCATTACTGCACTTTGTGCGAGTCTTTCGCTTGTTTGTTCTAGAAGCTTCTTTGCCTTGCTTGTCTTGTAGGGCTTCGGTGTGCAGGAACTAAAATATGCAACAAGGAACATCAACGTACCGAATAAATCCCAGAAGAAATCCTTGCATTGGTCTAACTGATCCGCGTAGTTTATAGAAGGGTTTACTATATAGTAAAGATGTTTTATTAAAAAACCAAAGGCTGCAACCCCTACGAATTGAATCAGTATCCTGGTAACAGCGTATTCGCTAACTATTGGATTTTTGAATGCAGGATTATTCTGTAAGCTTTGTTGTGCCCTGCGTAATATAAAATCCATTTTAATAATAACCATAATTGAACAGGCCATAACAATAATTTCAGAACTGTCTATTCCCTTAAGAAACGAAAGAACTTCTCTTATAACAAATGAAATTATCATTGCAATCCGCAGGAACCTCGCAATGGCGAAATTATTATATCCAAAATTGTCCTGCATCCAGTCAGATACTTTTTGAAATTTATTCAATAAGATTAAGTCAACTGAAGATCCTGATTTCATTTTCTGTTATTTTATAATTTAGTCAAAAGAAATACCTTAATTAAATATACAGAACAAATATATGATATTTATTTGTTTAAATCATATTATTATGCATAATAATCGTAAAAAAAGTCTAATTTTTTTCTTATAATTTATTTTATTTTGATAATTTAATTAAAAAAATATATATATAAATATTACTAATGCAATAAAAGAACTGTTTATCTGCTTTAAACAAGTTGATTTTCTTTCACTATTTCTTGGCATCCACTCCCACAGATAAATTGAAAATAAGGCTTTCGTTTTTCTGAAAAAAATTAAATTTTAACGTCTGAAGGGGCTTTCGATGCAATGTAGGTTAAAGGAATATGCTTCCAAAATAACGAAGCAACTCCTAAAGAAAATGGCATCAGGAAATCATTAATCCATTTTAGAAGAGATGTTGTTAGATTTTATAATTTCTAAAAAATGAAAATCATAAATTCAAATGTAACAATATAAGATTTTAATTGAAGAATTAGATAATGTCAACGATATAATAACAGCTTAGAAAAGTAAGAAAATACTAATGGGGTGGCTATCGTGAATAAAAAAGGTTACAGGTGAAAGTATTCTCTTCAAAAGAGTTTTTACTTACAGTGTTGGTCTTTTAATAATTCTTTCTATGAAAAAAATAAAAATGTGGATAACTTTTTTATTTAATTGCAATTACAAAAAATGAATGAAATATTCTAAAATAACAATCAAATTAAGGGCTTGCTGTATCAAAAGGTTTAATAACACTTCCTATAAGTCCGATTAATAAATCAAGAGTAAAAAATATTTAATATTATAGTTTATTATAATTATTATGGCCTTATTTTTAAGCTTGGATATCTCAATTTAAAGGGGCAATTTTACTTTCTAAAATAATAAATTACCTAAAATAAATTAAAATGACAATCGTATTATCAGTAATCGCAGTAATAGCATTCATCGTTGTTCCAGCTTTCAGAGGTGCTAAAAGAGTAAATTCTTAAGAAGTAATTTTTCTATTTCTATTATAAGTACTCTATCTATCCCTTAATTAATTGATCGTCTCAAATTTTTGAGACGATTTTTATTTTAGCCGGAATTTTATGATGAACTAATTTCTTTGCTAAGAAATATAAAATAATGAAAATGATGAAGTCCATTTGATAATAAGTTTAAAAAAAATCTTCTAGTAAAAGAAAAAAGCGACTTTTAAAATAAATCAAAATCCTCCAGGCTTATAAATACCTGAAGGATTTTTAATTGATAATACTTAATCCATTACGTAAGCTTCCACTCCATGCTCATACATATCAAGGCCTCCAGGATTTGTTTCACCTTCCGGAGCAACTCTCAATCTCCATGGATGAGGCAATTTATTAATTACATACATTAAAATAAGTGCAACACTAAATGTAGCAATGGTGATAGTAAGGCTACCTACTATTTGTGCTTTCAAAATTTGTGTGCCGCCTCCATAAAAGAAACCAGTAACAGGAGATGAATTATCAGCACCTGTAGGACCTGTAGCACCATATTTTCCACAAGCAAATAATCCCAATGACAAAGTACCCCAAATTCCTGCAAATCCATGAACTGGAACAGCCCCAATAGGATCGTCAATGCGAAGCCATTCAAGAAATATTATTCCGAAATATACTATTAAACCGGCTATTAATCCCAGCATTACTGCACCAAAAGGAGAAACCCAATAACATGGACAGGTAATGGCAACCAGCCCTGCCAGAAATCCATTGGTAGTAAAGCCCACATCGAATTTATTGCTTTTACCAAACCAAAGTGCAGCATACATTGCCCCAATACCCCCTGCACATGCGGCAAGTGTTGTATTGGCAGCAACTCTGCCTATACCTTGCATATCTACTGCGGATAAAGTGCTACCTGGATTGAAACCGTACCAGCCAAACCACAAAATAAAACCTCCTACAACTGCAAGATTTAAATTATGAGCAGGTGGCATTCCTCCACCGTCCCGCTTAAATACTCTCCCCAAACGAGGCCCGAGTACAATAGCACCTGCTAATGAAACCATGCCTCCAATTGTATGAACCACTGTGGAACCAGCAAAATCTCTGAACCCGGTTCCTAAAGACGGAAACAAATGCCCTGGTGTACCCATTAATGCTAAAAAACCATCGGGTCCCCAGGCCCAATGTCCGATAATAGGATATATAAATCCTGTTACTGCAATACTATAAAGTATATCACCCCTGAAACCTGTACGGCCGATCATAGCGCCGGAAGTTACTGTTGAAGTGGTATCAGCAAATGCAAACTGAAATATCCAATGTGCAAGAACAGGAACTCCTGTTGCAGCATATGTGTCGGGGATATTTTGCAGGAAGAACCAGTTCTCTTTTACTCCTCCGGCTAAATCTCCACCTCCCCATCCGATAAAGCCATTTCCCTGACCAAACATAAAGGCGTAACCCACAGCCCAAAATAAAATACCGCAAATAGCTGTATCAAAAACACATTCCATTAAAATGTTAACGGATTCCTTTTTGCGTGCAAAGCCTGCTTCAAGAAAAGTAAATCCAGGTTGCATTCCAAATACTAAAAATGCAGCCACTAATGTCCAAATAGTATTGGCAGTATTCATAAGGGTTGTTTCATGTACAGTATATTTATCCTGTGCATGTGCAGAAATACCGCCAAGGATAATTGGCAAAAAGCCCATTGCTATTAAAACGATAGCTAACCCAATCATTTTACCGGCAAATTTAAAGCCTGCAATGCGCCATTTTTCCGAAGTCGTCAATTCCACCATTACATCAGATGAGTTGTCTCCTTTCCCAAAGAGACTCATTAATTTTTTAAGTAGCATAAGTTGTGAAGTTTAGTAGATTTACAATTTGTTTAGTTTTTCTTAAAAGTGGTAGGTAGCAGCAAGGATGCCGGTAAATGTTGATTTGGTTGGCGAAGTATCGTTCTTTTCAAAAACAGGATCTTTCGCTGCATCTAACCTTAATTCAGGAATGATAGTGAGATTTCCTACTTTGAAATTAGGTGAAAGTGTAACATCGAAAATGCCTGTTGGAGGAGCAGAAACTACCGCTTTTTTGTTGTCAAAGTATTCAGTTCTCAGCGTGATACCGAATGTGCTTGTTGGATCAACAGTAAAGTATAAAGCCGATCCCCACCAGCTGTTGCTTGAACTGCCTTTAGGTTTTACTGATTGCACAGTACCGTTGTAGCCCAAGGTGAATTTACTGGTTACTGCATCAGTAAGTACTACATCAAATTGAGTAACACCAAAGGAACCACCATATGATCCCTGGTAATTTATATAAGCTACAAACTTACCATCTTTAGTTGCTGTACTATACTGGGCTATAGCATATCTTCTCGAGCCTGCTTCAGCAACCACGTCAGTAGCATTAGCCACGCCAATCATTAAAGCGCTTTTTGCTCCAAGACCAATATCGGCCTTTAAACCAGTGTGAGAGAACGGCCCGTAAGAAAACATGTAGTCCATGCTGTAATTGCGGTTGAGATACGCATCCGTTAATTCATAACCAATATGCGTCATCCATTTTCCCATAGTTAGTTTGAACTTATCGCTGATAGCATAACTTAAATAAACTTGCTTTACTGCAAATAGTGTTGGATGGTTTGGGTCGCCATAAGAAAATTCTTCTGCTCTTGGGCCAAATCCCAAATCTACAGTAGCACTTGCTTTTCCAAAAGTATGGTCAGCCCTTACGCTGGCCATACCAAGTTGAAATGAATTTTGAGAATTAGTAAAACTGGTAAAGTTGTTAGTCTTTCCATCGCTCGGGTTAGCGAAGTTATACCTGAAATAAGTGTCTACTGATCCGGTAATGGTTGGAGCTGGAATTGAGTCAGTTTGTGCATGGGCAGAATTAATTGTGCCCACAATGACACATGATGTCAAAATTTTTCTTAACATTGTTCTAGAATTAAAGGTTAAAAATGGAAAGGGTGTAGCAGTTAACTTTTCACAGAAGTTAATATTATAGCTATTCCCTTTCTTGTTTATTATATATTAGAGTCATAAGTTTTGTAATGTCTGTTTATAATTTAGATGCAAGAATATTTATGATTGTTGTGTTTCTTATTTTACTTTTATTAGTTTTTAAGAAAAGTGTCATTCCGTTTTGATAATACAGAAGCCTGTATAGCTTTTTCATTATGCTGTGGCGAATCAAATGGTAATTCTTGTTCAATAACAGCCCCCGGGTTCCTTAATAATAAAGTTCCCTGTAAATATTTTTCATCGTGCTGTGATGCATCTAATCCCATTTCTTCATCTGCCTCGCTTACCCTCATTGGCATTACCCAATTGATGAATTTGAAAATTCCATAAGAAACAGAAAAACTATAAGCCACTACAATTCCCAAACCTTTTAATTGTGTAAAAAAGAAAGCAGGGTTACCGTAAAATAATCCGTCGTTTCCACCTGCATTAATGGTTTTTGTAGCAAAAACTCCTGTAAGGATCATCCCAACAATACCACCAATACCATGGCATGGAAAAACATCTAAAGTATCGTCTAAAGGAGATTTTGATTTGTAATAAACGGCAAGGTTAGAAATTATTGCAGCTACCACGCCGATAAAAATGCTTTGTGGAATTGCAACAAAACCAGAAGCAGGTGTAATGGCAACAAGACCGACAACGGCTCCAATACAAAAACCAAGAACCGAAGGTTTTTTGCCTCTTAATAAATCAAAAAACATCCATGCCAGCCCTGCAGCAGCAGCAGCTGTATTAGTAGTGGCGAAAGCGGAAACAGCTAAAGAGTTAGCAGCTAATGCAGAACCTGCATTGAAGCCAAACCACCCAAACCAAAGTAAACCGGTGCCGATAAGTACGTAGGGGATATTTGCAGGTGGAATTTCTTTGTGTTCCCTATGAACTTTTCTTCTTTTTAAAACAATCGCTCCTGCAAGTGCAGCACAACCTGCAGAAATATGAACAACAGTTCCTCCTGCAAAATCCAGTATGCCCATTTTAAACAAAAATCCTTTTGGATTCCATGTCCAATGGGCGATAGGTGCATATACCAAAAGACTAAACATAACTATAAAAAGGACGTATGAAGAAAAACGGGTTCTTTCAGCAACTGCTCCTACAACAAGGCTAGGAGTTATTATGGCAAACATTAATTGAAATAAGGCAAATAATAAAAGTGGTATTGAAGGTGCCAGGCTCCATGGAGCACCTGAATTTACCCCTTTAAAAAAAAGATGCGTAAGCGGGTTTCCAATAAAGCCTCCAATTGAATCTCCAAAAGCCAAACTATATCCTACGGTGATCCACAAAATGCTCACGATGCCTGCGGCTACAAAACTTTTGATCATGGTGGAGAGAACATTTTTTCTATGAACCATTCCTCCATAAAAAAAAGCAAGACCCGGTGTCATCAAAAAAACCAACGCAGTAGCAACAAGTATCCATGTAATATCTGCTGTATTATATTTGCCTGCATCATTGAAATTTGCTAATGATGGGACAAATAATGCCAGAATTGCAACAAGTACTAAAATTAGGAAAGGAGCCGCTCTGTTTAAATTAATATTTTTCATATTCTTAAAAAATTAGTCAAATCTATTTATTATTTCGATAAGTTGCTAAAATAATTTAAAATATTTATTTTAATAATATGAAAGATACATTAAAATTTGCTTAAGAAAAACCTGAAATCAATGAAAAAAGTTAAAGGAAAGGTGAAGAAAATCGAATTATATAAAATCTAAATGTAACAGTAAACAGAGAAATACTAAAGATTTTTATTTTGTTCAGTAATAAAATTTAAGGGGTAAGATAGCTTTGTAGTGCCTTTACATAATTTTCGAATGCTTCAATGCCCACAGAAGTGATTTTGCAAATTGTTTGTGGGTAATTGTTGTTGAACTGCTTGGTAATATCAATATACCCGACTTCTTTTAATTTGCTTATCTGTACACTTAAATTTCCGGAAGTTGCATTTGTTTTTTCTTTTAAAAATGTGAACTCTGCCTCTTTAACGCTTATTACTAGTGACATAACAGCAAGCCTCAGCTGTGAATGTAATATCGGGTCCAGTTCTTTAAACTGCATTATTTTGGTTTACTTTTTTTAAATATTTTTTGGTTTGATTTTATTTCTGCATCCATCAATTGTAAATTCCCATGAAAAAAAGATTCAAAAAAATTATTCTTTATTTTTAAATTATTTCTACTTTATTCTTACCCGGGCTTGTCTTTTTTGTAGGCAGATGTATAATTTATATAAAGTGCTACACCCCATCCCAGCATTACCCAAACAGGCCAGGGAACTGGAAATTTTTCAGGGTCAGATCCCGGATTGTTTTTGAAGGTAATATACCACATCGTCCAAAAAAGTAAATTCATTACAAAGTAAATAAGTGCATGATATTTGAAAACAGTTTTTCTTCTTAACCTCTTTTGTAATTCAGGGTTCTTGTTTTTTTCTGCCATCATAGTTTTTATTTTTAATGATTTAGATAAACCGTGTTACTTTAATTTAGCAGGTACTGTTGTCAATGCTAATAACATTGTCACCTGTTAATTGTATTTGCTAACATTCATTTTCAATTTAATTTTTGCATAGGTAACTTTTAAAGCAATGCCCAAAAAGCAGGCCCAAAAAACTGAGCTGGATCCCATTCAAATAAAATTTAAATGTAAATTAGTTTATTTTGTAAATAAAATATTTATTGAAAATAATTTCTGGTAGGAAAAGAATTTAACCCATTTTTGGCATAACTAATTATAAATCAATTATTAATAAATTTATAGTTGTATTTGCCCTTATATGTGGAGTAAGAGAAAATTTATTCACATCCCCGAAAATTAATTTGTTTATCTGCCTGCAATTTGTAATTTAGCAATAGAATTTAATGGGTTAGTAAGTACAAAGAGCTGGTAGTAATACCGGCTCTTTTACTTTTCGGGCTTTTTACTTTTTGCTTTTCTACATAACTTCTTTTTTCTACAACACTTTACTTTTTTATTTTTCTATACATTTTTTTTGCTCTTCATTACAATGATTGTTTAATTTCATTTCTTTCAAAAAAAATTAAATGAGTAAAACCAAGACCGCTTTTTTTTGCAGCAATTGTGGACAGGAAAGTACCAAGTGGGTAGGCAAGTGTCCTTCATGTAATGAATGGAATACGTTTGTGGAAGAAATCATTGTAAGGGGAAATGAAAAACAGGAAAGTGAATGGAAAGAATTTTCAGGATTGAGTGGCGGATTAAAAACTATTTCATTACAGGATGTAACCAGTGGTGAAGAAAAAAGAATCGTAACCGAAGATGCAGAACTCAATCGTGTGCTTGGAGGAGGAATCGTACCAGGAAGCATTGTGTTAATTGCAGGAGAGCCGGGCATCGGTAAATCAACCCTTTTTTTGCAAGCTACTTTACAACTTAAAAACATTGTTACCTTATATATAAGTGGCGAAGAAAGTGAACAGCAAATAAAAATGCGTGCCGACAGAATTGGAATCAGTAATGACAAATTCTTTCTGCTGACTGAAACCAACACCCAAACTATCTTTAAAGAAATAAAAAAATTAAAACCTCAGTTGGTTATTGTAGATTCTATTCAAACACTGCAATCTCCTTATATAGAATCTGCAGCAGGCAGTGTGTCGCAAATAAGAGAAAGCGCTGCAGAGTTACAAAGATTTGCAAAAGAAAGTAACACACCGGTTTTTTTGATAGGGCATATTACCAAAGACGGAAGTATTGCTGGTCCAAAAATTTTGGAACACATGGTTGATACTGTTTTACAATTTGAGGGCGACAGGCATTATGCATATCGCATTTTACGTACTTTAAAAAATCGTTTTGGTTCCACATCCGAATTAGGAATTTATGAGATGAGTAGTGAAGGAATGAAAGAAGTTACAAACCCTTCTGAAATATTAATCACCCAAAAAGAAGAACAATTGAGCGGCGTGGCGATAGCTGCTACTATGGAAGGAATTCGTCCTTTATTAATTGAAGTTCAAGCGTTGGTTACGCAAAGCGTTTATGGAACGCCGCAAAGAACCAACACCGGTTTTGACTTGCGAAGATTACAACTGCTGCTGGCGGTTTTGGAAAAACGTGGCGGTTTTCATTTTGGGGTAAAAGATGTTTTCATCAATATTGCCGGCGGCTTAAAAGTAGAAGATCCTTCTATTGATTTGGCCGTTTTAAGTGCACTGCTTTCTTCTTATGAAGACGTGGCTTTGCCGATGCAACTTTGTTTTTCAGGTGAAGTAGGATTGAGTGGAGAAATAAGAGCAGTTAACCGGATTGAACAACGAATAGCTGAAGCGGAAAAATTAGGTTTTGAAAAAATAATTGTTAGTAAATACAACACCAAAGGCTTGGGAAAAAATAAATTTAATATTGAAGTGGTGCCTTTGGGTAAAGTAGAGGAATTGTACAGGTATTTATTTTAAACCTTAAAATATCAATTTATTGAAAACGACATTTCTGACTTCATCGCCACTCTTCCATTTATTTTATCCGCATACTTGTATCGGTTGTGGAAGCGATGTAATTAATGATGAAAATTTCCTTTGTCTTCAATGTATCAACGAGCTACCTCATACTAATTTTGCTATACATAAAAATAACCCGGTTGAAAAACTCTTTTGGGGAAGAATTGCTTTGTCATCCGCAATGAGTGAATTTTATTTTTCAAAGGGATCAATTGTTCAGAATATGATTCACGAATTTAAATATCGTGGAAATAAAAAGGCAGGTCACTACTTCGGGAAGTTGATGGGAAAAAGTTTACTCGAAAGCGATCGTTTTAATGTGAACATTATTGTCCCTCTTCCTCTTTTTGAAAAAAAGGAAAAGCTGCGCGGATTTAACCAGGCAGAAATTCTTTGCAACGGCATTTCTGAAATAATCAATAAACCTGTGATCAGGAAAAATGTGATCAGAAAAATATTTACCGAAACTCAAACCAAAAAGCACCGGCTTGAAAGATGGAAGAATGTTGAGGGGATTTTTTTTGTAAAAGATCCTGAAGAGCTGGAAGGTAAACACATTTTGCTGGTGGATGATGTAATAACTACAGGAGCTACCATTGATGCCTGCGGAAGTGAAATTTTAAAGATTAAAAATGCAACACTTAGTGTAGCTTCCTTCGCAATAGCATAAAGAAGCAGATGCCAAATGAAATACTCTTAGCAAACCAACAAATAATCCGGATTTTTATTTTAAGCTTTGCATGCCGCTATCTTTAAAAAAAAAGAGAACTGCTTTCGCAATTCTCTTTCTTAAAATTTTTAAATTTAATTTACCTGGAAGTTCCCATTTTTGCTTCAATGGAAAGCGTAGCATGTGGAACGGCTCTTAATCGTGCTTTATCGATCAATTTTCCGGTTACACGACAAATACCGTAGGTTTTATTTTCGATACGCATCATCGCTTTTTCCAAATGGTCGATAAAAGTGATCTGGCGACTTGCCATTTGGCTCAATTGTTCTCTTTCCATGCTCAGGCTTCCATCTTCCATTGTCATATAACGATTATCACTTTCATCACCACCCATTTGATCTTTGCGTGTGATAAGACCTTGTAAATATCCAAGTTCTTTTTTAGCTGTTTCAAGTTTTCGTGTGATCAATTCCCTAAATTCTACTAATTCGTTATCACTGTATCTCATCGAAGGCCCGTTGTTTTCGGCAGGCGTTTGGTCGAGTACTGATTTAGTAAATTCCGGTTCATATTTTCTAGCTTTTTCAGTATTTGTTTTCGGCATTACGAAGGCTTTTTTGGGTTTTTTCTCTTCTTTTTTCACTTTTACTTTAGCTATCGCTTTTTTCAATTCTGCTTTATGATTATTAGCAATTGCTTTCGAGGCTGCTTTCTCAGAAGATTTTTGTTTTATTGGGTTAACTTCCTGTTTTTTATTACCAGGAACAGATTTTTTTTCTGAAATCTTTTCTTTTTTAGGTGTATTTTTTTTGGTGTTCACAACAGGTTTTTTTACTGCTAATTTTTTGGGAGCTGCTTTCTTAGTTTCAGTTTTGGCAGCTTTTTTAACAGGCGATTTTTTATTATTAGTCAATTTCGATGCCGCTTTTTTTGAAGTGACTGTTTTTACAGCTTTCTTTGATTTTGCGGTTACTTTGCTGGCTGAAGCTTTTTTGGCAATAACTTTTTTGGATGCAGCTTTTTTAGTAACAGTTGGTTTTCCTACTGTTTTTTTTGTGATAGCAGACTTTTTGGCTGATGATTTGCCAGCTTTAGATTTGGATGCAACAGTTGTTGCTTTTTTCTTTGTTGCCATAAGTTTAATAGCTTTTTTTCGTAATTTTTACTGTAAAAGTTTCATTGTTGACATCGATATCCACACCTTCAGAAACCTGGCTTAAAAATTCAATTTTTTCTGCCAAAATTTCGGCGCAAATATACTCATTAAATTCTGTAATTATATCTATAACGCTGTCTTTTTGTTGTACAATTAGCAGTATTTTATCAGTTAGTTCAAAATCCTTTTCTTTTCGTAAATTTTGAATACGGTTGATAAACTCACGGGCGAACCCTTCTTTTTTCAATTGGTCAGATATAACAAGGTCTAACGCTACTGTCAGGTTACCTTTTACGGCTATTTCAAAACCCGGAATTTCGTTGGTGCTCACTTCAATATCTTCAGCAGAAATAACGATTGGCTCTTCATCCTCACCAGGATTGAGTACAAATTCTCCTTCCTGTATTTGGTTGATGGCCGTATCATTAAGATCTTGTATCCAGGCTGCCGCCCATTTCATCCTGCCACCTAATTTTTTACCAAGAGTTTTAAAGTTGGCTTTTGCTTTCTTTTTGATAAAATTATTATCTGTGGGCAAAATTTCTACTTCCTTAATATTTGTCTCTGATTTTATAATATTTTCCACCTGCCTTATTTTTTTCTCAAAATCATTATCTATGGCGGGGATAATTACTTTTTGCAAAGGTTGCCTTACCTTAATATTCACTTTTTTTCGCAATGATAAAATAAGTGAAGAAATATCCTGGGCAAGTTGCATCCTGTCTTCAAGCGCTTTGTTGATCAATGCATTGTCGTATTCAGGGAAATCTGTCAAATGAACAGATTTGGCCTTGTTTTTTTCAGTTACGCTATTAAGGTTATTGAAGAGCCAGTCTGCAAAAAAAGGGGCAATTGGTGCAATTAAACCGCTAATTGATACCAAACATTGATACAGGGTTTGATAAGCAGAAATCTTATCATTTTCTCCAATATTGCTGCTCTTATCTACTGGTTTCCAAAACCTGCGACGCGAAAGCCTTACATACCAGTTGCTTAAATGTTCATCCAAAAAATATTCAATAGCTCTTCCCGCCTGTGTAGGTTCGTAATCATCCAAAGCTTGCGTTACCTCTTTTATTAAGGAATTTAAAGAAGATAAAATCCATTGATCCAGTTCGGGCCTTTCATTTATGGGGATGGGATTTTCTTCAAAAGAAAAACCGTCAACATTGGCATACAGGGCAAAAAACTGGTAAGTATTGTAAAGGGTGCCAAAAAATTTTCGTTGAACTTCCTTAATTCCTTCGGTATCAAATTTTAAATTATCCCACGGAGAAGCATTGGTGATCAAATACCAGCGTGTGGCATCCGGGCCAAAAACTTCCAATGTCTCAAACGGATCAACTACATTACCCACACGCTTGCTCATTTTGTTCCCGTTTTTATCCAGCACAAGGCCATTGCTAACTACGGTTTTATAAGCTACACTGTCGAACAATAAAACCCCCAAAGCATGCAAAGTATAAAACCAGCCGCGGGTTTGATCTACACCTTCAGCAATAAAATCTGCCGGAAAATTTTTCTCGAACGTTTCTTTATTTTCAAAAGGGAAATGCCATTGTGCATAAGGCATTGCTCCGCTGTCAAACCAAACATCAATCAAATCCGGAACCCGTTTCATTGGTTTTCCTTCAGAAGAAGTAAGGATGATATTATCTACAAATGGTTTATGCAGATCAGAAACTAATTTTTCTACCTGGCTTTCATCAGATTTCAAATTTCCTTCTTCAATTGAGTTTTTAATTTCAGCTTTCAATTCATCTATTGAACCGATACATTTTTCTTCACTTCCATCTTCAGTACGCCAGATCGGCAAAGGAGTTCCCCAAAAACGGCTGCGGCTCAGGTTCCAATCTACCATATTTTCCAGCCAGTTTCCAAATCTTCCGGTTCCGGTTGAAGCTGGTTTCCAGTTGATGGTATTGTTCAATTCAATCATCCGGTCTTTTACTGCGGTGGTTTTTATAAACCATGCATCCAACGGATAATATATAATGGGTTTGTCTGTACGCCAGCAATGAGGATAATTATGTTCATACTTTTCAACTTTGAAAGCACGATTGTCTTTCTTTAATTTTACCGAGATGTCAACATTTACATCTACATAATGTGGATCATCTTTGTAATTTTTTACAAAGCGGCCGCTAAATTCGCCAACGCCCTTAATGAATTTGCCTTCCCTGTCAACCAGGGTTAAAATCCCAAGGTTATTTTTCTTCCCAACTTTAAAGTCATCGGCGCCAAAAGCAGGAGCCGTATGCACAATTCCGGTTCCGTCTTCTGTAGTCACAAAATCTCCCAAAACCACTTTAAAGGGAGATGCCTCCGGAGTTATTTCCTGAATTTTTCCTAAAGAGTTGGCTTCGAAGGACATTAATTGTTCGTATTGCAATCCTTCTATTTGTGAGCCAGTGAATTCCTCTATTATTGACCAAACACTAATCTTATTCTTTTGTAAACCTTCTCCTATAACTGAAAATCCTTTTTTTATTGATTCAGATTCAACTCCACTTAAATCAAAATATTTATCTAATAATGTTTTAGCTAGAACAACATAAATAGTATTATGTAAATAAGGATTGATTGTCTTTACAAGCACATAATAAATATTTCCCCCTACCGTCAAGCCTAAATTTGATGGCAAAGTCCAAGGGGTAGTAGTCCAGGCTAAAAAGAAAATTTCATTCGTAAAATCAGGACCTTCTGAAGCCTCAAATAAAAATTCAGATTTTTCATTTCTATCTACCTTGAACATTACCGTCGCACTCGTATCTTTCACATCTTTATACGTTCCGGGTTGATTGAGTTCATGCGAACTTAATCCCGTTCCCGCCGCCGGCGAATAGGGCTGAATGCTTACGCTTTCATACAGATAACCTTTCTTATATAATTCTTTAAGGCACCACCAAAGTGTTTCAATATAATTGTTTTCAAAAGTGATGTAGGGATTTTCCAAATCTACCCAATAACCCATCTTTTGAGTTACTTCATCCCATTTGTCTTTGAATTTTAAAACTTCTCTACGGCAGGTGGCATTGTATTCTTCAATCGAGATGGATTTGCCAATATCTTCTTTCGTAATTCCCAATAACTTTTCAACCCCCAATTCTACCGGCAAACCGTGCGTATCCCAACCACCTTTGCGGTTCACCTGGAAACCTTGCATGGTTTTGTAGCGGCAAACCAAATCTTTTAATGTCCTGGAAATTACATGGTGAATGCCGGGCATTCCATTGGCACTTGGTGGCCCTTCATAAAAAACAAAAGGCGTTTTCCCCTCACGATTCGTAATGCTTTTTTCAAAGGCATTTTCTTCTTGCCACGATTTCTGTACTTCCTCAGCGATTTCAGTAAGATTCAACTGCTTATATTCACGATATTTTTGCTTCATTACTTGTAAACCTTCAGTTAAAATAAAAGGAGGCAAAGGTAAAGATTTTTATAAGTGGTTTTTACCCTTTTCTAGGCTCAAATGATATTGTTTACTTAAATATTCATTAATTGATCAATTTGTTAAGAATGAATAAAACTGATTTGATTTTGGAATTTTTTATTCACATTATTTCGCTTTGGCACTGTATTTATAATATAACAGGTAAGCCGTTGCAAATATGAAAAACACTGATTTTATGTATTGAAAATTAAAACCTATGCATATTAACAGGCGCAGTGGAAAATCGGGAAGGCGAAGGTTTCCTTCGTCTTCCTTTTATATATAAGTCCGGCAATGAAGTTTCCTTTATCTGGTAGTAAAGCAACAAATACTGAAGTTTTTTATTTTAATTTAAAAATCAACGAAATAACAATTCGCAAGGTTTAATTCCGGTGTGTTTTTTAAATGCAGTAGAAAAGTGAGAGATGGATGAATAACCAAGTGAATCAGAAACTTCTGTTACCGTTAATCCTTTTTCATATAATAAATATTTGGCGTGTTCCATTCGCTGGCTTTGGAAGAAATCAAAAATCGTGGTGCCGAACATTTCTTTAAATCCTTTTTTTAAATAACACTCATTAATCGCAGCTTTAAGGCTTAATTCTTTAATGGTAAGCGGCTCGCCAATATGTTCGAGCAAAATGTTTCTGGCCAAAGCTATTTTTTCCCGATCGGCTTCGTTTGTCAGAAATTTACACGAAAAGCTTTCCTCGTTATCACCAAACATGCATTCAATATTACATAATAACAGCATTTGAGTTTGGGCATTAATGAAAATATTTTCAAGGCTGTCTGTATAATGGTGGTTCATCAGCTCTTCTAAAATACTTCTGGTTCTGCTACAAAGCGGAAGCGATTTGCTGAATGAAGAAGTATGCTTAAAGGCTAAAACGTTTTCAGAAAGAGAAGTGGTTTTTAAGCCTTTTACAAATTGCGAAAGATGGTATGCATTAAAACGAAAACAACCAACATCGATCGTATCTACGAGCTCCTCACAATGATGTGATTGGGAATGTTTACAGAAATTGCATTCATTATCTTTTTTCTTGCAATAGCGGTTTCCTTCCATGCAAAAAACCAGTTCGAGATGCCGTGATTTATCATCTTCTTTATGATAGTTGTAAATCAACATTCCGGTCTCTTCAAAAATTATCCCCGGAGATTTTCGATAACGGTTGATAACATATTGAACTGAACCGGGAATTTTTTGAGAATTATGCTGCACCAATTCCATTTCCTTCTCCATCAGGGGCTGCTTTAAAGCGGTAGAAAGTATATCAATGGCAGATTGCATTATTCAAAATTTGAAAAGAACAAATTTACGACTTTGTATTTTTATATCGAAAGCACGTTTTCCATTTGCATGCTTCGTGATCCTTTAATAAGTATCAACGATTTTTTTGGATCTTCTTTTTTTAACCAATCCCTTGCTTCAGTAGAATTTTCCAGATTGATGTAATTGTTTTTGATTTCCCTGAAATTCTTGCCGACGAGCACAACTGCATTCCATTTATATTGATCAATTAAAGAAATAATTGCTTTATGTTCTTTTTCGCTGTCAATTCCTAACTCCATCATACTACCCAAAAGCAGAATTTTTTTATTCCCTTCCATATTGGCAAAATTTTCAATCGCAGCTTTCATGCTTCCTGGATTAGCATTGTAGGCATCGAGAATAATGGTATTGGAATCTTTTTGGATGAGTTGCGAACGGCTGTTGGAAGGATGATAATTTTCTATTGCCTTTTTAATGTTTTCGTCATTCACTTTAAAATATTTTCCGATACAGGTAGCCGCCAAAATATTGGGCAAATTATAAGCACCCACCAAATTGGTTTTTAGGTTGAAAGAGGATTGTCCTTCAATTTCTACTTCAATAAAAGGGTCGTTCTTTACAATTTTTCCTTTTATGTTTTCACTGTTACTTCCATAATAAATCGCATTTTTAATGTGGCTTCCCAATTCAAAAACTGCTTTATCATCCGTATTTACAAATGCAGTTCCATCATGTGCTTTTAAATATTCAAAAAGCTCTCCTTTTCCTTTCTTTACATTTTCAACGCCTCCAAATCCTTCCAAATGTGCTTTGCCGATATTGGTTATTAAACCATATAACGGTTTTGCATAGATGCAATAACCTGCAATTTCACGAAGATGGTTAGCGCCCATTTCAATCACTGCGACTTCTGCGTCTGGTTTTATTTTTAAAATAGTGAGCGGAATCCCGATGTGATTATTTAAGTTTCCTTTCGTCGTATAGGTTTTATAGGTTGTTGAAAGTACTTCGTGAATCAATTCTTTTGTTGTTGTTTTTCCATTACTACCTGTGATAGCGATGAAAGGGATATCAAATTGTTCACGATGATACTTTGCCAATTGTTGCAATGTTTCCAAAACATCATCAACTTTGATAATTCTTTCATCATCAATTTTTACCGGCTCATCCACTACAACATAGGTTGCACCAAGTTCAAGTGCTTTCTTCGCAAAATCATTGCCGTTAAAATTGGGACCTTTCAATGCAAAGAAAATTTCATTTTTCTGCACCTTTCTTGAATCTGTTTGAACGAAAGGATGCTGCTGATAAATTTTATAAATCTCTTCAATGTTCATTTAACAAATGTATGTTTTAGGTTTTGCCATTTAAAAATAAATAAGAATTTATTGTGAAATCACTTTTCTTTTTTCAAAATTCCAAAAGAAAAAAAGTTTATTCTTTAACTTGTGTGCCATTCTCAAAAACTATTTATTCTGATGAAAAGAACCCTGATTACTTTTTTTCTGCTAACCTCTTTAAAATTCATTGCTTTATCTCAGACAACAAACACTGCTGCAAAACATTGGGCCGATAGTGTTTTTAATTCTTTGAATGATGATCAAAGAATTGCCCAGTTGATGATTTTGCGCGAAAGTAGTTATACCCCTAACGGGCCTGTTTATTACGATTCAGCAATTGTCGATGCGATTCAAAAATATAATATTGGAGGCATTTGTCTTTTCCAGGGAACACCTGTGAAGCAAGCGAATTTTATAAATTATTTTCAAAGTATTGCCAAAACGCCTTTGATGGTAACCATGGATGCGGAATGGGGAGTGGGTATGCGTTTGGATAGCGTAATGCCCCTTAATCATCAAATGATGATTGGAGCCATTAATGATTCATCCTTGGTTTATCAATATGGGAAATTGGTAGGCCGGCATTGCAAAAGGATGGGAATACAGGTAGATTTTGCGCCTGTAGTAGATATTAATAATAACCCTGATAACCCGGTGATCAACGACCGTTCTTTTGGGGAAGATAAATATAAAGTAGCGCGATACGGAATTGCGTATATGAAAGGCTTGCAGGATGAAGGAGTAATGGCTTGTGCCAAACATTTTCCGGGCCATGGTGATGTAAATGTAGATTCTCATCTTGATCTTCCGGTTATCAATAAATCAATGGCTCAATTGGATTCTTTGGAATTATATCCATTTAAAAGGATGTTTAAAGCGGGCGTGGCAAGCGTGATGATTGCTCATCTTTATATTCCTGCGATAGATAATACACCCAATACTGCCACCTCTTTATCAAAGAAAAATGTTACCGGTTTATTACGTGAAAAGCTTGGGTTTAACGGGCTTACTTTTACCGATGCTTTGGGTATGAAAGGAGTTGCAAAATTTTTCCCCGGGGGGCAGATAGCTGCCCAATCGTTGATTGCGGGAAATGATATGCTTTCGCTTCCTGAAGATGTGCCCACAGCCATTGCCAAAATCAGGGAAGCAATTGACAGTAATAAATTGAGCTGGAATGATATTTATGAAAAGTGCAAAAAAGTGCTTGAATATAAATATAGGTATGGGGTGGCAAAAGTGCAACCAATAAACACCGAAAATCTTACAGAAGATTTGAATAATGGAATTCCGGAAATGAAAAAATTGATTGCAGAAAATGCCATCACTATATTAAGTAATAAAGACAAAGAATTTTTTCCGCTTACTGATGAAAACAAAAAGATTGCTTATATCGGTATTGGAATTGATAGTGCGAACACTTTTTCTACAAGATTGCAAAAAGATTTGAAAGCCGATGCATTTTATTTTGATTACCAGGAAAATGCTTTAAGGATATTATCTACAGTTCAGTTGCTTAAAAGCCGTTACAGTGCAGTAGTGATCGGGGTTCATAATTACAACCGTTATCCGGCAAACCAATTCGGCATTAGTAATTATGCATTGGAAATCATTAAACAAATTCAACAAAATAATAAAACCATTTTGTTTGATTTTGGAAATCCGTATGCAATCAAAAACTTTTGCATTGCTGATAATTTGGTGGCTTGTTATGAGGATGATTCTATCACGCAAAATGCGGCTGCAGATATTCTCGAAGGAAAAATTTTGGCCAAAGGAACTTTGCCCGTTACCGTTTGTCCTAAGTATAAATATGGAAGTGGGATTTTGCCTAAAAGGATTTTGCCACTTTCAACACCTGATGAGGAAGGGCTTAACGGTTTGCAAATGACGCATGATATTGATTCAATTGCCCTTGCCGGAATTGAAGGACAAGCTTATCCTGGATGCGTGGTTTTAATTGCACGGCACGGAAAGATTGTATTTGAAAAAGCTTACGGAACATACAATTATGATACACCGGAGCCTGTTAACCTGAATTCCATTTATGATATGGCATCGGTAACCAAAATTTGTGCTACGACGTTGGGCGTTATGAAATTATATGACCAGGGAAAACTCAGTCTCGATAAAACGTTGGGCACTTACCTTCCGTGGACTAGAAAAAGTGATAAAAAGAACCTGAATATTGAAAAAATATTACTTCACCAGGCACGGCTGGTTCCTGATGTTGTTTTCTACAAAAAAACGGTTGATCCGATTACAGGAGAGCCTTTGCCCCGATATTTCAGGCCCGATTCCTCCAGGAGATTTAATGTAAGAGTTGCGCAGCATTTGTATTTGCGAAGAGATTACGCGGACTCAATGAATCAAAGTATTCTTGACAGCAAACTTCTTCCGAAAGAAAAATATGTTTATAGCGATAATGATTTTATTTTTATGGCAGATGTAGTTCGCGCTATTTCAGGATTGAGAATTGATAAGTATGCCGATAAATATTTTTACAAACCCATGGGGCTTCATTCCATAGGTTTTAATCCAAGAAACCGGTTCGATACCAATTTGGTTGCGCCCACAGAATTGGATCAATATTTTAGATTTCAACATTTACATGCAGACGTTCATGATGAGGGAAGTGCCATGTTTGGTGGTGATGCAGGACATGCAGGCTTGTTCAGCAATGCAGAAGATATCGGAGCGATACTTCAAATGTTTTTAAACGGTGGAACTTTCAAGGGCAAACGATATATAAAATCTTCTACCTTGAATTTATTTACTGCCTACAATTCAAGCATCAGCAGGCGCGGTATCGCTTTTGATAAGCCTCAAAAAGATAATTACACCACTACAGATCCTCATCCTTATCCTTCAAGATTTGCATCGCCACTCACGTTTGGACACACAGGATACACGGGAACCGCCATTTGGGTTGACCCGAAATATGATTTGGTTTACGTATTTTTAAGCAATCGTGTCGATCCGATAAGAAGTGATAATCTATATAAATTAAATATAAGAGGATCTATTGAAGATGCAGTTTACAAAGCAATGGTTCCGGCAATTCCTGAAGTATTGAAAAGAGAGGAGTTTGAACAACAACAGAAATCAAAGCAAGAGGAATTGGAGAACAATCAGTAAACAAATAAATAATGCAGAATCTTATTTTGCTTGCCATTTTAATTAACGTATTAACTATATAAACCAATTAACGTATAAACCAAAAAACATTCTAATCATGAAATATCCTTATCAGATCAATTCAATGGAAGAATACCACGAAGCTTATAAAAATAGTGCTGAAAAGCCTGACGAGTTCTGGGGAGAAGTAGCTGAAAACTTTTTATGGAGAAAAAAATGGGATAAAGTATTAGAATGGAATTTTAAAGAACCAAAAGTGGAATGGTTTAAAGGTGCTAAATTAAATATTACAGAGAATTGTATCGACCGCCACCTTGAAACAATGGCGGACAAACCGGCGATCATTTGGGAGCCGAATAACCCTGAAGAAAGAACAAGAATAGTAACTTATTCAAGATTGCACAAGAGGGTTTGCCAGGTGGCGCAAATGCTTCTTAATAACGGAGTAAAAAAAGGTGATCGGGTGTGTATATACATGGGAATGGTGCCCGAATTGGCTTATGCTGTTTTAGGTTGCGCGAGAATTGGTGCGATTCACAGTGTAATTTTTGGAGGATTTTCTGCACAAAGTATCGCCGACAGGCTTGAAGATGCGAAGGCCGAATTTATTATTACCTGCGATGGCGCTTTCCGCGGCGGCAAGGATATTCCTTTAAAAAGTATTATTGATGATGCGTTAATCGGAAATAAAACAGTCAAAAAAGTCATCGTTTATACAAGAACAAGACGTCCTGTGTCTATGTTGAAAGGAAGAGATCTTTGGTGGGAAGATGAAATGGATTATGCGTTATCCCAAATAGAAAAGAATAATGTGGTTACCATGCCGGCAACAGAAATGGATGCAGAAGATCCGTTGTTTATTTTATACACTTCCGGTTCAACCGGAAAGCCGAAAGGTGTGGTTCATACCGTTGGTGGCTATATGGTTTGGACGACTTACTCTTTTGTAAACGTCTTTCAATATCAGCCTGGTCAGGTTCATTTTTGTACCGCGGATATTGGCTGGATCACCGGACACAGTTACATTGTTTACGGGCCGTTGGCTGCAGGTGCTACCAGTGTAATGTTTGAAGGAATTCCAACTTGGCCCGATGCGGGAAGGTTTTGGGATATCGTGGATAAATACAAAGTGAATATTTTGTACACCGCACCAACAGCAATAAGGAGTTTGATGAGTTACGGGCTCGATCCTTTAAAAGGAAATGATTTGTCTTCATTAAAAGTCTTGGGAACCGTTGGGGAACCGATTAATGAAGAAGCGTGGCATTGGTACGATGAGAAGATTGGGAAAAAGAATTGCCCGATAGTTGATACCTGGTGGCAAACAGAAACCGGTGGAGTTTTGATTTCAAATCTCGCCGGCGTAACTCCATCAAAGCCAAGCTGGGCGACACTTCCGTTGCCGGGAATTCAACCGGTTTTGGTTGATGAGCGTGGAAAAGAAGTGACGGAAAGAGATGAAAATGGTTTATTGAAAGGAAACCTTTGTATCAAAGCGCCATGGCCGGGAATTTTAAGAACAACTTATGGCGACCATGAGCGTTGCCGAAAAAACTATTTTGCTACTTACGAAAATTTATATTTTACCGGTGATGGCGTTTTGAAAGATGTAAACGGAAATTACAGAATTACCGGCAGGGTGGATGATGTATTGAATGTAAGCGGTCACAGGATTGGAACTGCTGAGATTGAAAATGCAATTAATATGCACGCCAGCGTGGTAGAAAGCGCGGTGGTTGGCTTTCCACACGAGATTAAAGGCCAGGGAGTTTATGCATTTGTGATCACAGATAAGAAGCATTCGGAAGATGAATTGTCCAAACAGGACATTCTTGAAACGGTTTCAAGAATTATAGGCCCAATTGCCAAGCCGGATAAAATACAATTTGTAAATGGACTTCCTAAAACAAGAAGCGGGAAAATCATGAGGCGTATCCTTCGTAAAATTGCCGAAGGTGAAACGGAAAATTTGGGTGATACAACCACATTATTAGATCCGGGAATTGTGGACGAGATAAAGAATAATAAAGTGTAAGATATCATTTTAAATAAGGTAGTAAACAAACAATAAAACCGGATTTTTATTTTGTTTGGAGAATTACAATTTGGTTGCTTCTGTAGTTTTTTTATTTTTTAAGCGTAGATTTTTGGGAGGCTTTTCTTCATCGCCCAACAATATTCCCAGCGATTGAAGGTTTTTGATCCTGTCAAAAATTACTTTGGCTATTGCCAGGTAGGGGATGGATAAAAACATTCCGGGTATTCCCCACAAAAGTTCTCCGGCAACTACACCTAATATTACCATAAAAGGATTTATTTTAACCTGTGAACCAACAATTTTCGGCATTAAAAAATTACTGTCAATTAGGTGGATAGATACAATAGTAATAGCAACATACAATGCGTGTGAGGCATCAACGGTAGCAAAAGTAATAGCAGTACTTATGGCGAGCGCCGTAAATATTCCCACATAAGGTATTAAATTAAAAACACCTACAATAAGCCCGAGCAGGAAAACATATTTGATCCCTAATATCCAAAATACCAAACAGGAAACTGCTACCAAAATCGCCATTTCAAAAAATAAACCGGCAATATATTTACGGATGATATTTTTTATATGTTCTGAAATGTCATAAATAACTTCTTTATGTTTTTCAGTAAAAGCTGCAACCACAAAACGCATCCAATGCCGGCGATAGATCAAAATAAATAAAGTGTAGATGATAATGAATACAAGGATCAGCACAATTGAAGAAATAGACAAAACGGTTTTTTCAATAATGCTGCCACCGGAACTGATTACACTTTGAGTGCTTTTATTTAAGTACTCTGTTTGTTTTTGCAGATTCAAATGAAAGGTATTTGAAAGCCAGTGTTGCGTATCATTAAATAAGCTAGTAAGCTGCATTTTTAATAATGGCCATTCATTTCCTAAATTAGCTATTTGCGAACCCAGGGCATAAAAAATCAATGAAACTGACAGGAGTAAAAATAATACTGATATAACGGCGGCCAGTAACCTGGAAAAATGCAATTTATTTTCCATAAAATTGGAAAAGGGCAAAAGCAGCAAGGAAAGTAAAAAGGCAAAAGATAATGGCATCAAAATCTCTTTACCTAATATGACTAAATAACCACCACCAATTAAAATGATAATAATACAGGCAAGTTTAAGATATGCCGAAAGCACCACATTTTTCATAAATAAAATATTGATTAAAATTATTAACTGCTTTTCAGCCCATATGCAATTTAAGCCTTGAGTACCTCTTTTTAAAATACATTCTCAAACATCAGACCGATGTTTTTCTTTTCTTTGCAACATGCATCCGAAAAACTTGTCTATCAACGATTTTAATTATGATCTTCCTGAAGAAAAAATCGCTGTCTATCCTTTGCCCGAAAGAGATCAATCGAAATTATTGATCTATCAAAACGGAAATATTTCAGAAGACATTTACAGGAATATTGCCGATCATTTGCCCGAAAACTCTTTCCTGGTTTTTAATGACACCAAAGTAATAAAAGCGCGCATTTTATTTCAAAAACCAACTGGTGCTATTATAGAAATATTTTGCCTTGAGCCTCATGAAAAAATAAATGATTATGCCGTGGTACTTCAGCAAAAAAATTCAACGCGGTGGAAATGCATGATTGGCGGCGCAGGAAAATGGAAAGAAAAATATCTTGAAAAAACACTTACCATAAACGGTGAAGAAATTATTTTGAAGGCAGAGTTAGTCGAAAAATTGAGCGATGCTTATGTGGTAGAACTAACATGGAATCCCGGCCATTTTTCTTTTGCTGAAATTATTGACCATGCCGGCGAAACGCCTTTACCGCCTTACATCAAAAGAAAAGCAGAAGAAAATGATGAGGAAAGATATCAAAGTATTTATTCTCATTACGAAGGCTCGGTTGCTGCTCCGACTGCAGGGTTGCATTTCACTGAACACATATTTTCTTCTCTAAAGAATAAAAATATTGAAACCGGATTTGTAACACTGCACGTTGGCGCGGGCACTTTTAAACCCGTAAAATCTGAAAATATGGAAGGTCATGAAATGCATTCGGAGTGGATTGATGTTTCCACAAAATTTATTGAACAACTGATTCAAAATATTTTGAATGGAGTGTTTTGTGTGGGAACCACATCGGTAAGAACTGTTGAAAGCCTTTACTGGATGGGGTTAAAGGCTTTTATTAATCCGAAGATTAATTTTGAAGATTTAAAAATAAATCAATGGGAAGTGTATGAAGATCAATTTTTGAAAACAAATCTTTCACCTAAAGAATCATTGACATCTTTATTGGAATATTTAAACAAGAAAAATTTAAACCGGCTTTTTATTCAAACGCAAATTATTATTGCGCCTGGTTACGAGTTTAAAATAACGAAAGGAATCATTACTAATTTTCATCAGCCAAAATCTACCTTGCTGCTTTTAGTATCCGCAATGATCGGTGAAAAATGGAGAGATGTTTATAACTACGCATTAAACCACCAATTCAGATTTTTGAGTTATGGTGATGGTTGTTTGATCTTTAGTAGTCAGAATCCTTTAAAAAAATTTTTCTGAATCGATAGAAGAAATAGACAAGTGAACCCCCAAAAATGGCACCAATTAAAACATTCTGTGGCATGTTAAAATTCGGTTTGATAAAAAAGAAAGTCCCGATACAAATTAAGAGCCAGGCGAATTGTATTAACAATAAACCCTTTGAATTTCGATGGTTTCTCTTCCATCTATTCACCAAAACTAACGATGGAATTAGTAACAAAAGACAAAGTAATAAGGCAATTTTATCCATAAAAGATTATTAAATAGCTCCTCTTTATTACTAAGCTACTAAACAATTCTAAACACGCCAAACCCTAATTCACCATTTTATCAGCGCAGCAACTGCTGGCAAAGGCTTCTGGCTTGGCTTTGAAAGCAAAGCCCATTCCCAAAATATATCCCATCGCTTCGCGCAAAGCTTCATTGCTTCTGAAGTGTGGATTGGTATTGATATCCGCGTGCACTTCCATGTCTACATCATAGGTTGTAAATAAAACGCAGAGTTCATAAGCGATCTCAATGCTCTTGGCTACTTCAACCAACATCCTTTCCTTGATGCTGTATTTTTGGATTGTTTTTTCATTATGAATAAACATAAATCCTCCGCGGCCTTCACGAAGAAAAACAATTACCGTTGCAAATTCGGTGTCTTTGCCTTTTACCTGGCTATCGGTGCCAATGCAGACTTTTAATTTGTTACCTTCTTCGGTTTCTTTTTGGATAGCCTTTTCTACAGCAGCTTTGATGGGAAGTTCGATGGGTTCGCCGTTAAATTTTCTCCATAACATAAAATAAGGTTTTTTAAAATTACCGATATTTTAGAAATGTGAAGTAATTTTTTAGCAACCTGGAAAAAGATAACAAATAGATAATTTTCCGGATATTTTTTACAGTAAAGAAATAAATAATGAAGATTCTTGTTTTCTTTTGACTTTTTCAAAGGAAGAAAATGATCTCAATTTTGTAAAAAAAAAGGGGACAGCCCCTAACGCTGCCCCCTAACTTACACATGAATCTACCTTACAGTTTTACAATTCTTTGAGTTGTTCTTTGGCTGTTACAAATGATTTGCATGATATAAATTCCGTTAGGAGAATTATTGATATTGATATTGTTTAACCCCGCATCAGCGCTTCCTGTTTTCACGATCCTTCCGCTCATGTCGGCTAATTGGTATTTGTAATTCTGAGAAGCATTTATAGTTATTTCAGAATTAACGATGCTGGTTATAGTAAAAGCTTTACTTCTTTCCTCTATAGGTTTTAATGGAATTACATTGGAATAACTTACCTGCCCGGTTACAGAAGTTACTTTTAGCCTGTAAAAAATATTTTCACTTAAAAGTGGTGTATAGCTGAAGTTTTTATCAAGTACAGAAAGTTGGGTAAGAGTAGTAAAGATGGAGCCATTAAAAGAACTTTCGATTGATAAATTTTTAATCGGCTCGTCAGAAATTATACTCCAGCTTAGGTTGTGTTTCCCTTTGTCACTTTCTCCTGAAAGTAGTACCTGGCTTATTGGTGTAACAGATAATTGTGAAAAAGTACCGGCAATCCTGTATGATCCAAGGCTTCCATAATTACTTGTATTTGCATTTCCTGATCCGTTTACAACCATGTAATAATCGCCTGCCATTAAAGTAGTGTCAATAGTGGCGTTCAGTTTGTCCGTAGGGTTATAAACTTTTACTGTGTCCATGTTGCTGTTGAGCAATGTTACCTGCATATCAAGGTCAGCGCCTTCATTATCGGGCCCAACTGAATATGGAGTTGCATCAACTTGAAGGATTCCGTTTTGTGGCAGATTTATTTTGAATGCATCTTTATCAGTATTGGTAGTAATAATACCATCAACAGAAAAGTTGGTATTGGTAATACTTATCGGAGCCGGATTTTTTTTCGGATCATCACTATAATCGTCAGGCCTGTAAGTAAACCCGTTCCGGCTTGTAATAATAGAAAGATTATCCTGGTCTGCGGTGCATCCGCTTGGGGTAGGCCCGTTGTTCCATCCGGATAAATTTCTATAGTAACTGTTCCCCATTACAGGAGCCCAGCTTGTTTCCCCAATTCCTGCGCCATCATTGTAAGTTGAAATCAGGCTGCAGGTTCCACTATATTTTGACTGGTGCGAAAGGCCCACAGTATGGCCGCTTTCGTGGGTGCAACATTCTGCGATAAGTTTGGTACTGTAGCCTAACCTATCCGGGAAAACAAATGCAGGTGTATCATCGCCCCATATAAAAGAACCGGTATATGCAACACCGCCAACTCCGGGGTACCACCCACTGGTGGGGGTAATGATAATTCTGGTTCTTTGTGTTAAAGGTGCTGCTAAAAATACTGTCGAATCAGTGGTGATATTAATATTAAACGGGCGATAATCTTCAGAAACGCGGTCAAAAATTTCAGTGATCTGCGCATCGGTTAAACCGGCAGGAGTACAATAAAATGTTGCACCTCCGTTCCACGACGTTCCGCTCACGGTTTGCCCGTCGAAATCAAGAAAAATGGTTGCTTTCGCTGAAGGAAAACTGCTGAGTTTGGGCAGCGAATATGTTTTAAATGAAACCAACAGCAGAAGCGTTAAAATAACAGATAGAATCTTTTTCATGGTATGGTGAATTTTGGATGGTTGCCGTTTTTAGGGAAACGGTTTTGGTGGATTAATAATCCTCCACCAAGTCATCGGTTTTTATTTTATTCATAGCATAGGAGCCGTTCTTTTCTTTTTTTAATTCAAAGCCATCAGCATATTTATCATTGATGATCCTTCCCACATAGGTGATGGATTTATCATCATTGATCCTTTTTGAAATGGTCAGTATAGTGTTGTTTAAGTCTGGAGATTTTACAATTACCGCGTATAAATTATCGTATCGTTTTATAGAAGAAGTAACGATTCCGTTAAAAGAGAAATTTCCAAAATTGATTTTTACTTTTCCACCTTCAGGAACGCTGAATGCTTTACTCAACTCGCTTTCGGGCGTTGGCAGTATTGCCGCGTATTTATCAAAATGATTTTGCCTGTTGGAAGTGAGAATTTGTGCATGGGCCGTATATGAAAATAAAATGATCATACATAGGACCGCCATTTTGTGCATGATTTTCATAGATAGGATATTTAGGTTTTATAAATCTTGGACGACTATAAAACGGCAATCCAATTAAAATATTTCACCGTTTGATGAAAAATCGTTGATCTATGGAAAGTTGCGGAAAAGTACGCTGCGAAAAAAGTATTAATACTGATTGGTGCTTAGTAAAACCAACGTACATGCATGTTGCGTGGCAATGTTCTTCTCTTTGGCGAGGCGCTCGAGTTCTTCATTTTCTGCACCGGGATTGAAAATGATTCGTTTTGGTTTTTGCTCAAAAATATAATTGTAGTAAGCTTTTTGATTGTTGGCGTTCAGGTAGAGAGTAACAGTATCGAGATCTTCAATAGGCTTTTTTTCTGAAACTACTTCTACATCTTTTACTTTACCTGTATGGGTGCCTATAGCCACAACATCGTGCCCGTTTTCGCGAAGTTTATGAATCGCTAAATAACTATATCGGGCTGGATTGGTAGTAGCACCTAAAACCAATGTCATTTTGTTTTTCATATATTTTCATTTAAAAACCTTGATCGTACCTCGGGTGTTGGTATCATGCAAACTTCTTTTTTGCCAAACCACCGATATCTGTTTTTGGCGATCCAATTATAGATCCCGTCTCTTAAAAATTTTGGAACAATAATAAAGCCATACATTAATGGCCATAAACTATTTAAATACCTGCAAACTTTTAATGCTGCAGTTGACCTGGTATAACTTCTGCCGTTTTCTATAAAAACAAAAGACTTCATATCTACAGATGGCAAATCATAAGAAGCGAGCAATGCATGTGCTTCGGCACTTTGCAAAGGAGCAAATTTTAAGGTAGATTTTTTATCTCTTTTTATTGCAAAATTTACAGCGCTGTTGCAGAAATTGCAAACGCCATCAAATAATATTACCCGCTGCTGAGACATATTGCAAATTTACTAAAACTCTTTCCCATGCGTTGATTTTACCAATTGATTAATGATAAAAGGAAAAGGTTTTAAGCTTCGGATAAATAAATTGGTAACGAATTCTCTTCCAAAAAATGACTGAATAATTCTTCCATTCTTTAAACGTGAGCCGAATTCTTTTTGCCATTTTTCGCAATAGTTGTTTTCCATTTTTTCTCGGCTAATGTTGCTTTTGAAAAAAGAATCAATATTTTCAAAAGCAATTTTAGAAGAATGAAAAGCCATACTCATGCCGTTTCCACAAAGAGGTGTTATCATTCCGGCAGCATCTCCCAACATCAGCACGTGATCTGCAACCTGGTTTTTTTTATCAAAGCTGATCTGTGAAATAGTAACAGGCTCATGAAATAAAAATTCAGATTCAGTAAATATTTTTTTAAGAAATGGATTTTTAAACAAAACATTTTCTTCCATTTCCTTAATTGAATTGTGGTTGTCTTTTAAATTTTTAGCAGTAGTAAGGTAACACAAACAATATTCCTCATTTTCAACTTTTGAAATACCGCAATAACCGTTTTTGAAATTATGAAGCTCGATAGTGTCTGACAGAACATCTGCTCTTACGTGATATTTTACACCGATGTAGTTATTTAATTTTCCCGGTTTTTGTTGTACAAAATCCCGCTTCCATTTTACATCAAGATTGCTTCTTTTTCCAAAAGCTCCCGCCACTATTTTAGAAGAAACTTCACCACTGTTATATTTTATACAAAAGGTTTCGGTATCAAAATTTACTTCAGTTACTTTTGATTCTTCCAAAAGAGTAACGCCATTTTCAATCGCTATTTCTTTCAATTTGTTATCGAGCAAATACCGGCTGATACCAAAACCACCCAAATCAAGTTTCGTGTGGATTGCGTTTCCATTCGGAGAGGAAACAACTAAATTTTTTATAAGAGGCAAATGCAGATCAGAAAGATTCAATCCTAGACTTTCTATAAAATGCCAGCTTTCCATGCTGATGTATTCCCCACAAACTTTATGAATCGGATACTTTTCTTTTTCGAACAAGATGGTTTTATATCCTGCTTTTGCAAGTAGAATAGAAAGTGAAAGCCCCGCCAGGCCGCCACCGACAATAGCTGCAGTAAAGTAAGAAATTTCTTCTTTTTTTATTTTATCGTTTAAAGCTTCAGCCATGTTGTGCAGAATTGAAAACAACAATTAAATACCTGAAAGCCCATTTCCATTTTATTGAATAATTTTTAACTCCTGCTTTTTGAAAAATATTTTTCCAGTCACTTTTTTTAAATCCTCTTAACACAGAAATCGGCGCATCATTTTTTACCAGGTAAGATTTTGAAAATACTCTTATGGCGATTTTTATAAAATGATAAGCTAAAGGATACCGGTGCAAATCATTAATAAAAAAACCAATATTGGAATTACTTTTCATCCATTTTATCATTTCCACTAATTCATCGTCGGTAAAATGGTGGCAAAAAAGAGAAGAGAAAATGATATCAGGTTTATTGTTTTCAAAGGTTACTTCTTTGTAATCAGAAACAATAAAAGCTACCTTTTCAATCTTTGAATTTTCTTTTGCAAAAGCAATGCAATTCTTGTTGATATCAATACCAGTAAAGCTTGCATCAATATTATGTCTTGTACAATAGGGAAAGATGGCACTTAAATTATCACCGCCGCCACAACCGATTTCACAAACCGAAACTTCTTTTTTTTCTTTCAATAATTCTTTAAATCCTTTAATTGTGATTGAATGACCTCCGAGTTTCGAATTAATAAACTCAAGTTCTTTCATATTCAAAGCAATATCCGCAAAGGCGATATCATTTTGATCAAGTATTTCTTTTTGTAAGGAGCGCTTTTTATAATCAATCATTCGATAAAATGAATGTTTCCATTGTTAATCCGGGACCAAATGCAGCGCCAAAAATATTGGCCTTTTTATCTTTCTCATGTTCCAAAGAATTCATGATTTCTTTTAGCACAAATAAAATCGTGGGCGAAGACATATTGCCATAATCATTCAAAACTTTATATGAAAATTCTAAATCATTTGCAGAAACAATAGTGCATTTTTCAATTGAAGTTAAAATTCTTTTTCCGCCCGGATGAATACACCAGTGTGAAATGTGGTCCTCATTCATATGGGCATTTTGCAAAGCATTTTGCAGAAGGTGATTAAAATCCTGTTCAATTAATTCGGGCACATAGCCGGAAAGTTGCATCAAAAAGCCGGAAGAAGAAAGCTGCCAGCTCATGTGCTCTTTGCCATTAAAACCCACTTCGCTGTAAAAACTTTTAATCTTTAATCCTTCTGACTTTGCATCGTCATGCATAACTAAAATAGCCGCCGATCCATCGCCGAATAAAAGACTTGCAGCAATATTATCTGCAGTAGTTTCTTTTTGAAAATGCAGGGTACAAAGCTCTGTACACACAATAACCACTTTTGCATTGGTGTCACTTTTGCAAAATGAATCAGCGAGTTTCATTGCATGAATGGCGGCGTAACAACCCATAAAATTGATAGAAGTGCGGAAAATATTTTTAGGCAAATTCATCAATTCCATTATTTGCAAATCCAAACCCGGAGCGCTCATTCCGGTACAGCTTACTGTTATCAAATGCGTAATTTCTTCCTTTTTTATTTTTTGACCGATACATTTTTCTACCGCAGTTACAGATAAGCCAGGAGCTGTTTTGTTGTACCAATCCATTCTCAGTTCCAGGTTCGGAAAGGGTTCTAAATTTTCAGAAGCCGGATAGAATTGCCATTCGCCGGCATCAAGACTATAATCGGGCAAAACAGAATACCTTTTTTTGATCGCGCTTTGATGATATAAAAATTTAAGTTTCCGTTTTTCAACCTCATCCATGGCGTAAACGTTCTGCATAAAATGCAGAATATCATTTTGTTCATGCCTGTAAGCCGGAAGTGCGGTTGATATGGAAACAATTTTACTCAAATGAATTTTAAAATTAAGAGTGTGATAAATGCCAGGTTTGTAAACACAGAAGCGATTACATTCATTCGCATGGTATTCTTAAAATTTGCTTCACTGTTACTCTTTAAAACTTTTGCAAACCAGTTAAAAAAATATACGATAATTGGAAGCATAAAGATTTGAAGAATAATAAATTTGAAAATTGCTGCCTTTAAATAAAAATACCAACCTAATGTAACAAAAGCCAAAGCATATACAATGCCAGTAAAAATAAAAGTGCCCTTATAGCCCAATTTATAGCTGATCGTGATTACACCATCTTCGTAATCCTCCTTATGCTGGTAAATTTGTGTAAGCGGATAAAAACCCCCGATGAGCAAGCTAGAAGCTATCAATGCCAAAACGGGAATTTGTAAAGAAAGGTTGCTGCTGGTTCCTTGATACACTAAAAAAAAAGTTACTGCTCCCTGGAAGATAATTACGATTAGATAACCGATGACAGGATATTTTTTTAGCCGGATCTTTCTATAACTATAAGCCCTTGAAGCCAGAATGTAGAAAAAAATTCCTATAGAAAAGATGGGCGAAATTGTGAAACTTAACAAAAGCGCCGCCGCATCCATAAAAAGTGTGGTATAAAACAAAAGCTTTGCAGGCTGCATCGGATTTTGTATGCCACCAACCGGAGTTGTGTCGCGGTCCATATAACTATTGTAACCATTGCTGGCAGGGTAAACCAATAAATGCAAAATAACGAATACCAGCAGCGCATTCATCCAATTGATATTTTTTACCTGGCTTACCGCAAACCAATACACGGGCATTAAAAAAAAAGAGAAATGAAAGCGAAGAAGTTGTAAAGTGGATTGAATGTTTTTATTCACTATTAAATTTAAAACTATTTTGTAACACTTATTGTAAATAAAAAAAGGTTTACTGCTTCCAGTAAACCCATAAATATTTATGATTTTTATTTTCTAATTACACCAACATCGTAACCGGATTTTCCAAATACTTTTTCACGGTTTGAAGGAAAGCGGCTCCTACAGCGCCGTCAATGCTCCTGTGATCGCAACTCATCGTTACTTTCATTACATTGGTAACAGCGAAGCCATCGCCTTTTTTCACTACTTTTTCTTTAATGGCGCCTACCGCAAGTATTGCGCTATCCGGCGGATTGATGATTGCGGTAAATTCATCAATATCCATCATACCGAGATTAGAAATTGTAAATGTATTTCCGGTGAATTCTTCCGGCTGAATTTTTTTATTTCTCACTTTCTCATACAACTGGCTTGCATCAGCAGCAATCTGGGAAAGAGATTTTTGATCGGCAAAACGAATTACCGGAACAATTAATCCATCAGGAACGGCAACTGCTGATCCAATATGAATATGCTTATTCTGCCGGATAAAATCACCTCTCCAACTGCTGTTTACAGCAGGATGCTGGCGAAGCGCCATCGCGCAGGCTTTTATTACCAAATCGTTGAATGAAACTTTTACCGGACTTACTTCATTGATTGCCTTCCGTGAAGTAATTGAATTGTCCATGTTGATTTCCATCGTCAGATAGAAATGCGGTGCCTGGAATTTGCTTTCTCCCAAACGGCGTGCAATGGTTTTGCGCATTTGCGAATTCGGAATGTCCTCATAGCTTTCCTGGCCTATTTGAGTAAAAGGCTGAAGTGGTTTAGCTTCTGCTGCAGCTTTTTTCGTTTCTGCAGGTTTAGGTGCAGCTGAAGGAACATAAGAATCTACATCTCTTTTTACGATTCTTCCTCCGTCGCCACTACCCTGAACCTGTGATATATCAATTCCTTTTTCTTCTGCTAATTTTTTAGCGAGAGGTGAAGCTTTTACTCTTCCGCCTTCTGAAGAAGCTTGTGGTGTTACATTATTTTGAGCAGCAGGTTGTGGAGTTGTTTGTTGTGATGGTGTTTCTTCTGCTTTTTCTTCAGATTTTTGTGGTGTATGTTTTTGAGCTTCTACAAAAGCTTTTACATCTGTTCCGGGTTTTCCAACAATTGCGATAATGTCGTTTACTTTAGCGGCTTTTCCTGCTTCTACGCCGATGTATAAAAGTGTTCCTTCTTCATAGCCTACTACATCCATAGTGGCTTTATCAGTTTCAACTTCGGCCAGTGAATCATCTGCATTTACTTTATCACCTACTTTCTTGTTCCATTGAATTATTTTTCCCTCGGTCATGGTGTCGCTCATCAAAGGCATGCGGATGACTTTGGCATCCTTGGGCAATTCGGCACTTTTTCCAACTTCAGCAGGTTTATTATCAGATTGTTTTTCCTGGCTTTCAGCAATCGCTTTTTCTTCATTCTCGTCTTTTTTAGGAAAAACTTCTGAATTCGCTTGCTGGTTATCTCCTGACGGAGTTTTCTTTTTTTCTTCTGCCAACAGGGATTTATAATCTTCTCCTTTTTTACCTACGATGGCCAGAATTCCTTCAACCGGCACAGCTTTCCCTTTGTCAACACCAATATATAAAAGTGTTCCTTCATTATAACTTTCCAGTTCCATCGTTGCTTTGTCTGTTTCCACATCGGCTAAAAGGTCGCCGGGTTTAATTTGATCACCTACTTTCTTGTGCCATTCCACTATCACGCCTTCTGTCATGGTATCGCTCATTCGTGGCATTCTAATCGCTTCCGCCATAGTATTAATACAGTTTTTATTTGAGAATTGAGCCGTGAAATTAATGCAAAATCACGAAATGGATTGTATGGGATTTTTTTTCGGATGCATTTTTAAGTCAAAAAGCGAAACCTTTTTTGTCCTTTTAAAACTTAAAATAGAAATCTTATAAAAAAGTTCGTTTACTATTCTTCCACTTTTTCCAATTCATCCTTTACAAATTCCATCAGGCTTTTTATATTTTCAGGAGAAAAATCAAACTTTAATCCCGCCGCTTTATATAATTCAGGTAAAGTTTTCGTTCCCCCAAGACTTAAGGCGTTCACATAATTATCTAATGCTTTTTCAGGATTGTTTTTGTATTGCATCCAAAGCCCGATTGCGCCTAACTGCGCAATTCCATATTCAATATAATAAAACGGAACTTCGTATAAATGCAATTGCTTTTGCCAGCCATTTTCAACATATTTTTCCAAACCTGAGTAATCAATAACGCCATCGGAAAATTCTTTGAATATCTCCATCCAACTTTTGGATCTTTCTTCTAAAGTATGATTTGGGTTTTCGTAAATCCAATGTTGAAACTTATCAATCATTGCAATCCAGGGGAAAAGAGTGATCACACGCTCCAGCTGATGTTCTTTTGCTCTTTTAAGATCTTCTTTATTATCAAAGAAAACATCCCAATGGTCCATGGTAAATAGTTCCATAGCCATACTGGCAACTTCGGCAATTTCCATCGGGTAATCTTTAAAAGAACTTAACTCAAGCGAATGGGAAAGAAATGATTGAATAGCGTGGCCGCCTTCGTGAACCATAGTAGTAACGTCGTGCATTGATTGGGCGGCATTCATAAAAATAAACGGAGCTCCGGTTTCGACAAGTGGCATGCTGTAGCCACCAGGCGCTTTGCCGCTCCTGCTTTCCAGGTCAAGATGCTTCATTTCATTCATCTTACGCAGGCAATCGCCAAAAAACGGCCGAAGCTTTGTAAAGCACTCAATCGTTTTGTCCAACAATTCTTTACCAGTTTCAAAAGGCGTTAATGGTTTTGTGCCTTCAGGCTCGGCCTCCAAATCCCAGGGACGAAGATGATCTAATTTTAATTTTTCTTTTTTTCGGACATGAATTTTATTAACCAGGGGAATCACGTGAAGTTTTACCGATTCATGAAAACGAAAAGTATCCTCTTTAGTATAATCAAATCTACCGAGTTGTTTGAATTTAAAATCGCGGTAATTTTCAAAACCGGCATTTAGCGCTTCCTGGTTTCTTTTATTGACTAATTGTGAGAAAAGGTCATTTAACTGATCTTTATCCTGGTACCTCCTTTCAGCTATTTTTTTATAAACTTCTTCACGCAGTTGCCGGTCGTGGCTTTCAAAAAATTTAGAAGCGTGTTGTAATGTATACGTCTTGCCATTAACATCAACTGCCATCTGGCCGGTAATCATTCCATATTTTTGTTGTAATACAGCAATTTCTGATTCGATCGGAATATTTTCTTCCCGGAAAAGCTCAATGCTTTTTTTGATCGAGCGCAGGTAAGTAAAATATTTTTCCTTATCTAACTCATTTATATAAGGCGAGTTTACCAGTTTTTTATTCAGTTCAAAAGCATAGGGTTGAATGTGCGGCTGTATTTCAAGTACAAAAAAATTGAAAGATTCTTCGAGTTCTTTATTGGTCGTGTCACAGGTCATTCTTATCTGGCGCCAGCAAATATCTTCGCTCACAGCGGCTTCCATCTCACTAATGTCTTTAAACCATTGCTCAAGTTCTTCCTTTGAATTGATGGGTCTCTCTAAAAGTTCTTTAAAGTAGGGCTCGATAGTTTTCCAATCGGTAATAGTAAGATCCTGTGGTATATAATGCCTTTCTAATTTTTGTATGTCGGCAGACTCGTTCATTTTTATTGAATATTTAGAAATACAGATTTTATAAATTGCTCAATCCTCTCCTGATACCCGATACCTGATACTTTCTACTTCACACCTCTGCTTTCAATTTTGCGGGGTTTTGCCTGTTGAGGTTTGGCTGTTTTTACATTTTCCACATGAGCAGGTTTTGTGGATTTGGCTTCAGGTGCTGCTTCCTTCTCTTCTTCTGTTTTTACTTTAATATCAATTTTATTTTTGTCGATGATATGAAACCATTTTATCATCTTTTTCATATCACTCACATATACCCTGTCAAAATCAAGATCAGGATAAACTTTTTCAAAATAAGCTTTTAATATTTTTCCATCAGCATTGGCTTCAGGTACTTTTTCTTTACTTTCTTTCATTGCTTCAAATAATTCTGCAAGCGTGGTATTATCTTTTGTGGTATATACTTCAATACTTTCAAGGTGCGAAAAATTGTGCTGCCGACTGCTTACGAATTTGGTGATATTATCTTCTAAAGATCTTACTACCGCTCCATCAGATTTTGATGATAATAATTCAAACAAACCCGGTAATCCTGTTACTGAAACTAACTTATTATACTCCATAATATTATTTTAATTTTTGGGAGTGCAAGATAATTGAAATGATTTTTAGTTTCCGTTAACAAAAAATAAAAGTCGTTTTCTAAAAAGTGATGAACGGTACGCAGGTTTCCTATAATACCGTCGTCCAATATTTAATTAATCATTTTTATGTTCAGAAATTTATTCGTTTGTTTTTTTGCCCTCTTCCTTTCATTCGGTTTGAGTGCGCAATCCGTAACAGGAATAGTAGAGGACGCAGCAACCAATATGCCTGTTTCTAATGCAACCATAAAACTGGCAGGCGCTGATTCATCAGAAGCCCCCATGTTAACGGTAAGCGGTGCAAAAGGCAATTTTACTTTTGATGGTGTTTCTAATGGAACCTATACTTTAACGGTTACTTCTGTAGGTTATGCTGCTCAAAACAAGCCTGTTACAGTAATTGATCAAAATGTAAATCTCAAAATCAATATTTCAAAAAGAGCTGAAACATTATCAACTGTTTTCATTAACGGCGCTCCTCCTCCTGTAAAACAAAATGGCGATACACTTGATTATGCAGCAAATCAGTATAAAGTGAATCCCGATGCTACCAGCGAAGATCTGATAAAAAAAATGCCAGGCATTACCGTAGATAAACAAACCGGGGCAGTTACTGCGCAAGGTGAAACTGTGCAAAAAGTAACCGTTGATGGAAGGGATTTCTTTGGAAATGATGCCACTGCCACTTTACGAAACCTGCCTGCTGAAGTGGTTGATAAAATCCAGGTATTTGATAAGTTAAGCGATCAGGCGCAGCTTACAGGCTTCGATGATGGGAATACTACCAAAGCGATTAATATAGTTACCAAAAAAGATATGCGTAACGGAAACTTTGGACGTATTTATGGAGGCTATGGAACAGATGACAGGTACAGCGGTGGAGGAAATGTGAGTTTTTTCAACAATGACAGGAGGATTTCTTTGCTAGGGTTATTTAATAATGTAAATCAACAAAATTTTTCTTCACAGGATTTGATTGGCGCCACAAACGGTGGCGGCAGACGTGGTGGTGGCGGAGGCGGAAATTTCAGGGGCGGATCTTCTTCTAATTTTATGGTTGGCCCTCAAAGCGGAATTGCCAAAACAAATGCCTTTGGCGTAAATTATAGTGATGCCTGGGGAAAGAAAATTGATGTGACCGGAAGTTATTTTTTTAATAACAGCAATACCACTAACAATCAAACCATTAATCAGCAGAATTTTATTACAAAAGATTCTTCTCAATACTATGATGAGAATACCATTTCTGATACAAAAAATTATAATAACCGCGTAAATTTCCGGCTTACTTATCGGATCGATTCAAGTAATACAATTATTGCCACCTCCAATCTGAATTTTCAGAAAAACAATTCTATCAATTTGGTGAAGGGGGTTAATTACCTGGACGAATTAAAGCAAAATATTTTAAGCAAAACTGAAAATGATTTAAATAGTAACACCGATGGTAATAGTTTAAGTAACATGTTGTTGATTCGGCATGCCTTCTCAAAAAGGGGCAGAAGTATTTCATTGGGTATTTTTCAATCTTCCAATAACAGGAACGGCCAAAACTTTTTAGATGCATATAACAGTTATTATAAACCTACTCTCAGAGAGGACACAGTAAAACAACTTTCTAACCAGAAAAGTCTTACGAATCAATATAGGTTTAGTTTGGAATATACAGAACCAATTGCTGCGAAAACCCAAATGCAAATCAACTACAGCCCGTCTTTTCAAACCAGCAGGGCAGACCAGGAAACTTCCGGTTTTGATAATGGTTCTTCAAAATATTCTATATTGGATACAAGTCTTAGTAACAAATTTGATAATACTTACAATACGCAAAATGCAGGCGTTACTTTTCGGCATGGCGACAGGAATAATATGATTGCAGGCGGCATATCTTACCAATACAGTGAATTAAAAAGCGACCAGGTTTTTCCTCAAACGTCCCGTATTGATAATACATACAGCAATTTCCTGGCGCATGTATTTTCAAGATTTAAACTATCTTCAAAAAGTAACCTTAGGATTATTTATCGTGGTTCTGTAAGTCCACCTTCTGTAAACCAATTGCAGAATGTGATCAATAATACCAGCCAGTTTTTTTACACAACTGGAAATCCTGATCTACAGCAACAATACACCAACAATCTTATTACCCGTTATACATACACGAACAGTGTGAAAGGTCAAAGTTTTTTCGCAAATATTTTTCTGCAGAACATTAATAACTATGTAACTAACGCCACTTACACAGCGGCCCATGATTCAGCCCTTACCAATTCTGTTATATTGTACAAAGGGTCTCAACTATCAAAACCGGTAAACATGAACGGTTATGTGAATGCCCGTTCGTTCTTTACTTTTGGGATGCCACTTAAGTTTATAAAATCAAATATAAATCTGAATGCAGGCCTGAGCTATGCTAAACAACCTGGGTTGATCAATAATGTTGAAAATATTTCCAATGCTTATAATTATAATTTAGGTGCGGTTTTTTCGAGCAATATCAGCGAGTACATTGACTTTGACTTATCCTATTCAGCCAATATTAACACGGTAAAAAATACCATTCAGCCCAATTTGAATAACAATTATTTTACTCAATCAATCGGAATTAACACCAACTTTTTAACCAAAAAGGGGTTGTTTTTAAATAATGATATTTCCAATGAATCTTACAAAGGATTAACCGATGGGTTTAATCAGAATTATTGGTTGTGGAATATCGCGATCGGTCAAAAATTTTTAAAGAACCAGGATGGCGAATTAAAATTATCAGTGTTTGATCTTTTGAAACAAAATAAAAGTATTACCAGAGATGTAACTGAATCTTATGTGCAGGATCAGACAAACCAGGTGTTGCAACAATATTTTATGCTGACATTTACTTACAAATTGAAGACTTTTGGGAAAGGGAAGCCGGTAAATAATGCTGAAAGAGAACGGGACTTCCATAGATTTGGGGGCTTTGGCGGGCCTCCTCGTGGCCCTGGTGGACCTCAACTTTAGCATTTAAATATTTTTGCTTTGAATGAAAGTGAATTGATTGCCCTGGTTAAAAAAAAAGACAGGGAAGCTTTTAAGGTAATTGTAGAAACATGGCAGAATATGGTTTTTAATACTGCTATCGGTTTTTTACAAAATGCAGAAGATGCTGAAGATACAGCACAGGAAGTTTTTATGCAGGTATTTGAATCAGTTTCTTCGTTTAAAGAAGAATCCAAAATTTCTACATGGATCTACAGGATAACTGTTTCAAAATGCTTGGATCATCTGAGAAAGAAAAAAAGAAAAAAACGTTTTGCTTTTATCCAGAGTTTGTATGGTAAAAATGATAGTTTGATGATTGATCCTCCTGATTTTTTTCATCCGGGGGTGAAGGTCGAAAACAAAGAAAACGCCGCACTTCTTTTTAAAGCGATTGAAAAATTACCGGTAAATCAAAAAATGGCTTTTGTGCTTAATAAAATTGAAAATTTAAGTTATCGTGAAATAGGAGAAATTATGAATTCAAGTGAATCGGCGGTAGATTCACTTTTGCAACGCGCAAAAAAAAATCTGCAATCAACATTGAAAGAGTATTATTTGTTATTGGATTCATAAATGCTACAAATAAGTACCCCGGCAGCAGGGTTTTTAATAAAAAAGCGTCTAAGATTAGTGATGGATTTGAGAAAGAACAAGAAATAAAACTTAAAAACAAAGTACATTACAGTAGTATTTTTAAATAGAAAAGCGATGGATCAACATTTGGATAAGAAAATCGATGAAGCGATGCAAAGCCTTGATGGTATAGAAAAAGCATCGCCGCGCCCATTTTTCTTTACACGCCTGGAAGCGCGAATGCAAAGAGAGAAAAGCAGGTGGGAAGTCATTTCTTCTTTTGTAGCAAAACCTATTGTTGCATTTGCCTGCATTTGTTTAATTATCATGATTAATGTAGCCGTAATTCTTTCTTCGGCCAATTCTAAAAATTTAACCGATCAGCAAAATAGTGAACAGGCAACTGCCGATGAATATAATTCTTTAAGTGCTCCATTGTATGAATTTGTAAATTCAACTCCATAATGAACAGCCAACAAAAAACCAAGTCACTTATTACGATCATTATTTTTCTATTGATCACCAATATTACCATGTTGATATTTTTTGTACTGCTTGGGAAGCCTGCAGAAAGAAGACAAAGGAACCATGAACCAAACGGAATGTACAACAGTCTTCAAAATGAAGTAGGTTTTTCTAAAGATCAGTTGGATCAATACAAGGCATTGAGAGAAGAACAAATGAAGAAAGTGCACCCGTTATTTACTGAGGTAAGAAGTGCGAAGAAGGATTTTTATGAATTAATTAATTCAAACCAGGTTTCAGATTCCCTACTCAATGCTGATGCTGATTCTATTGCGCAAAAACAAAAAAATCTTGACATGCACATTTTCCGGTATTTTAAAAAAGTAAGAGGAATCTGCACAGACTCGCAGACACAAAAGTTTGATTCTTTAATGAAAAAAGTAGTTGTTCGTATGATTGGCCGCCCGGGGCAACCACATAAAAAGTAACAGTTACAAACGCTTTTAAAAAATATAAAAATCAAAAACAAAAATTAATGAAAACAAAGTTCACCATGTTGATTGCATTTATATTAATTGCAACAACCGGCATTTACGCACAGGGAATGCAACGTATGACCGTGCCTGAAAGAGTAAAAATGACGATGGACAAAATTACACCTGCATTGAATCTTGATGCAACACAGCAAAACAGCACAGAAAAGGTTTTTACCGATTTTTACACAGCCCAAATGAAAATGTTCCAGGATGCAAGAGCTTCAGGCGAGAGACCTGACCGCAGCCAATTTCAAAAATTAATGGATGACAGGGATGCAAAACTGAAAGGGATTTTTACTGCTGACCAGTACACAAAATTTAAAAGCGAAGTAGAAGCCAGTCTTCGTCCACAAAGGCAGCAACAAAATTCTAATTAACTCAAGTTGCTAGTTAAAAAGAGCATCGGAATAAAGAATAATTTTGAGTTACCCACTTAAAATTATTTTACCGATGCTCAATGAAGATAAAATTATATCAATTTATTGTTTTGTAGATGATCTGCTCAAGAATTTTGGATGGAA